>NZ_JCAJXE010000001.1:2062500-2627500 GCF_059489915.1 Niveispirillum sp. CC-CTL257
TTTTTTCACCGCCGTCACCAGCACCGAAAATCAACAGCCAAAGCAACCAACCAGACCGACAATCATCAAACAGTCTTAACAACCGCTTAACAACCACCAACCATTAATGGTCAACTTCTTGTTAACTTGTATGGCCAGAAAAACCAGCCAAAGAACCATCGGATACTGGCCAAAACCAACACCCAAACCCCTCTCGTCTCAGCACCGCAAAGCGCCGCCCCAAGCGGGAGCCGGGGTATAGACCCGGTGACTGGGCACTGCAACAACTATTTTCGCACCTGCCGCATTTTCCTTCAGGCCAGCCCCAGGGCCCGCAACTCGGCCAGAAGATGATCCGGCAGAGGGTCGCCCCCCTGCCCTTCTCCCAGATCAGCCGGCGCTTCCTCTGGCTTCAGATAGCGCCACCCCTGGAAAGGGCGCTTGGGCATTGCGACGGTTTCGGTCAGTTCCGGATCCATCAGCATGCGACAATATTCAGTGCCATCGACATCGCGGATCATGTCAAAACCGACAAAGCGCTGACGGCACTGCACAAAGCCCTTAACCACCCAATAGATGCAGCCGCCATCCAGCAGCTCCGCCGCCCGGGTCGGTGCCCGCTTTGTATAAGTGGGAACGACGGCGCGCCCTTGCCACGTGATCTGGTGATCACGGCGCCAGTCGCGCATGGACTGAAGGCTTTCGGCACCCACAGCCAGACGCAGAAGATGGATGGTCATATCGGCATACGCCCGGATGTTAAATCAGGGCTTCTGATATGGACCGGAGATCAGGCTCCGGCAAGCGGGTTGGAGGCGCGGCAGCGCCCCTCGAAATCCGCAGAGATGAATTCCGGCTTCTTGAACAGGCCACGCAGCCACGCCGCCAGCATGCACAATTCTTCAAGCTTCAGCACTTCATCCAGTGTGCCGGAAGGAAAGCGCACCTCGAAGCTTTCGGCGATGATCTCCAGAACCTCTTCCACCTGTTCGATGGCGAGGCCGCAGTCGGTCTCGAGCATGGCGGTGCGGGTCAGTATCTTTTCATCGACACCATATTCATCGCGGATCAGCTTCACGATCCAGCGGAACATATGCATCCAGTTCGATACGCCTTCGATGGACCGGCTCACGATCCCGCTCCCGTCAATGAATAGCCGGCCCGCCTACCCCTTTTGGGGCAGGCCAGCGCCCGGCGAACCATCGCACTATCCGCCAAGTGCGTTAATCTTTTTTTGTGGCGCGGAAGGATAGGCCCTGAAAGCTGCTCAGGTTTGGCCGTCGCTGGCTTTGGTCATGCCATGGTCGGTCTCACGATAGAGCGTTACGAGCTCATCAACGGCGGCAGATGGCACCCCCAGTGATTCGAGCGCCCCCTGCGCAAGGACCAGACTACTCTCAAAAGTTTCCGGCACGACAGCCTCTACGCCAAGAGCCAGTAAGGCGGCCGCGTGGGCCCGGTCGCGGGCACGGGCAAACAGGCGCAGGCTTGGCCAATGGTCGCGGAAGGCAGCGACGGTGCGGGCGGCCGCCTGTGGGTCATCCAGGGTGATGATGGCGGCCACGGCATGATCGGCGCCCAATCGCTTCAGCGTTTCATGCCGGGCGCTGTCACCATAAAGTATGCGCAGCCCCTTCAATGCATGTTGCCGGACCAGATCGGCATTCATGTCGATACCAACAAAAGGCACCTGCTGGCGCGCCATCAGGGCAGCAACTGTTTGGCCCACGCGCCCGAATCCACAGATGATGACGTGATTATGCGGCTCCTCGTCCTCCCCGCTGCCCATGGTGGCAGAAGCGGAAGGCGGCGCGAACCGCGCCACCAGCCGGTCGGCCAGGGCCGGCAGGAAGGGAGTAACGGCGATGGAAAGGCCCACCGTCGCGGCCAAGGTCTGCCCCCAGCCATTGTCGATCAACCGCCCCGTAACGGCAGTGGTGATGATGACGAAGGCGAATTCCCCCGCCTCCCCCAGCAGCAGGCCGGACCGGATGGCGACATCGCGCGGCGCACCAAAGGCCCTTGCCAACAAACCGGCCACCAGCGCCTTCAAGGTGATCAGGCCCAGGACACCCAGGACGATCCAGTGCACGTGATCGGCGATGGCAGCGACATCGATGCCAAGACCGACGGACAGAAAGAACAGGCCGAGCAACAGGCCTTTGAAAGGTTGCATGTCCGATTCGGCCTGATGCCGGAACTCAGTCCCTGCCAGGACGAGTCCCGCCAGGAAGGCACCCAACGCCGCCGATAGCCCACCCAGCCCCGTTGCCCAGCCTGTCCCCAGCACGATCAGCAAGGCTGTCGCGGTGAACAGTTCGGTACTGCGCGTCGCCGCCACAGCCCGCAGCAGGGGACCCAGAGTAAATCGCCCCAGCAGGAGGATCAGCGCCACGGCCAGTACCGCCTTGCCCACGGCAACAGCCAGCGCCAGGGGCACCGACTGCCCCGGCGGGCCCGACAGGGTGGTGGCCAGCAGCAGCAGCGGGACAACCGCCAGATCCTGTAACAGCAGCACGGCGAAGGTGACGCGTCCGGTGGGGGAAGCCACCTGTCCGCGTTCGATCAGCAACTGCACCACGACCGCAGTGGAGGACAGCGCCAAACCGCCTCCCAGCAGAACCGCCACCGGCACCTTAAGGCCCAGCAACACCCCCACAACGGCCAGAAGGGCCCCCGTCACCAGGAACTGCGCCAATCCAAGCCCGAAGACCCACCGGCGCAAGGCGCGCAGACGGTCGCCCGACAATTCCAGGCCGATCAGAAACAACAGGAAGACCACGCCCAGCTCCGCCACGGCGCGGACATCCTCCTCCAGCGTCACGACGCCAAAGCCCGAGGGGCCGAGAATAAGGCCGCCGGCTAGGTAACCCAGAACAGGGCTGATTCGCAGACGATGAAGGAGTAGGATGCAGGTAACGGCGACGGACAGGAACATCAACGTCTCTTCCACCATGGAAAAGCCGTGGGCCGCATGGCCTGCAATATCGTTTCCGTCCACTACCGTCCCTCCCCTGCCGGGTGATCACCGGGAACATGGGTAGCAGGGGATTGTTGATTTGCCGAGAGTGGAACCAGTGGAAACCCGCTTTTCACGGAAATGGAGTTGATCATGCCGATGCCGAACAATACCTCCCCCCGTCTGGCCGAAAGCGAATGGCGACAGGCTCGGATGAAACCCGGCCCGATGCAGCATCCGGCCGCGCGGCAGCCCCACGTCAATGATGTGGGTGCAGCCGATCTGCGTGAGAAGGAATGGCGGGCCGCCCGACCGACCGACCATATGAAGCGTAAAGCCCAGGTGGGTCGCACCTGAGGGTGCCAGAGCCGGCGTTGGGGGCGCCGCCCCCGCCGGACCGGCACGAGAAATTTTATGGTGCCGGACGCCGCCTTTACCCCTGTTGGTCCTGGAAATACTGCTGTTCGAAATCCGACAGCAGTTCCTTCACATCCGACAGCAATCCCCTGACCAGCCGGCGGTCCGGTTCGGTACACAGGCTCTCGTTCACGGCCTTGCCCAGCTGTACCGACGCCAGCGCCAGCAGCTTTACCGCCATACGGTCTTCAAGCTTCATCATCATCCCCGAACCAAACCATGCTCTCCCTTCAATAGTGGGGTGTGAAAAAATTTTCGACAATCCTGTCGAAACCACGAAAGCTGGGTCGTCAGGGGGATCAGGTTCGGCGATGGGCGCCGGGCCTGATCCATGAGGGAGCATTCCATGGCCAAGTTTATGCTGATCCTGCGGGAAAACCCCGCCACCTTTGCCTCGCTGTCCCCGGACGAGATGCAGGCAATCATTCAGGAATACAGTGCCTGGGCTCAGAAACTGGGCATGGCAGGGCGGATGGCGGGCGGCGAGAAGCTGCGCGACGAGGGCGGACGCCATCTGACGGCCCGGTCTGGCAGCCTGGTGGCCACGGATGGCCCTTATGCGGAAGCCAAGGAAGTGATCGGCGGCTTCTTTATCATTGAGGCGACGGACTATGCCGACGCCGAGGCCGTCGCAGCCGAATGTCCACACATTAAGTATGGAGTGGTCGAAATCCGGCAGGTCGACAATATCGATGGCTGAGGATGCGGGACCGCTTATTGCGGGCCTGTTCCGCACGGAGGCTGGGCGCCTGACCGCCCGGCTGGCGCGGCTGCTGGGGCCGGGCCGTTTGGACGATGCGGAAGAGATTGTGCAGTCAGCCCTGACCAAGGCACTGCATGTCTGGCCCCGCACAGGCATTCCCGACAACCCCGTGGGCTGGCTATGGCGGGCAGCGCGGAACGAAGCGGTGGACGGCCTGCGCCGGCGCCGCTTCACCGCCGCCTTCACGCCAGAGGATCTGGCCGACAGTCTGCCCGATGACGCAGCCGCCACCGACGATCCACGCTTTGCCGCCGAATTATCAAACGAGAAGCTGGGCCTGATATTCGCCTGTTGCCATCCTGTGCTGACACTGGAGGTGCGGGTAGCGCTGACCTTGAAGTCGGTCTGTGGACTTGGCACGGGACAGATCGCCCGGGCCTTTCTGCTGTCGGAACCAACCGTGGCCCAGCGGATCACGCGGGCGAAGGCCAAGCTGGCCGACGTGAAGGTGCCCTTTGCCATCCCCGCAGGCGGCGACCTGCCTGAACGGCTGGAGGCCGTCCTGGGCACCCTCTATCTTCTGTTCAATGAGGGAGTGGGCTGCAGCGATGGGGAGGAGTTGATCCGGGCCGATCTGGTGTCAGAGGCTCTGCATCTGGCACGGTATCTGGCCGACCATCCGGTGGCAGGCCGACCAGAGGCGGAGGCCATGGCGGCGCTCACCTGCCTGACGGCAGCGAGGCTTCCGGCCCGGCAGCGGGCAGATGGTCTGCCGGTGCTGCTGGCCGACCAGGATCGGGGACTGTGGCATCCGGGGCTGATCGCCACCGGCTTCCGGCACCTGAAGGCCAGCATGGCCGGCCCGGCTGAAACACGCTGGCACATTGAGGCTGCCATCGCCGCCGCCCATGCCATGGCCCCAACCTGGGACGCCACCGACTGGCCGCATATCGTCAGCCTCTATGAACGGTTGATCATCCTGTCGCCCGGTCCCGTCACCGTGCTGAACCGGGCCGTGGCGATGGGAGAACGCGACGGGCCGGCGGCAGGGCTGGCGGCCCTGGCCCCGCTGGAGGGCGACGGGCTGATCGCCCGTTACCCCCTGTTTGCCACGACAAAGGCTGCAATGCTGGAACGTCTGGGCGACAAAGCGGGGGCTGCGGAACAGCTTCGCCAAGCCCTGGATGTCGCCGACCGGGTAGGGATCAACCAACCCGATCGGCGATTGCTTTTGACCCGCTTGGGCAGGGTCACAGAATAGGGCTTGCGCGTGCGGCGCAACATCGCGTTCCCTGATTTGCACGGGGTTAACACCCCGAAGGAGGAAGGGGAGGACCGCTTATGCATGTGTCTGCCATCCTGAAAAACAAGGGCGCCACCATCATCACGACGCGCCCCGACGAAAGCGTATCGACCGTCGCCCATGTGCTGCACGCCAACCGCATCGGCGCCATCTTGGTGCTGAATGAAGCAGGCGGGATAGCGGGTATCCTGTCCGAGCGGGATATCGTGCGCGGACTGGCCCTGCATGGCGCTAGCGTCATGGACAAGCCTGTCTCGTCGCTGATGACGGTAAAAGTCGTATCCTGCACGCCGACCGACACCGTGGCCACGGTGATGAGCCGGATGACGGAAGGCCGGTTCCGCCACATGCCCGTGGTGGATAACGGCATTCTGGTCGGTGTCATTTCCATTGGCGACGTCGTGAAGTTCCGTCTGGCTGAATACACCCATGAGGTGGAAAGCCTGCGGGATTACGTGGCAGGCCGGGGCTGACCCCCCGGCTTTGTTGTGCCCCTCGCATCCCATGCCGTTCTTGACAGGAGATCGGTCATGTTCATGCCCATGTCCGGCGGCCTATGGCACCGCCGGGACGAGCAACCTGTTCCATCTCCGCGTCTGCCGCCCGAACAGACGTTGGCGACTGAACGGTTCAAGTTCCTGGTTTGTGTCGATGGCAGCCCGCAAAGCCGGGCCGCCCTTCGCTTTGCCGCACTGCGCGCCCGTAACACGGGCGGGCTGCTTGCCTTGCTGCATGTCTGCGAACCTGTGGATTGCCACGGCTGGATGCGCGTGGCCGAAACGATGGAGGCCGAGCAGCGGGAGGAGGCGGAATGTCTGCTGCAGGATCTGGCCGGCGAGGTCTGGGCCCTGACGGGCCTGATCGCGGAACTGCATTTCCGGCGCGGCGGTATCGGGGCGGAGATTCTGGAAGCCATACGCGAGGATGGCGACATTCACGCCCTTGTCGTAGGGGCCGCCCCCGCGTCTGTACGCAAGGGCAAGCTTATATCCTGGCTGGCGAGTGAATTGGCAGGGTCGCTGGATATCCCCCTGGTCATCGTGCCCGGTAACCTGACGGCGCAACAGATCGACCGGTTGGCATAGGGGCTTTCAGACGGTCACTCCCGCCGCAGCAGCCGGTCCATGATGACGTTAGCCCAGCGCCGTGACAGGAAGCCTGCCTTCATCGCCACCGGGTCATAACCGTTTTCGACCCATGCATAAAATTCATCGACGCTGCGCCCGCCAGTGACCAGGAAGCTTTCGAAGAAATGGTCCAGGATACCGGTCTTCGATTGTCGCAGATGGCCGTACTTCCACGAAAGCTGGCTCATCGCCTGTTCCAGCGGCAGGCCAAGATGCACAAACTGGTACAGCACGCTCATCAATCCGACACGGTCCGCACCCGCCTTGCAATGCATGACGGCAGGACCGGTCAGCCGGGCGAACAGATCACGGGCCGCCAACAAATCTTCCTTTCGCGGCACATCGCGGGAACGCACGGGGAAATCGATCAGGTCGATGCCCAGCCGGGCCGCGGCCCGCACCTGGAAGAAATAGGAACCGCAGGTCGGGCGGCGACCCCGCAGATTGATGATGGTACGGATGCCCATACGGCCAAGATCATCCATTTGCCCTGGTGTGGGCTGGCTGGATCGATACATATCCGGCCCGATGCGGTGGAAATTGCGATAGGCCATGCGGATGAAGGCATGGTCATTGAACAGCAAATCCGCGTAACGGCGCGCCAATATGCGGGGATCGTCGGATCGTGCCCATTCTGGCACCCCGATCCCGGCATGTCGCAGGCGCGTCTCTTCGTACTGCATGCCCGTTCCTTCGCCCGTCGAATAAGGCCGCATCGCCCCTGATGCTCCCTGACCGACGCCTCATACATACGACAGGGGCCCGAAGGTGCGCGAGCGCAAAAATACCCCTTCAGGTTATGTTTAGATGACGTCGCGACGCCGTCCCCACCTCACCCCAACAGCCCGGTTTTTTTCGCGTCCGCCACCAGTAAGGGGTGAGCGCCGTTCAAACGCTGATCAGCCGCGCGATTGCTGGTAGTTTGACGTCTCATATGCCCCCTTGCCTTGACGCGGCAACCGGCCTAGGGTCCCACCGCCCAATGTGCAGAGGGGTTGTTACCCGTGGTTTCCAGCATGTCGTTTTCCGCGCCGCGCGTCCTGCGTCACCTGTTGCTTGCCGGCGCTGCTGCGCTGTGTGTCACCGGTGGCGCTACCGCCCAGTCCAACAGTCAGCAGCAACCGTCCGGCAACGGCCTGATCCTGCCCGGCACTGTTCAGCCGCAGCAACCGCAGGGTGGCCCGGCCGCCGGTACAATTGGCGGCCCCGCTGCCGGCACAATCGGCCAGCAGCAACCCCGACCCGCAGCGCAAGGTCCTGCCGCAGGTACCGTTGGTGCCGCCGCACAGGGCACGCCTGCTGCCCGTCCCGCCGCCGCTGCGCCGCCCAAGCCAGCAAAGCCGGGTGCGCCGAAGGGCGAATGGCAGGTGGCGCCGCAGGTTTTCTCCGATGGCAGCTTCAAGATGTGCGGTGCCTCGGTCGAATATGACAACAATCTGCACTTGATCCTGCTGCGCAATCCGGCCGACCGGACGCAGATGGTCCTGGGCATTCCCGGTGCGCAGATGCCCACCGGCCAGCGTGCGCCCGTCAAGATGTCCATCGACGGCAAGATCAACCGTGAAGTCGCCGCCGTGGTCAGCCAGCCCAACGCCTTGGCCATCGGTCTGGGTGATGATGCTGAATTGCTGAAGGGCCTGACCACGGGTTCGGTCTTGACCATCGAAGTGCCGGGCGACACTGCCGCCTTCCAACTGAAGGGCACGACGAAGGCCATGAACGACCTGACCGCCTGCGTAAAGGGCGGCAAGGAAGGTACGCTGAAGCTGCCCGCCCCGACGGAGCCGGCCATTGCACCCACGCTGGCCAAGCTGCTGGTCGATGCCGGCCTGTCCAACGCCCGCGCCATCCCGATCGACAAGATCCCGCCGCAGCAGCGTCCCGGCGACTATGCCTGGCAGATCGGCGAGAAGGTTTTGGGCGCTGTCCGCAGCTTCCCCATGGGTGACGCCGCTGGCGATTTCGCCAAGGTGGGCGAGACCTATATGGAACAGCTGAAGAAAAGCTGCGAAGGCACCTATACACCTTCCATGGGTGCCATTGAGAAAGTACCAGCCTATCAGCTTCGTTCCGGTTCCGTATCGTGTGACAGCAATGGCAACAAGATCCACGTCGCCATTGTCATGCAGCTCATTGAACTTCCGAAACAACCGGGGCAGGAGCAGGCGATCCGTGTACTGAACGTCTTCTCGCATGAGGCAACGGATGCGGAGAAGGCCCAAGCCGACGCCGCCTCCGCTGGCATTGTCAAGGTGCTGAAGGAAAAGGGCAAGGAGCCGTTGACGGCCCCGACCCAGCAGCCGGCGCCCGCCGCCAAGGCGAATTAACAGAGTATTAAGTATACGAACAATATTCTGTTTGATTGAAGTGAAGGCCGGTCCCCCTGGGTTCGGCCTTTTCTTTATTGCGGTCGTGCAAATATGCTCGCCAATGCTGGTCCTCAGCACCCCCGATAAAGCGGACCTTCACGGGTCAAGCCATGCCACGAATAATGGCTTTACTGGCTTCATTCTGGATTAAGCTGTCATTGGCATCCCGATCCACACCAGAAGATGCTAGGCAAGGGGGGGGGGCGATCATGAAGCGACATCTGTCCGGCAGGCATCTGACCATTGCGAAGACCCTGGCCCTGCTTCTGGCTGGCGCAAGCCCCGCCCTGGCGGAAATGACGCCCCCACCGCCGCCGCCCGGTCCTGTCTACGCCATCCCGACCCGCCCTGATCGGGCCGGACGTGTGCTGGCCCCGGTGGTTGTTGATGGCTATGGTCCGGTGCGCTTCCTGGTCGATACCGGTTGTTCGGGTACCATGATCGGCATGGATATCGCCCGCGCACTGGGCTTCATTCCGCCCCCTATCCCGACGGTCCCGGGTATGGCCATGGGCGCTGACGTGACGGTAACCGGCAATCTGATGCGGGTGCATGATGTGCTAGGCCCCATGATCATGCCGACCATGAGGGTGGGCCGCATCGATATGGGCCGGTTCGTGGCAGAGGATATGGTCACCCCGGTCCTGTCCTTTGGCGATCTGTCGGGGGCTGGCGGGGTTCTGGGTACCAACAGTCTGCAAGGCAAGCGCCTGTCGGTCAGTTTCCGGCGTGATGAGATCAAGATCGAACAATCCCGCCGCTACGCACCCGCCGGCTATGATTCGGTAAAAGGCCGCGTACACCCGACGGGGCTGGTCATTGTCCCCATTGAAATCGGCGGAATGGTTGTCAATGGTCTGGTCGATACAGGTGCAGAACGGTCCATGTTCAATCCTGTGCTGCTGCGGGCTCTGCAGGATCGCGGCAAGCCGGCCGATCTGGTTGGCAAGATCGAGGTCGTCAATCTGGCGGGGGAGAAACGGATCGGCGAAGTCTTCCTGTTGCCACGCGTGAAGATCGGACCGGTCAGCGTAACCGGCCTGCCGGCAACGTTGGTGGATGCCCATGCCTACACGGCCCTGGGGCTGGAGGATGAGCCTGCCTTCATCCTGGGCATGGACGTATTGGGCCTCAGTGACGGGTTCGCGCTGGATTTTGGCACCGGCAGCTTGCATCTGCGTATGCGGATGACGGCCAGCAGTGCGCCCCCAGGCCCGTCGCGCCTGGGGGACCGCGGGACACGGGCCGGCAGCGGTTGAATCAGGTTCAAGTCTTCGCACCGCCAACTGGGAATAAAATTCCGTGTCTACACTGACACACATGGCAGAGGATCAGAAATCCAAGGGGCGTTAACCCTGATCCTTACATGACAGCAAATGCGACCTCGGCTATTAGTGATGGGTCCGGAGTTGATGTCATGAAGTCGCTGAAGACCGCCCTTTTCGCCGTTTGTTTCGGCCTCGTCACCGTCCCTGCCATGGCGCAGGATGCGGGCGCGCCCGATTCTGAACTGCCCAGTGCGTATATTCAGGGACTGTCGGGCCGCTATGTTGGTGGCGCGACGGGTAACGCCACTACCTATGGCCTGGGCAATACCAATCCGGGGCTGAGTGCTGGCAACGATTGGCACCCGATGGAGACCTTCCGTCTGGAACTGGAATATGCTTATCGCGACCGTGATTCGGCGCTGCTGACCGCACCAAGCGTCGATGGCACCATCGGCTCGCTGGGCACTATGGCCAATGCCCGCGTCAATATGAAGGTTACGGACTGGCTGACACCCTATGTCGGTATCGGTATGGGCTGGACCCGGACAGAGGCGGAACGGCTTGCCACCGGCTATACCGATGCCCGCGCCGACAGCTTCGCCTATCAGGGTGTGGTCGGTCTCTCGGTGCCGGTCAGCGGCAGTTTCTCCTTCTTCGCCGACGGACGCTATGTGCGCGGTGGGGAGCCGAGCTTCACTGCTACTGATGATTTCGCCACGCACGGCACGGCACAGACTTGGTCGGCCCTTGCTGGCGTGCGCTTCACGTTTGGCAAATAATCATTCTGTTTCAATCGGTTCACGCCCGGCCCTGCCACCGGCGGTCGGCAAGCCGCGTCCTTTTGATATGGCCTGACCACCCAGCTTGGCCCGCACCGCATCGATGGCCCGCTCCACCTTTGCCCGCTGCAATTGCCCGGGATCGGCCAGGTCCGGGGGGTCGGCGTCGCGCGGGTCCGCCAGATCGTGACAGCCGATTCCCAACAACCGAAACCGGCGCCCATCACATTCGGCGCGAAGCAGGTCACGGCCCGTGCGGAAGATGCGGTCAGCCAGCTGAGTCGGTGATGAAAGCCGCTGGTTCCGGGTGATCAGCTTGAAATCCGGCGTCTTCAGCTTCAATGTTACCGTCAGGCCCGCATGTCCGCCGGCCTTCATGCGCTTCGACACTTTCTCTGCCAGCGGCCACAATGCCCGCTCCAGTTCCTCCAAGGAAGACAGGTCCGTATTGAAGGTGGTCTCAGCAGAAATGCTCTTCATCGGGCTGTGGGGCGTGACGCATCGGTCATCTTGCCCGCGCGAGAAATGGTAAAGCCGCATGCCCATGGAGCCATAGCGGCGAACCAGTTCCTTCATCTCCATTTCCCGGATCTGACCGATGGTGCGGATGCCTTCCGCCTCCATCTTGGCCGCCAGCGCCTTGCCCACGCCCCAGATCATGCCCACGGGACGGGGGCCCAGGAGCGACAAGGTTTCCGCCTTGCCGATAATGGCGAATCCACGCGGCTTATCCAGATCGCTGGCCAGCTTGGCCAGGAACTTGTTGTGCGACAGGCCGATGGAGGCGGTGACCCCGACCTCCGTTTCAATTCGGCGGACCAGCCGGACCAGGGTGCGCGCCGGGCTGCCGCCATGCAGAAGTTCCGTGCCCGTCAAATCCAGAAAGGCCTCGTCGATGGATATGGCTTCCACCAGTGGGGTGGTCTCCTGCATCAGCGCCCGCACCTCCCGGCCAACCGTCACATATTTGCGCATGTCGGGCTTGATGACGGTCGCCTGGGGACACAGCTGCAACGCCTTAAACATCGGCATGGCCGACCGCACGCCGTAGAGGCGGGCGATATAGCAACAAGCCGACACAACACCACGGTGCCCGCCGCCCACGATCACCGGCTGGTCCGCCAGTTCAGGGCGGTCCCGCTTCTCCACGCTGGCATAGAAGGCATCGCAATCGATATGGGCAATGGACAGGCTGTGCAGTTCCCCATGCTTCACCACCCTGACGGAACCGCATGCCCCGCAACGGCGGGTGGCCATCTGTGCCAGCCCGCAGTCACGGCACAGGGCATCGTGTCTCTGGCTGGAAACGGGGGCTGACGAATCGGTTGGCATGGTGGATGATGTCAAATGGTAACGAATGGTTAAGAACTGTCGCCGTCTAATGGCATTATGCACTGCGACGGGCCGATCGCTGTCACCCTTCGACAATGGCGGTACCGGCACCGGAGATCATAGGGAAGGCGGAACCGTGCCGATAAGTGGTGAAACTGTCCAGGGGGGCGACTTGACCGCAGCACGTCCTCGCCGCGTGCTGATCGTGGAGGATAATGAGCTGAATATGAAGCTCTTCCACGATCTGCTGGAGGCGCACGGCTATGCGACCCTGCAGACCAAGGACGGGATGGAGGCGCTGCGCCTCGCCCGCCTGCACCGCCCGGACCTTATCCTGATGGATATACAGCTTCCCGAGGTATCCGGGCTTGAGGTTACCAAGTGGTTGAAGGAAGATGATGATCTGAAGGCGATCCCCGTGGTCGCCGTCACCGCCTTCGCCATGAAGGGGGATGAGGAGAAAATCCGCGAAGGTGGTTGCGAGGATTACATCGCCAAGCCAATCTCCGTCGCGAAGTTTCTCCAGACGGTGCAACGTTTCCTTTGACGGCTTGGAAGACCAGGCCGGTGGGTGTGTGAACCATGTCGGCTCGGGTCCTTGTCGTTGATGATGTTCTGCCGAATGTGAAGCTGCTGGCGGCCAAGCTGACCAGGGAATATTTCGACGTCGTCACCGCCAACTCAGGGCCAGAGGCCCTGGAGCGTATCCATGCCCAGCATCCGGACATCGTGCTGCTGGACGTGATGATGCCCGGCATGGACGGATTCGAGGTGTGTGAGAAAATCCGCGCCGACCCGGCCACCATGCACATTCCTGTCGTCATGGTCACCGCCCTGTCAGATGCATCCGACCGCGTGCGGGGGCTGGAGGCCGGGGCCGACGATTTCCTGACCAAGCCCGTTAATGACGTGGCCCTTTTCGCCCGCGTCCGCTCGCTGGTCCGGCTGAAGATGATGACCGACGAATGGCGCCTGCGCGAAAGCACGTCAGGTCAACTGGGCATGTTGGTCGCCACCGATTCGGTGCACACCCAGACGGCGGAGGCTGCCCGCGTCCTGGTGGTTGAGGACAGCGCCATCGATCTGGATAAAATCGTGGAGACGGTGGCCCGCGACCGCGACATCGTCACCGATACCGACACCTGCGCCGGCGGCCTGGAACTGGCCCTGGCGGAAGAGTTTGAGCTGATCGTCATCTCCTTGACGCTGATGCGGGAGGATGGGCTCCGGCTCTGCTCGCAGCTGCGCAGCCATGAGAAAACGCGTCAGATCCCCATCCTGCTCCTGGCAGACGAGACGGATATGGACCGGATCGCCAAGGGCCTGGAGCTGGGTGCCAATGATTACCTGATTAAGCCCATCGACCGGAATGAGTTGCTGGCCCGCACCCGTACCCAGGTGCGGCGCAAGCGCTATCAGGACAAGCTGCGCGCCAATTACGAGGCCAGCCTGTCGATGGCCCTGACCGACAGCCTGACGGGCCTTTTCAACCGCCGATACCTGTCGGCCCACCTGCCCCGCCTGCTTGACCGATCTGGTGGCAATAACAAGCCCGTATCGGCCCTGCTGTTCGATATCGATCATTTCAAAGTGGTCAACGACACCTGGGGCCATGGGGTGGGCGACGAGGTGTTGAAGGAAGTGGCGCAGCGTACCAGCCGCAATCTGCGCAATTTCGACCTTGTCGCCCGACTGGGCGGTGAAGAGTTCGTGGTGATCATGCCCGACACAGACAGCAGTCAGGCGATGGCAGTCGCTGAACGCCTGCGCCGGCGCATCGCGGAGGAGCCGTTCGCCGTATCGGCACCCGTTGGCAAGATCGATGTCACCATTTCCATCGGCGTCGCCCTGGCCGACTGGACCTTGGATGCCGAGGGGCGGCCCGAATCGGGTGATGCCCTGCTTCGCCGCGCCGACACGGCCCTGTATCAGGCCAAGCGCAGCGGTCGTAACCGCGTGGTCATGGATGGGGCGGGAGAATAAACCTGCCCCATCCGCGCTCTATGGCATTCGGTTATACCGGACTGCGGCGTCGCTGCGATCGACCAAGATGATGGCATAAGGGCTGGTCAGTACCTGGGCGGTGATCAGCCCTTCCGGCGGCGTCACTTCCCGATATTCAACGACCAGCCGGTCACGCTGCCCGTCGCGTCGTTCCGGGCGCAGGCGCAGGATATCGACAGAATAGCCGGTGGTCGTGCGCGTACCCAGGAACACGCCCAGCGCCATCTGATCCGGCGGCAGGCGGCCCGGTGGCGGTCGCCCCGCCAAGTCCCAGAGCGCCGCCCATTCGGCATCGTTACGCGCGGCCAGGAAAGATTGCGACTGTGCACGGGCATTTTCTGCCCGCCACATGGCGCGGGCGGCCAGGGGCGGCGGTGCGTCACCCGACATGCCGGATACCGCCCCCGCCGTTTCCCCCGCCAACCAAGCCCCTGCCCCCCCGCCACAACCGGCCAGAACCAGGGGCACTGCCAGGGCCAGAACCGTCAGCGCCGGCCGGCCTGTCCCGTCTACCCAACCTGCCATGGCGTCAGGCCGCCACCGGCAGCGCCGTTTCCACCAGCTTTGCCCAGTAACTGGTGCCCAGTGGCAGGATCTCATCATTGAAATCATAGGCCGGGTTATGCAGCAGACAGCCCAGCGCTGCTCCGCCCTGCCCCATCCAGACATAACAGCCGGGGCGCTCCTGCAACATGAAGGCGAAATCTTCGGCCCCCATGCTGGGTCCGACATTGTCATAGACCTTGTCAGCCCCAACCAGATCTGCCGCCACGCGGGCCGCCAGATTGGTGGGCGCGCCTTCATGATTGACCGTGGGCGGATAGCCCCGGCGATAGGTCAGCGTGGCGCTGGACCCGAAAGCCACCGGCAGCGTCTCCACGATGCGGCGCAACCCATTTTCCAGCTGGTCGCGCACCTCGTGGCTCAGCGCGCGGACGGTGCCGCGCATGATCACTTCCTGCGGGATGACGTTATAGGCGCTGCCCGCATGGATCTGGGTGATCGAGATGACGCCGCTTTCAATGGGGCTGACATTTCGGCTGACGATGGTTTGCGTGGCGGTCACGATATGGGCGGCGATGACCACCGGGTCGATGGCATGATGCGGCAGCGCGGCGTGACCGCCCTTGCCCGCCACCCTGATCTCAAACTGATCGGCACCCGCCATGATGGGGCCAGCCTTCACCACCATCTCGCCGGGCGGCAGATCAGGCCAGTTGTGCATGCCGAAAATCATGTCGCAGGGGAATCGGTCGAACAGCCCCTCCTCCACCATGCGCCGGCCACCACCCGCACCTTCTTCGGCGGGCTGGAAGATGAAATTGACGGTACCGCTGAAATTACGGGTCTCAGAGAGATAGCGGGCAGCACCCAGCAGCATGGTCGTGTGCCCGTCATGGCCGCAGCCATGCATCTTGCCCGGAATCTTGCTGGCATGGGCGAAAGTATTGCCCTCATCCATGTTCAGCGCGTCCATGTCGGCGCGCAGACCGATTGCCTTGCCGTTTGGGCCATCCTTGCCGTGCAGCACGCCGACCAGGCCGGTTCCCGCGATGCCGCGATGCACCTCGACCCCGAAGGCCTTCAGCTTTTCCGCCACGAAGTCAGACGTCTTGAACTCCTCGAACGCGGTCTCGGGATTCTCATGGATATGATGGCGCCACGCGGTCATGTCGGCGTGGAAGTCGGCGATACGGTTGATGATGGGCATGGTCCCTGAACTCCGGCAGGCGGCAGCGTCCTTGTCGCTGAGAGGCTTCTTCGGCCGCCCTGTTCACACGAAAAGTCGCAAGCGACATTGACGGGCAGTTTATCGGCTTAACTCTCTGCTGGGAACCGGGGAAACATCACCGAAAGAGCAAAGATGAATATTTTGAGCATTGTTCATTTTGGTGATGCCCATCACATCTGCCACTTGGGTGCTTTGTCACAGTGCCGGCGCGGCGATGGCTGGGGCAACGGGCCGGTGCCGCATCATGGATCGGAGAGAAAACAATGAACACCCGTTCGACCGGGCGGTTGCGCATGGTGGCAGCCATGTCCGCCCTGCTTTCGCTCACCTGTGCCACGGGCGCTCTGGCCCAGCGGCCGCAGTCCGATGATGGCTGGTACGTCCGCCTCGGCACGTTGGCCTTTGTCGCACCCGAATATGAAGGGTCCGACACTTACAAGGTCCGGCCTGTTCCCGACATTGAAATCACCTATGACCGCTTCTTCCTGTCACGGCAGGGGCTTGGCGCCAATCTGATCAGCAACGACAATCTGACGTTGGGTGCCTCCATCGCCTTTGACGGTGGGCGTAAGTCCAAGAAGGACGTGGCCCTGCGGGGTTACCGCAATGTCGGCGACACGGCGGTCGGCCATATCTTCGCCGAATACACGATCGACAAGCTGATGCTGTCCGTCGATGTCGGCACCGATCTTCTGGGCGATGGGCACAAGGGAACCGAAGCGACGCTGTCGGCGACGTGGATGTTCAACCCGGTCGGTCGCACGATGCTGATGGTCGGCCCCTCACTGACCTGGGCCAGCGACGATTACATGCATTCTTACTTCAGCACGACGGCTGACCGTCTGGCTCCGACGGGGCCGACACAACTTGTGCTGCCCGGATCGCGCACGGGATACAAGGCGGAAGCCGGTTTCAAGAATGCCGGGTTGACGGCTATCATGATCCACCCGTTGGACGACAACTGGTCCGTCACCGGCTTCGCGGGCTATTCCCGCCTGCTGGGCGACGCCGCAGACAGCCCGTTCGTGAAGGATAATGGCAGTCGGGACCAGTTCATGGGCGGCCTGGGCCTGTCCTACACGTTCTGATAAAGGCGGGGGCGGGCGTAACGCGCCCGCCCTTCCCGTCAGGCCGCGCTGGGTTCCACGGGCAGGACGACGGTCACCCGCAACCCACCTTCCGGTCGATTCGCCAGACGGATTTCGCCACCATGTGCCCGGACGATGTCATTTGCCACCGACAGGCCAAGTCCGGTGCCGCCCGTATCGCGGGACCGCGACGCCTCCAGCCGGAAGAAGGGCCGGAACACATTCTCGAATTCCATTTCGGGAATGCCGGGTCCTTCATCGTCGATGGTGATGGTGACATTCTCCCCCGTCACGGCCAGGGCGACCTGCGCCGTCTGCCCATATTTGACGGCGTTTTCCATCAGGTTGCCCAACGCCCGGCGCAGCGCCATGCGCCTTCCCGCGATGGGGATGGAAAAGGGTGCCGGCGACACGCCCACCGGCTTGCCGGCGTCGCGCATATCCTCACCCAACCGGGCCAGCAACGCGTTCAGTTCCAACGGCTCGATGGCTTCCTTGGCGGCCTCATCCCGGGCGAAGGCCAGGGTGGAACCGATCATGGCCTCCATCTCCGAGAGGTCCTCCAGCATCTTGTCGCGCACAACATCGTCATCGATGAATTCGGCGCGTAGGCGCAGACGGGTCAGGGGTGTGCGCAGATCGTGGCTGACCGCCGCCAGCATGCGGGTACGATCCTCCACGAAGGCGCGCAGCCGACGCTGCATCTTGTTGAAGGCAGACGCCGCCAGCCGCACCTCACGCGGGCCGGCCTCGTCCAGCGACGGGGCGTTCATGTCGATGCCCAGCCGGTTGGCCGCTGCCGCAAAGCGGCGCAGAGGCCGCGTCGTGAAGCCCAGAACCCAGGCCGACAGCAGGATAGCCACCGCCGCCGATCCGCCCAGGGACGCGATGAAGCCCGGTTCGCGCAGGGCATCGGTGGCGGTGACCGGCGCGTGGAACCGCATCCAAGTACCGTCCTTCAGCTGCCGCGACACCTCGATCACATTGGGCTGCGGCGGGGGCGGAACGGGCAGGCCGAAGGGAGGGATGGAAACGGCCGGCGACATTTCCGGCTTACCCGGCGTTTTGGGCTGTTTCTCGTAAACGTCCAGCAGAACGGTATGTCCCGCACTGGTCCGCACGGTCAGTTCGCGTTCCTTCAGGCCGCGCAGCACCGACAGGCGTACCTCAGTCGGCTGCTCCTCAATCACCTGCGCGAATCCGGCCAGACAATTGGCTAGCTGCCCGCCCTCGGCATCGGCCACGGCCTCCGCCCGGTCGGACCGGTACAGACCCAGGGCGATGGCCTGGGACAACAGGATGCCACCGACCAGCACCGCGAAGATCGAATAGGACATGCGGTCGGTAAGCGCCCTCATGATGCCGGCACCTCGGGTGAGAAGATGTAACCGCCCGACCGCACCGTCTTGATGATGGTCGGCTCGGCAGGGTCGACCTCAATCTTGCGGCGCAGACGGCTGATCTGCACGTCGATGGACCGGTCGAAGGGTCCAGCCGACCGGCCGCGCGTGATCTCCAGCAAATCATCGCGCGACAGGACCCGGCGCGGGCGGGTGGCCAGCGCCACCAGCAGCTCATACTCGCCAGCGGTCAGCGTCACCTCTTCGCCCTTGGCGTCGGTCAGACGGCGTTGGGCCTGGTCCAGGGTGAAGCCGGCGAAATTGATCGCACCTGCTGTGACCTGTGCCGCCCCCGACGGGGTCGCGGCGCGGCGCAGAACAGCCTTGATGCGGGCCACCAGTTCGCGCGGGTTGAACGGCTTGGGCAGGTAATCGTCCGCCCCGATCTCCAGGCCCAGGATGCGGTCCGCATCCTCTCCCATAGCCGACAGCATGACGACGGGCGGCCCGCCATCAGCGCGCACGGCGCGGCAAAGCGACAGACCATCCTCGCCCGGCATCATCAGATCCAGGACAATCAGGTCGATATTGCGATCAGCCAGATAGCGACGCATCTCCTGTCCGTCCTTGGCCGCCGTCACACGGTAGCCATGGCGCGTCAGATAGCGCGTCAGCAGATCGCGGATTTCACGGTCGTCATCGACGACCAGGAGGTGGGTGCTGCTCTCGGTCATGTCGCTATCATAATCGAAGGGCAGACGGGCTGCCGACGGCCATGTTGTTACCACAATGTAACGTCTCAGGCCTTTGGAAACAGAGTGTTTCACAAAGCCCCTTTCATCGTCATGCAACGGCAAAGGGCGGATGTTCAGATGGGCCTGTCGCCGGAAACAACCGGCAACCGGAAGTCAGAGATGAAGAGGAAGCACCAATGCGCACCCTGATCGCCCTCGCCTTCGTCGCGGCCCTTGGCGTTACCGCCGCCCATGCCAGCGACAGCGCACAGGTCGCGGCAAAGGAGCCAGCGTCCGCCGTCACCCGCACCGAGCCCGTCAGCAGCTCCGAAGCCCGCGACATCGCCCGGACCTGGATGAAGAGCAACAATTACCGCTTCGGCCGTGTCGGCGATATCCGCGAAAAGGATGGTGTGTTCCTGGTGGAACTGAAGTCCGCCGACGGCATCCGCTTTGCCACGCTGAAGGTCAATGCCGCCACCGGCGAGATCGTCAGCTGACCTGACACCCTACACCCAATCATCACCGGCAAGCCCCGTCGCCGGTGATGGTGGAGCGGCCTTCCCCGGTTGTCCGGCCGCTCCAAGGTTTGCCGGCGGGCCATGGGGCGACCCCATCAACGCCCCGGTCCGCCGGCACAACCACTTTCCTGCCCGCCAATCACGGAACGATACGGGACGCCGTTCCGCCCGAGGTCCGGAATGACACCCGGTTGAGCGCTTCGAGGTATCCGCACATGAAACTCAGCCAAGGCCCCCTGCTTTCCCTGTTCGACGGTTCCGACGGCACGCCGCTGCAGCAGCGCCTGTTCGACCGTCTGCGCGGTGCCATCGTGAACGGCGCCATCCGCCCTGGAGAAAGACTGCCCTCCACCCGAACGCTGGCTGCCGATCTGGGCGTGTCGCGCAATACGGTGGTGGCGGCGGTAGATCGGCTGACATCAGAGGGATATCTGGAGGCGCGTATCGGGTCTGGCACCTTCGTCTGCCGCACCCTGCCCGATGATGCTATGGCACCCGCCGTGCGCCTGGCCAGCAACGCCGCCGCCCGCGCGCCGCAGACCACAGCCCCCAAGCCCACCGTGCCGGTGCCTGCCGCCGGGGCCGAGCTTCTGCCCTTTGAGCCCTGCACCCCCGCCTATGACCAGTTCGATATCGACACCTGGCGCAGGCTTCTGGCCAAACGCTGGCGCGATGCTGGCGGTTTGCTGCTGGGCAATGATACGTCCGGCGGCTGGACCGCGCTTCGCCGCGTGCTGGCCGGTCATTTGCAGACCAGCCGGGGCATCGCGTGCGATCCCGAACAGATTCTGATCCTGCCCGACCGCCGGTCGGGCCTTGAATTCGTCGCTACCTTGCTGCTGACAGCGGGGGATACCGTCTGGCTGGAAGAGCCGGGCTGCCCCTGCAGGCGCTGACCTTCGCCCACCGTGGCTACAATGTCGCCCACGTGCCAGTGGATGCCGATGGCATCGACCCGGAACGCGGCGCGCGTCTGGCCCCCGATGCGCGGCTGGCCGTCGTCACGCCGGGCTGGCAATACCCCACGGGCGGCACCATGCCGTTGCGCCGCCGCATGGCAGTGCTGGCCTGGGCGCGGCGCAGCGGGGCCTGGCTGCTGGAGGATGACCGCGACGGCGGCTACCGCTACACGGGCCGTCCGCTGCCGGCCCTGCAGGGGCTGGATGAGAATGAACGCGTCCTGCATCTGGGTGCCTTGGATAATACCCTGGTGCCGGCCCTGCGCCTGAGCTGGCTGGTTGTGCCGTCATCGCTGGTCTCCGCCGCCCAGAACCTGCGCGCCCGCATGGGCATGCATGTGCCGCTGCCCGAGCAGATGGCGGTGCATGATTTCCTGGTGGAAGGCCATTATGCCAGCCACATGCGGCGCACCCGCCGCCTTTATGCCGAACGGCAACAGGCACTACTGTTCGCCGCCGAACGGCATTGGTCCGGGGCTATCTCCGTCGACGCCGTCGGTTCCGGTCTGCATCTGGTCGGGCGGCTGTCACCATCGGTCGGCATAGATGACGCCACCCTGTCGGCCTTGGCCGCCCAGGCCCGCATCGCGCTACCCGCCGTGTCGGCCTGCCGGCGTGGGCCCGGCATTGCCGGGGATCCAGGGGCCGTCATCCTGGGCTATGCCGCGTTCACACCGGAACGCCTGTCGCGTGCCGCCGAGCGTCTGGCCGGTGTCATCGACAAGGCCCGCAGCACACAGACCCACCGCGTGCTTCAGACCCGCCGGCTGGTCCCGGCGGAGTGAGAACAACCCTTTAAATCATTCCTGGATTCGCCATCGACCACAGGTCCGCCCCAACCGGAAGCGGGCCTGTGCAACGATGTGAAACACAAAACAAGGGTGTGTTTCATCGTTCGGAGCGTTTCCGATCCGAACGCCGATGGCTCCGGATGGGTGCGGACATGGGAATGGTGTTGGCGGTCGCATCTTAGCAGGAAGCGGCGGGGATGTCTTCAATCCGCCTACCACAGCCCTCAGACCACATCCGCCACAACACCGCCCACAATACCGGCCAGCGCGTCGGGCGCGATGGGGAAGACGGTGTTGGGGGTTCCGGCGGCGGCCCAGACGGTGGTGAAGTTCAACAGGTCGCGGTCGAACAGGGTGATGGGCGGGACATTGTGGCCCAGGGGCGGAACGCCGCCGATGGGATAGCCTGTCTTCTGCCGCACGAAATCGGCATCGGCCTTGGCCAGTTTTTCCCCGCCCAGCGCTGACGCGAGATGCCGGATCACCGACGCCTCGTTCACCCGGTTGCTGCCCGAGGTGACGACGAGGACGGGGCGGCCCGTGTCGCGTGTGCGGAACATGATCGATTTGGCGATCTGCGCCACGTCGCAGCCAATGGCCGCCGCCGCCTCGGCGGAGGTGCGGGTGGCGGCGGCGAATTCCAGGACATGGATGGGATGGCCCAGATCGTTCAGAAGGTTCTGTATCTTCTGCGCACTGGGGCTTAACGGTCCGGCCATCCCAACCTTACTCCCTATCCATACCAATCAGCTTTGATCGTTACCGACCAAAGCTGATTTCATGTTCCCTCAAACGCCGGGCGCCGCCATCCGGCGGCTTGGCTTCACGCGGCACGTGCCGCGCGACGGCAGTCGCCGTCGTACCAAGGGTCATTTTCATGACCCTTGGTTGTTCTTAACCCGCCAGCTCACGCGACCGGACGGTGCCGGCAGCGATGGCGCGGGTCAGCAGGTCCTGCATACCCCCCGGCCCATCCACCATCAGCACGTTCAAGGCCGCCTCCGTCGTGCCCTTGGGGCTGGTGACGTTGCGGCGCAGCTGCTCGGCTGATTCGTGGCTTTGGCGCAGCAATTCGCCCGAACCCATGACGGTGGCGCGCGCCAGCTGCATCGACAAGTCCGGCGGCAGGCCGGCGGCCACGCCGGCCTTGGCCATGGTTTCCACCAACAGGAAAACGTAGGCGGGACCGCTGCCCGACAGGGCCGTCACGGCGTCCAGCAGACTTTCATCCGCCACCCAGGCCACCTCCCCCACCGCCGACAACAGGGTGCGGGCCAGGGTCTTTTGCGCGTCGGAGCAATTGGCATTAGGCACGGCAGCGCTGATGCCCCGGCCCACGGCAGCGGGTGTGTTGGGCATGGCACGCACGATGGCGGCATTGGCCCCCAGATGTTTTTCGAAATAGGCGATGGGCTTTCCCGCCGCAATGGACAGGAACAGGGCCGATCCGGCATAGCGGGCATAATTGGGCAGCGCCTGATCCATCATCTGCGGCTTGACCGCCAGGATGACGGCATTGGGCACGAAATCAGCGGGGATTTCAGAGGCTTCCTTGACGACCAGCACGTCGGCGGGCAGCCCCCTGGGCACGCCGAACGGTTCCACCACCACGACCGAACCGGCGGCACCAGCGGCTTTCCAGCCGGCCAGCATGGCCCCGCCCATCTTACCGCACCCGACCAGCAGCAAACTCGCACTCATCCGGTGTTTCCCCCATGTATCCGGCGGGGTCGCGGGGTTCATCCCCGACGGCGTTGGCCCCGTCCGGTTTGATCAGGCCTCGCCCACCGTGTCCAGAATGGCGGCGGACACGGCCTCAGCCGGGGTCTTGCCGCCCCAGATCACGAACTGGAAGGCCGGATAGAAACGCTCGCATTCCGACAGGGCAATGTCCATCAGGTCTTCCAACTGTTCAGAGCTGGCCCCGCGCGCACCGCGCAGCAGGGTGGTCTGCCGGAACATGGGCGTGTGCTGATCGTGGCAGACATCGAAATGGCCCAGCCACATCTTGGGATTGACCTCGGCCAGCAGTTCCGCGACGGCATTCTTGCGGCCCGGCGGCACCTTCATGTCGTATTGGCAGGAGAACTGCATCGCGCTCACCTCTGCCTGCCACATGAAGAACAAGCGGTATTCGCACCAGCGGCCATTGATCTCCACCACCATCTCCTCCTCGGAGACGCGGTCGAAGGGCCATTCATTGGCGACAACCATCTCTTCCAGCATGTCCAGCGGATTATGCGTCGATGCCTGGGTCTCGATATTCAAGGCCGTCATGCCGTCCCCCTCACTCCCAAATACCCTGCCGCAGCGCCATCCCCCAGGCGAAGCGGCGGGCCACATATCGGGGTGTCCAGATATTGTGGCCCTGTCGGCGTTGGAACCACCAGGAATACGGTGCCAGCGCCATTTCGCAGGCGCAACCGGATTCCGGTTCCTTGCCGTTTCGTGAAACAAAACCGATCTGAAGTCCGGCGGTGGCCGGGGCCGTGTCAGCCCTCGGAACCGTTGGAAAGCCTGGCCTCCAGGGCTGCCAGCTTTTCCTCCAGCGCCTCCTGACGGGCCCGCGCCTCGGCGGCGACGGCTTTCACCGCCTCGAACTCTTCCCGGCTGACGACGTCCATCTGGGCCAGGATACGTTCGAACTGCTGGCGAATCTGGCCTTCGACCTCACCCCGGATACCGGAGATGGCACCCATGGCCCCGCTGGCAACACGGGCCAGATCATCGAACAGCTTGTTTTCCACCTGCATGGCGGGTCCCCTTCAAAAAAGCGCCGCATTATGGGGATAGGGCCTATCCCTGTCCATGGCGTTAGATACGGGTCCGCCCCGCGCCTTGCCGTCATGATCCCCAACCCTCTATATAGGTCGCGTCTTCCCCGCCGGGGATGGAACGTGACGGGATATCGCATGATTTTGGCCATCCCCTTCCCCGACCTGGACCCCGTGGCACTGGCCCTGGGTCCGATCTCCATAAAGTGGTACGGGCTGGCCTATGCCGCCGGCATCGCCTTTGCGCTGTGGTACTGCGTCCGGCTGGCGCGTAACAGCGGCCTGCGCCCGACCGAGGATGATCTGGGCGATTTCGTTGTCTGGGCGGCGGGTGGCATCCTGATCGGCGGACGGCTGTTCTCCATCCTGTTTTATAATCTCGACACCTATATCAATGACCCGCTGGAGGCGCTGCGCGTCTGGCATGGGGGTATGTCTTTCCATGGCGGGCTGACCGGCGTCATCGCGGCGATATTGCTCTTCTCCTGGCGGCGAGGCTTCTCGCCCTTCGCGCTGGGCGATCTGGTCGCTTGTGCGGCCCCGGTGGGGCTGCTGCTGGGCCGGCTGGCGAATTTTGTGAATGCGGAACTGTGGGGGCGGCCCACGGATGTGCCCTGGGCCATGATCTTCCCCACCGATCCCGCCGGCCTGCCCCGCCATCCCAGCCAACTGTATCAGGCGGGGCTGGAAGGCCTGCTGTTGTTCACCGTGATCTTCTTCCTGGCGCGCAATCCCGCCATCCGGTCGCGGACCGGCACCCTGTCGGGCGCATTCCTGATCGGCTATGCCATTGCCCGCATGGTGGGTGAATTCTTCCGGCAGCCCGATGCCCAGCTTGGTTTCCTGGCGTTTGGCACCACCATGGGACAGTTGCTGTCCATGCCCATGCTGATCATCGGGGTATGGATGGTGCTGCGCGCACCATTCGGCACGCCCGTCCCGGCACCCGCCCCTGCCCAGAAATGACGGGCGCGCTGCATGACCTGCTGGTGCGCCGCATCGCCCTGACCGGGCCGATCAGCATCGCCAGCTTCATGGGCGAGGCGTTGGGCCATCCCCAGCATGGCTATTACATCACCCGCGACCCACTGGGGGCCAAGGGCGACTTCACCACGGCACCTGAGATTTCCCAGATGTTCGGGGAGATGGTGGGCGTCTGGCTGGCCGATTGCTGGATCAATCAGGGCTGCCCGAACCCGGTGCAACTGGTGGAGCTGGGGCCGGGGCGCGGGACCCTGATGGCCGATGCCTTGCGCGCCACCGCACGGGTGCCGGGGTTTCATCAGGCCATCCGCCTGCATCTGGTGGAAACCAGTCCGGCCCTGCGAGAGCGGCAGGCCGCCACCCTGTCCGGCTTTAGCCCCCGCTGGCATGATCGCTTGGATGGTGTGCCCGATGGGCCGATGCTGCTGGTCGCGAACGAGTTCTTTGACGCCCTGCCCATCCGGCAGTTCATCCGCACGCCTCCCGGCTGGGCCGAACGCAAGGTCGGGCTGAACCCCGAAGGCAAGTTGGCCTTCACCTTCGACCCGACGCCCGGCGGTGCCCTGCTGACGCCGCTGCACCGGGAAGCAGACATCCCGCCGGGCGCGATTGCAGAGACATGCCCGGCCGGTATTGCCGTGGCGGCAGAGATTGGGCGGCGGTTGTCGGCACAGGCCGGGGCCGCCCTGATCATCGATTATGGCTATGACGGTCCCGCCATCGGCGACACGCTGCAGGCCCTGCGCGCGCACAGGCCCGTCGCGGTGTTGGACGATCCCGGCTCTGCCGACCTGACGGCCCATGTCGATTTCACGGCCGTGGCGCAAGCAGCACGTCAGGCCGGCGCGCAGGTGCATCCCGGTGTGGGCCACAGTGTGGAACAGGGACACCTGCTGCACGCCCTGGGTATTGCTGCGCGGGCATCCGCCCTGTCGGCCCGTGCCAGCCCGGCGCAGCAGGCGGATATCCAATCCGCATTGACCCGGCTGACAGCGCCCAACAGCATGGGCCGCCTGTTCCGCGCCATTGCCATCACCCATCCGGCGGCACCAGTTCCCGCCGGCTTTGCCCGTTAGACCGGAGACAGCGCATGATCACGCTTGACCATCTGACCGCCGTTCCCGGCCTGCGCCACGGGTTTTTCACCCGCACCGACGGCGTATCGACGGGCATCCTGGCCGCCATGAATTGCGGCTATGGCTCCAACGATGATCCCGCCAATGTCACGGCCAACCGGGCACGCGCGATGGAGTTGCTGGGTGTTCCCGCCTCCGCGCTCACCACCGTCTATCAGGTCCACAGCCCCGATGTGGTGACGGTAACCGAGCCGTTTGCCTACAGCGTAGCACCCAAGGCCGACGCCATGGTCACCGACCGGCCCGGTATCGCCCTGGGCATCCTGACGGCGGATTGCGTGCCGGTCCTGTTCGTCGACCCGGTCGCCCGCGTCATCGGTGCGGCCCATGCCGGGTGGAAGGGCGCGGTGACGGGCGTGCTGGAGGCCACCGTGGCGGCCATGGTGGCGCTGGGGGCCGACCGGCCCCGCATCCTGGCCGGCATCGGCCCGCATATCGGCTGGGATAGTTACGAGGTGGGGCCGGAATTCCGCGAACGCTTTGTGTCCACCGATCCCGGACATGACGTGCTGTTCCGCCCGTCGGACCGGGCCGATCACTGGATGTTCAATATCGGCGGCTATGTTCTGGGCCGGTTGCAGGCCGCAGGGCTGGGACAGGTGGAAACCACCGGTCTGGACACGCTGGCGCGGGAGGATCTGTTCTTCAGCTATCGCCGGGCCTGCCTGCGTCAGGAACCGGACTATGGGCGGGGACTATCGGCCATCTGCCTGACGTGACTACGCCCATTTCTACCAGAGCGCGTCATGCGTGCGGCAGTTTTACATTGCATGCGTGTTGCCGCCCACGCATCATGGGGACCTGATCGCCAAGGGAGGGGACCTGATGCGCGCTTTCGCCCTGCTGCTGACCGGATTGCTATTGGTACCGCCCGCCCTTGCGGAGGAGGTGACGGAAGTGACGGCGGACAAGCCGGCCTGGCGCAAGGTAGCCCTTCAACGCACGCCTACGGCCAGCGAGCTGGTGGTTCTGCGCATCGGCATCAAGGAAGCCAGCTTCCATCAGGGCCGGCACATTGTGGTGGACGTGCCCACCGGCCCCGCCTTCGTGACGCAGATCATGCGCGATCCCAAGGCACCACCGTCAGAGGACGGGATGCTGTGGTTCGATGGGATCGTGCCCGCTTATGCCTTCAACAGCACCCACCCAGACCTGAAGCTGCGGTTCCTGCTGGATGAAGGGTGCAAGCCTGGCGAGGCGGTGCCGCCGGGCCGGGGGCCCTTACAGGTCGCAGAGATCCAGGCCCGCGTGACGGCGGTCGATGGCTATTAGTTGACCACCTGCCAGGACCCGTCCGGCTGCCGGCACGCCGTGCCATAGGCGTCTTCCGTGCGCCCACCGATGGTCACCTGCTGCTGGAATTCCCGGCAATAGGCGCCATCGGCGGCGCGGCCTTCGCGCAGGGAGGTGACGGCACCCGTCGCCTGCCCGTCGGACCAGATGATGGGCTGGCCTATGGGGGCGGAGGTAGCGCGGATTTGCGCATCCTCGTGCGCACGCTGCTGCGCCTCCGACAGGGAGCTGAGTGCGATCAGACTGATGGCCGTCAGGCCCAGGAAGAACAGGGCATCGTCATCGCGGCGGTAGCGGCCATAGCCTGAATACCAATGACCATAGGGCCGCACGACCACGACATCGCGATAGACGCGGCGGCGGGCCGGCGGCACATCCCAATGCCGCACCGGATAGCCGCCATGGGCGTACCAGCCCGGCGGCGGGGCGCGATAGCGATAATCGCGGTCGCCCCGGTAATGGTCCCGCCGGTCGTCGCGCCGGTCATAGTGGTCGTCCCGGCGATCATCACGCCGGTCATAGCGATCATCGCGCCGCTGATCCCGGTGATCATGACGGTCGTCGCGATGCCCGCGCCCGTCCCGGTCCCAGTCGCCGGCCATGGCCGGGGCCGTGCCCAGCGACAGGGCCAGAACCGCCGTCAGCGTCAGTTTTCCGAATTCGCGAAACCGCATGATAGCCTCACCAGCAGCCGGGATGTCCGTTACGAACATCGTTCATGCTGACAGGATGGACCCGGCTCTAGGCGAATTTATGGCAGGTTTTCAGCTCCAACCCGCCCAAAGATGGGCCGTTGCCAGGCTGCGCCACGGTGCGAAGGGACGCATCAGCGCCTCCTGCTCCGCCGGACCCGGCCGATGGTCCAGCCCGTGGAAATTCTGGAGCGCCGCCGACAGACCGGCATCGCCGATGGGAGCCACATCCGGGAAGGCACAGGCGCGCAGCAGCACATAGGCCCGTGTCCAGGGGCCGATCCCCTTCACCCCCGTCATCGCGGCCTCTGCTGTGGCGGCATCACCGTTGGGCAGGTTTTCGAAATCAATGCCGCTGCGCGCGGCATTGATCAGATAGGCGGCCTTGGAGCGGGAGAATTTCAGGGTACCCAGAAGGTCCGGGTCCAGGGCCGCAATGCCGGCGGGCGTAGGGTGCGCCTTCATACCCGAGGCGTGCGGAAGGCCCGCCAGTTCGATCAGGGTGCGTCGTAACTGGCCCGCGAAGCGCAGATTGACCTGTTGGCCGACCACGGCCCAGCACATGGCCTCAAACACGCCCGCCGTCTGGGCCAGACGCAGGCCGGGGCCGCAGCGCGACAGCAGGCGGGCGACCTGGGCATCCTCTGCCGCCAGCGCCTCCAGCCCCGACACGTCGCCCGACACGCCCAACATGCGGGCGGCAGATGCCAACAGGCTGTCCGCCTCTGCATCCGTCAGGTCGGCGGGATCGGCGGTAAGGGTGGCATGGGTGGGGTGGATGGTGATCTCCACCCGGATGGCCCGGCCCACAGGGGCCAGGACCTTGGTGATGACATTGCCCACCACCCGTTCCGACAGTCCGTCCGGGTCGCGGCCATGGTAGGAGAGAACCCAATCGGCGCGGTAACCGGCAGGCAGGGCGATATCGGGCAGGTTTGCCATGGTTCAACCCGCGACCAGGACGCCATCGCGCATTTCCACCACCCGATCCATGCGCCGCGCCAGATCAAGATTGTGGGTGGCGACCAATGCCCCAAGCCCCTGCCCGCGCACCAAATCGGCGAACAGGGCGAACACCTTTTCAGCCGTGTGCATGTCCAGGTTCCCTGTCGGCTCATCCGCGATCAGCAGGCGCGGGCGGTTGGCGAGCGCGCGGGCAATGGCGACGCGCTGCTGCTCCCCGCCCGACAGTTTGGCCGGGCGATGGCCGGCGCGGGGTGCCAGGCCGACAAGGCCCAGCAATTCGCGCGCCCGGTCCCTTGCCGCCGACCGCGAAACGCCGGCCAGCATCTGCGGGATGATGATGTTTTCCTCCGCGGTGAATTCCGGCAGCAGATGGTGGAACTGATAGACAAAGCCGATCTTGTCGCGGCGGATGGCGGTGCGTTCGGCGTCAGACAAGCCATCCGCCTTCTGCCCCGCAATCTCAATCCCACCCTTGTCGGCCGGTTCCAGCAGGCCCGCGATATGCAGCAGGGTGGATTTGCCAGCCCCGGAAGGCCCCACCAATGCCACCATCTCCCCCGCCTGGATGGCGGCATCGACACCGCGCAGCACATGCAGCGGCGTTTCTACCTGCGTAAAGGAGCGGTGAATGCCGGTCAGGCGCAGGACGATGTCTGACATTTGTCACTCGTATCGAAGGGCTTCGACGGGGTCCAGCCTTGCCGCCCGCCAGGAAGGGTAGAGCGTGGCCAGCAGCGACAGGGCCACAGATGCAACCGCCACCTGCGCCACCTGCCACGGATCGGTGAAGGAGGGCAAGGAGGACAGGAAATAGATGTCCGAATTAAACGGATCGACGCCGGTGGCGGCCTTCACCAGCTGCCGCAACTGTTCCATATGGCCCGACAAGGTCACGCCAAGAACCAGCCCCGCCGCCGTGCCGGCAACACCGATAGAGGCACCGGACATCAGGAAGATGCGCAGGATGGTGCCGCGACCGGCCCCCATGGTGCGCAGTATGGCAATCTCCCGCCCCTTGTCCTGCACCATCATGATCATGCCGGAAATGATGTTGAAGGCGGCGACCACCACGATCATGCCCAGGATCAGGGAGACGACATTGCGCTGCGTCTCAATAAACCCGAAGAAGGCACCATTCACCTGCTGCCAGTTCTGGACATGCAGGCCGGCGGGCAGTCGCGCCGCCACGTCGGCCATGCGGGCCGGGCCTAGGGCGGGGTCGGTAAAGGTCACCTCCACCGCCGTCACATTGCCGTCCAGTTGAAAGAATTCCTGCGCCGTGGCGAGGTCCATCAGCACCAGGGTATTGTCAAATTCCGACACGCCCAAGGCCACGATGCCGGTGACCGTGAAGGCGCGGGACCGGGGTGGGCCGCCCTGTGCATCCACCTGCGGCGACAGGATCGTGACCCGGTCGCCCAGCTTGATGCGGCCATTGTCGGCCATACGTTTGCCGATGGCGATGCCGTCGCCCTCTGCCAGGGTTCCTTCCACCAGGGCGTCGGCAAAGGCGGGCCGGGCAACCATGTCGGCGGGGCGCAGCGCCTTGACCAGCACGCCGCCGGCAAAGTCACGGGTGGAGAGCAGACCCTGCGCATCCAGGCTGGGCATCACCGACACCACGCCCGGCACGCCACGCACCCCCTCCACCATCGCGTCTGACGCCTGGAACGGGCCATATTGGCCCACGGCCACGACATGGCCCTGAAATCCCAGCACGCGGGAGAGTAGGTCGCGCTGGAACCCGTTGAACACCGACAGGGAGATGATCAGCGTCGCCACGCCCAGCGCGATGCCCAGAAAGGAAAAGCCGGCAATGACAGAGATGAACCCCTCCTGCCGTCGTGCGCCCAGATAGCGAAAGGCGATCCAGCGTTCCAGGACGCCGAACATGCGGGAACGATCAGCCATGGCGCAGCGCCTCCACCGGGTCCATCGCGGCCGCCCGGCGGGCGGGATACAGCGTGGCCCCCACCGACAGGAGCAGGCCCAGCGCCACCACCAAGGCCACCTCCGCCCAATCGATGATGGCCGGCAGGGTGGTCAGGAACAGCAGCATCTGTGAGCCCGCGATGCCCGGCACCTGACCCAGGGCATAGCCGATGGCCTGCACATTCACGGTCAGCAAAACCCCCAGCGCGAACCCGACCAGCGTGCCGACCGCCCCGATGGAAGCACCGGCCAGCAGGAAGATGCGCGACACGGACGCGCGCTGCGCCCCCATGGTGCGCAGGATGGCGATGCTGGCCGCCTTGCCACGCACCAGCATGACCATGGAGGAGACGATGTTGAAGCTGGCGACCAGGATAATCAGCGTCAGCACCACGAACATCGCCACCCGCTCCACCCCCAGCGCCGTGACCAGCCCCTTATTGGCCTGCCGCCAGTCGGTGACGATAAAGCCGGGCCCCGCCGCCTTCTCCAGGTTGGCGCGCAGGAGGTCCACATCGCGCGGGTCGCTGACGAACACGTCAATGGCGCTGACCCCCTGGCCCATGCGGAAAAAGGCCTGGGAGGCCAACAGCGGCATATAGATCAGGTTGGCATCCTGTTCGGGCATGCGCAGATCAACCACGGCATAAACGGGAAATTCCTTTCGCCGCAGCATGGTGCCGAAGGCCGTCACGGTGCCTTTCGGGCTGATCAGGGTGACATTGCCACCCGCCGAAATGCCCAGCGAGCGGGACAGATTGAAGCCCAGCGCCACCCCATCCTCGCCCAGGTCGGACAGGCCACGGATCACGCTGCGCCCCACAATGGGCCGGGCCTGAAAATCCGCAACCTCCAGCCCTCGCACCTTTACCCCCACGGCCCGGCCATTGACGGTGGCCAGCGCTTGGCCCTCCACCACCGGCATCACCTGCGTCACGCCGGGGGCGGCGCGCAGCCGATCCAGCAGGGCGGCATAGTCATTCAGCGGCCCGCCGCCCGTGACGGTCACGGCGGCATGGGCCGACACGCCCTGTATCCGGCTGACCAGTTCAGCCCGGAACCCATTCATCACCGACATAACGATAATCAGGGTCGCCACGCCCAGCGCCACCCCGATGAAGGAAAAGCCGGCAATCACCGACACCGTCCCCTCCTGCCGCCGCGCCCGCAGGTACCGCAACGCGACCATACGTTCAAAAGGGGTGAAGATCATCGGGGCCCTGGCTGCGGGGGGATGGGGATGCGGCGGTTTAGCCTTGCTTATAGGCGGAAATGGGGCGGGGGCGGAACAGTTCCGTTTGACGCTGTCGCCGAAGCTGTATGAAGTGATGTCATACTGACCTAAAAATTTCAGGAGATTTCCATGTCCGATGAGTTGCCTGTCTATCGGAAGGTAGATGGAAAACTGGTACCCGTGCCAGGAAACAAACGCGACCCGAATAGACGCTATAGGTCAGTAGCAGATATGGAAATGGGTAATTACCACTGTGAATTGACAGACGAGGAGGAGCGCGAGCGGGATGCCGAGGAAGCAAAGTGGGAGGCCGAAAGGCCGTTACGAGATGCAGAAGCTAAGAGACAACAGGAAGAATTTGAGGAATTTAAGAATTCTCTGAATTATGACAATAGGATAGTTGCGTTCATGGATATACTGGGCTGGAGAGACGCAATAAGACGATCTGTAATAGACGATGAACTAACGAAGAAATTAGGATTAGCGCTCAACTCAGTTAGGATGCATTCAAAATACGTCGAATCCATCAACAGTATGTTCAAAGATATCAAGGAAAATTCTCAAGCCGAAATGACAAGTTTCTCTGATTGCGTTGTAATTTCAGTGCCAATTGATGCACAAGCCGAGCGCGAAATCATCTCTCATCTGATGATATTTTTACAACAAATGCTGAATCTCGGCTTTCCGGTAAGAGGGGCTATAACTATTGGCAAGATTATACATAGGCCTGGGATTGTGTACGGACCAGCGCTTGTCCGAGCATATGAGTTGGAACAAGAACATGCAAAATACCCACGGATTATACTCGACCACTCCATCGCTGAACATTGGAAACAAGGCACCCTTTTCTCTAATCTAGATGGGACCCCTATCGGATACCAACGAAATTGGAGAATAGACAACGACGGTTGGCATTTTCTTGACCACTTATTGCATTTCAATAACATGCCCAGCCATAACATAAATATGGCAATATTGCAGAGTCAATTAAATCAAATAAAGAATATTGTCGATGACATACCTCCACCAATGAAAAATGACGCCAGAATAATCGAAAAATATAACTGGCTAATTGGTTACCACAATGCCATTGCGGATGAATTCATGGGATCCGATGCACCAAAAATCCCGGAACTTCCCTATCCGCCCCACTCATCATGATTTCTCCTGTTGGGTTGGTCATTGGGATCGCCGCGAGAGTGGAACCACCCTGGTTCCATCAATCCGGCCCTCGACAGCCATAATCCACGACCTTATCAAGGCGGGGATGATCCGGCATCTGAATGTCTAATAATTTCAATTATTTCAATTTGCTGGATAACAAGAATGGAAAGGATGCCGGTCATGCGGGCATTTAGGTTTGTGCGGCGGTTGAGCGTTCTTATCGCCACCTGCCTGCTGATGCTGGTGCCGACGGCGCATGCCGCCGACAGCTCGGTGACGGCGGGTCGGCTGGTGTTTCATGACGATATCCCGTCGCAGAACATCACCCCGCGCCGCATCGCCGTCTGGCTGCCGGATGGGTACGAACAGGGGGATGATCGCTATGCCGTCATCTATATGCATGACGGCCAGAACCTGTTCGATGCCGCCACCACCTCCTACGGCCACGAATGGGGTGTGGATGAGGTGGTGACCGACCTGATGGCCCAGGGCAAGCTGCCCCGCACCATCGTCGTCGGCATCTGGAACACCGATAATCGGTGGGCGGAATATACGCCGGCCAAGGTTCTGGATGCCGCCAGCTGGCGCACGCGCTGGAGCATCTTTGCCAATTCCCTGGGGCAGAAGCCCGTGTCGGATGCCTATCTGCGCTATCTGGTGCAGGACGTGAAGCCCTTCATCGACCGCACCTACCGCACGCGCCCCGACCCCACCCACACCGTGACCATCGGGTCCAGCAGCGGTGCCCTGATCGCAACCTATGCCATGCTGGAATATCCGCAGGTGTTTGGCGGGGCGGCGGCCGTGTCAGCCCACTGGCGGTCGGTCGGAACGGAATTCCAGCCCTGGTGGAATGGCGAGGTCACGCCTCTTCAGGCCATGATCAACTATGTCGCCGGGTCGTTCCCCGCCGATGGTGCGCACCGGCTCTATTTCGACCATGGCACCTTGAACCTGGATGCCAGCTACCCGCCCGAACATGCCGTGATGGTTGCCGCCATGGCTGCAAAGGGGCTGGTGCCCGAACGCGATTTCATGGCGCGCGGGTTTGAAGGGGCCGACCATAATGAGCAATCCTGGCGCGCCCGGCTGGATGTGCCGCTGCTTTATCTGCTGGGCGACCGTCGATAAGGCCCGGCATGCCGCGGATCGGATTGGCGCTTCACGGAGCAGACGGATGGCCGGACGTGTAGTCTGGCCCTATCGGCGTGCCTGCCAAACCACTGGGTCGCGGCGTTCATGCAGCACAGCGATGACCACAATCAGATCGGCATCGGCGCGGTAATAGATGCAATAGGGAAAGCGACGCAGGCGCGCAACCCGAATGGATGCAAAGCGCTCCTGATAGATCAGCGGCGTCTTGACGATACGTTCTTTAACGTCGCGAAGTTGGTCCAGGAAGGAATGCACCAGTGCAGGGTTCTGGTCTTCATACCACTCCGCCGCAACCACAATATCCTGTTGCGCCAGAGGCGTGACGATCAAGCGGGACATCAGCCAAAACGCTTCCGCAAGCTGGTGTCAAAATCCTCCCACGACATACCATTGGAAATGTCTGCGTCTAAGGTCGCCAGCCGCCGCTCCAACTCCTCCCGGTGCCCTGGTGGCAGGGGGATATCGCCCGGCTCCAGACTGTCGACCAGACGTTCGATCAGCTCCAGCTTCTCCGCCGGGGTCAGATGGTCGATCTCAATCGTCGACATGGCACCCTCCTTTGACCGCGTCCGATAGTGGCACCTGTTGATATGGCTGTCGAGGTGGCAACGAAAAAGGGGGCGGCACCAACGGCACCGCCCCCATATCCATCACACCAACCTCAAACCCCGCTTACGCCATCACCTTGGCCAGCGCCTCTTCCAACGGCAGTTCCAGCTTCTCACCGGTTGCGCGGCGCTTCAGCTCCGCCGTGCCAGCCTTCAAGCCGCGGGGGCCGATGGTGAGCTGCCAGGGGATGCCGATCAGGTCCATGTCGGCGAACTTGGCACCCGGACGTTCGTTGCGGTCATCATAGATCACCTCCACACCGGCATCCTGCAGGCGGGCATAGAGGCCATCACAGGTGCTGCGGCAGGCCTCGTCATCGGCCTTCAGGTTGATCAGGGCCACCTTGTAGGGGGCGACTTGGTCCGGCCAGATGATGCCGGCATCATCATGGCTGGCCTCGATCAGCGCCGCGACGACACGGGAAACGCCGATGCCATAGGACCCCATCTCCACCGTCACCGGCTGCCCGTCGGGGCCGGTCACGACGGCACCCATGGGGGCGGAGTATTTGGTGCCGAAATAGAAGATGTGCCCCACCTCAATCCCGCGCGCGGTGACCAGATCGGCGGGCGCCTTGGCGGCGTCGTGCATCTCCTCCGTCGCGGCATAGATGGAGGTGTATTTGGTGAAGAAATCCTTCAGGTCGCCATTGGCGTCGGGATTGTCGGCCAGGACATCCATGTCCAGCCATTGCTTGTCGCAGAACACCTGGCTTTCACCCGTCTCGGCCAGGATGATGAATTCGTGGGAAAGGTCGCCGCCGATGGGGCCGGTATCGGCGCGCATCGGAATGGCCTTGATGCCCATGCGGGCAAAGGTGCGCAGGTAGGCCAGGAACATCTTGCGATAGGACAGGCGCGCGCCCTCGGCATCCAGATCAAAGGAGTAATTATCCTTCATCAGGAATTCACGCCCGCGCATCACGCCGAAGCGGGGCCGCACCTCGTCCCGGAACTTCCACTGGATATGGTACAGGTTGCGCGGCAGGTCCTTGTAGGACTTCACGAAGGTCTTGAAGATGTCGGTGATCATCTCCTCATTCGTGGGGCCGAACAGCATCTCGCGGTCATGGCGGTCGGTGATGCGCAGCATCTCCTTGCCATAGGCCTCGTACCGGCCCGACTGCTTCCACAGGTCCGCCGACTGAATGGTGGGCATCAGCAGTTCCTGCGCACCGGCGCGGTCCTGCTCCTCCCGCACGATCTGGCTGACCTTCTGCAACACCTTCCAGCCCAGCGGCAGCCAGGCATAGATGCCGGCCGAGGTCTGGCGGATCATGCCGGCCCGCAGCATCAGACGATGGCTGACGATCTGCGCCTCCGACGGCGTCTCCTTCAGCGTGGGCAGGAAGTAGCTGGACATGCGCATGGGAGGAAAACTCACCAAGTGGGAAATGACGATGGGGCGGGACTTTATGGGCTGGCGGTGCCGGTAGCAAGCGGACAAAGCCGCCCGCACCCCTGCATCCATGGCGGTTCAGGCCGCCTCGGTGACCACCGCGCCCGGCAGGGTGACGATCAGGCGGCAGCCAAGGCCGGGTTCTGTATCCAGGCTGATACTGCCCGACAGCGGGCCCGCCACCAGATTATGGACGATATGCAGGCCCAGGCCCGTGCCGCCATGATCGCGGCTGGTGGTGAAGAACGGGTCGAACGCTTTGGCGCGCACCGCATCGGTCATGCCGACGCCATCGTCGGCCACCGTCACGATGGCGGTGCCGTCCACGGCGGCCAAGGTAATGGTCAGGGTGCCGCCGCCGCCTGTCGGCCAGGCATGTTGAAGCGCGTTCAGCATCAGGTTGGTCAGGACGTTGATCATGGCACCGGGCTGCACCAGGGCTGTCAGTTCCTTCGCTCCCTCCACCAGGAACGTGATCTGCTTTTCCCTGAACCGAGGCTGCAAGGGTGCCGCCGCTTCCCCCACCAGGGTGGCCAGACGCTGACGCTGCTTCGGGCCGGCATATTCCTCTGCCGAGACTTGCTTGAAACTCTGCACCAGACGGGCCGCGCGCTGCAAATTGGCGTGCAGCACAGCCATGGCCTCCCGCCCGGTGGCAAGGAAATCGGACAGGGCTGTGCGGGTCAAGGACTTGGCCGTCACCTGCCGGTCCAGGCCGCCCATCTCCTCCGCCAGATAGGTGGAGGTGGTGATGGCCACACCCAGCGGCGTGTTGATCTCATGCGCCACGCCGGATACCAGACGGCCCAGGCTGGCCAGCTTCTCCTCCCGCACCAGACGGTCCTGTGTGGCGCGCAGATCCTCCAGCGTGGCGGCCAGTTCATCCTTCTGATGCGCGATTACCTCTGTCCGCTCCGCCACCTCGCGCTCCAGCTCCCGCTGACGGCGGCGCAGGCTGAGCGTGCGCAGCTGTACCGCGCCGGCGGCGACGGCAATGACGGACAGGGCCATCAGCACGCGGAACCACCATGTCTGATACCAAGCCGGAAGCACCGTGACCGGCACCACCAGCGCATCGGGCGCGAACATGCCGGTGCGGTTGCTGCCCCGTACCAGCAGCCGGTAATCACCAGGGGCGAGGTTGGCATAGGCGACATTGCGATGATTGCCATCGCCCGCGATCCATTGTTCGTCAAACCCCTCCAGACGATAAAGGAAGCGCGTGCGGTCGGGGGCCGTGTAATCCAGGGCCGCGAATTCCACCGACAGCGACCGCTGATCGGGACGCAGCTTCAAGGTCGGGGCGGCGGGCAGGTTATACGGGTCGGCGGGCACAGGCTTTCCATCCACCCGCATTTCCGTAACGACGGTCGGGGCCAGGGTCCGCCAGCTGTCCAGCCGTTCCGGTCGCACCACCACCAGACCGTCGCGCCCGCCGAACATCATCTGTCCGTCGGCATCGGTGGTGACGGAATTGCCCCAGAAACTGCCCACGCCCACGCCATCCGGCCGACCCAGAACCTGGACCGACAGGTCGTCAGGATTGATGACGGCAAGGCCCGCATCGGTGGAGGCCCAGATACGGCCCGCCGCATCCTGACGCAGGGCATTGATCAGCAGGGTGGGCAGGCCATCGGCCAGCCCCAGACGCCGGAACCGGGCCGGCTGGCCGGGCTTCCATCCCGCCTCCATGATGTTCAAGCCGCCGCCCAGCGTGCCCACCCAGACGCGGCCACGGGTGTCGGTGAGGACAGCCGTAATGAAATTATGCGACAGCGACGCCGGATCGGCAGGGTCGGTGCGGATACGCTGAAACCCGCCGGCAGGGTCGCGGTAATGCAGGCCGGCATTGCCACCCACCCACAATCCGCCATCGGGCCCCGGTGCCAAAACCCGGACCCGGTTGTCGATCAGTGAACGGGCATCGCCCAGCCGCGTGCGGTCCACGCGCATGGTACCGCTGTTGAGATCAAGCGCCACCAGACCATCTGTGGCGATCCACAACACATCGCCCTGCCGCATAAGGGACCAGACGGCGGCCTTCGGCGTGGGCGCCGGCAGGGGCAGCGGCTCCAGCCTTGTGCCGCCCGGACGGCGGCGGAACAGGCCGCGCTGCGTGCCAATATACACGCCGCCATCGGCCATCGTCTCCATGGCCAGAACCGCCCCGTCGGGCAGGCCGCTGAGGCCGGGGCGGATACCGTCACGGGTGCCTGTGGCGGCATCCAGGATGTCGATGCCGTTCGCCTGCAAGCCCGCCCATAAACGGCCATCGGCGGCCAGCATCAGGCTGCGCACCTGCGGGTCGGACAGCCGGTCGGGGCGAATATGAGAGGCCGGAAGCGACAGCACCGCCTGGGTCGGCGGATTGCGCCGACAGACACCGCCGCCCCAGGTCCCGACCCACAGAATGCCGGACCGGTCGACCAGCAGGGACCGAATATCGGATGCGACCAGGGAACTGCTCAAGGTCGGGTCATTGCGATGCACGACGACCTTTCCGTCGGTCACGCTGAGTTCGGCCAGACCCGACCCTTGCGTGCCCACCACGATCCGGTCGTGTGACAGTTCTGCCAACGCGTGCTTGGGCACCGGGGCTTGGTCCGGGTCAGCAGCCCCCAACAGGGTGAACAGTTTCTGTTCACCGCTGGCGGGGTCCCACATGACCACGCCCGGAAACTCCCCCGTCACCCAAAGCCGGCCCTTGCTGTCACGCATAAGGCTCTGCACCGCCGCGTCGGACGGGATGAGACCGCCCAGCGATACAGCTGTGGTCAGATCGCCTGATGGTTCAAACCGCACCAGCCCGCGCCCGCTGGCCAGCAGCAAGGCACCGTCGGACAGTTCGACCATGTCGCGGATCTGATCCAGGGCGGGGCTGTCCGGTTCCGGCCCGCGCCGGGTGTAGAAGCGGTTGGTGCCCGTCGCGGGGTCGCGCATATGCACCCCGCCCACGGTGCCGGTCCACAGCCGGCCCTTGGCATCCGTCAGGATCGACAGGATTGACAGGTTCTGCAGCCCTTCATTGGCCCGCACGAATCGGTCTGATGCCGCGTCATAGCGCGCCAGACCACCGGCATTGGTCCCGACCCACAAGACGCCCTTGGGATCGACATGCAGGGCCGTGACATAGGTGTCGGGCAAGCTACCGGGATCGGCGGGATCGTTGGTGTAATGGCGAAACCGGTGCCCGTCATACCGGGCCAGACCGCCGCCCGTACCGAACCAGATGAAGCCCGCCTGATCCTGAACGATGGCGCCCACGACATCATTGGGCAGTCCCTGTTCGCGCCCCAGACGCTCAAAAAGCGGATCAGCGAAACCGGACCAGTCTGCGGCGTCGGTCCGACTTGGCAAAGACACCAGCAAAGACAGGGCAAGGAGAGCCGCAGCCAGGGGCCGGCGTGACAACAGCGGATGGCGACGTGAGGAAGGGAGGCGGGGCATCATCTGCTGCGATCTTTATGATGCCGCACCATAGCAACTCCGCAGGCTTTGGGGAATCAGCAGCACGGTGACGTGAAGAGGATTCTACAACTATGGCTGGCGTGCCGAACCATAGCCCCCGCCGCCGGGCGTCTCGATCACGAACACATCTTCTGCCCCCATGGCGGCCTTGGCCGTGGCCGACAGCGTCTCCACAGTTCCGTCGGCCCTTTCGACCCGCGCGCCACCCGGCAGGGCATCCCCGCCGCCGTCCAGACCATAGGGCCGGATGCGGCGGTTGTTGGACAGGATGGCCGCGGTCATAGGCTCCAGGAAGCGGATATGGCGTTCAACCCCCTCCCCGCCCTTCCAGCGGCCCTGTCCGCCCGAACCGCGGCGCAGGCGGAAACTGTCCAGCAGAACGGGGAAGCGCCATTCCAGCACCTCCGGGTCGGTCAGGCGGCTGTTGGTCATGTGGGTGTGAACCCCGTCGGTCCCGTCAAAGCCGGGGCCGGCACCCGACCCGCCACAGATCGTCTCGTAATACTGGTACACCGCATTGCCGAAGGTGAAGTTGTTCATGGTCCCCTGTGAGGCCGACAGCACGCCCAGCGCGCCATAAAGCGCATTGGTCACGGCCTGACTGACCTCCACATTCCCGGCCACGACGGCGGCGGGATAGCGTGGGTTCAGCATGCTGCCTTCGGGAATGATGATCTCCAGCGGCTGCAGACAGCCATCATTCAACGGGATGTCATCATCCACCAGGGTGCGGAAGACATAGAGGACGGCGGCGCGGACGATGGCCGATGGCGCATTGAAATTGCCCGGCTGCTGTGGGGATGTGCCAGTGAAGTCGATCTTGGCCGACCGGGAAGCACGGTCGATGGACACGGCGACGCGCACATGTGCACCGCTATCCATTTCGAGATCGAAATGACCATCTTTCAACACGCCGATCACCCGGCGCACCTGCTCCTCGGCATTGCGCTGAACATGGCCCATGTAGGAGGTGACCGTTTCGATTCCGAAAAGATCGACCATCTTCATCAGCTCATCCCGCCCGCGCGCATTGGCGGCGATCTGGGCGCGCAGGTCGCCCAGATTCTGTTCGATATTGCGGGCGGGATAGGGGCCGCTGGTCAGCAGGTCCACGACCTCGCGTTCCAGCAGGACACCATCGCGGACCAGCAGGAAATTGTCGATCAGGATGCCTTCCTGGTCGATATGGGTGCTGTCGGGCGGCATCGATCCCGGCGTGATGCCGCCGATATCGGCCTGATGCCCCCGGCTGGCCACCCAGAACAGAATATCCGTTCCCGCCTGATCAAAGACCGGCGTCACCACGGTCACATCGGGCAGATGCGTGCCGCCGCGATAGGGGTTGTTCAGCATGACCGCATCGCCGGGGCGCAAACTGTCACGCCTTGCGTTGATCACGGTGCGCACGCTGTCGCCCATCGACCCCAGATGCACCGGGATATGCGGGGCATTGGCGATCAGGTTGCCGCCCGCGTCGAACAGGGCGCAGGAGAAATCCAGCCGTTCCTTGATGTTGACCGAATGGGCCGTGTTCTCCAGCGCCAGCCCCATCTGTTCGGCGATGGACATGAACAGGTTGTTGAACACTTCCAGCATAACCGGATCGGCATCGGTGCCCACAGCCACACGGGCCGGCAGCGGCACCACCCGGCGCAGAATCAGGCCGCCGCGCGCCGTCACCCGCGCCTGCCAGCCGGGTTCGACAAGTGTCGTCCCCGTCGCCTCCGTCAGGATGGCGGGACCGTTGATGGCGACACCGGGGGTCAGGGCGTCGCGGTCATGGACCGCCACCGCCCGCTCCACACCCTCCATCCACACAGGCACCGTGGCACGCGGGGGCGGGGCGGCCACGCTCTCCGGCTCGGCCATCGCATCTTCGGCTAATTGCTCCCCGCTGGCTGCCACCGCCTCTGCCGACAGGCTTTCCACCACCAGGGGGCGGTGGGGCACGTCAAAGCCAAAGCGCTGCCGATGTTCGGCGGCAAAGGCGGCGCGCATCGCCCCCTCATCCCCGAACGGAACTTCCAGCGTCGCATCGGTGCCCGCCACCTTGATGCGGGCCGTGTGGATCAGGCGGATGCCGGCATCCACCACCCCCTGTTCGCGCAGTTCCGCCGCTGCATCGGCACCGAGGACGTCCAGCACCGATGACAGTTCCGCCATCGCATCCGGCCCCAGGGTCAGCTCCACCGACCGGTCGCGCAACGCCCCCAGATCGGCCAGCCCCATGCCGTAGGCCGACAGCACGCCCGCGAACGGATGCAGATAGACACTGGTCATGCCCAGCGCGTCGGCAACCAGACAGGCATGCTGCCCACCGGCACCGCCGAAACAGTTCAGGGCGTAGCGGGTGACATCGTATCCGCGCTGAACCGAGATATGCTTGATGGCATTCGCCATATTCTCCACGGCGATTTTCAGGAAGCCCTCGGCCAGTGCTTCTGCCCCCATGGGCCGCCCCGTGGCCGCTGCCACCTCTGCCGCCAACGCCGTAAACTTTGCCCGCACCACATCGGCATCCAGCTTCTCATCACCATGAGGACCGAAGACGGCGGGGAAGAAATCGGGGTGCAGCTTGCCCACCATGACGTTGCAGTCGGTCACGGTCAGCGGGCCGCCCCGGCGATAGGCGGCGGGACCGGGATTGGACCCGGCCGATTCCGGCCCCACCCGCAGCCGCGCGCCATCGAACCGGCAGATGGAGCCACCGCCCGCCGCCACCGTATGAATGCGCAGCATGGGCACGCGCAGGCGCACACCCGCCACCACCGTTTCCAGGCTGCGTTCATAGGTGCCGGCATAGTGGGAAACGTCGGTGCTGGTCCCGCCCATGTCGAAACCGATGATACGGTCCAACCCTTCCGCCGCCGCCGTGCGCACGGCCCCAACGATCCCGCCGGCGGGACCGGACAGGATGGCGTCGCGGCCCTGGAAACGCGCAGCCTCTGTAAGGCCGCCATTGGATTGCATGAAATAGAGGGGAATACCGGGCAGCGCGTCGGCCACCTGCGCCACATAGCGGCGCAGGATGGGCGACAGATAAGCATCGGCCACGGTCGTGTCGCCACGCCCCACCAGCTTCATCAGGGGGCTGACCTGATGGCTGGCCGATACCTGGGTGAAGCCGATCTCCCGCGCCAGATCAGCCACGGCGGCCTCGTGTGCGGGATAACGGTAACCGTGCATGAAGATGATGGCGCAGGCGCGGTAACCTTCAGCAAGCGCCGCCTGCAACCCCGCCCGCGCGGCATCCAGGTCCAGGGGGCGGCAAACAGTGCCATCAGCCATCACGCGTTCCGGCACCTCCACCACGCTGGTGTAAAGCTGTTCCGGCAGTTCGATCTTCCGCGCGAAAATCTTGGGCCGTGCCTGATAGCCGATGCGCAACTGATCGCCCAGGCCGGCGGTGATGACCAGCAGGGTCTTCTCCCCCTTGCGTTCCAGCAAGGCATTGGTGGCGACCGTCGTGCCCATGCGCACCGCCTCCACCGCGTCCGTCGGTACGGGTTCCCCCGGCACCACGCCCAGCAGATCGCGGATACCCTGCACCGCCGCATCACGATAGCGCTCGGGGTTTTCCGACAGAAGTTTGTGGGTCCGCAGGCTGCCATCCGGGCGGCGGGCCACGATGTCGGTGAAGGTGCCGCCCCGGTCGATCCAGAATTGCCAACGCCCAGCCGTCATACCGCACCTTCCGCACCGTCAGAACCGAAACGGCGCGGAGTGTGCCGGGAACCGGGGGTGGGCGTAAACCCCCGTAACAGATTGGCACCAGGGGATTGCCTATGAGGGTGGCACCGCTGTCGCCCTTCCAGTATCCTGGCGTCCCTTGCCATGGCCTCCCTGTGCGATGTTCACCGCCCCCATTCCCGTCTCCCGGCTTGCCCTGATCTGGATCATCGCGTCGATAGCGGTGACCATCGCCGGGCCGTTCGGCACCATTTCCCTGCCCTTCGCCCTGCGCCTGCCCTATTGGCTGGCGTTGATCGGGGTCAATACCGTGAAATGGACGCTCTGGTTCCGTATCGGCGGTCATTATCTGGGCTGGAAGCCACGGTCGATGCTGTTTCTGGCATTGGCCGGCGTGCTGGTGGTGAACCTGCCTTTGCCGCTGGAGGTCTGGGCTGCCAACATGGCCGTCGGCGGCAAGGGGCCTATGCCCTATTGGGCCATCTATGGCAGTGCCGCCGCCATGGGCCTGACCATGACCATCGGTATCGCCGCGTTGCGCCGCCTGCGCCCCGCCGAACCGGTGATCCCACCATCAATACCGGACAGCATTCCCGACAGCACGGAACCGGCCACCACCCCGCCCGATGCCATCACCGGCAGCCTGCTTATGCGCGCCGGCGTCACCGACCCGGCACAGGTGATGGCGGTGGAGGCGGAGGATCATTACCTGCGTCTGCATCTGGCCGATGGACGCAAGCCGCTGGTCCTTTACCGGCTACGCGACGCGTTGGCCGAACTGTCCCCCCTGGACGGGGAGCAGGTGCATCGCGGCTATTGGGTGTCGGCACGCGCCGTGCGCGGGCTGGAACGGCGCGACGGGCGTAAATGGGCGCTGCGGCTGGAAGGCGGGCTGCTGGTCCCGGTCAGTGCCACCTTCATGCCGACGGTGCGCAAACGCGGCTGGCCGGAGCTGGTGCTGTAACGCCCCACAGGACAAATACCGGCCCAAAGCGGTGCGTGACGAAAAAAGCTTCTAATGTCTGCCCATCCGGTGTTCGACCATGGGACTAAGCTTGGCGTGTCTTCCAAGCCCGACAATTAAAGTCGTGAATCAGTTTCAACGGCAGTTTGCCGTGAGTTAGATTTATTCCATCATTTTGAAATTTTTTTCTACTGTAACAATCGACACACATTCGGCACCTTAGTAGTAAACCCTGATATTAAAATGGACTGTTTACCAAAAATTAATCCCTCTATATATTCGCCCGCCAATACAAGCCCCATTGTATGCGAGCGGGTGGAATGCGACAGATCGTGCGTTTGACAAACAATTTGCGTATCACTTGGAAACTCTTACTGTCCGGGGGCCTTGCTGCTGGCTTCCTGAGCTTCAATGCCGCCTTGGAGTTGCGCGATGTTTCCATTGTAGCAACTCTGGTGGAAAATCTGATCAGTTCGGCCGAGGCATCCAACCGGCAGATCGAGGCTGATATGATGCATGATGCCATCGCGCGCGATGTGATGGCGGGTCTGCTGGCCCAGCAGCGCAAGGACCAGGCCTATCTGGCCGATGCCCGCAAGCGCATGGATGAAAATATTACTGATTTCACTGCCCTCCTGGACGGCAACGCCAAGGCCGATCTGCCGGCGGAAGCCACGGCCCAGGTCGTGCGCACGCAGGCTGAGCTGAAGAAATACGCCGCAACGGCGCGTCGCCTGCTGGACCAAAAGTACGCGAATGATGCCCAGCTGGGGGAAGCTGTGGCCGATTTTGATAAGCAATATGATCAGCTTGCCGTCGAGATGGAGAAGGCGTCAGAAGCCATCAGCGAAAATAACAAGGCCATCGCGAATGCCGCCGTCACTCGGGCGCAGCAGGCAATCACCAAGACCATTGTGCTGGCGCTTGCTGGTATCGGCTTTCTAACGATGGTCTTCTGGGCCATGGGCCGCACCATCGTCACACCCTTGCTGACCATGATCACTGCGACCCGCGCCTATGCCCGAGAGCAGTATGATATTGAACCAAAAGGTCGCAGCCGCGAGGATGAAATCGGCGATCTGGCCCGCAGCATTGACCAGTTGCGGCTGAACAGCCTGGAAGCGCTGAAGCTGCGGCAACAGGTGGAGCAGGACCGGCTGGACGCAGAACGCGCCCGCAATGAGGCCCTGCAAGCCATGGCCGAGAAGGTGGAGACCGAGACCCGCCAGGCCGTGTCCCATGTTGCTGAGCGTACCAGCGAGATGAACGACCGCGCCGGTCGTATGGCGCTGAGTGCGGGTCTGGTTTCTGAAAGCTCCACCGTCGTGGCCGCCGCCGCCCAGCAGACCTTGCAGAACAGCGAGGCCGTGGCGTCGGCCACCGAACAGCTGTCGGCCTCCATCTCCGAAATCGCGTCGCAGGTGACCCATGCGACCGAGGTGACCCGACAGGCGGTGCAGCGGGGCAATGGTGCCGCCGACATGATCAACCAGCTTGGCGACGCCGTGGGCCGCATCAATGAGGTGACCCGTCTGATTTCCGAGATCGCCAGCCAGACCAACCTGCTGGCCCTGAACGCCACCATCGAGGCGGCGCGGGCGGGCGAAATGGGCAAGGGCTTCGCCGTCGTCGCGTCGGAGGTGAAGAGCCTGGCTAATCAGACGGCGCAGGCGACAGAGGACATCACCCGGCAGGTCGCAGAAATCCAGGCTGCAACAATGCAGGCCACCGATGCCGTCCTGGCCATGACCCGCAGCGTGCATGAGGTTGATGAAGTTTCGACCATCGTGGCTGCCGCCGTGGAGGAACAGGGTGCCGCCACGGCCGAAATCGCGCGCAATGTGGTCCAGGCCGCCGCCGCCGCGCGCGAAACGGCACATCGCATCGCCACCGTGTCGGATGAGGCGCGCAATGCGGGTGAACAGGCGGGGTATGTCAGCCAACAGACCACACAGGTGGCAGACGCGATCCAGGAACTGCGTCAGACCCTGGTGCGTGTGGTGCGCACGGCCACGGTGGATGTTGATCGCCGCAGCAGCCAGCGGCTGGCCATCGTCCGCCCCATCACCCTGCTGTTGGGCGGGAGGACGATCGCGAGCATGTTGCAGAACATTTCGGTCGGTGGGGCCCTGGTCGAAGGGGCAGATCTGGCCGACGGCACCAGAGGCAGGCTTGACCTGGGCGACGGCGCGGCACCGCTGGATTTCACAGTCTTGTCCGGCAACGAAAGGGGCGCGTCCCTGCGCTTTACATTGTCGGAAGAGCAACGTGGCAAGATGGATGAACGGCTGAGCCGGTTGAGCGAGACGACGAAAGGAGATCGTCAGGCCGCCTGAGCCGGGTCCCGCGCAGGCTTGGCGGATCGGCGCATTTACAGTACCAATCACGGTAAATAGCCGTGGTGGATGATATGCCCGATGGTTGCCGGCCAGTTCCCCCGAGATCACGCCCCTTAAGGATGTTGGGGGCTGGGGGGCTGGCGCTTCTGCTGATGCTGTCGTCCCTGCCGCCGACAGCATCAGCGCACAGCCCGCCCGGTGCCGCTGCCCGGCCCTTTGCGCCCGCTGACAAGGCAATACGGGTGATCTATGCGGGCGTCACCCTGATTGATGGGCGCGGTGGTCCGGCACAGTCCGGCATGGCGGTGATCACGGAGGGGGAGCGGATCGCCAGGGTCCTGCCGCTTTCACAGCTGGACGACGCCGCCCACCAGGGTGCCACCCTGATCGACCTGACCGGCCATTTCCTGATCCCCGGCCTGATCGACAGCCATCAGCATATGGCAACGCCACCCAACCGGGTGCAGGCCGAAGCCCAGATGCGCCGGGATGTCTTCGGCGGCGTCACCGCCGTGCGCGACATGGCCGACGACCTGCGCGCCGTCAATGAATATGCCCGCACCACCCGCGTGGGCGAGGTGCCGGGGCCGGACATCTGGGCCGCCGCCCTTTTCGCGGGTCCCGATTTCTTCGATGATCCGCGCACGGCGGCGGCGGCGGAGGGGGTGAAGCCCGGCACCGTGCCCTGGATGCGCGCCGTGGATGACGCCACGAACCTGTCCGAGGCCGTCACGCTGGCGCGCGGAACCTCCGCCATCGCCGTCAAGCTGTATGACAATCTGCGGCCCCAGGATGTCCGCGCCATCACGGCGGAGGCGCACCGCCAGGGCATGCGCGTCTGGGCCCATGGCATGGTGTTCCCGACTCCGCCCGCCGATGTCGTGGGTGCCGGCGTCGACAGCATTTCGCACACGTGCTACCTTGCCTACCATATCTCCAACCCCCGCCCCCTGACCTATAAGGATCGGCGGCTGGTGGAGATCGACAGGCTGAAGGGCGGCGACAATCCAGAGATGGGGGCCCTGTTCCGGGAAATGGCCAAGCGGGGCATCATCCTGGACGCGACCCTGCGCGTTTATCAGGAATATGATCAGCGGCTGGCCGCCAAGCCCGACATGAAGCCCCGCCCCCATTGCACCCTGGAGGTGGCGGCGGCCCTGACGGCGCAGGCGCGGCGCGAAGGCGTCACCATCGTCACCGGCACCGACGGCGTACCGCCCGCCGCCCATCCCTGGCCCGCGCTTTATGATGAGCTGAACCTGCTGCATAGCCGCGCGGACCTGAGCACGGCAGAGGTGATCCGCGCCGCCACGCTGGACGGTGCCCGCGTCCTGGGCCAGGAAGCGGAGATGGGCAGTGTGGAGGCCGGCAAGCTTGCCAATTTCGTGGTGCTGGCCCAGGACCCGCTGGCCGACCTGGGCAACCTGACTTCCATCCGTTTCACGGTAAAGCGCGGCACGCGCCTTGACCGCACCGCCTATCGCCCCATCACCGCACAGGAGATGCCACAGGATGATTGAGATTGCCCGACGCCATCTGCTGCTGACCGGGGCCATGGCAACCCTGCTGCCCGTGGCGGCACAGGCCGCCACCGCGATCCCCGGCCCCACAGGTGCCACAAGCATCCGCGACATGCTGGTCATCAATGCCTTGGGCGGGCTGGGCAATCCCAATGTGAAGCCGGCGGACGGGGCCTCACGGGCGGAAAAGCTGCGCATCGATCAGCGCGCGCTGGATGATGCCCGCCGGTCGGGCCTGCATGTGGTCAACAACACCATCGGCTGGGTCGCCGGACCGGAAGAGCCGTTTGAATTCAGCGTGCGGGAGACGGCCTCCACCCTTCTGCAAATCCGCAACCAGCCGCGCGATCTGTCCCTGATCCTGACGGCGGGCGATATTGAGCGCGCGCGGACCGAGGGCAGAATCGGCATCATCATGGGTTTCCAGAACGCCACGATGTTCGGCAAGGATGCCTCACGCGTCGATCTTTTTGCCGATATGGGCGTGCGGGTCATGCAGCTGACCTACAATGTCCAGAATGATCTGGGTTCCGGCAGCCTGATGCCGGAGGATCAGGGGTTGACCGATTTCGGGCGGGAGGTAATGGCCCGGATCGAGGCGAACAGGGTCATGGTCGATCTGTCCCATTCCAACCGCCAGACCTGCCTGGACGCGATCAAGGCGGCGACACGGCCTTTGTCGGTCAATCATACCGGCTGCCGCGCCATCACCGATCTGGCCCGGAACAAGACCGACGCCGAAATGCGCGGCATCGCCGACAAGGGCGGCTTTGTCGGCATCTATTTCATGCCCTTCCTGGCCAAGGGCCGCATCGCCACCGCCGACGATGTCGCCACCCATATCCTGCATGCGGTCAAGGTGGCGGGGGAGGATCATATCGGCATCGGCACCGACGGCTATGTCACCTCCTATGACGATATGGACGCCTATATGGAGGAGTTGCGGAAGGAGAATGAGCAGCGGGTGAGGCTGGGCATCGCGGCGGCAGGCGAAAGTGCGACTACCACCCCCTTCATCATGGATTTGCGCGGGCCGGGACAGTTCCAGAAACTGGCCGACCTGCTGCTGGCCAAGGGGTTGAAGACGGCGCAGGTGGAAAAGATCCTGGGTCGCAATTTCCTGCGCTTCGCGCGCGATGTCTGGGGTTAAGGGGAACAACGATGTTGATGAAGCATGCACTTGCAACTGGCCTGATGCTGGCCGGACTGTCCACAGCACCGGCCCTGGCCGATGACATGGTCTTCCACAAATCCTTCCCCGGCGCCCCCTTCTCCGAATCCGTGGAGGTGGATGGGGTGCTTTACCTGTCGGGACAGTTGGGCACCGACGCCAACCTGAGACTGCCCGACGGCATGGCGGCGCAGGGCCGGCAGGTGATGGAGAATATCAAGGCCGCCGTGGAAAAACGCGGCCTGACCATGGACCATGTCTTCAAATGCACCGTCATGATGGCGGACATGAAGCAGTGGGGTGACTTCAACAAGATCTACGTCACCTATTTCAAGCCCGACCGCCTGCCCGCCCGCTCCGCCTTCGGGACCAACGGTCTGGCGCTGGGTGCGTTGCTGGAGGTGGAGTGTCTGGCGAAGATGAAGTGAGCTAGCCCTCCCCCTCCTCCGCTACCCCCTGCTGTCGGGAGAAGCGGATGGAGGCGACCTCATCGAACATCTGGGTTTCCCGGTAGCGGCGGGCCTCCTTGGCGGCAAGGTCGCGCTGTTCCTGCACCTGCTCGAACTTCTTCTGCTCGCGGAACGCCTCGGCCAGGGATTCCTCTGCCCGCTCCAGTTCAAGGCGCAATGTGGCGGCGCGGCGTTCATATTCCTCACGCATCATCTCCACCCGCCGGGCGAAGGCGGGATATGATTTGGCGAGCATCAGGTCCGTAGCGGCCAACTCGCGCTCCACGATCACCTGTTGTTCGAACTGCTCCCGTTCCGCCACCAGCCGGTCCTGGCTTTCCTGAAGCTGTACGACCACGCGGCGGCGCTGGTCCACCTCCCGCTGGTTCAGGCGGATCAGGGGCTTCAGGTCTTTCATCAACCGGCCCCGCCCAGGATAGCCGCCAGTTCGGCGTAGCCCTGGTCAAGGGTGCTGCGTTCGCCCTTGCCCTGGCGCAGAAAGGCCTCAATGGCGGGGTTATAGTGGATGGCCTCGTCCACCTGCGCGTCGCTGCCCTTGCGATAGGCGCCTAAGCGGATCATCTCCTCCATGTCGGAATAGGCCGACATCAACCGCCGCGCCTTGCCGACCAGGGCGTTCTGTTCAGGCGTGTTGCAGCCCGGCATGGTGCGGCTGACGGAACGCAGGATGTTGATGGCGGGGTAACGCCCGCGCTCGCCAATTTTGCGCTCCATCACGATATGGCCGTCCAGAATACCGCGCACCGCGTCGGCGATGGGTTCTTCCATGTCGCCACCTTCCACCAGCACGGTGAACAGGCCGCTGATCGTGCCCACGCCCGTGCCCGGCCCGGCGCGTTCCAGCAGGCGCGGCAGTTCGGCGAAGACGGTGGGGGGATAGCCCTTGGTGGTCGGCGGCTCGCCGGCGGAAAGGCCGATTTCACGCTGGGCCATGGCGAATCGGGTGACGCTGTCCATCAGGCACAGGACATCCTGTTCCTGATCGCGGAAAAATTCCGACACGGCGAAGGTCAGATAGGCGGCCTGACGGCGCATCAAAGGCGGCTCGTCCGACGTCGCCACGATGACGACGGAGCGGGCGATACCTTCCGGCCCCAGGTCATGTTCCAGGAATTCCTGCACCTCACGCCCGCGTTCGCCGATCAGGCCGATTACGCTGACATTCGCCTCCGTATACTTGGCCAGCATGGACATCAGCACCGACTTACCCACGCCGGAGCCGGCAAAAATGCCCATACGCTGTCCCCGGCAGCAGGACAGGAAAGTGTTGATGGATTTCACGCCCAGATCCATCTTCGCCCCCACCCGTTTGCGCGCATGGGCGGGCGGCGGGCCGGCCTTGATCAGATAGGGCACGTCACCGGTGGGCAGCGGCCCCTTGCCGTCGATGGGCTGTCCCAAGGCATTGATGACACGGCCCAGCCAGGCCTGGGTCGGATAGATCGACGCCTGACCCTCCGCCACCTCCGCCCGGCAGCCCAGGCCAATATCGTCCAGCGTGCCGAACGGCATCAGCAATGCGCGCCCGCCGCGAAAGCCCACCACCTCACATGGAACGGGCTTTCCCCCGCGCGTGATGACGCGACAGCGCCCGCCAATGGACAGACGCCGTTCCACACCGCCCACTTCAACCATCATGCCAAGGACCGAGGTGACGCGGCCAAAGACGGCATAGGTCGGCAAGGCGTTGATCTCTTGTACCAACTGATCGTGATCAAGCATGGAATGCCCCTGGTCTTTGGCAACATTGCAACGACATGACCGGAACCATACGAATGAACCGCCTATGACCCCTGGCAAAGCCAATGGTCGGATAGCATATCCGTAGAGGCTCTGTTAACCTATCTGCCGTAGATGGGTTATACCCATTCATGCCCGAGGAACTTGTCATGCGCGTCCTGCTGGTTGAAGACGATGCCGCGATGCAGAAAAGCATCCAGCTGATGTTGTCCGCCGAAGGCGGGTACATCGTGGACGCCACCAGCCTGGGTGAGGACGGGCTGGAGATCGGTAAGCTCTACGACTACGATATCATCATCCTGGATCTGATGCTGCCCGACATGGACGGGTATGAGGTATTGCGCCGCCTGCGCGCCTCACGCGTCAACACGCCGATCCTGATCCTTTCCGGCTTGTCCGACCTGGACAACAAGATCAAGGGTCTGGGCTTCGGTGCCGATGATTACCTGACCAAGCCGTTCGACAAGCGCGAACTGATCGCCCGCGTACAGGCCATCATCCGCCGGTCCAAGGGCCATTCAGAAAGTGTCATCCGCACGGGCAAGCTGACGGTGAACCTGGATGCCAAGACGGCGACCGTGGAGGGTTCGCCCCTGCACCTGACCGGCAAGGAGTACGGCATCCTGGAACTGCTGTCGCTGCGCAAGGGCACGACCCTGACCAAGGAGATGTTCCTGAACCATCTCTACGGCGGCATGGATGAGCCGGAGCTGAAAATCATCGACGTCTTCGTCTGCAAGCTGCGCAAGAAGCTGACCACCGCTACGGACGGCGAAAACTACATCGAAACGGTCTGGGGCCGCGGCTATGTCCTGCGCGACCCGACCGAGGGGGCAACGGCAGCGAAGGCCGCCGTTTGAGACGGCCACAGCGTATCCTGCTCCTGGGTGGCGGCCATGCACAGCCCGCCCTGCTGAAACGAGCCTCCGCCCTGGTGAAGCGGGGTCATCGCGTTACCCTTCTGGCCCCCGCACCCCAGATTTGGGCCGAGGCGGTGCCGGCACTGCTGGCCGGGCGGATTGATCCCGCAACGGCGCGAATAGATGCCGGCAGCATGGCGCGGGACGCCGGCATTGGCTTCATCGATGACAGCGTCCTGGGCCTGGACCTGAAAGCCGGCCTCGTCCACCGCCATGAGGGGGAACCGGTCGCCTTCGACCTTCTGTCCATGGCCCCGGATGCGATGACAAGGCCGCTGACCGGCACGCAAGGGCATGCCCGCTGCTTCGCCACCCGGCCCCTGTCGCGGCTGCTGGACCTGCGGGCGGCGCTGGAGGCACGGTTTGAACAGCACCCGGGCCGTGTCGTGGCCTTGACCATCGCCGGCGGCGGGGTGGAGGCGGCGCGCATTGCCCTGTCCATCATCCAACTGGCCGCCAGCCTGGGGGGACATGTCGGCATCACCATCCTGACGCGCGGCCTGCTGATGCAGGGTCTGCCGGGACCGGCGGGGGTTCGGCTGGCGGAAATCCTGTCGGCCCATGGCGCCATCCTGATCGAAAAGGCCCCCGTGGCGCGCGTGGAAGGGAACGAGGCCGTGCTGGTCAATGGCGACCGCGTCGCCTTCGACCTGTTCTTGAACGCCACCGGCGGCATCGGTCCCGCATGGCTGAAGACCAGTGGCCTGGATATAGAGGCCGATGGCCATCTGCGCACCGATACCAAACTGTTCGTCGGCGGGCTGGAACATGTGCTGGCGGTTGGAGAGGCGGTGAGGCCCACCGGCGGGCGACACCCGTCCTGGGGAACGGCCAGTTACAATCTGACGGCAATTGCCACCGATCTGGTACCCCGCCACGCGCCGACGCGCAGGCCGCCTTTGTTCATCGACCTGGGCAATGGGGAGGCGCTGGCCACCTGGGCCGGGCGCTGGACCCTAGGGCGAACCGCGCTCTGGGCCCTGCGCTGGGCCGAAGGGCGCTGGCTGCTTTGAGAGACCAGCCCTACTCCGCCGCCATGCGCCCCGCACGGTCGAGGGCGTAATCGCGCATCACGCGGACCAGCGTCGCCAGATTGGTGCGCAGTTCCTGAAATCCGGCATGGGGTTCCAGCGTCTCTTCATCCATATAAAGCCGGCGGTCGATTTCCAGCTGTAGGGAGTTGCGTCCCCGCGGAGGGCAGGAATAGCGGCGGACCAGTTCCACGCCCTTGTAAGGATCGTTGAGGCGGACATTGTAGCCCATGCCCCGCAGAGTGCCCACGACCAGACGCGTGAACCCGGCTTCCGATGTGGTGCCATCCCGGTCGCCGATGACGAAGTCCGGCGACTGCCGGTCCGGGCCGATCACAAAGGACGGCATGGAATGGCAATTGATGTGATAAACGGCGCCGAACCGCGCGTGCAGCACATCCAGGCTTTCCGACAGAAGCTCGTGATAGGGCCGCCAGTAATTCTCGATCCGGTCGCGGACCACCCCCACGGGCAGGCGGCCATCATACATGGGCACCCCCGGACGGCAGAGATGACGGACCAGACCCATGCCCGCCACGCTTTTCGGTGACGGGTTGACCGGTTCCGGCCATTCCCCGTCCAGCATGGAGGGTTCGATATCATCGGGCGCGCGGTTCACATCGATATAGGAACGGGGGAACAGCGCACACAGGAACGTGGCACCCATATCGGGCACCATCGAAAACAGCTCGTCCACATGTGTGTCTTCCGCCTGGCGCAGCAGGGGAAACGGGCAGGTGAAATCAAAATCGGCCGGATAGCGCGTGCCACTATGCGGGCTGTCGAACAGCAGCGGGACCGCGGGCCCGACCGGATCATGCCGGACGACCACATCATCGATCACCAAACTCATTCAACCCCGTCTCCGGTTGCGGAAAATCAGCGATGAAGGTGCGGGGAAATGAAACCGCCCTTTCATCGAATTGACTTGGAACCTATACCTTGGTGTCAGGGCCGGCGTCGATAGCACAGAAGACATGCCTGCCTTTGGGGGCGAAACGCCAACTACAGGAGATGGCGTAAAGGGCCACCCGAGAGGGAGGGACCATGGCGCGTATCGATCCCTTGTCACCCGATGATCTTCAGCCCCCGGATATCATACCCTGGCAGGCGGGGAATACAGGCATTGCCTTTGCCCACCATTTCGACAGCGGACAGGCCGGCCCACATGTCCTGATCAACGCCTTGATGCATGGCAATGAATATTCGGGCGCCATTGCCGCGATACGGCTGCTGGAAGCCGGCATCCGCCCTACGCACGGGTCACTTTCCATCACCTTCGCCAATGTGGAGGCCTTTGCACAGTTCGATCCACAATTCCCCATCATGGCCCGGTATGCCGAAGAGGATATGAACCGCGTCTGGTCCCCCGCTTCCCTGGCGGATGGCCGCGCCAGCCAGGAGCGGCGGCGGGCGCGGGAGCTGTGGCCGCTATTCGCGACGGCAGACCTGCTGCTGGATCTGCATTCGATGCAGGCCGACCGCATCCCCCTGATGCTGTCCGGTCCGTCGGCACGCGGGCGGGAACTGGCGCGACGGCTGGGTGTGCCCGGCATTGTGGTTTCGGACCGGGGCCATGTGGGGGGTAGCCGCCTGATTGATCACCCGCGATTTACCGATGGTGACGAGGGTCCCGTCGCGCTTCTGGCCGAATGCGGACAGCATTGGGACCCCGATAGCGCCGGGGTGGCGATACGAACGGCAGCGCGGTTCCTGCATTTCTCGGGCATCGTGCCGGTATCTGCGCTGACCCCATGGCTGCCATCCGCCGAACCGCCACCCGCCCGGCTTGTGGAGGTGACGGAAACCGTTACGGTGGGCAGTGATCGTTTCCGGTTCCTGAAGGATTATCAGGGTATGGATGTCATCCCCTTGGCCGGCACCCCTTTCGCCCTGGATGGTGAGGTGGCGCTGCGCACGCCCTATGATGATTGCGTGCTGATCATGCCCTCGCGCCATCCCGAACGCGGACAGACCGCCGTCAGGCTGGGCCGGCTCGCGGCATGACCACGCCGCCCGACACGGTGCCGGCATCCACCCGGCGCAAGCCACGCATCGACTGGCCCGCCTTCGTCACGGCCATGGTGCTGGGTACGGCAGGCGGGACCATCTGTTTCAAGCTGCATGTGCCGCTGGCTTTCATGATCGGGGCCATGCTGGCGACCACCATCGCCGCCCTGGGTGGCGTGCGGACCATGGTGCCGCGGGGGCTGCGCGACGGGTTGGTGATCGTGCTGGGCATCATGCTGGGTGCTGCGTTCAATCCCACCCTTCTGGGCCATCTCGGCGAATGGTCGGTCAGCCTGATCTTCATGGCCGTCTACATCATTATCGGTGCCGTGGCCGGCACCTTCTATCTGCGCCGCTTCGCCCGTTATGACCCGCCCACCGCCTATTTCACGGCCATGCCGGGCGGGTTCACGGAGATGGTGATGATGGGCGGCGCCTTGGGCGGGGACGACCGCTCCATCGCGCTTGGCCACAGTTTGCGCATCATGCTGGTGGTCATGACGGTGCCCTTCGCGTTCCAGGCCCTGCCCGGATACGACCCGGCGGGCCGGGATTGGAGCCTGCATGGGCTGGGTCCCTGGCCCTGGGAACTGACCCTCATCGACTATGGTGTCATCGCTGCCTGTTTTCTCGGCGCACCACTGGCGCAGAAGCTGCGCATTCCCGCCGGCATCCTGGTGGGGCCGATGCTGCTGTCCGCAGGTCTGCATCTGGCGGGATTAACGGCGGTGAAGCCGCCGGGTCTGCTGGTCGCCGCCGCGCAGGTGGTGATCGGCGCCTCCATCGGTGGGCGGTTCCAGCGGGTGCCCCTGATGCGTATCGCCCGCACCGCCGGCATCGCGGTGGGACTGACCCTGGTGCTGCTGCTGGTGACACTGGCCCTGTCGCTGCTGGTGCATCTGCTGACGGGGCTGAACCTAGCGGGGCTGATCCTGGCCTATGCGCCGGGCGGTCTGGCGGAGATGAGCCTGGTGGCGCTGGCCCTGCACGTGGATGCGGCCTTTGTCGCCACGCACCATATCATCCGCATCGTCCTGATCATCCTGTTCGCACCCGCCGCGTATCACTTGTGGCGGCGGTGGCAGGAGCAGGTAAAAGCAACCGACGAGCATTGACCTTGCTCGGCGATTGAGGGAACAAATTACATGAACTGCGCCTGACGCAGCAGGCCGTAGAATTGCCGCAGGGCGTTGGCCTGTTCCTGTGGTGTGCTCAGTCCTTCCACGAACTTGCCGTCGAAATTGGGCTGACGCAAAAGGCCGACGATCTGGTCGCGCACCATCTTGCGGGCCTTGGGGCTGGACAGTACGTCGTTGGCCGCAAACTGCATCAGGCGGGTGGCGCGGATGCGCAGCGACGCCGAGGGATCGTCCAGCCGTTCGATCACCTTGGCCTGAGCGATGTAGCTGGCCACCATCTCATCAATACGGTCGGCCATGGTGGGCCGCACATCATCGGGCAATTGTGAATTGTTGATAGCGGTATAGAGCGAGGCCATGGCCTGCATCTTGGGCTTCAGCGGCACCTGAAGACCAACCATGGAATTCACGTCGCGGTCGGTCGACAGACAGTTGCGCAGCCGCGCCACCACCGTCTCCATCTCCCGCTGACCCACATCGCCACCGGCCAGTTCCGCCAGATAAAGGGTGCGGTCGCGCCAAGTGGGCATCAGGCTCATCACGCCTTCGATCGACATGCGCCGGCCTTCGCCGCCGCCCTGTTCGATGAAGCGCAGATAGCCATTGGTCATGGCATCGGCCATGCGCGAACCGCCGAACAGACCGGACGGCAGCATGACACGGGCGACCAGGGCCGTAAAACTGGCCCGGTTGCGTTCCGGGTCACGCGACAGTGGCGAGGTGCCGCGCAGGCCACGCAAGAAGCTCTCCAGCACCACCTGATAGGTCTGCGGTGCGTGGCCCATGCCCAGCCACTGGCTCAGCACCTTGGCGATGGGCGGCGCCATCTCGCGTTCGGTCGGCTCGAACTTGCCTTCCACCATATCCAGCATGCGGCCCAGGGCGGTGCCCAGGTCCGGCTGGCGGCCCAGCAAATCCTGGATGACCGACTGGAAGCTGCTGGCATCGGCCACCAGCGTGTCGATGATGTGGATATGGGAGGCCTTGTTCTGTGCGGCGTCACCGGCACTTTCCAACAGCCATTCCACCTTGCCCAGCAGATTGCGGATCTGGACCAGATCGCGGCAGAGGATGACCTTGGACAGGTAATCGGCCTCGGCCTCATCGCCGTTGCAAAGGGCTTCCACCTTGTCCAGGGCACCCCGGAACCCATCCTGCTTCACGCTGAAACCGGCGCGCTTCTGCGCCTCTTCCGCCTTGCTGCGCAGGTCGGTCAGGCTGGAATAAATCAGGTCGCGGCGTTCGCGCACATCCTGGCCTGTCACCTTGCCCTGGATGGTGGCGACACGGCCGACGGCGGTCGGCACTAGGTTCTCAAAATTGATGGCGCGCTTCATCTCCGCCGCGTTGTACAGCAGCTCAGATGCGGTCAGCGCCTTGTCTTCCAGATATTGGCGCAGCAGCTTGGAGATGGTCTGCCGGCTGTCAGCCTGGAGGTAATCCTTGGTGTCCGTGCAGACGGGACTGTCATCCACGGGCTGAACCGCGATGGTCTTGCCCTTGGCTTCCCGCATTTCGGAGAAGATGATGGTTTCCGTAGCGGGTTTCCCCGGAACACCGGCAAAGTCACGGACGATGCGCACGCCGTCGCGGTTCGGCAACAGCTTGGTGGCCAGCGCCCGTGCTTCTTCCTCGGTGGCCAGACTGTCTTCAATGACCCAGTGATCGGCCTTGAAGGTCTGCACCTCGAAATTTAAACGGCGCCCAATGGCGGAACCCTTGCCGCCCCCGACAAGGCTCGTCATCCACATGACCAACGGTCCCCATTTTGGAGTATGCATCGTCCCTTTGGGACAAGGGATACATACCACCGAACGGTACTCTAGATAAACCTTGTATTAACCCATCTGTCTGGATTTGCCAAAGGAAAGCCACGAGGCACCGGTGTAAGTAGCCCCTTCTGTCACTTGGGCTTGCCTTTCTCCCATGTAGGATTGGCGGCGAACAGGGGCACAGTGCTGATCGACATCTTGGCCGAGGCATCCTTCACCTGTCGGCTGTAAACGACATAGATCAGGGTGTCATTGGCCTTGTCATAGATGCGGCGCACCGCGATCGACTTGAATACCAGGCTCTTGCGTTCGGAGAACACCTCCTCCCCGCGTTTAGACAGGTCAATATCGCCGATGCTGATGGCACCCGTCTGCCGACAGGCCAGCGAGGCGTTGGACGGGTCCTCGAACCAGTTGCCCTTGGACAGCCGGTCCCAGACGGAACGGTCGAAATCCACGATATGACAGGTAATACCCTTCACCGCCGGGTCGGGAAAGGCGGTGATGTCCAGCTCATTCCCCGTCCAGTCATTGCTAAACTCCCCCACCACCTCCTGCGCGGCGGTCGGCAGGGCCAGCAGCAGGGGAAACAGCAGGGCAGCAAGGAAGCGGCGCATGGCAAGGCTCCTGAAAATCCAGACAAAGGACCGATGGCGGGCAGGCTATGCCGGCCGGAAGAAAGGGGCAAGGGCGGGGTGGAAACGGTCCCGCTGGAAAATCGGTTAATGGTTGTAGCTGATCACTTGCGCTCGCCTTTCCTCTATCCCACATGCGATGCTGGGGACATGGGTTCAAGGGGGGAAACCAAAATATGGAATTGGCGATCTTTGCGGGCGTCGTCGCCCTTTTCGGCGTTCTGCTGGCCTTTGCCGGCATCAAGACCGTGCCGCAGGGCATGGAGTACACGATCGAACGGTTCGGTCGTTATACCCACACGCTGCGCCCCGGCCTGCATTTCATCGTGCCCTTCGTCGACAGCATCGGTGCCAAGATGAACATGATGGAGATCGTGCTGGACGTGCCCAGCCAGGAGGTCATCACCAAGGACAATGCCATGGTGAAGGTCGATGGGGTCGTCTTCTATCAGGTGCTGGACGCCGCCAAGGCCGCCTATGAGGTGAGCCAGCTGCAGGTCGCCATCCTGAACCTAACCATGACCAATATCCGCACTGTCATGGGTTCCATGGACCTGGACGAACTGCTGTCGCAGCGCGACCGCATCAATGCCCAGCTTCTGCATGTGGTGGATGAGGCGACGCAGCCCTGGGGCATCAAGGTCACCCGTATCGAAATCCGCGACATCCAGCCGCCCCGTGATCTGGTGGACAGCATGGCCCGCCAGATGAAGGCAGAGCGCGACCGCCGCGCCCTGATCCTGGAAGCCGAAGGAGCACGCCAGTCCGCCATCCTGAAGGCAGAGGGTCAGAAGCAGGCCGCCATCCTGGAAGCGGAGGGCCGTCGCGAAGCCGCGTTCCGTGACGCGGAGGCGCGCGAACGCGAAGCCGAGGCGGAAGCCGCCGCCACCCGCATGGTGTCTGACGCCATTGCCGGCGGCAACGTCCAGGCCATCAATTACTTTGTGGCCCAGCAATATCTAACCACCTTCAAGGAATTCGCGCACAGCCCGAACCAGAAGGTGTTCTTCATGCCGATGGAGGCGACGGGCATCATCAGTTCGCTGGGGGGCTTGGCCGAACTGGCCAAGGATACGTTTAAGGGCGACGGGGGTGGCAATTCCCCAGCGCAGTTGCCCCCGAAACCACCCCGCAAGCCAACGGCGCCCCTGCCCGCAGCCGGCGGCACCAATGCCGAACAGGCGGCCGCCATCAAGGCCGCGCAACAGCAGCCGTCGCCCTGGGGCGACAAAACCGGCGCTTGAGAGATTTGAACCGGAAGAAGGGAGGAAGCGATGGAAGGGTTTCGCGTTCTCTACTGGTACTGGTGGTGCCTGGCGCTGGTGCTGGCGGCGCTGGAAATGTTCATTCCAGGGGCTGCCCTGCTCTGGATCGGCGGGGCGGCGGCTATCGTCGGCGTCGCGGCACTGGTCTTCGATATCGGACTTGCCACGGAACTGGTGATGTTCGGCGTGCTGGCGGTGCTGGCCTGGTTCGTGTCGCGACTTCTGGCGCGACGCGACCCCACTGACATGCAGTCCGGTACGCTGAACAGGCGGGGCGAACAATATCTGGGTCAGGTTCTGACCCTGGAAGAGGGGATCGTGAACGGCTATGGCCGAGCGCGCATCGCTGATGGGATCTGGCGGGTTGCCGGTGCCGCCGACTTGCCGCAGGGCAGCCGCGTGCGGGTCACGGGCGTCGATGGTGCCGTCCTGCGCGTTGAAGGTGCATAAGGAAACACGGTACGGGTGTCATTCTGTTTCTTATGGACGCAGAATGGCACCCAAATGCCCGCAACTTGTTGCAACACAAACTTTCCAAGGTTTCCAACACGCCATCCAGAAGCAGATATTAACGAATTTCGTAAATGGATATTTACTGAATACCTTAATCACAATTACCAACAAACAGTTTACCATTTAAAATCACCAACTATCCCTCTGCACATCTGACAAATTCAAGCTCCAGGCCTATCATCCTGCAATGGATTGCAAAGTGATTGACAGGCTTCATATGCAACGGGTGCACTACCTTCGTGCGGGCGACGACAGCGCCTCGGCCTCAGGACCGCAGCAGCCTGTCGCCCTGCGTGACCCGCTGACAGGGTTGCTGAACAAGCACGGTTTCATCCGCGAAGGCACCCGTCTGCTGCCCATGATGGCGCAGGCGGGCGAACATCCGCATGTCGTCTTCATCGAGCTGAACAATTACGAAGGTATCGTGTCCCGCATGGAATATGAGGAGGCGCTGGACCTACTGCATGCCATGCGGCGGCGTCTGGAGCTGGCCTTCGGAAGCGATGTCCTGCTGGCACGGTTCGACAGTGAACGTTTCGCCGTCCTTTTGCCGGATGCCGGCGGCAGTCTGGAGGCCCTGAACCGCGCACTGGAGACGCCGGTGGTCATTGGCGGCCATGCCTATCACCTGTCCATCACCTGCGGCATCGCCTCCTATCCCGAGGCCGCTGACGACATGCATATGCTGGTCGTGGCCGCCCGCATCGCACGACGCGATGCCGCCAACGAGGGCCGACCGGTCGGCTTCTTCGCCAGTGACCTGCGCAAACGTCTGGCCCGCAGCCGTGCCATCGAAGATGGACTGTGGGACAGCCGGGCCGGAACCGGCGTCTCGCTCCTGTACCAGCCGAAGGTCGAAATCCACTCGGGCCAGGTGACGGGGGTGGAGGCATTGATGCGCTGGTACCATCCGGAACTTGGGACGATTTCGCCGGCCGAATTTATCCCGGTGGCCGAACGGACCCGCACCATCAATCCGCTGGGCGAATGGCTGATCCGTGAGTCATTGCGACAGCAGGCGGATTGGCGGCAGGCCGGCATGGACCTGTCCATGGCCATCAACATCTCCCCGGTGCAGTTGATCGTGGAGCCGGGTCATGCCTCTGTCCTGGACATCCTGCTGGACGAATGCGCGCGGCTGGACCTGGACCGCAGGAAGGTAGAGTTGGAAATTACCGAAGGCATGCTGACCGACGAAGCCGCCATGGTGCAGGTACGCCGGCTGGCCGATGCCGGGTTCAGCATCGCCATTGATGATTTCGGACGCGACCATTCGGCCCTGTCGCTACTGGTGGAAAGCCCCGCCCATACGTTGAAGATCGATAAAAGCTTCGTGGATAATGTCCTGCGCAACCCGCGTCAGGCCACGATCATCCGCTTCATCACGGAACTGGCCCATGATCTGGGCATGCGGACAGTGGTGGAGGGGATCGAACATATCCGGCAATTGGTGGCGGTCGCTGGGGCGGGCTGCGACTATGGCCAGGGCTATTTCTATTATCGCCCCATGTGCGCGGGCCGGGTCATGGACCTGCGCCACGCCGCATGATGTCGGCGGGCCATTGCCGGACAGGAACCTTGGAAACCTGACCATCCGAACAAATGGCATAGATCTTAGGACATAGTAGCTTTCATCCTGTCGAACCAATGGTGTCCAGGAATGATCAAAGGCATCAACAATTTGCCGGCCGTGCCACCGGAATGCCCCTGTGTCTATCAGGCACCGGCACTTTTGCATGATCCGCTGACCGGGATGCTGAACAAGCACGGGTTCGTCACGAAGGGTAACCGTGTCCTGAAGGGCCTGTCGGCCAGCGGCGGCAACGCCATCCTGATCTACATGGAACTGAACGACTATGACGGGCTGATTTCCCGCCTGGGCTATGATGCTGCCTTGGTCTTGCTGACCACCATTCGGGAACGTATGAAAATGGCCTTCGGACAGGAGGCATTGCTGGCCCGGTTCGACAGCGAGCGTTTCGCGGCCCTGCTGCCCGATGCCAATGCGAATGTGGAAGGCATCATACGGTTGCTGGAAACGCCGCTGCGCGTACATGACACCACATGTCATCTTTCCCTGTCCTGCGGAGTGGCCAGTTTCGTGGATGCCGCGGACAATATGGACATGCTGGTCATGGCCGCACGGTCGGCACGGCATGAGGCACTACGCACCAGACGACAGATCGGCTGGTACGCCGACGATCTGCGCCGCAAACTGGCCCGGCAGCGCGCATTGGAGGACGGGCTCTGGTTCGCGCGCAGCGGGGCGGGCATGTCGCTGCTGTATCAGCCCAAGATCGACATTCCCGCCGGCGAGGTATTCGGGGTTGAGGCGCTGCTGCGATGGAACCATCCTGAATTCGGTCCCGTCTCGCCAGCGGAATTCATCCCGCTGGCCGAACGCAACCAGACCATCGTTCCTATCGGCGAATGGCTGATGCGGGAGGCCCTGCGCCAGAAACAGATCTGGCGGCAACAGGGCCGCACCATCCATCTGTCGATCAATGTTTCTCCCTTGCAGCTTCAACCCGGCAACTGCGCGCCGTCGGTGCTGGAGATATTGACGGAGGAATGTCGACGCCTTGGCCTGGATCGGGACCGGCTGGAACTGGAGATCACGGAGGGATTGTTGAGCAATGCCGAGGTGATGGCGCAGGTGAAGGACATCGCCAGGGAAGGTTTCGGCATTGCCATCGATGATTTCGGGCGCGACCATTCCGCCCTGTCCCTGCTGGTGAATAGCCCGGCCTCCACCCTGAAGATCGATAAGAGCTTCGTGGACAATGTCGTGGAGAATGAACGGCAGCTGGCCGTGGTGCAGTTCATCGTCGTCCTGGCCCGCCGTCTGGGCATGCGAACCGTGGTGGAAGGGGTGGAGCACCTGACCCAGCTGGTGGCGCTGGCCGATGCTGGCTGCGATTACGGCCAAGGTTTTTTCTATTACCGCCCCCTGACCGCCCAACAGGTTCTGGACCTTCGCCACAAGCATTGATGGATGGATAGGCGTATTAGGCCAAAGTTCAGGTGTCTGTTCCTTTCGGCTGGATCGGGTCACGTGCCATTGTGCAATCGCACATGGTTTGCGATGATCGCGCGGAACCATTGCCCCGCCATTACGATCTTCCGACCGGAGCGCCCCTTTCGATCATGGTCAGCAGCGCCGATCTTGACGAGCCGCCCGCCCCGCCGCCGCCCCGCCGCAGCGCGGAGATGATGGTCCCCTCGTCGCCCATTGATCTGGGCGGCCGATGCGAAATCATGCCGGGCACGCCCATACCGGCGCTGGATTCAGTTGGCGGCCCCGCCTTCGCCGCGCGGATGAGCCGGGATCGCAAGACGGAAGTCTTTGCCATCGTCACCAATCGTCCCGTCCCCGCCCGGATCGACATGATGGCCACGTACCGCGCCATCGAAAATCCGGCCGTGCTGCGCCTCATGGATTGGGGCACGGTCGATTGGACGCCGGAAGGCAAGAAGCGCTTCGTTCTGATCTATGAACGGCCCGGCGGACGCCGGGTCATGCAGGATATGGGCGAAACGCGCGAACCGATGCAGGATGACCAGATCACCCGGTCACTGATGCCATCATTGCTGTTCGCGTTGCGAGAAATGAATGCACGGGGCATGACCTGTGGCGCTGTCCGGCCTACCAACCTGTTCCAGAAGGACCCCGCCTCCCCCACCGTCACAATTGGCGACTGCCTGTCCACGCCGGTGGGATATGGGCAGCCGGTGCTGGTGGAGACCATCGAGCGGGGGATGGCGCAGCCGGCGGGGCGCGGCCCCGGCACCATCGCCGACGATCTGTATGCGTTGGGTGTCACGCTGCTGGCGCTCTATCTGGGCCGCAACCCGCTGGCCGATCTGGATGATGAAAGCATCCTGAAGCTGAAGATGGATAAGGGCACCTATCCTGCCCTGACCAGCCAGGTACGCCTGCCGCAAAGCCTGGTGGAGCCACTGCGCGGCCTGATGATCGATGATCCCAAGCAGCGCTGGTCCGTCTCCGACTTGGACCTGTGGCTGCAGGGGCGGCGCATGTCGCCCAAACAGCCGCAGGTGCCGCGCCGTGGTGCCCGCCCGTTCGAATTCCAGGGCGAGGAGTTGATGCATTGCCGGGCTCTGGCCCGCGCGCTGACCCGGCAGAGTGCCGCCGCCGCCGCCCTGATCGAACGCGGCGATGTCGAGAAATGGGTGCGCCGGTCGGTGGGCGACGAGGCGCGAGCTGAGGCGATGCAGACCGCCATTGCATCCGCCGGGGCCGGCGGGCGCGGAGCGTCGCAGGAAGACAAGCTGGTGACCCGCGTGGCTATCGCGCTGGACCCGCCCTCACCCATCCGTTATCGCGGCATCTCCGTCATGCCGGACGGGCTGGGGACAGCGCTGGCGGAAGCCCTCTGGCAGAATAGCGGCGTGCAGCCCTTCGCCGAATTCGTCGTGGCGCAGTTCCCGCATTTCTGGGTGAATTGCCAGACCGATTTCCGGCCCGAATATGTGCCCATGGTGCAGGCCTATGATGGCTACCGCGCCCTGCTGGAACATGTCGGCATGGGCTTCGGCATCGAACGCATCGTCTATGAACTGTGTCCCGCCTGCCCCTGCCTGTCGCCACAGCTGCGCGACCATTATGTGTTGAGCCCGGCAGAGCTGCTGTCCGCTCTGGATCAGATCGCGACCAAGCCCAACCGCGGGCGCGACCCCGTGGATCGGCACGTGCTGGGCTATATCACCACGCATCATAAGAAGCTGAACGACCGGCTGCTGGTGCCCTTGTCGAACCCGCATGACCCGGCGCGGCGGATGATTGCCATGATCACGGTACTGGCCGACGTGCAAAGCCGGTTCGGCCCCGCGCGCGTGCCGAACCTGTGCGGGTGGCTGGCGGCACTGATGGACCCCGTCTTCAAACGGTTCAAGAACCGGGAAACGCGGGAGCGGATGAAGGCCGAGGTCACGAATGTGGCGCGCGACGGGGTGCTGGATGCCATCGTCCGCATTGTCGATAATGTCGATGCCATCCGCGCCGATGACAAGGGCTTCCTGGCCGCCATGCGCCAATATGAAGGCCTGACCCGTCAGATTGAGAAGCTGCGTGGTGCGGCCAGTGACAAGATGGCCATGGCCGACGGCACCGGACGCCAGATTGCCGCCGTCGTCACCTCCATCGTCGCCGGCCTGACCATGATCGGCACCGTCTTTTACATGCTGAGGCTGGGATGAGCGCGGCACTGGGCAAACGGCCTCCAAAGCGGCGGGGCGGCGGTGGCGGAGCGTTGCTGTTGCTGCTTCTGCTGGCCCCGGCCGGGCTGATGATGATGCCGACCAGCGTGCTGGTGCTGGCGGGGCTGGCACCGACCATCGTCGCCTATCTGATCGACCGCGACCCGGAGAAATCAGCGGCCCTGACCGTGGGTGCCATGAACCTGTGCGGCATCGCCCCCTACGTGGTGCGCCTGTGGCAGCAGGGTCACGAGATGGGCATCACATTGCGCATGCTGGCCGATCCGGGCACCTGGCTGATCATGTTCGGGGCGGCGGCCATCGGCTGGCTGCTCTATTTCTTCATCCCCCAGATTGTGGCCGCGATCATGAGCCTGCGTAACGAGGCCAAGATCAAGGAACTGGAGGAACGGCGAAGCCTGCTGATCGCCGATTGGGGCCCCGAAATCATGGGTAAGGGCGACGATAAGCCAGAACCCGCCGGCCTGATCGAAGAACAGAGCGATTAGAGAGAAGTACGGGTGGGCCATGAAGACCCACCCGTCACGGTCCGGGTTCAGAACCCGTGCCGCACCATGGCCGGCATCAGCACCACCATATCCTGATCCGCCTTCAGATAGGGGGCCAGGGTGGACAGAGCGGGCCGGAACGGGGCCAGGGTCCGCTCAGCCACCTGCGCCGTCACAGCATCGCTGACAGTAGCGCGGGCATCACCGGACAGCAGTTCCATGATGAAGTCGAACTGCGAGCGCTTGTGCGGCAGGGTCACGGCACGAACGGGCGCATCATCGGCCAGTTTCAGGGCCTTGCGCACCTCGCCCATGGCGGTGGCATAGCCACCCAGTTCATCGACAAGGCCCAGTTCCTTGGCCTGACGCCCCGTATAGACACGGCCCTTGGCGATCTGCTTCACCTTGTCCAGCGGCAGGTTGCGGCCTTCGGCCACGCCCTGGGTGAAGGCGGCATAAGTGCCGTCCAGGAAGGCGTTCAGGCGGGCTTCCTGGGTCTCACTGAACGGCGTGTTGGAGGACCACATGCCGGCATTGGCACCGCGGCTGATCGGCTCGATATTCACCCCGGCCCAATCGGTCAGACCGCGCACCACCATCTTGCCCGCGATGACGCCAATGGAGCCGGTAATGGTGCCGGGTTCGGCCACGATGCGGTCGGCACCCATGGACACCCAATAGCCACCAGAGGCCGCGACGGCACCCATGGAGACGATGACCGGCTTGCCCACCGCCTTGGCCTTCAGCACCTTGCGGCGCACCACCTCTGATGCTACGGCGCTGCCACCAGGGCTGTTCACGCGGAACAGGATGGCCTTCACATTGTCATCCTCGATGGCCTGGTCAAAGGCAGCGGCGATGGTGGCGGCACCGAAGCTCTCGTCACCCGACAGGGGATCGGACTGGCTGTCGCCGCGCATGATGGCACCGTCACCGACGATCATGGCGACCAGCGGCGCATCGGTGATCGACATGTCGATCCCGTCCGGCGGCGCGCGATTATAATCCTGCAGGCTGACCAGTTCCGGCTCGCCATTGGCGGTACTGGCGGCCTTGGCCTTTTCGATGGCCCAATCCACCGCCTCATCCCAATAGGCCAGCTTGTCGATCAGCTTGGCGTCCAGCGCCTCCTTGTCCATCAACGGGGACTTGTCGACGGCGGCGCGGACGGCGGCATCATTAATGCCACGGGCCAGCGCCACATCGGTCACCCACTGATTGAACAGATCACCGATCAGGCTGTCGATGGCCTCCCGGTTGGCGGGGGTCGGGCCGGTTTCGGTATATTGCTCGGCAAAGGACTTGTATTCCTCGCGCTTGCGGAACTGCGGCTCCACCTTCAGCTTGTCCAGCGTGCCGCGCAGGAAGGTCAGTTCGGCCTGCATGCCAGTGATGGCCATGTCGCCCATCGGCTGCATCCACACCTGCTCGAACGCGGTGGCCAGATAATAGGGCTGCATGCCGTTGCCCATCTCGCCGAAGCTTTCAGCATGGATGATGGCGAAGCGGCCTGCCTTGCGCAGCTTGGCGATGCTGTCGCGCAGTTCCTGCGTCACGGCAAACGAATGCACGCCATTGCCGGTGCGCGCGATGACGCCCTTGACGCGCGGGTCTTTGGAGGCCCGGTTCAAGGTGCGGACCACCTGTTCCACCGTGGTGCGATGATCGCCCAGCAGGCCCGCGACCGGGCTGTTGGCCGGTGCCTCGGCCAGCGGCTTCTCCAGGTCCAGTTCAAGAACGATGCTGTCGGGCAACTTGGGCTGCCGGTTGGCCAGATGCACGCCAAGGGCGATGGCACCCGCCACAAAAAGCACAGACAGAAAGCCGATGATGGCGAAAACGCGCAGGATGATCCGCATGACCCGTTCCGATTGATACCGAACCCGGCCACACTAACCGCGAAGGCAGCCGCGCGACCAGAGGTGAAACAACCCCGTTACGATGAAGTTCCCCACCCCGCACTCACCGCGCGAGATGGGGCGCCAACGGGATATGGGGTGCTGGCGGCATGATGCCAGGGGTTGGTGCCGCCTTTTCAGGCGGCGTGCGCGGGCGTATCCCCCGCAACAGGGATCAACAGGTCGGCGGGAATACCAAACCGGGCGCGCAGCCGCCTTACCATCGACAGGCTCAATGCCTTCTTGCCGGACATCACCTCACTGACCCGGCTGGTGGTGCCCAGCAATGGGACCAGATCCCGGCGGGTCATGCCATGCTGATCCAGCAGGTGGGTCAGAAGATCGGGGATGGAGACACGGCCCCGCGGCCACCGGGTCTCCTCATAATCGGCCACCAGCCGGGCCTGCGCCCTCATCCGGGCCAGATCGCCCGGATCATCGGATGCCATCAGGCTGACCACCAATGCCTGTGCCTCCGCCAGATCGGCGTCATTCTCGACAAGGATAAGTGTCGCCTTCATCAGATGGTCTCCGCGTCGATACGGTCATAATCTTCGTGCGAACCGAAGAACCGGATAGCAAGAACACCGGCCCGGTATTCAACAAGCACAATCAGGCGAAAGTCATTGCCCTTGATATTGAACACAACCCGGCCACCTTTCAGGATACTGGCCTTGGGATGGGACCGTTTCACATCCTCGGGCGTTCGCCAGTTTGCAGCCTTGGCAATGGTCAACCATGCATCAAACTGGCCCATCGCCGCGCGTATGCCACGATGGCCGGCATGCGCCGCGAAATAGGCTTCCACCAGATTGGTGCCGATCACGATCATGCTTCAGCCTAACGCCGGGTTCCAAAATTTGGAAGGGCAGATGCCATTGTTGAACCCGCCCGGCCCGGTTATGGTCCCGGTCATGACCAACCCCGCCGCGCTCCATGTTCTGCCCCTGACCTTGCCCGACCCGATGGCCGCGTTCGCGATGCTGGCGGGGCAGAAGGGGGCCATGCTGCTGGATGGCGGGGCGGCGGATGGGGGGCGGGCGCGTTATTCCATCCTCGCCGCCGACCCTTTTTCCTGGATCGAGGTGGCGGGCGACGGGACGGTGACGCGCGATGGTGTGCGCCTGACCGACGATCCTTTCACCGCACTGGAGCTGGCCCTCCGCCCCTTTGCGCGGGTCCTGCCCGCTGGCCTCCCCCCCTTCACCGGTGGCGCTGTCGGTGTCATGGGCTATGAGCTGGGCCGCTATCTGGAACAGCTGCCCAGTCCGCGCGGCACCGGCATCGACCTGCCTGACATGGCCTTCGGCCTTTATGACACGGTCGCCATCATCGACCATGCCCAGGACAAGGCCTGGGTTCTGTCAGGTGCGGAGCGCGAGGCCGATCCCGCCCGCCGGCCCGACCGAGCCAGGGAGCTGGCCGACGCGCTGCACAACCGGTTGACCAATGCCCCGCCGCTGTCGCGTGACAATGGCGACGGCTTGCTGCGCCGACCGGGGTGGGAGGCGGAGCTGTCGCCTGCCATCTACCGCGACCGTGTGGCGCGCATCCTGGACTATATTCGGGCGGGCGACATCTATCAGGCCAACATGACCCAGCGCTTCCTGGGCCGCCTGCGCCCTGGCGTCACGGCCTGGGACGCCTATCGCCGGCTGCGCCCGCGCACCGCCGCCCCTTTCTCTGCCTTCCTGAACCTCGGGGACGGGCGCGCCATCGCGTCGGGGTCGCCAGAACGGTTCCTGTCGCTGTCCGCCGATGGGGCCATCGAGACGCGGCCCATCAAGGGCACCCGTCCCCGCCATGCCGACGCCGTGCGCGACGCCGCACTGGCCGCCGAGCTGCTGTCGTCGGAGAAGGACCGGGCAGAAAACCTGATGATTGTGGACCTGCTGCGCAATGACCTGTCACGGGTCGCACGGATCGGGTCGGTGAAGGTGCCCAGCCTGTGGGGGCTGGAAAGCTACCGCACCGTCCATCACCTGACCTCGGTGGTCACAGGACATTTGAAGCCCGGCCTGGGCCCTGTCGATCTGCTGCGCGCCAGTTTTCCTGGCGGATCGATCACCGGCGCGCCGAAGATCCGGGCCATGGAGATCATCCATGAGCTGGAACCTGCCCGACGCGGCCCTTATTGCGGGTCGGTGATGTGGATCGGCTGGGATGGGGCCATGGACAGTTCCATCATCATCCGCACCGCCGCCATATTGGGCGACAGGGTACAGGTGCAGGCCGGCGGCGGCATCGTGGCCGACAGCGAGCCGGAGGCCGAGTATCAGGAAAGCCTGACCAAGGCCAAGGCCATCCTGACGGCATTGGACCCCGTCATGGCCTGGCCCCCCGCCATCGCGGTGGATGAGGCGGGGGAGCGGGCGGCATGAGCGTCATCTGGCTGAACGGTGACTTCATCGCCGCCGACAAACCCGCCCTGCTGGCCCATGATCGCGGCCTGACCCTGGGCGATGGTTTGTTTGAGACCATCGCCGTCAAGGCCGGCGTACCCCTGCGCCTGGATGCGCACCTGAAGCGCCTGCGGGATGGGGCGGATTTCTTAGGCCTGCCCGTTCCGGTGGGCGATCAGGTCCTGCACGATGCCATCCTGGGCCTTCTGGGGGCCAACGGGATGGAGGGGGAGGCGGCGGTGCGCCTGACCCTGACCGCCGGCCCCGGCCCCCGTGGCCTGCCCCGGCCCGACACCCCCGCCCCTACCCTGATGCTGGCCGCCGGCCGCATCCCGGCAGAGGCACCGCCGGCCAGGCTAATCATCGCGCGCACCACCTGCCGCAATGAGAAATCGCCCTTGTCACGGCTGAAAACGCTCAACTATCTGGACAGCATCATCGCAAGGCGGGAGGCGACGGCGCGTGGGGCCGATGATGCCGTGATGCTGAACAGCCAGGGCCGCGTGGCGGAGGCCACCGCCGCCAATATCTTCCTGTCTCTGGACGGGCATTGGGTGACGCCGAGCGTGGCCGAAGGTGCCCTGCCCGGCACCATGCGCGCCGCCCTGATTAAGAACTGGCGGGCGGAGGAACGGGCGGTGACGGTAGCGGACCTGCGCCGCGCCGACGACATGGTCCTGACCAACGCGCTGGGCATGCGCAAGGTGGCGCGGGTTCTGGACTGAGCCTGCACCCTACCGGCGCAGGATTTTCTCCATCGCCTTGCCCTTCGCCAACTCGTCAATCAGCTTGTCCAGATAGCGGATTTCCCGCATCAGCGGTTCTTCAACCTGCTCCACCCGCACGCCACAGACGACACCGGTAATCAGGCTGCGGGCCGGGTTCAGGGCCGGGGCCTGGGTCAGGAAGTCCTGAAGGTTCGTCCCAGCCGCAATCTCCGCCTCCAGGCTTTCCTGGCTGTGGCCGGTGAACCAGCGGATGACCTCATCCACCTCCGCCTTCGTGCGCCCCTTCTTCTCCGCCTTGGCGACGTAGAGTGGGTACAGGTTGGCGAAGCTCATGGCGTAAACTCGATGCGTCACGACACCCCCTCAAGCATCCTGTTTCGGCCCCAGCAGCGGCATGACATCGACGCTGTCGCAGGGGAAGATGGTGAAATGCGGGTGCCCCGCAAACATCTCCGCCGCCGCCTGATGCGACGGTGCCCGCACCACCACGAACACGGTCAACTCATTCACCACATCGGCGATGCCGTCGGGTGAGGTGCGCTTGGTCGGCCCCAGCGGCCCGCCCTGATAGACAATCACATTCTTATGCGCTTCATCCCAGGCGGCGAGTGCCGCCAGCCCCCGCTCATCCGTGGCCCGCTTCTCCGCCTCACTCATTGCGTACCAGGCCCGCCAGCGGGGACTGTTCTTATTGCTGGTGAAAACCGCAAGATAGGTTGCGTCCTGGGTCATGTCGGTGCCTTCGGGCTTTGGTCCTGGCGGTAAGGAAGGGAGCATCCGGCGGCGCGCCGTGCAACATGATGCAACACAAAATAAGGGGGTGTTTCACGACCAACAGCGTTATCCGCATCGACTGCTCCGGCGTCCGCACGCGCAGCGACACCGTTGCGGCCAGTATGGCACAAGAGGGGGGAAAAGTCAGCCATGCGCGCCGTTTTGGTCGTTTGGGCGTCCCGGTGAACGTTACATAAGCGGACATTGTTACGAACGCTGTGTCCGGAAAGTTCGTCCGGATTGCCATCGCACCTGCCAATTTCCGGACAGCCGCCGTGTTGACCGCCAAAGGGCCGTTTGACGGTCACCTTATGATCTTGGGATCATCTGCTGGATGTCAGTTTGAATTCCGATGGGCCCAAGCCACCTTCTGTCTCGGATAACCCGCCCCGTATAGCGGTCAATATACTCTGTGATGATACTATCTTATCCTTTATGGTCATTTTATATTCCCTTCAATCACTTATACAGTTTGCATATTTCCCAACCAAAATCCCCACCTTCTTCCATTGATATCAAGTCAATCCTCCTTCCTATCTGGACATAATCATATGTTCTCAAGGTATAAAATCCCCCCTCATAAGACAGCACTATATCGTCCGCGATGTATCCATCATCCGCGACGCGATCCACGGTCATGAACGGTGTAAGCTTTGATGCAATCTCTCGTGGCTTGCAGGATTTTTCAGGAATCAAAATGGTTGTACCTCTGCGTCTCTCCAAGTGATTTACCTTATTCTGTATCATTTGTTCCAATTCTTGCGGGGTCTTGGGCTCCTCCCAAACACTCTTGCCCAATCCGAAGTACCCCTTTTGGTAAACATATACTTTCTGTGCATCTGTAGACGCATCAAATATTCTCAATCCATATCGTGCCTTGAAATCAGTGTAACCCGTAGAACTCTCGGAATAACCGGGATAAACAAGCGACAAATCAGGGCACATCTTCCTCAGAGGCGAGGATTCCAGTTCATCCACGATATTGGTCTGGATGATCGGCTCCACGACCTTAATCTTTTCACTTTTGTTTCCCCAATCGGCCCAAAAGGACTCGCACAGCGCTTCCTTTCCTGGAGTGGCAAGCCTCCGCAGTGGCTTCGCCGCTACAAACCGCCTGAACCCCTCCAGCTTCCGCCATTCCGGCACGAAGGTGAATTGCAGCGGTGGCAGGGTGGAAAGTTCGACCGTGTTGAAATCGATGGTCGGGTCCTTCAGGCGCGGGTCCCGTTCCTGCGCTGCGACCGCACCGACCAGAGCCAGCAATATCGTCGAGGTGAACAAGGCGGCCTTGATACCCCTCTGTAAAACCATACCAGGACCAACCAACTGCCGCCCCCTGCGCATATGACAGTAATCAGTATAAGCGAAAATTATGTCAATTTCTACCCTCGCAGGTGGTTGCAACTGAATGCAGCAGTCTGGTGAACCCGTTCAGTCGAGGGGCACCGCGGCCCGGTGGCCCTCGACGATCTCCGCCACCGTATTCTTGGCTCGGCCCCAATTCCCTGCCGATCAGCCGATAGCTGCGCCCCGCCGCGACCAGGGCCAGTACCTTGGGCGCCAACCGGTCGGACTTTGGCCGCTGTGAGGCCCGACCGCACCCGTTCCCTCAACAGGTCGCGCTCGAATTCCGCGATCCCGGCCAGGACGGTCGCCAGCATGCGACCGGTGGCTGTGCCCAGGTCGAAAGCCATGCCGCTCATGGCGATCAGCGACACGCGGCGGGCCTCCAGTTCCCGCAGCGTGTGCAGCAGGTCCATGGTGCTGCGGCCCCAGCGCGACAGCTCTGTCACCAGCAAGGCATCGATCTGTCGTGCCTGGGCCAGCGCCATCACCTTCTTCCGCTCCGCCCGGTCCAGCTTGGCACCGGACCCTGTTTCCTTCTAGACGACGACAACCTCGTACCCCGCCCGCATGGCCAGGGTCAGCAGATCCCGCTCCTGCCGCTCGCAGGACTGATCGGCCGTGGACACGCGGCAGTAAATGGCCACACGCTGTCCCAATTGGACCCTCCCGGCGGCATCGCCCTGTCGGCGGCGGAACGTCTGAGTCTTGTCGCGTACAATGCGGACGATCCACCCCCCCTCACCTTCCCACCACCGGCACCACATGCGTGTTCTTCACTTCCTCCATCACCATATAGGTGTGGGTCTGCGCGACCCCCTGGATGGAGGAGAGCTTGTCGCCCAGGAAGGCGCGGTAGGCGGCCATGTCGGCGACGCGGACTTTGATCAGATAGTCGAAGCCGCCGGCCACCATATGGGCCTCCTGAATCTCATCCAACCGGCGCACAGCGTCGGCGAAAATCTGGAAGACGTCTGGGGTGGTGCGGTCCAGGCGGACCTCGATAAAGGCCGCCAGTGAGCGGTCCAGCAGGTCGGGGTCCAGCAGGGCCACGTACTGGCGGATGAAGCCGTCGCGTTCCAGACGGCGCACCCGTTCCAGGCAGGGCGTGGGGGAAAGGTTCACCCGTCGGGCCAGTTCCACGTTCGAGATGCGGCCATCTTCCTGCAGGATGCGCAGGATGTTCTGGTCGATACGGTCGAGCTTCGCAGATGCGGAATCAGCGGGCATTATATTCTCTGGCAGAATGTCAATCTTACCGGATGATATCCTGCAAAAACCCTTTCTTTGGAGAAAAATCGTCCAGAGAATTTGCCATACTCCGAGTGAATTTACTGTTCCATCAGGCGCCGGGCGGCGGCATCCGCCGCCTTGGCTTACGCCGCACGTGCTGCGGGTCGGCGGTCGCCGACCTTAACCTTAATCTGATGTCTCGGAGTTACGGCGATGTCCGGCACCGTTCTGAATGACCTGCGCAAGGCCAAGCATGCCGATGAGGTCACTGTCGTCACCGGTCTGCTGCGCAGCCATGGGCTGACCGCCGCAGAGCGGACCGGCATCCATGACCGGGCCGTGGCGATTGTGGAGGCGGCGCGGCTGCGCCGGCGTGAACTGGGGCCGCTGGATAATTTCCTGCAGGAATTCGGCCTGTCGAACAATGAGGGCGTGGCCCTGATGTGCATCGCCGAATGCCTGCTGCGCATCGCCGACCCGGAGACGGCGGACCGGTTGATTGCTGAGAAAATCGCGCAGGGTCAGTGGGATGCGCATCTGGGCCGCAGCGACAGCGCCTTTGTGAATGCCGCCGCCTGGGGCCTGATGCTGACGGGCAAGATCACCGATCTGGAACGCGGCGGCGAACGCGATGCCGGCAATTTCCTGAAGCGTATGGTGGCCCGGTCGGGCGAAAGCGTGATCCGCACCGCCATGGGTCAGGCCATGCGCGTCATGGGCGGGCATTTCGTGCTGGGCCGCACCATCAAGGAAGCCATGGCCGAGGCGCGCAAGGCCCGCCCCACCGGCACCGTCCATTCCTATGACATGCTGGGCGAAGGGGCCCGCACCTGGGAACAGGCCACCCGCTATCTGGATGCCTATGTGAAGGCCATCGACGCGGTGGGGGCAGAGGCGGCGGGCCGTGGCCCGGTGGCCGCCCCCGGCGTGTCGATCAAGCTGTCGGCCCTGCACCCGCGCTATGTTCAGGCCCAGCATGCCGATGTTATGGCCCGTCTGGTGCCCGCCGTGAAGGGGCTGGCGTTGCAGGCCAAGCGCTGGGACATCAACCTGACCATTGATGCCGAAGAGGCAGACCGCCTGGAACTGTCGCAGGATATCCTGTCCGCCCTGGCCCATGACCCCGATCTGGCCGGATGGAACGGGCTGGGTCTGGCCATTCAGGCCTATTCCAAGCGCACCCATCTGCTGGTCGACTGGCTGGTTGATCTGGCCCGCGCTGCCAACCGCCGCCTGATGGTGCGGTTGGTCAAGGGGGCCTATTGGGACACCGAGATCAAGATGTCCCAGATTGCCAGCCACCCCGATTATCCGGTCTTCACGCGCAAGGCGGCGACGGACCTGTCTTATCTGGTCTGTGCCCGCAAGATGCTGGCGGCCAAGGACGCGATCTATCCGCAGTTCGCGACCCACAATGCCTATACCATCGCGGCCATCCTGCATCTGGCCGGCGATAATCGCGACCTGGAGTTCCAGCGCCTGCACGGCATGGGCGAGCTGCTGTACACGGCAGCGCGCGAGGTCCTGCCCGCCTTCCCGCGTGTGCGCATTTATGCGCCGGTGGGCACGCATGAGGATTTGCTGCCCTATCTGGTGCGCCGCCTGCTGGAAAACGGCGCCAACAGCAATTTCGTCAACGCCTACATGGACCCGGACGTGCCCGTCAGTGACGTGGTTGCCGACCCGGCCGCATTCCTGGAGAAAGAAGGCATGCTGCGTCATCCGCGCATCCCCACCCCCGCCGACATCTATGGTGCCGAGCGTCCCAATTCCAAAGGCTTCGACCTGACGGCCCCGGAAAAGGTGGCGGCCCTGACCGAGCAGATGCAGGCAGCCCTGGCCCGGAACTGGACCGCTGGCCCCATCGTGGGCGGGGCTGAACTGGACGGCCCCACCCAGCCCGTGACCGACCCCGCCAACCGGGCGCGCACTGTCGGCACCGTCGTTCTGGCTGGTAAGGACGCCGTGGAACGCGCCCTGTCCTTGTCGGTCGCCGCACAGAAGGCCTGGGACCGGGAAGGGGCCGATCATCGCGCCGCCTGCCTGGACCGCGCCGCCGACCTGATGGAGATCGACGCGCCCGCGCTGATGGCCCTGCTGGTGCGGGAGGCGGGCAAGACCCTGCCCGACGCCATCGCCGAGGTGCGCGAGGCTGTGGATTTCTGCCGTTACTATGCGGCCCAGGCGCGCAGCGGGCTGAAGCCCGTGCTGCTGCCGGGTCCCACGGGGGAGCGCAACGAGCTGCACCTGACCGGTCGCGGCACCTTTGCCTGCATCAGCCCCTGGAACTTCCCGCTGGCGATTTTCGTGGGTCAGGTGGTGGCCGCCCTGGTGACCGGCAATGCCGTCATTGCCAAGCCCGCCGAGCAGACCCCGCTGATCGCCGCCGAGGCGGTGCGCATGCTGCACAAGGCTGGTGTGCCCGGCGATGTCCTGCATCTGCTGCCCGGTGATGGCGCGACGGTCGGTGCCGCGCTGGTCGCCGATACCCGCATCGCCGGCGTCTGCTTCACCGGTTCCACCGAAACCGCCCGCCTGATCAACCGCAGTCTGGCCGAGCGTGACGGCGCCATCGTGCCCCTGATCGCGGAAACGGGCGGTCAGAACTGCATGATCGTAGACTCAACCGCCCTGCTGGAGCAGGTGGTGGATGATTGCGTCACCTCGGCGTTCCAGTCGGCGGGGCAGCGTTGTTCGGCGATGCGCGTCCTGTTCGCGCAGGAAGAGATCGCGGACAAGCTGGCCGACATGCTGGCCGGGGCCATGGATCTGATCCGCCTAGGCGACCCCATCGATGTGGCGACCGATGTCGGCCCCGTCATCGATGATGATGCCCGCGACATCCTGATCGCGCATGCGCAGCGGATGGATGGCGAGGCGCGGCTGATCAAGGCCGTGAGTGTGCCGGACGCGGTGCAGAACGGCACCTTCTTCGGCCCGCGCCTGTATGAGATCGGCAGCCTGTCGCAGCTGAAGCGCGAAGTGTTCGGCCCCATCCTGCATATCGTGCGCTTCAAGGCATCGGACCTGGACAAGGTCGCGGCAGAGATTGCGGCCACCGGCTATGGCCTGACCTTCGGTGTGCATAGCCGCCTGGAAGGCCGCGCCCAGAACCTGTTCAAGACGCTGCCCGTGGGCAACACCTATATCAACCGCAACATGGTGGGTGCCGTGGTCGGTGTGCAGCCGTTCGGCGGACAGGGCCTGTCGGGCACGGGCCCCAAGGCCGGCGGCCCGCACTATCTGCACCGTTTCGTCACGGAAAAGACGCTGACCGTCAACACGACGGCCTTCGGCGGCAATGCTTCGCTCCTGGAACTGGGGGCGTAACAGAGTTGGGCCAGGGGGCAAGCCCCGCACCCTGGCCCGACGGCGGAAACAATCAAGCTGTTTCCTGTCTTAAATAAATTACAACCTAAAGACAGCAGTCCGCGTACCGCGCCGTTGGGTGGTGGTCTCCCATGCGGGGGACCATCGCCCAACGGCTTCATTTTTCTGCGAAAAAGGGCTATAGCCGGAGAAACGTTCCGCGCCGGGCGCTGTTTTTGCACCGGCATCCCGCACCCGCTGGATGGAGTTCCGTTCCGGATGTCCGAGATCGCCGATGCCCCGCTGGTTCTGATCGTCGAGGACGAGCCGGCGACCCGCGCCCTGCTGGCTGGCTATTTCCACGAGGCCGGTTTCCTGGTGGCCGAAGCGGAGAATGGCAAGCAGACGCGGGAGGTGATGCAGCGTCAGCCACCCGATCTGGTGCTTCTGGATATCGAGCTGCCGGACGAGGATGGGTTCAGCCTGGCACGCTCCATCCGCGAAATTTCCAATGTCGGGATCATCATCGTCACCCAGCGCGCCAATGATGGCGACCGCGTCTTCGGGCTGGAGACGGGCGGCGACGATTATGTGACCAAGCCGCCCAACCCGCGTGAGCTGCTGGCCCGCGCCCGCAACCTGCTGCGCCGCACCCACCCGACCAAGATGCACAAGGCCGAGGGGACGGTGCGGTACTTCGCGGGCTGGACCATGGATCTGGCCCGCCGCCGACTGGTCGATCCGGCGGGGGTGGAGGTGCGGGTGACGCGGGGCGAGTTTGAGCTGCTGGGTCTGCTGGTCCGGTCGGGCGGCCGGGTCGTCACGCGCGATCAGCTGATCGACGCGGTCAGCGGCACCGACCGCAACCCCAATGACCGCACCATCGACGTGCTGGTCAGCCGCCTGCGCCGCAAGATGCAGGATAGCGGCTCGCTGGACGTGATCATCACGGAAAAGGGCCTGGGCTACCGTCTGGCCGCCGAAATCACGGATCAGCTGTAAGCCGGTCGCGGCGGAAACCCGCCAGAGCCGCCTGACCGGCGGCGAAGGCGGCATGGAACTGCCGCGCCGCCGCCAGCGCTTCGGCGTCATCGCCACGCTTGGCGGCGCTGTCGGCCTGTTTGGCCAACCGGCCCAGGACCGTCAAACCAACTGTCAGGGCACCCGACGCCAGCTTGTGCGCGGCCTTGCCCACGCCGGCAATGTCGCCCTTCTCCATGGCATCGGCGACGGCAGCCAGCGTGTCCGGCGCATTGCGCCCGAAACTGTCCATAATCTGGATAACCCGGGCCGCACCCAGGATCGACAGATGTTCCTCCAGCACCCGCACATCCAGCACCGGTGCCGTATCCGGCGGCGATGGTGCGGGCGTGCTGACGGGGGGCGCTGACGGCACCACTGGTCGGCGCCCGGCCAGAAGTGGATCCAGCACCTTTACCAGACCCTCCGCCGTGACCGGCTTGCCCAGGGTTGCGGCGATGCGGCTGCGCTGTTGCTGATGGTCGCTGACAGGATCGGCGCGCCCGCGCAGCAGCACGACCGGCGGCCCCCCGCCCCGCCCGATGCACCATGCCAGGGCCAGACCGCTGTGCCGACCGATGCGGGCTGCAATCAGCGCCACATCCGGCCCCTCCATCAGCGCCATTTCCAACGCCATCTTGGCGTCGTCTGTTTCTTCCACGGCATAGCCCGCCTGTTCCAGCAGCAGCCGCGTCAGGCTGCGGCCAACGGGATCGTCGTCAACGATCAGGGCGGACAGGCCGTTGGGCGTTCCGGCGATGCGCGCCGCCGATGGCGCGGGCGGTGGGGGCGTCACGGGCACCACCCGCGCCGGTTCTTGCCGGCGGACATCCCAGGAAGAGGCGCCGCCCAGCCGTTGCCGGACCAGGGTCTGAATGACCGACACTTCGTTGCGCAGCAGGCGAAGCTGGATCGCCTGGGCTGGCGATACCGGACCGTTGGTCAGCGCCTCCAGTTCCAGGATCATGGTATTAAGCCGACCGTTCAGATTATCCGCCATCAGCCGCAGCACCGGCAGCGGCACCGCATCCGACGTCGCCACCGGTGCTGTGGCCGGACGCAGCGGCCTGGATAATCCGCGCAGCAAGGGTGCCGCCACGGGCAACAGCAGGAAGGCGGCCAGCGTGCCGCCCGCCATGGCCATGGCCCCCACGCCCGCATCCACCCACAGATATGTGGCGGCCACCTGCCCCGTGGCCGTGATGATCAGCCATAGCGGCGGCAGCCAGCGCTGCACGCGCGGCCCCTGCCACCAGCATGCCGCCAGCAGCAAAAGGCCTACCGCGCGCAGGCCCAGCAGAACAGGCGACAGCCCCAGAAGCAGCGCGTCCAGCAGCGCCATGATCGACAGCCACGCCCCGCCCGCCAGCATCAGGTCGGGCGGCGGGGCCGTGTCGGGCGCGTTCGCGGCAGGTGCCGTATCGTTGCTGGAATTGGTCAATTCGGCCTTCGAAAGGACATGATCCATGTCCATGTATAGGCTGCGGCGGCGGGCCGGTCCATCATCCGCATCTGCCATGATGCGGCCGCACCCCTGTCGCACTTGCCAACGGATAATGGCGGTGTCATCCCTTGATGATGCGCCGCAACAACAGTGTGGCCCAATTTCGTCCCGTCTTTTGCAGGGGTGTTTGTCTTGTCCGCGCCGGCCCGTACCCGTCCCGCCCGTCACCACCGTCCCAAGGCTGGCATGGCAATGCTTGCCCTGCTGCTGCTGTTGGCGGTTCCGGCCGCGACCGCGCAGGATCAGGGCCCCAATGCCGCCACCATCCAATGGGCACAGCAGATCCTGGATCAGCAGGGTTTCTATCAGGGCCGGGCCAGCGGCAAGATGGACAGCGCCACCGCCGCCGCCATCGCCGCCTATCAGAAAAAGAATGGGCTGAAGGGCACGGGCCGCCTGGATCAGGGCACCATCGACAGCATGATGCGCGGTCGGCCCGAACGTACCGGTGTCGGCAATCTGGCCGACCCGACCAGCCGCGCCAAGGCCAGCGCGCCCGTGAACCTGCGTGAGGCGGATGTGAAGCCGCAGGCGGCCCCCGTCGCCACGTCTGTTGATCGCGGCGGCGGCACCGAAAGCACGGTCCTGGGCGTGTCGCGCGGCGGCACTGATCTGCCGGTCGCCACGCGTCAGCAACAGGCGGCCCTGCCGCAGACGGCAACGCCATCGGCCAGCCCTGCCCCGTCCGTCGGCAGCAGCAATGCCCAGCCCGACGCCGCCCCGCGCAGCAGCGTCGAAACCGAAGTGACGCATGAGACCCCGGAAGAGGCCGGTGGCTTCAACCCGGACAGCCTGCCCGACTGGGTACGCTATGGCCTGATGGGGGCCATCGGCGCACTGCTGGTTGGCATGCTGGGTTTCTGGTGGGGAAGCGGTCGTCGGCAGGTTAAGCCGGCACCCAAGGCCAAGGGCCGTCGCCCCGCCCCGCCCCCGCCGCCGGCAGGCGGTGCTGTGCGCCGTGAACCCACCCTGGGCGGCCCCGCACCCGGCCCCAATGGCCGGCGGGAACCGGTCATTACGGCACCGGCGCGCGATCCGCGTCGGGTAGGCTGAGGGCGTACCCCGTCCGGCACGCATCCCGCGCATATTGCATTCGTGTTATGAAGGGCTCCCCACGGGCCCTTCCAGCGTCTATATAGGGGCCGCGTCCGCCACCCCTGGGAGCTGTCACGACCTTGGCCCGCGCCACCAGCAAATATGTCTGCCAGAATTGCGGCGCCAGCTATCCCAAATGGTCGGGCAAGTGCGACGCCTGCGGGGAATGGAACACGCTTGTCGAGGAACAGGTGGCCGACGCCATGCCCAAGGGGCTGGGCAAGGCCGGTGGCGGGCGCAAGATCGAATTCGTGGCCCTGTCGGGCGTGCCCAGCGACGCGCCCCGCCGCATGACGGGCATTCAGGAATTTGACCGGGTCTGCGGCGGCGGCCTTGTCCATGGCTCCGCGCTGCTGGTCGGCGGCGACCCCGGCATTGGCAAATCGACCCTGTTGCTGCAGGCCACCTGCTGTCTGGCCCAGGAAACGCGCTGCGCCTATATCAGCGGCGAGGAAGCGGTGGATCAGGTGCGCATGCGCGCCAGCCGCTTAGGCTTGGCCAACGCACCCGTCCAACTGGCATCAGCCAACAATGTTCGGGATATCGTGGCCAGCCTGGAGGCCGCCGACGGCCCGCAAGTGGCGGTGATCGATTCGATCCAGACCATGTATATCGACACGCTGGACAGCGCTCCGGGAACGGTGGCGCAGGTTCGCGCCTGTTCGGCGGAACTGATCCGGGTGGCGAAGCGCAAGGGCATCACCCTGCTGATCGTCGGTCACGTGACCAAGGACGGACAGATCGCCGGCCCCCGTGTGCTGGAACACATGGTCGATACGGTCCTTTATTTCGAGGGGGAGCGCGGGCACCAGTTCCGCATCCTGCGCGCCGTCAAGAACCGTTTCGGTGCCACCGACGAAATCGGCGTGTTCGAGATGGGCGAAGACGGGCTGGTCGAGGTGCCGAACCCGTCCGAACTGTTCCTGGCCGACCGCCGCCGCGACATTACCGGCACCGCCGTTTTCGCCGGGCTGGAGGGGACGCGGCCGGTGCTGGTGGAGGTACAGGCCCTGGTCGCCCCCTCCCCCCTGGGCACGCCGCGCCGGGCCGTGGTGGGCTGGGACACGTCGCGCCTTGCCATGGTTCTGGCCGTGCTGGAGGCGCGGTGCGGGGTCGCCATCGGGGCGAACGACGTTTATCTGTCGGTGGCGGGTGGCCTGAAAATCTCTGAACCCGCCGCCGATCTTGCCGTTGCCGCCGCCCTGATCAGCAGCCTGACGGGCGAGCCGGTGCCGGCCGATGCCGTGGTCTTTGGCGAGATTGGCCTGTCGGGCGATATCCGCGCCGTCAGCCAGACCGACCAGCGGCTGAAGGAAGCCGCCAAGCTGGGCTTTAACCGCGCCCTGATGCCGCAGCCGCGCCGGTCGCGCGGCGATGGCTCGGCGGATGGGTTGCGGCGGGTTGAACTGGACCATCTGTCCGATCTGCTGCCATTGTTCCAGGCGGACGCGCCACCGCGCCCGCCGCGTGGCCGGGATTGAGGGGAGCCGCATGGAAGGCAGCAGCCTGAACCCCGTTGACGTTGCCGTCGTCACGGTCCTTCTGATCTCCGCCCTGATGGCGTTTGCGCGCGGTTTCGTGCGCGAGGTGCTGTCGGTTGCCGCCTGGATCGGCGCCGCCCTTGCCACCTTGTGGCTGTTCCCGCTGGCCGCCCCTTACACCCGTGTCTATATCAGCACCCAGTATGTGGCCGATGGCGTCACCATCCTGGGCGTGTTCACCCTGTCCCTGATCGCCCTGTCGGTGGTGACCAGCACCATTTCCGGCAAGGTGCAGGAAAGCAGCCTGTCCGCCATCGACCGCTCACTGGGCTTCGCCTTTGGCGTGGTACGCGGCGCAGTCCTGGTGTCGCTGGCCTACCTGTTCGCGGCCTGGCTGTGGCCGGAACAGCCGGTCTGGCTGCGCGAGGCGAAGGCCAAGCCCTTCCTGGAGACGGGTGCCGATATTCTGCGCGGCTTCCTGCCCAATGCCGACCTGTCCCCGGCGCAGCGCGAGGCCCAGCGCGCGCAGAACCGGTTGGAAGAGGCAGAGAATGCCAAACGTACCCTGGAACGGCTTGCCAATCCGCGCCCCACATCTGCGGGGAATGCGGCTGTGCCGGAAAAGGATCGCGGCTATAATGCTGATGACCTTGGCCGTCTTGACCAGGTAATCAAAAGCACCGACCAGCCGCAAGCCAACCAACCGGATCGACGTCCCGAAGGGGACCAACGCTGACCCGGCCTTTGAACATGACCCTACCGGACACCATCTCCCCCGCGAAAGGTGCGAAGCCCATGCTTACGACCCATCCCTTCGACGACGACAAGCTGCGCGAGGAGTGCGGCGTCTTCGGTGTGTACGGTCCCCAGGATGCGGCAGCACTGGTGGCGCTGGGCCTGCACGCGCTTCAGCATCGCGGACAGGAAGCCGCCGGCATCGTCAGCTTCGACGGCCAGGACTTCCCGCAGCATCGCGCGCTGGGTCAGGTCGGTGACATTTTCGGCAGCGAAACGGTCATGCGCAACCTGACCGGTGACATCGCCATCGGCCATGTCCGCTATGCCACCACGGGCGAACGCTCGCTGCGCAATGTGCAGCCTTTATTCGCGGAGTTTGAGTTTGGCGGCTTCGCGCTGGCCCATAATGGCAACCTGACCAACGCCATGCAGCTGCGCCGGCAGCTGGTGCGCCGGGGTTGCCTGTTCCAATCGACGTCCGACACCGAAACCATCATCCATCTGATGGCGACCAGCCGTAACGGCTCCGTCATTGACCGTCTGGTCGATGCGCTGCGTCAGGTGGAAGGCGCTTATTCCCTGGTCTGCATGGCCAAGGATCAGGTGATCGGCGTGCGCGACCCGCATGGCGTGCGCCCGCTGGTGCTGGGCCGTCTGGGCGATACCCATGTTCTGGCCTCGGAAACGGTGGCGCTGGACATTATCGGTGCCGATTACGTGCGCGATATCGACCCCGGCGAAATGGTGGTGCTGGACAAGAGCGGGGTGCAGAGCCTGCGTCCGTTCCAGCAGACCGCGTCCAAGTTCTGCATTTTCGAATATATCTACTTCGCCCGCCCCGACAGCTTCATGGAAGGCCATTCGGTCTATGGCGTGCGCAAGAAGATTGGCGCGCAGCTGGCCGTGGAAAGCCATATCGATGCCGATCTGGTGATCCCCGTGCCGGATTCGGGCGTGCCGGCAGCGCTGGGTTATGCGGAAAAGAGCGGGATTCCCTTCGACCTGGGCATCATCCGCAACCATTATGTGGGTCGCACCTTCATTCAGCCGACGGACAAGATCCGCCGCCTGGGCGTGAAGCTGAAGCACAATGCCAACCGGCACTTCATTGAGGGCAAGCGCATCATCCTGGTCGATGACAGCATCGTGCGCGGCACCACCTCGGTGAAGATCGTGGAGATGATGCGCGATGCCGGTGCCAAGGAAGTGCATATGCGCATTTCCAGCCCGCCGACCAGCAACCCCTGCTTCTACGGCATCGACACGCCGGAGAAGGAGAAGCTGCTGGCCCACCGCATGTCGGTGGAAGAAATGCGTCAATATATCAATGCCGACAGCCTGGCCTTCATCAGCCTGGACGGTCTCTACAAGTCGTTGAACCATGCCAAGCGCGATGGCGACATGCCGCAATATTGCGACGCCTGCTTCACCGGCGAATACCCGATCGAGCTGACCGATTTTGAAGCCACGCGCAGCGATGTGGCCTATATCGGGGCCAAGCGGGCGTAAGGTTCGTCCAGATATCTTTGGTTGCGGGCCGGCCTTTGCGCCGGCCCGTTGCGTTTTCACATTACAATTCGTTCACGTTAAATCCATTGGCTTTCCGAATCCTCCGCGCCACAGTACGGGCCAACAGCCCTGTTGTGCCGGGAGGAATTTTTACCCGTGACCCATGATGCACGTCCCGTAACGCAACGACGCCGCTGGCGCGCCCTGGTGGCTGGCGTGGCCCTGTCGGCGCTGGCGGTATTCCCCGCCGCGGCCCGCGTTTTCGATCCCGAGACCTTCACGTTGAAGAACGGCATGCAGGTGGTGGTGGTGAACAACCCCCGCGCGCCCGTCGTCAGCCACATGGTCTGGTACAAGGTCGGTTCCGCGGATGAGGAGCCGGGCAAATCCGGCCTGGCCCATTACCTTGAACATCTGATGTTCAAGGGCACGGCCAAGATGAAGCCGTCGGAATTTTCCCGCACCGTGGCCCGCAATGGCGGGCGCGACAATGCCTTCACCGCCTATGATTACACGGCCTATTTCGAGAATATCGCCCGCGACCGGCTGGAACTGGTCATGGGGATGGAGGCCGACCGCATGGTCAACCTGCGCCTGACGGACGATATTGTCCTGCCGGAGCGCAAGGTGATCCAGGAGGAACGCCGGCAGCGGACGGAGAATGAGCCGGCTTCGCGGCTTTATGAACAGCTCTACAGCCTGCTGTTCGTGCATCACCCCTATGGCACGCCCATCATCGGCTGGATGCATGAGATCGAGAAGCTGACCACCCAGGACGCGCTGGATTTCTACAAGCGCCACTACGCGCCCAACAATGCCATCCTGGTGGTGGCCGGAGACATTACCGCGGCGGAACTGAAGCCGCTGGCCGAAAAGACCTATGGCAAGATCAAGCCGTCCAAGGACATCCCCGCCCGCGTGCGCGTGACGGAGCCGCCGACGGAGGGGGCGCGGCGCATCACCCTGACCGATGATCAGGTGCGGCAGCCCAACTGGATGCGTATCTGGAAGGCCCCCAGCTACAGCGCCGGGGAGAAACAATACGCCTCCGCGCTGGAGGTGCTGGAAAGCATCCTGGCCGACGGTGCCACCTCACGCCTCTACAAGTCGCTGGTGGTGGAACAGAAGATCGCGGCGGGTGTGAACCTGTCCTACAATCCCAACGCGCTGGACCTTGGCACCCTGTCCGTCTCCGCCACGCCGGCACCTGGCCAGGATGTGGCCGCCGTGGAAAAGGCGCTGGATGCGGAACTGGCGAAGCTGCTGTCGGGCGGCGTCACGGACGCGGAGGTCGCGTCGGCCAAGGTGCGCCTGCGCCGCGACGCGGTCTTCGCACGCGACAGTCTGCAGGGACCGGCTTACGCGTTCGGCGTGGCCCTGACCACGGGGCAAACGGTTGAGGATGTGGAGGCCTGGCCCGACCGCATCGCCGCCGTCACCCGTGAACAGGTGGAACAGGCGGCAAAGCTGGTGCTGGGTCAGGATAACCATGTCACGGGCATCCTTTTGCCCGCCGCCGCACCGGCCCCGGCACAGGCGGCCGCCCCGGCCAAGGGGGGGGCAAAGTAATGGATGTGATGAAGATGATCCGTCGCACGGGCCTGCTGCTGCTTGCGGCCTTCGCGCTCGCCTTTACCAGCCTGCCCGCCGCCGCCGTCGATATCGAAAAGGTGGTCAGCCCCGGCGGGATTGAGGCCTGGCTGGTGCGGGACACCAAGAACCCCATCATCGCCATGCAATTCGCCTTTGCGGGTGGGACAGAGCGCGACCCCGATGGCAAGCTGGGCCTTGCCATCATGACGGCCAGCACCATGGATGAAGGGGCTGGCGATCTGGACAGTCAGGCGTTTCAGGGCAAGCTGGATGAAAACTCCATCCAGTTGTCCTTCAGCGCCGGGCGCGATGGTTTCGTGGGGCAGTTGACCACCCTGCGCGAAACCAAGGACACCGCCTTCGACCTGATGCGTCTGGCGCTGACCAAGCCGCGCTTTGATACCGAAGCGGTAGAGCGTATCCGGGGCCAGTTGCAAACCAGCCTGCGCCGGTCGCAGGCCGATCCCAATTACTGGGCCCAGATGGCGTTCGGGGAGACGCTGTTCCCCGGCCATGCCTATGGACGGCCGCAGCGTGGCACGGCCCAGACCCTGGCCGCCATCACCCGCGACGATCTGGTGAATTTCGCTCGCACGCGTCTGGCCCGTGAAGGGCTGAAGGTGGCCGTTTCGGGCGATATTACGGGTGAAGAACTGGCCCCGCTGCTGGACAGCCTGTTCGGCGCCCTGCCCGCCAAGGCCGACCTGACGCCGGTGGCCGATATCACCGCGGCGGCACCGGGCAAGACCATTCTGGTCCCCCGCCCCATCCCGCAGACGGTGATGATCCTGGCCCATGCCGGCATGGATCGGTCGGACCCGGACTGGTACGCGGCCACCATTCTGAACTATTCGCTGGGCGGCGGCGGCTTCTCCTCCCGGCTGATGGACGAGGTGCGGGAAAAGCGCGGCCTGACCTATGGCATCGGCTCCAACCTGCAAAGCTTTGACCATGCCAATCTGGTCACGGTCAGCGGCTCCACCGTCAATGACAAGGCGGCAGAGGCGATCAGCGTCACCAAGCAGATCTGGGGCGATGTCGCGAAGAACGGCATTACCGAGGCCGAACTGCGCGATGCCCAGACCTATCTGACCGGCTCCTTCCCCCTGCAATTCACCAATAACGGGGCCATTGCCGGCCTGTTGTTGCAGGTGCAGCGGGACAATCTGGGCATCGATTATCTGAACAAGCGCAATGACCTGCTGAACGCCGTCACGCTTGCCGACATCAAGCGGGTCGCCGCCCGGCTGCTGGACCCGGCCAAGCTGACCACCATCCTGGTGGGACAGCCGACAGGCATCACACCGGATGGGACGCTGTATAAGCCCTGATGGTTGAGGAAAGTTGAAACGAAAGGGGCGGCCCGTGGGCCGCCCCTTTTGCATTACCGCCAGATATTCGTCTGCCCGCCGGCACAGCGATATTGCCAGGGCTCGCCTTCCCACCAGATGGTGCCTTCCACCTTGTTGCCCGAGAACTCGCTGCGACCACGGTAGCCATAGCGCTGGATAAAGGCGCGCTCCACCTCGCTCTGGCAGGCATTCTGCGGCTTCTTGGTGACATAGCCACCGCCGTATCCACCGCCACCACCATTCCAGATGATGTCATCATCATGCCGGCGCGGCGGCGGGGGCGGCAGGGGCGGGGGCGGCGGGCGGCCCCAGTCATCATAGTGACCTCCATCCCAATCCCGACGGCGCCCGACCTCGCGCAGGGAGCTGACGCCACCGCGCAAATTCTTCACCTCCGCCACATCGGCAACACGGGCACCATCCACCAGGGTACGGCAATGGTCGTACTTTTTGTCCTTGCACACTTCCCAGGTGCCGGAATGCACGATCAGGGAGCGGGTGCGGTCGTTCCAGGGCGGAAGCTTGGCCAGCGAGTCGATATTGTCATGGATGGTGATCCGTTCGCCCCGGAAATAGGGTTCGGAGAACAAGGTCACCGAACCAGCCAGGGCGGCACCCGCCTGACTCATCACCATCAACCCGGCCAGTGCGGCCACCCAGCGCTTCATCCCCAAACCGGCGGCCTTTCCTGTCGGGCCGCCGCTCCCACAAAGGGCCGGACGATCCCGGCCTGATGATCATCCTTATCCTGCTTTATGGCGGGCCAAAGGCACCACCGGGGCAGGAAAAGGGTGGACCGGTGCTATAGGCCCTCGACAGGGGTGCCGCAACGGTCCAGTCTCCACAAGCCTGGAACGAAAGGATCAAGTGCTTGATCATGCGTGGGATTACACGGCGTGGCGTGCTGGCGGCCTGTGCGGCCCTGCCCCTTCTCTCCCCCTCCTCCGCCGCCCTGGCGCAGGGCAAGCCGGTGGTTGATATCGGCCTGGGGCCGGATGTGGACACGCTGGACCCGCATAAATCCACCACCATCGTGGCCGGACAGCTGTTTATTGAGCTGTGGGAGGGGCTGACCACCTTTGCCGCTGACGGGACCATCATCCCCGGCGTGGCGGAACGGTGGGAAACCAGCGCCGATGGCCTGACCTGGACCTTCTTCCTGCGCGCCGATGCCAGATGGTCGGACGGCAGCGCCGTGACGGCAGCCGATTTCGTCTTCGCCTGGCGGCGCGCCGTGACGCCCACCACGCTTCTGGGCCTGCCGGAATGGATCGCGCCCATCAAGAACGCCCTGCCCATCCTGCAAAATGGCAAGGACCCGGCCAGCCTGGGCGTGGAGGCGGTCAATGACCGCACCTTGAAGGTGACGCTGGAACATCCCAAGCCCGACCTGACCGTCTATACCGCCTATTGGATATTGTCGCCCCTGCACCGCGCGTCGGTCACCAGACATGGCGATGGCTTCGCGCAGCCGGGCAAGCTGATCGGCAATGGCCCCTTCATGCTGACCGGGGCCGTACCGCAGAGCCATTATGCCCTGACCGTCAACCCGCATTACCACAGGGCGACATCCATCGCTGTGGCCGGTGCCAAGTACCATGTCACGGAGGATCTGCAGACGGAACTGAAACGGTTCCGGGCCGGCGAACTGCTGGCCACCAAGGAGGTGCCGCCAACCCAGCTGGACTGGGCGCGGGCCAATCTGGCCGACAGTCTGCGTCTGGCCTATCGCGCCAGCACCTTCTTCCTGATCCCCAACCTGACCAAGGCCCCGTGGAAGGATAATCCCGACCTGTGCGTGGCCCTGTCCATGGCCATCGACCGCAAGGTGATTGTGGAGAAGATCACCAAGGGCGGCGAGCTGCCGGCCTATGCCATGACGCCGGAGGGGCTGGTCGGCTATACCCCGCCCAGGCCGGATTGGGCTGACCTGCCCACCGCCGAACGCATCGCCCGCGCCAAGGCTCTGTTCGCCAAGGCCGGATACGGACCGGACAAGCCGCTGTCGCTGGAACTGCTGTACAACACCAATGAGCTGAACCGGCAGGTGGCCGTGGCCGTCGCCGCCATGTGGCAGCAGACCTTGGGCGTGAAGACCACCTTGTCGAACCAGGAATTCAAGGTCGTGGTCAGCCGGATGAAGGAACATACCTACCCGGATATCGTCCGCATCACCTGGGCCGTGGGGCTGGTCACTGAGTATCTGAACCTGCTGCGCTCGCGCGCCAACACGGTCGGCCCCGGCTATATCAATCCCGCCATGGACCGCGCCATGGAAGAGGTGGATCAGGCCCTGACCCTGGATGATTTCCGCGCCAAACTGGCGGCGGCGGAAAGGATCGCCATGGCCGACATGCCCATGATCCCCGTCATGCGTCAGGCCAGCCGCCGTCTGGTCAGTCCGAAGCTGAAAGGCTGGGTCGATAACCCGCTGGACCTGCATTCGGCGCGGTATCTGTCGGTGGGCTGATACCGCCCCCCGCGCAACAAACCAACCGTCAGCCCTGCGTTCCCCGCACAGAACGTAGTCAGGTCGTTGCCTTGATTTGGCCCTTGGCGCCCTCTAAGGTGCGATGCAGTGTAACAAGCGTGTGAAGTAACGGGACCATGGCGGCGAAAGAACCCCTCTCCTTCCAGGGCGTTATCCTGACCCTGCAGAATTTCTGGGCGGCCCAGGGCTGTCTGGTTTTGCAGCCTTACGACATGGAAGTGGGTGCGGGCACGTTCCACCCGGCCACCACCTTGCGGGCGCTGGGTCCCGACAACTGGAATGCCGCTTATGTTCAGCCGTCCCGCCGTCCCAAGGATGGCCGCTATGGCGAAAACCCCAACCGGCTGCAGCATTATTACCAGTTCCAGGTAATCATGAAGCCGTCGCCGGCCAACATCCAGGACCTGTATCTACAGTCCCTGGTGGCCCTGGGCGTTGATCCGGCCCTGCACGATATCCGCTTTGTCGAGGATGACTGGGAAAGCCCGACCTTGGGCGCCTGGGGCCTGGGCTGGGAGGTCTGGTGCGACGGCATGGAAGTGTCGCAGTTCACCTATTTCCAGCAGGTGGGCGGCATCGGCGTGGAGAAGGTGGCGGCAGAGCTGACCTATGGTCTGGAACGGCTTGCCATGTATATCCAGGGCGTGGAGAACGTTTACGACCTGCGCTTCAACGATCCTGTGGGTGACCGCCCGGCGGTGAAGTATGGCGAGGTGTTCCACCGCGCCGAACAGGAATACTCCGCGCATAATTTTGAATATGCGAACACAGAGATGTTGTTGCAGCATTTCCAGAATGCGGAGAAGGAGTGCGCTGCCCTGCTGTCCCATGGTCTGGCCCTGCCGGCCTATGATCAGTGCATCAAGGCCAGCCATCTGTTCAATCTGCTGGATGCGCGCGGGGTCATTTCGGTGGTGGAACGACAGAGCTATATCCTGCGGGTGCGCACGCTGGCCAAGGCCTGTTGCGAGGCGTGGCTGGCCGATGGCTACCGCCAAGGTAAAGCCGCCTGAACCTGATCATTACGACACCAGAACAATAAACACCGGACGCTTGTGACCAAAATGGCCGAACTGCTGATCGAACTGTTCATGGAAGAAATCCCGGCCCGCATGCAGGTGCGTGCTGCTGAGGATTTCAAGCGTCTGGTGACGGACAAGCTGTCGGCGGCGGGTATTGGCTTCACCAAGGCCGAGGTTCATTCCACCCCCCGTCGTCTGGCCCTTGTGGTCGATGGCCTGCCCACGGCCCAGGCCGATGTGCGCGACGAAAAGAAGGGTCCGCGCGTCGGGTCGCCCGAACAGGCGCTGGCGGGTTTCCTGAAATCCGCCGGCCTGTCCAGCATCGATCAGGCCGAACAGCGCGACACCGGCAAGGGCGTGTTCTATTTCGCGGTGATCGAAAAGAAGGGCGGTGCCACCATCGACGCCCTGCCCGGCATCATTGATGCCGCCATCCGCGAACTGCCCTGGCCCAAGTCCATGCGCTGGGGCGCCAATGAATTCATGTGGGTCCGCCCGCTGCATTCCATCATCGCCCTGTTCGATGGCGCGGTTATCCCCGGTGCCCTGGATTTGGGGGCCAAGAGCATTGCCTATGGCAACCAGACGGAAGGCCACCGCTTCCTGTCGCCAGGTCCCCTCACCGTCAGCAGCTTCGCCGACTATGCTTCCAAGCTGGCGGCGGCCCATGTCGTTCTGGACCGGGAGGAGCGCAAGCGCCTGATCCTGGCCGGTGCGCAAAAGGCAGCGGCGGCGGAAGGCTTTGTCCTGAAGGATGATCCGGGCCTGACGGAGGAAGTGGCGGGTCTGGTGGAATGGCCCGTGGTCCTGACCGGTGCCATCGACAATCAGTTCATGGACGTGCCGGCGGAGGTGCTGACCACCTCCATGCGCACGCATCAGCGTTATTTCGCCCTGGAAACTGCTGACGGCAAGCTGGCCCCGCGCTTCGTCGTGGTCGCCAACCGCACCACCATCGATGGCGGCAAGGCGGTCATCGCCGGCAATGAACGCGTCCTGCGCGCCCGCCTGTCGGACGCCAAGTTCTTCTGGGACCAGGATCTGAAGGTGAAGCTGGAAGACCGGGTGCCCGGCCTGAAGGACATCACCTTCCATGCCAAGCTGGGCACCCTGGCGCAGCGGGTGGAGCGGATCAAGGCCCTGTCGGTTTCCATCGCCAAGGCCCTGAATTGGGACGAGGCAACGATTGAACAGGCCGCCCTGGCCGCCCGCCTGTCCAAGTCCGACCTGACCACGGGCGTGGTGGGTGAATTCCCCGAGGTCCAGGGCATCATGGGCCGCTACGTCGCCTATCACGAAGGGCTGCCCGCCCCCGTGGCAGAGGCGATTGCCGACCATTACAAGCCGCTGGGCCCCAGCGACCGCGTGCCGACCGACAAGGTGTCGGTGGCGGTGGCGCTCGCCGAAAAGATCGACACGCTGGTCGCCTTCTTCGGCATCGATGAAAAGCCGACCGGTTCGCGCGACCCGTTCGCCCTGCGCCGTGCGGCGCTGGGTGTGATCCGGCTGATCGTGGAGAATGGTCTGCGGGTGAAGCTGGGTGAGGTGATCAAGCGTCACTTGCCGCTGGTAGCGCGATCTGCAGGTGCCTCCATCGGCCACGATGTTGGCAAAGACCTCGAAGAGTTGGTATTTGGAATTGTCGGTAACGACAATACAGTGGCAGCAGAAGACCTGCACGCGCACTTGAAGTCCTATGTTTCAGATGCCGCAAAGCAAACCATTTTGGTTGATGTCTTCAACAAGTGCCTACGCGGCGCTTCTGAGGTGCTTCCGTTCTTCTACGACCGCCTGAAGGTCTCCCTGAAGGAAAAGGGCGTCCGGCACGACCTGATCGACGCCGTTCTGGCCCTGGGTGGCGAGGACGACTTCGTCCGCCTGCTGGCCCGCGTCGATGCGCTGTCGAACTTCCTCGCCACCGATGACGGCAAGAACCTGCTGGCGGCCTCCAAGCGCGCCAGCAATATCCTGCGTATCGAGGAAAAGAAGGACGGCCCGCATGATGGTGCCGTTGATGCCGGCCTGCTGAGCCAGGATGAGGAAAAGGCCCTGGCCGACGCCCTGGTCGCGGCCCACAAACAGGCGGCCCCGCTGATCGAGGCGGAAGACTTCACCGGCGCCATGGCCGCCTTCGCGGCGCTCCGTGCACCCGTCGATGCCTTCTTCGAAAAGGTCACGGTGAACGCGCCCGAAGCGCCGGTTCGCGCCAACCGCCTGCGCCTGTTGAGCCAGATCCGCGCGACGCTGAACCTGATCGCCGACTTCTCGAAGATCGAAGGCTGACCCCATGATCCATCACCCTCGCACCCCCCGCCCGCTACGGCGGGCGCGGTGCGGCGGTGAAGGTAGTGGAATTACGCTATCCTTGTTGCAGTGCGGTAGTTTGGTAGTGGCGGGGAACGACAATGTCCGCGCACTCCACCCGCGACGCGGCCACGCCCCCTGTCGTCATCCCGGCGAAAGCCGGGACCCAGGGGCCAAACGCCCGACCTTTCCGCCCCTGTCGATCATCGCGGCGGCACCCTGTTTCCCGCACCCCCTGGGTCCCGGCTTTCGCCGGGATGACGGGAGAGCTGCGGCTTCACGCCAATCCCCCATCCGGGCCCCGGCCCGTATCCCCGTGCAACAACACCGTCAAGAGTGTTGCACGGTGTTTCACCACGTCACCACCAGTCCAACCCCATAATCAAACGGGACCAAGATCATGACGAAGTGGGTCTACAGCTTCGGTGAAGGCAAGGCCGAAGGTCGCGCGGAGATGAAGAACCTCCTGGGCGGCAAGGGCGCCAACCTGGCGGAGATGAGCAATCTCGGCCTGCCGGTGCCCCCTGGCTTTACGGTCACGACGGAGGTCTGCACCTACTTTTATGCCAATGGCCGCCAGTATCCCGACAGTTTGCGCGCCGAGGTCGGTGCCGCACTGGCGGAGATTGAGCGGATCGTGGGCATGAAGTTCGGCGATGCGGAAAACCCGCTGCTGGTCTCGGTCCGCTCCGGTGCCCGCGCGTCGATGCCGGGCATGATGGACACCGTCCTGAATCTGGGCCTGAACGATGTGACGGTGGCGGGGCTGGCCCGCCGGTCTGGTGATGCCCGCTTCGCCTATGACAGCTATCGCCGCTTCATCCAGATGTTCGGCAATGTCGTGCTGGATGTGGATCACCATCATTTCGAAGAAGTGCTGGAAGATCACAAGCGCGACCATGACCTGAACCTGGATACCGAGCTGACCGCCGAAGACTGGCAGGCGGTGATCAAGGGCTATAAGGAGGTGGTGCAGGAAGAGCTGGGCCGCCCCTTCCCGCAGGACCCGCAGGAACAGCTGTGGGGTGCCATCGGGGCCGTGTTCGGCTCCTGGATGAATGCGCGCGCCATCACCTATCGCAAGCTGCATGACATTCCGGCCGAATGGGGCACGGCGGTCAATATCCAGGCCATGGTGTTCGGCAATATGGGTGGCGACTGCGCCACCGGCGTGGCCTTCACCCGCAACCCGTCCACGGGCGAAAACGCCTTCTATGGCGAATATCTGATCAATGCCCAGGGTGAGGATGTGGTAGCCGGCATCCGCACGCCGCAGCACCTGACCATCGCCGGCAAGATCGCCAACGGTTCCGACCTGCCGGCCATGGAAGAAAGCATGCCGGAAGTGTTCGCGCAGCTGAACGCGGTGCGCCTGAAGCTGGAGCGGCATTACCGCGACATGCAGGACATTGAATTTACGGTGCAGCAATCCAAGCTCTATATGCTGCAAACCCGGTCGGGCAAGCGCACGGCCCCGGCGGCCCTGAAGATCGCGGTGGACATGGTGCGTGAGGGCCTGATCAGCCAGAAGGAAGGCATCCTGCGGATCGAGCCGAAATCGCTGGATCAGCTGCTGCACCCGACGCTGGACCCCAAGGCCAAGAAGCAGATCATCGCCAAGGGCCTGCCGGCCAGCCCCGGTGCCGCATCCGGCAAGGTCGTCTTCACCGCCGAAGAGGCGGAGAAGCAGGCGGCCCTGGGCGACAATGTCATCCTCTGCCGCGTGGAAACCAGCCCCGAAGACATTCACGGCATGCACGCCGCCAAGGGCATCCTGACCACCCGTGGCGGCATGACCAGCCACGCGGCGGTGGTGGCCCGTGGCATGGGCCGGTCCTGCGTGGCCGGTGCCGGTGAACTGCGCATCGATTACAAGCGCGGCATCATTACCGTCCGCAATGTCGAGGTGCGGGCCGGCGACATCATCACCATCGATGGCTCGACCGGTGAGGTGATGCTGGGCGAGGTGCCGACCATTCAGCCGGAACTGTCGGGCGACTTTGCCGAGCTGATGGGCTGGGCCGATGCCCATCGCCGCATGAAGGTGCGCACCAACGCCGAAACCCCGCTGGACGCCCGTACCGCGCGCAAGTTCGGGGCGGAAGGCATCGGCCTGTGCCGCACCGAACATATGTTCTTCGACGCCGACCGCATCATCGCCGTGCGCGAGATGATCCTGGCCGAAAGCGAGGCGGGCCGCCGCCACGCGCTGGCCAAGATCGCGCCCATGCAGCGCAAGGACTTTGTTGAGCTGTTCAAGATCATGAAGGGCCTGCCCGTCACGATCCGCCTGCTGGACCCGCCGCTGCACGAATTCCTGCCCAACAATGAGGCGGAGATGGTGGAGGTGGCCAAGGCCGCCGGCACCGACCTGCAGAAGGTGCAGCACCGATCCTTGCAGTTGCATGAAGCCAACCCGATGCTGGGCCATCGCGGTTGCCGCCTGGGCATCTCCTACCCCGAAATCTATGAGATGCAGGCCCGCGCCATTTTCGAGGCGGCGGTGGAGGTGTTCAAGGAAACCGGTGAGACCGTGATCCCGGAGATCATGATCCCCCTGGTCGGCACCAAGAAGGAGCTGGACATCCTGAAGGCGGTGATCGACCGCGTCGGGGCGGAAGTGATCGCCGCAAGCGGCCACAAGGTCGATTATCTGGTCGGCACCATGATCGAACTGCCGCGCGCCGCGCTGCAGGCCGCCAAGATCGCGGAGACCGCCGGCTTCTTCAGCTTCGGCACCAACGACCTGACCCAGACCACCTTTGGCATCAGCCGCGACGATGCCGGCGCCTTCCTGCCCGATTATCAGCGGGCAGGCATCCTGGAACACGACCCGTTCGTGACGCTGGATACCGAAGGCGTGGGCGAACTGGTGCAGATCGCCGCCGAGCGTGGCCGCAAGACCCGCCCCGACATCAAGCTGGGCATCTGCGGCGAACATGGCGGTGATCCATCGTCGGTCTATTTCTGTGAAAAGGTGGGGCTGGATTACGTCTCCTGCTCCCCCTACCGCGTGCCCATCGCCCGCCTGGCCGCCGCACAGGCCGCCATTGAGGGTGAGAAGCGCGCCAGCGAGGCGTGATAAACAGACAGGGGCCGGCAACGGCCCCCGTTCTGCCCCACAACACTGGACTTTTCCGCGCGAAAGCCTATCCCTGTTGTGGAGATCAGCTTCCCGGATGACCCATGGCTGCCGACGCCCTGCCCCGTACCCGCCTGTTCATCGACCAGCCCTTGAGCCCTGGTGGGGTGGCGGCGTTGGATGGGGATCGGGCGCATTATCTGCGGGCGGTGCTGCGTCAGGGGCCGGGAGACGGGGTTCTGGCCTTTAATGGCCGGGATGGGGAGTTTCTGGCCCATATCGAGACCCTGTCCAAATCCGCCGGCACCCTGCGCCTGGATCGGCAGACACGCCGCCCTGACGGCGACGCGCCCCCTGCCCCCTGGCTGCTATTCGCACCGCTGAAGGGCGGGCGCACTGAATATGTGGTTGAAAAGGCGGTGGAGCTGGGTGTCGGCCGGCTGGTGCCCGTCTTCACCCGGCGCGGCGACGTCAACCGCGTGAATATCGACCGGCTGCGCGCCAACGCGCTGGAGGCCGCCGAACAGTGCGAGCGGCTGGACGCGCCCGACGTTGCGGACGGGGTCGAGCTAGGCCGGCTGCTGTCCGGTTGGGACCCGGCCCGCACCCTGTTTGTTGCGGCGGAAAGCGGGGTGGCACAGCCCCTGGTGACCGCCGTCACTGCGGCGGCGGGAAAGCCCGTCGCATTCCTTGTGGGTCCGGAGGGGGGATTCGACCAACAGGAACTTGATGCCCTGCGCCGCCTGCCTTTTGTGGTAAGCGTGGGCCTGGGGCCCCGCGTGCTACGCGCTGATACGGCTGCCTTTTCCGCCCTTGCCGTCTGGCAGGCGGCGGCGGGTGACTGGCAATCAGCCAATGGCGACGCAAGGCCGCCCAATCGCACCTGAACGTAATCCCGCCCGCCGTCTCTGCAACGTCCTTCGCGTTAAGGAACTGAACCAATGTCCGCACCTCCGACGTCGCGCGGCGAACCGATCACCGACCGCCGGCAACTGGTCGAGTATCTGGAAAAGGGATCGAAGCCCGCCAGCGATTGGCGCATCGGCACCGAGCATGAGAAATTCGTTTTTCGTGGCCCCGACCATGCTCCGGTCCCCTATGCCGGCCCTGGCGGGATCGGGGAAATCCTGGGCGAATTCCAGCGCCGATTCGGCTGGGAACCCGTGCGGGAGGGCGACAACATCATCGCCCTGACCAAGGGCATGGCCAATATCAGCCTGGAACCGGGCGGGCAGTTCGAACTGTCCGGCGCGCCGCTGGTCAGCATCCACCAGACCTGCGGTGAGGTGGGGCAGCATCTGGCAGAGGTGCGGGCCATCGGCCAGGATCTGGGCTTCGGCATGCTGGGCATGGGCTTCAACCCGAAATGGAAGCGGTCCGACATCCCCTGGATGCCCAAGGGCCGCTACAAGATCATGGGCTCCTACATGCCCAAGGTGGGCACGCTGGGCCTGGATATGATGACCCGAACCTGCACCGTGCAGGTGAATCTGGACTTCGCGTCGGAAGCCGACATGGTGAAGAAGTTCCGGGTGTCGCTGGCCCTACAACCCATTGCCACGGCCCTGTTCGCGGCCAGCCCCTTCACGGAAGGCAAGCCCAACGGGTTCCAGAGCTATCGTTCCCATATCTGGACCGACACGGACAAGGACCGCACCGGCGATCTGCCCTTCGTGTTCGAGGATGGGTTCGGGTTCGAACGCTATGTGGATTACGCGCTCGATGTGCCCATGTATTTCGTCTATCGCGATGGGCAATATCTGGACGCATCGGGCCTTTCTTTTCGTGACTATCTGAACGGGAACCTGTCGATCCTGCCGGGCGAGTTGCCGCTGATGACCGACTGGTCGGATCATATGACGACCATGTTCCCGGAAGTACGCCTGAAGAAATATCTGGAAATGCGCGGGGCCGATGCCGGTCCCTGGGGCCGGCTTTGCGCCTTGCCGGCGCTGTGGGTCGGGCTGCTTTATGACACTACCGCCCTGGATGCCGCCTGGGACATCGTCAAGGGCTGGACCCAGGAAGACCGCGCCAGCTTGCGCCGCGACGTGCCGCGCCTGGGCCTTGCCACCCCGTTCCAGGGGGGCACAGTGCAGGATGTGGCCCGCCGCGTGGTGGATATTGCCCGCGAAGGTCTGCGTAACCGCGCCCGCACCGCTGGCATGGGCGATGATGAAACCCACTTCATCGAACCGCTGGTCGCCATCGCGGAGTCGGGGCGTTCGCTGTCCACGGAGATGCTGGAAAAGTACCAGGGCTCGTGGGGGGGCAACGTTGACCCCATATATAAGGAATATGCCTATTGAACAGGTAACCGGTGGGCGGTGGAGGCACTTCGCCTGCCGCCCGCCTATGGTTGCACTTCTGTTGCCGCGCTCGACCTTCTTGCCTAGAATGTTTCCCGCGTTTGGGCGCGCCGTGGTGCCGCCAGAGGGGAAGGACGCGCCGTTTAGATGTTGAGATTCGCGGAATTCGCCGATCGGACCATGGAGCAGGATTTCCGCCAGCATATGCTGGAACCGGAAGCCAGGGGGCTGCGGCGCAATCTGCTGGCGCTGGCGGCCTTCTACCTGCTGGCGGCCTCTCTGGACTTTGTCTATTTCAGCCTTGAGACCGTTCTGACCGTAATGATGCCGCTACGTGGCATCGTCTACGTCTTGATCATCGCCACCATGCTGGTGCCGGTGAAAACCAAGTATGTCGGTCTGCGATATGGTCTGGTCCTGCTGACCATGACTTATATCTGGGCCCTCACCTCGGCAGGGGCCCTGCTGATCCATCGCGGGGGACAGGTCGGCCTGACGGTCAGCTTCTTCGTGATGATCGTCGTGCTGATGAACTATCTGTTCCTGCCGACGCGGGTGATCTTCATGATCCCGTGGGGCGTGGCAGCCAGTGCCATCTATATCGGCGTGTTCATGCCCGCGTCCGGGGCCACCGCCTCGCAGATGAGCACGGCGACCGTGATGCAGTCGCTGGCTAATATTTTCGGTGCCTTCACGGCCTATCAGCTATCCACCCTGCGCCGTATGGAGTTTCAGCGGCTGCGCGCGTTGCAGGCAGAACAGGCCCGGCTGAAAGAAGCCAATGCCGAGCTGCTTCGCCGCGAGACCATCATCGCCAGCCAACGCGACGAGTTGGCCCACAAGGTCGCCGAACTGGAAGAGGCGCAGCAGCAACTGGGCGAAACCCGCAACAGCCTGACGCAAGCCGAGAAATTGGCCAGCCTAGGCAGACTGGTCGCCGGTGTCGCGCATGAGCTGAACACGCCCATCGGCATTGCCCTGACCGCCATCACCCATCTGGAGGATGTCGTCACCTCCCTGGACAAGTCCGTGGCCGCGGGCAAGCTGACCCGCAGCCAGTTGACGGAACATCAGGGCACGCTGCGCGACAGCGCCCATCTGGTTCACAGCAATATCGGTCGCGCGGCCGATCTGGTGCAGAGTTTCAAGCGCGTGGCCGTGGATCAGGCCAGCGAAGAGCAGCGCGACTTCCTGCTGGGCGCCTATATTGATGAGGTGCTGCAAAGCTTGGCACCGCGTCTGCGCGGAGAGCCGCATAGCATCCGGGTTGAATGCCCGCCTGGCATTCATATGGACAGCTATCCCGGTGCCCTGTTCCAGGTGCTGACCAACCTGATCATCAATGCCCTGATCCATGCATTTGAGCCAGATACGCAGGGCACGATCACCATCACGGCCCGCGAACTGCCGGAAGATCAGGTAGAATTGCGGTTCCAGGATAATGGCAAGGGCGTGCCGGCGGCCCATATGGACCGGCTGTTCGAACCCTTCTTCACCACCAACCGCGCGCGCGGCGGATCAGGCCTGGGCCTGCATATCGTCTTCAATCTGGTGACACAGTCCCTGCGGGGTGCCATCAGCGTCCATTCCGCCGAAGGACGCGGGACCTGTTTCACCCTGACCCTGCCCCGCCACCTCCCCCGGGAGGAGGTGGAATTGGAACGGGCGGTGGGGTGATCCCAGCCAACGGATGTTGGCGGTAGGCCTATCGATCAGGTCAGCTGTTGCTGGATGGCGGCGGTCTTGATGGCCTTCTGAAGCTTCTCAAAGGCCCGCACCTCGATCTGGCGCACACGCTCCCGGCTGATGCCGTACTGCTGCGACAGGTCCTCCAGCGTTGTCGGCTCCTCGCGCAGGCGACGTTCGATCAGGATATGACGTTCGCGCTCGTTCAGGCCCTTCATGGCACCGGCCAGCAGGGCCTTGCGCTTGTTCAGTTCCTGTTCATCGCCCAGGCGGATTTCCTGGCTCTCACGCTCATCAACCAGCCAGTCCTGCCACTCCCCTTCCCCATCAATGCGCAGTGGCGCATTCAAGGAATGGTCGCCGGCAGCCAGACGCTGGTTCATGGAGACAACGTCAGCTTCAGGCACATCCAGCGTGGTGGCAATCTTGGTCACCACCTCCGGCGACAGGTCGCCGTCATCGATGGCCTGCATCTGGCCCTTCAGCTTACGCAGATTGAAGAACAGCTTCTTCTGCGCCGCCGTGGTGCCCATCTTCACCAGCGACCAGCTGTGCAGGATATATTCCTGGATGGCGGCACGGATCCACCACATGGCATAGGTGGCCAAGCGGAAGCCACGGTCAGGCTCAAACCGCTTGACGGCCTGCATCATGCCGACATTGCCTTCAGAGATCAGTTCCGAGACGGGCAGGCCATAGCCGCGATAACCCATGGCAATCTTCGCCACGAGGCGCAGATGGCTGGTCACCAGACGGTGGGCGGCCTTGGTATCCTCATGCTCACGCCAGCTCTTGGCCAGCATGTATTCCTCATCCGGTTCCAACATGGGGAACTTGCGGATTTCCTGGAGATAGCGGCTGAGGCTACTTTCCGAGCTGACGACCGGAATGGCGGGAACGGAAGCGGTCATGTTAACCCCCTTGCATAAGGCTGGTTGACACCATCGGCCCAACTGGCACCGACAGCGATGAATGGGTCCTGAACGGACACGCAGGACGCCCGTCCAGAAGAGGCCCGGTCACCATGCGCGGCGGCATTATAGCACCTCCAACGCATGAATTAAGCTCTTGAAATCATCCGGTAACACAGTTTCGAAGCGCACCTTGGCGCCTGTGGCCGGATGGATGAACTCAATGGCGGCGGCATGCAGCGCCTGACGTGGAAAGCTTTCCAGCGCCTGTTTGGCGGCCTCCGACAGGCCGCGCGTGCGACCCGTGCGGACCCGGCCATAGACAGGATCACCGACCAGCGGATGGCCGACATGGGTCATATGCACCCGGATCTGATGGGTACGACCCGTCAGCAGCTTGCATTCAATCAGGGCCGCCGCCGGACCTAGCGCGCGGACGGTGCTGTAGCGGGTGATGGCGACCTTGCCACCCCGGTCCAGCACGGCCATGCGCTTGCGGTCGGTCGGGTGGCGACCGATATTGGCGTTGATCTCTCCGCTGCGCGGGTTGGGCACGGCCCAGACCACGGCCTGATAGGTGCGCGACAGCGAGCGGTCGGCGAACTGCGCCGACAGGGCCTGATGCGCGCGGTCATTCTTGGCCACCACCATCAGGCCGCTTGTATCCTTGTCCAGCCGGTGCACGATGCCGGGACGGCGCACGCCGCCAATGCCCGACAACCGGTCACCGCAATGGTGCAGCAGGGCATTGACCAGGGTGCCGTCCGGGTTGCCGGCAGCGGGATGCACCACCATGCCCGCCGGCTTGTCGATAACCAGCAGGTCTTCGTCCTCATAGATGATCGACAGCGGGATGTCCTGCGCCACCGGCAAGGCAGGCGCGCTGGCCGGAACATGCACGCGGAAGGTCTGGCCGGCTTTGACCCGGCGGGACGCGTCGTCTATGGTCTGCCCACCTGTGGAGACATGCCCCTGATCGATCAGGGCGCGCAGGCGGGAACGCGACAGGCCGGCAGCGGCGAGCAGATCCGCCAGCGCCTTGTCCAGACGGTCCCCGTCCCGGTCGCCATCGATGATGGCGTCATGGTCGGCGGGGCCGGTACCCTGGACAGGGGCAACAAGATCGGCGGCGGGCAGGAATTCCTCGTCGCACAGATCGTCATCCAGGTCGAATTCCAGGCCGGCGGGCGGGATATCCGTCCGGCCGGTGGCCTTCAACTGGGGATTTGCCGAACGTGCAGGCACTGAAGAACATCCTTATCATCGGGGCCGTGATCATCGCGGCCGGGTTCGCGTTCTTGGGCTATGAAGTCTATAAACGCTCCACGGACCCCAATCATCCGCGCACGTTTTCGGCCCGTTTCGGCATGCAGGGCAAAGCCCCCGAGGCCGAGCTGCCGACACCGACAGCACCACCGGTCCCGGCACCCGTGAAGGCACCGATGCCGACCGGGGCGGCGACATTGCCGCCGGGTGCAGTCCTGCTGCCCGGCATTGCCGCCGTGGATGGCCGCATCGCCGTGCAGGTGAAACTGACCGATGGCCGCACGCAGGTGCTTCTCATCGATCCGGCCACGGGCGAACATGCGGTGCTTGTGACATCCGCGCCGTGATCCTGGTCACAATAGAACCGATTCCCATGGGAAATGGACGTTAAATGAATTTCATGTCCGACAATGTGACGGGGGCGGCACCGGAAATCCTGGATGCCATCGTCAAGGCAAATGGCGGCACCGCGCCGTCTTATGGCAATGATGAATGGACCCGGCGGCTGACGCAGTCCCTGGCGGACCTGTTTGAACGTGACGTCGCCGTCTTTCCCGTGGCCACCGGTACCGCCGCCAATGCCCTGGCACTGGCGGCCCTGACGCCACCCTGGGGCAGCATCTATTGTCATGCCGAAGCGCATATCCAGGCCGATGAATGCGGCGCGCCTGAAATGTTCACGGGCGGGGCGAAGCTGGTCACCCTTCCCGGCGATCATGGCAAGCTGACGGCTGACACGCTGTCGGCTGCCCTGGATCGCGTCCATAAGGGCTTCGTGCATGCCGTGCAGCCGGCGACACTGTCGCTGAGCCAGCTGACCGAATGCGGCACGGTCTATAGCCCGGCAGAAGTGGCGACCCTGACCGCAGTGGCGCGGCATCACGGCCTGCGTGTGCATATGGATGGTGCAAGATTTGCCAATGCCGTGGCCTCGCTGGGCTGTTCGCCGGCTGACATCACCTGGCGGGCCGGCGTGGATGTCCTTTCATTTGGTGCCACCAAGAATGGCGCGCTGGGCGCAGAGGCCGTGGTGTTCTTCGACCGTGAACTGTCGGAGAATTTTGGCTATCGCCGTAAGCGCGCGGCCCACCTGTTCTCCAAGATGCGCTTCCTGTCGGCACAGCTGGAAGCTTATGTGCAGGATGGGCTGTGGCTGCGGCTGGCCGGCCACGCTAACCGCATGGCGATGCGGCTTGCCGATGGGCTGTCGGCCCTGCCCGGCGCGCATCTGGCCCATCCCGTGGATGGTAACGAGATCTTCATCGCCCTGCCGGAACCGGTGATCGCGGGGCTGGAAGCGGCGGGCTTCGGCTTTTATCGCTGGGACGGCAATGTCGTCCGGCTGGTCACCGCCTGGAACAGCGATGAAGCTGCCGTGGAAGCCTTGCTGGCGGCGGCGCGGCGGTTGGCGGGGTGATCACACCCCCCATCCGCCCAGCGGATATTCCTGCAGGATGTGGTAGGTCGCACCCGACCTGCCCAAGACGCTTTCATAAAGGCAGTAACGATCCACCACGAACGGCCCCGCCTGGAACAGGCCGTTGGCACCCATATAATTGGCCAGCTTGGCCGGCGGCGTGTCGGTGAGATAGGCCAGCGTCACATGCGGGCTGTATTTGCGCTGTTCCGGCGGCTGGCCGGACCGGACCAGGGCGGATTCGACCTTTGCCTGGAGATGCAGCAGCGGGTCGCTGTCCACCAACCCGGCCCACAGCGCATGCTGTTTATGGCCGCTGCCGAAACTGCCCAGACCCGACAGGGTCAGAAGGAAGGACGGGCCGGTGACGAGGTCCAGCGCCTCATCCACATCATGGGCGGTACCCTCATCAATCTCCCCCAAGAAGCGCAGGGTCAGGTGGTAGTTGTCCGGCGGCACCCAGCGCGCACCGGGCAGGCCATGGGCCAGGCTGGACAGGCGTTCCACCACCGCCTCCGGCATCGGTATCCCGACGAACAGGCGCAGCATCTCCGCCCCTCACGGACAGGGGTTCGGGTTGACGGCATGCACCGCATCAAGCGCCGCCAACACCTCCGCCGGCAGGGTCAGCGACCTGGCAGCAATGGCGACCTTGAGATGGCCCATGGTCGTGGCCCCGATGATCGTGCTGGTCACAAAGGAGCGGGAAACGACAAAGGCGATGGCCATGGCGGCGGGGTCCAGCCCGTTATCGTGGGCAATGGCCACATAATCGCGCGTCGCGGCTTCGCCGCGCGGCAGGTCATAGCGGGACTTGCGATGATCAATGGCGCGGCGCGAACCAGCCGGCATGGCCCCGTCCAGATATTTGCCTGCCAGCGTCCCGCCGCCCAGCGGGGAATAGGCCAGCATCGATACCTCCTCGCGCAGCGACACCTCCGATAGCCCCATCTCAAATGTGCGGTTCAACAGGGAATAGGGGTTCTGGATGCTGACGATGCGCGGCAGGCCCAGATGGTCGGCGGCTGCGGCATAGCGCATAACGCCCCAGGGCGTTTCATTCGACACGCCGACATGACGTATCTTGCCCGCCTGGATCAGATCGGCAAAGACCGACAATGTCTCCTCGATCGGTATCTCTCCCGGCTGGGTCGCCGGATGGGTGACAATCCGGCCAAAACGGTCGGTCTGCCGGTCGGGCCAATGCAACTGATAAAGATCGATATGATCGGTGCGCAGGCGGCGAAGGCTGGCCTCCACGGCTTCCACGATGTTCTTGCGGTCAGGGCGCGATGTGCCGCCACGGATATAATCCATGCCCATGGCCTCACCCACCACCTTGCTGGCCAGCAGCACCTCGTTACGGCGACCGGTGCGGGCGAACCAGTCGCCAATGATCTCCTCCGTCCGGCCATAGGTGGCGGGGGTGGGCGGGGCGGAATACATCTCCGCCGTGTCCCAGAAGAACAGACCATGGTCCAACGCCATGTCCATCTGGGCGAAGCCCTCTTCCGGCGTATTCTGCCGGCCCCAGGTCATGGTGCCCAGGCACAGGGCGGGAACCATCAGGTCGGTGCGGCCAAGGCGGCGAAGGGTCATGAAACTGTCCTCATAAGTGAATTTATCAAGGGAATACTATTATCTTACCAGTTTCCGATATATACTCGATAGATTCCGGTCCAGAAAAGCAAGCGCCACATAAAAACATTTTAATTGAAAACTCTTCTATATTAATTGTGACTGCCCCCTCATTAAAAACAACCGAGGTTATTGATTTGTTTTTTAACTCACAACCTTCCAATTTAAAGTTTGTGTTTAGTTTATTGTACAGATTTAGAATACCTCCGCCCATAAAATACACTTGAAAATAATCGTGAATAATAAATGATTCCAGGATCTTCCTCCCAACAATAATATTGAATTGATGCATTTTGATCCACCACGTCAAGTAATTACTTGCATGACATTGAACTGGAACGAGCGGATGACAAATCAACCCCACGGCCATTTGCTTTTATCAATTATTATCCTTATCTAGATATCAAGGACAGATCAATGCGCCTCAGCCCAGGACAGGCCGACGCCGGCTTCCGCCACCAGCGGAATGCCGATGTCCAGGGCCCCTTCCATAACCCGACGGACCAGGGCGGATGTGGCCTCCACCTCCGCTTCCGGCACCTCGAACAGCAGTTCGTCATGCACCTGCAAAAGCATACGGGCCTTCAACCCTGCCTCGGCCAACGCACCCGGCAGCTTGATCATGGCCAGCTTGATGATATCGGCGGCGGTGCCCTGAATGGGGGCGTTGATGGCCTGACGCTCGGCATAGGATTTGCGCGCCCCCTTCTCCTGAATGCCCTGGATCCAGCATTTGCGGCCCAGCAGGGTGCGGACATAGCCGTCGCGCGCCGCCTCTGCCTTGGTCTTTTCCATATAGGCCTGAAGCTCGGGGAAGCGTTCGAAATAGGCCTTGATGAAGGCCCCGGCCTCGCCTGCGGAAATGCCCAACTGCCGCGACAGGCCGAAGCTGGAAATGCCATAGATGATGCCGAAATTGATGGCCTTGGCCCGGCGGCGGATTTCCGAGGTCATCTGATCCAGCGGCACGCTGAACACCTGGCTCGCCGTCATAGCGTGAATGTCGATCCCGTCGCGGAAGGCCTGTCGCAGGGCCGGGATGCCCGCCATTTCCGCCACGATGCGCAGTTCGATCTGGCTGTAATCCACGGACATGATGCGGTTGCCGGGGGCCGCGACAAAGGCACGGCGGATCTTCCGGCCCTCTTCCGTGCGGATCGGAATGTTCTGCAAATTCGGATCGGTGGATGACAGGCGGCCCGTGGAGGTGGCGGCCAGCGCAAAGCTGGTATGGACGCGGCCTGTACCGGGATTGATCTGTTCGCCCAGCGTATCCGTGTAGGTGGATTTCAGCTTGGCGAACTGCCGCCAGTCCATGACCTTCTGACAGATGGGAATGCCCAGGTCGGCCAGTTCCTCCAGCACCGAACTGTCGGTAGACCAAGCCCCGGTCTTGGCGGATTTCTTGCCGCCCGACAGCTTCATTTCATCAAACAGGATTTCGCCCAGCTGCTTGGGGCTGCCGACATTGAAAGTGCGACCGGCCAGGACATGGATTTCGGCCTCCAGCTCCACCAGACGCTTGGCGAAATCGTTGGATAACTCCTTCAGGACCTGCCGGTCGACCAGCACGCCCTCCATCTCCATCCGCGCCACAACGGGCACCAGCGGACGCTCGATGGTCTCGTAAACCGTCACCATCCGGTCGGCCAGTACGTCATGGCGCAGCACATGCCAGAGGCGCAGCGTGATATCCGCATCCTCCGCCGCGTAAGAAGTGGCCTTGTCCAACGGCACGCGGTCAAAGGTGATGCGGTTCTTGCCGGTGCCCGTCACCTCATCAAAGGAGATGGTGGTGACGCCCAGATGGCGTTGCGCCAGCTCATCCATGCCATGACCATGACGTCCCCCGCCGATGACATAGGACCGCAGCATGGTGTCGTCGATGGGGGCAACCGTGACGCCATGCTTGGCGAACATCTGCCAGTCGAACTTGATATTGTGCCCGACCTTCAGCACGCCCGGATGTTCCAGCAGCGGCTTCAGGATTGTCAGCGCACGGTCCAGCGGCACTTGGCGGGGCGGCGGCGCACCATCACCGAAATCCAGGCCGCCCGCCCCTTCCTTGGGCGTGGACGGATCGATATGGGCCACCGGGATGTAACAGGCGCGACCCGGACGGGTGGACAACGAAATGCCCACCAGATTGGCGCGCATGGGCGTCAACCCATCGGTCTCCGTATCGACGGCAACGACACCGGCTTCCAAACCTTCTGCCACCCAAGCGGCCAGCGCCTCCTCCGTATCGACAAGGATATGCTCCACCTTGTCGGGACGGGGAATATGGGCATCGGCCCGCACCTCTGCCGGGGCGGCAGAGGGGGCATAGGACCGGCCATCCAACGCGGCGCGCAGGTCACGGCGCTGCTGTTCACCGCCGTCCCCGGCGGCGGCATGGATGGCGGCCCCGTCGGCCAGAGTGCCATCGGCGGCGATTTCCGCCTTCACCTTGGCGATGATCGACCGGAAGCCCTGCACGCCCAGCCAGGAGAGCAGCCGGTTCACATCCGGCTCCCGCACTTTCAGCTCTTCCACGGGCACGGGCACGGGGGCGTTTTCTTCCAGCTTCACCAGCCGCTTGGAAATGCGGGCCAGATCGGCATTCTCCAGCAGCTTCTGCCGGCGCCCGGCCTGCTTGATCTCCCCCGCCCGCTCCAGCAGTTCCTCCAGCGAGCCATATTCGGTGATCAGCTGTGCCGCTGTCTTGATGCCGATACCGGGTACGCCCGGCACATTATCGACGCTGTCACCGGCCAGCGCCTGGACATCCACCACCTTGTCAGGGGTCACCCCGAACTTCTCAAACACCTCGTCCGGCCCGATCATCTTGTTCTTCATCGGGTCCAGCATGCGGATACCGTCATCCACCAGCTGCATCAGGTCCTTGTCGGACGACACGATCGTAACGGGCCGGCCCTGGGCGCGGGCCTGCCGGGCATAGGTGGCGATCAGGTCGTCAGCCTCATATCCTTCCAGCTCAATGCGCGGCAGGTTGAAGGCCTCCACCGCCTCGCGGATGATCGCGAACTGGGGCCGCAGATCCTCCGGCGGCTCGGGCCGGTGCGCTTTGTAATCGGGATAGAACTCATTGCGGAAATTCAGGCGCTTGCTGTCGAAGATGATGGCCACCGCATCGGCCTTCAGCTCCGCCAGCAGTCGCATCAGCATATTGGTGAAGCCCATGACGGCATTCACCGGCGTCCCGTCCGGCCGGTTCAGCGGCGGCAGCGCGTGATAGGCCCGGAAGATGAAACCCGACCCGTCCACCAGATAAAGCGGCGTGCCGTCGGCCGGGGGAAGGGCGGTGCTGGGGGCGCTGTCGGTCGGCATAGGGCGGCCTGTCGTTCCGGCTGTGTTCTAGGTCCCGGAACATGGCGCAACGGGGCCGTGATGTCGAGACCGTTAGCCCTCAATAGCGTTTGAACCGGTCCAGCAGCCGGTCGATGTAATCCCGCTCCGCCTTGGGGCGGTTCTGTTCCCCGGCGCGGCGGCGCAGTTCCTCCAGGATCTGGCGGGCGCGCTGCATGTCGGCCTCGGCGGGGATTTTGACCTCTTCCCCGTCCAGGGTGCCAGAACCGGGCAGCGGGCGGCCCAGCGGGTCGCGGCCCTGCTGCCGGCCCGACCGGTTGCGCTGGCCGCCGGCCTGTCCGGGGCTGGCCTTGGCCATCTGCTCCTGCATGGATTTCAGGGTCTGCTGAAGCTGTTCCAGCGCTTCCCCCTGCGAGGCCACGGCCTGATCCGGCGCGCCGCTGCGCAGGGCGTCGGCCGCATCCTTCATGGCGCGTTCAGCGCGGCCCAGCGGACGGGGGATTTCGCCGCCGACTTCGCCCAGCCGGCGCATGATCTCGCCCAGTTCGCCGCGCAGCTCCTCCTGCTTGCCGGCCATGGCGTCGGCATGGGCATCGGCCTTGCCACGCTGCGCGCCCTGGTCGCCGGGGCGGCGGCCCTGGCGGTTGGGCATGGACAGGCCCGGAAGCTGGTTGGGGGGCAATTCTTCGGCACCGTCGAACTGCTCCTGCTGCTGGGTGAAGGTTTCGTCCATCAACTGCTGCTGCTGCTTCTGCACGTCTCGCAGTTTCTGGTTCAGTTCGGCGAGAGCCTGGCCCTGCTGGTTCGCCTCCGCATCCTGCTGCTGTTGCGGCTGTCCGTTCTGGAGATTTTCCATCATCTGCTGCAGCTGCGACAGCATCTCGCGCGCCGCCTCATGATTGCCGGAGGCGGCCAGATCGCGCATCTGGCGCACCATGTCCTCGACCTCGTCACGGGTCATGGACTGAGCGTTGGGGTCGGGTTCGCCCTGGTTCTGCGGCTGATCCTGCGCCTGCGGGTTCTTGGCCTCCTGCTGCTCCAGCGCATCCATGAAGTCGCGCATGGCCTGTTCCAGGCGCTGCATCGCCTGATCAATCTCTTCCGCCGGGGCATTGCGGTCCAGCGCCTCCATCAGCGCCTTCTGCGCATCGCGCAATTCCCGTTCCGCCAGCGACAGGTTCCCATCCTCGATACGCAGGGCAACATCCCACAGCATGGCGATGGAGCTGGGCACCGTATCCGGCCCCGCATTGCGCATCAGGCGGCCAACAGCGCTGCGCAGCGCCAGGAAGGCCAGTGGATCGCCATTGTAGCCGTCCAGATTGACCGACAGGTCATGCAGGGCGCGGCCCACCAGCGGGCGCACCGTGTCCCCCATCAGGATCAGGGTCTTACGCTGTTCGATGATGGCGCGGGCCACGGGGTGATTAAAATGCCGTTCCGGCAACGTGATGGCCTGTTCGGCACTCTGCGAGACCTGTCCCGCCCCGTCGGTGGCGCGCAGGCGGACGGTCACCGGCATCCCCGCCCAGGGATGGCCCGACAGGTCATGATAGCCGGTGCCCGTGATCTCCCGCTTGTTCTTGGCCGGGACGGGCAGGGCCAGATCGAGGGGTGTCTTGTCAATGCCCAGCGGCAGGTCGGTCGCCAGCGTCACCGTCGCCGTGACAGCATGGATGCCGTAATCATCGGCCCCGGTATAATCGATGCGCAGGGCATTGCGTTCCGTGGCCGATGGTGGGGTACGAAAGGCGATGCCCGGCGGCTGATCCGGCACCAGCCGGACGGGCCAGGACGCCACCTCGCGCCCGAACTGCCGTACCGACACGCCCTCCCCATCCGTCAGGGCCAGTTCCACCTGATGGCCGCCACCGGCCACGGGCTGGAAATCCACATCCTGGTTATTGGCGCGCAAGGTGGGCGTACCCAATCCACCGTCAAGCCGTACCACCAGCTTGGTCCCCGCCGGCAGGAACAGGGGCTTCTCCTGCCCCTCCTCGTCCTGGGCATCGGGAGGCTTCAGCCCCGTCAGGAACACGGGCGGCTGTCCGGTATAATCGGGCGGGGTGGCCCAGGCATCCAGGCGGGTGGGCGTGAACACACCTCCCAACCCCATGGAAGGTACAAAGGCACTCAAAGTGCGCCCGCCCAGATCACCCCAGCCGACCGTCGCCCCGACCACCATCAGTAAGGCGACGGCAACGCGCAGGGCCCAGGGGTCGCGGTTGGCCAGACGGCTATCGGGCAGATCAACGCGCAGGTCCCGCGCTTGGCCCTTCGCCCGCTCCTGCGCCAGCCGCCACAGCGCGTGGGCCAGCGGATCACCGGCCCCGCCAGCGATACCATCCTGCAATTGCGATAGGGGACGATGTGCCAGCCGGCTGTCGCGTTCCAGACGGCGACGGGCATCCGCCTCCGTTGGCAGGCGCAGCGACCGTAGACCCTGCCGCACCAGATACCCGACCCCGCCCAACGCGGTCAGCAGCAGCGGTACATGCAGCCAGGGAGACAGATGCACGAACAGGCCCATCCAGGCCACGGCCAGGAACAGGCCCAGTAGCGACAGGGGCCGCCAGAGCGGGGGCCACAGCGCCTCCCACCACAGGATGGCGCGGGCCAGTTTCAGGGGCCGGCTGCCGGCATCGCCGGGCAAGGGTGCCTTGGCCGGCACCGGCACCGATCCCACCCGATACCGGCCCAGCAGCAACCGCAGCCGTACCGCCAGCGTCCGGGCATGGCTTTGGCTGGCCGGTCGCTGGCTGGGATCACGGGGTGGGGTCGGGCGGGGCGGCATCTGTCGTTCAAACCTTAGCAAGTCGCCCGACAGCCTACCCCGCTTTCACTGTTTAAGGGGAGAGCCAATCGGGCATCGTCTCCAGCGTCAGGCTGTCCTCAAAGCTGGGGCGGCGACGCACCACCTCGAACTTCGCGCCCGACACCAGAACCTCGGCCACCAGGGGACGGGAATTATATGTCGAAGACATGGCAGCGCCATAGGCACCCGCCGTCAAAAAGGCCAGCAGGTCACCCGGCGCCACCGGCGGCATGGGGCGCAGGCGGGCGAACGTATCCCCCGTCTCACACACCGGCCCCACGATATCGGCATCGGCCAGCACAGCATCCGCCGCCGGCTGCGCCACGGGGATCACCGTGTGCCAGGCCTCATACATGGCCGGGCGCACCAGATCATTCATGGCGGCATCGACGATCAGGAAGCGGCGGTGCAGCCCTTCCTTCACGAAGATAGTGCGGGTCAGCAGCAGACCGGCAGCCGCCACCAGCGACCGGCCCGGTTCCAGCGTGACATGGCAGCCCAGGTCGCCGACCATCTCCGCCACTGCCTTGGCATAGGCGGGGTAATCGGGGGCGCTGTCCTCCGGCTTGTAGGGCACACCCAGGCCGCCACCCAGATCGATGCGCGACAGGGGCACGCCCTGCGCCTTCAGGTCCCGCACCAGCCCGGCCAGCTTGCCGAACGCCTTGCGGAACGGCGTGGTCTTCAGAAGCTGGGAGCCGATATGGATTGCAATGCCGACCGGATTGATACCGGGCAGCGCCATGGCGCGGGCATAGGCCTCGCCCGCATGGGCGAAATCAATACCGAACTTGTCTTCCTTGCGGCCCGTGGCGATCTTGCCATGGGTTTCAGCATCCACGTCGGGGTTGATGCGGATGGCGATGGGCGCTTCTACGCCCAGTTCCACCGCCACCGCTGACAGGGCGTCCAGTTCCGGCAGGCTTTCGACATTGATCTGGTGGATACCGGCCTTCAGCGCGGCGGCCAGTTCATCCCGCGTCTTGCCCACACCGGAGAACACGATCTTGGCCGGGGGGATGCCGGCGGCCAGGGCACGGCGCATTTCGCCCACCGACACGACGTCACCACCGGCCCCCAACTGCGCTAGCGTGCGGATGACGGCCAGATTTGAATTGGCCTTCAGCGCGTAACAGATGGTGACATCCTGACCAGCGAAGGCATCGGCGTAAGCGCGCCAGGCAGCGGCCAAACCTTCCGTCGTATAGACATAGGTGGGTGTGCCCACCGAGGCGGCGATGGCGGACAGGGCCACGCCCTCCGCATGCAGCGCGCCATCGGTGTAGTGGAAACCGGGAACGGGGAAGCAGGTCATTGTTGCGGCTTCTCAGACGAAGGGGGGACCGGCTTCGGGTCGCTGGCCGGATCGGGATAGGTCTTGGGCGGCGGGCTGCCCGGCGGGGCCTTGGGGAAATGCGGTTTCATCCCGCACCCGGCCAGCGCCAACAGGGCAACGAAAAGCATGGCTTTGCGCATGGGCTTGCTCCTTCCGGGTGCTGATTACAGGAACCGCGCTTTCGCCGCCGCCACCGCTTCGCGGACGCGCGACGGGGCGGTACCGCCAAAGCTGGTGCGGCTGTTGACGGAGGCTTCCAAGGTCAGCACGCCATAGACGGCGTCGGTGATGCCAGCATGCACCGCCTGCATCTTTTCCAGCGGCACCTCAGCCAGACCGGTGCCCGCCTCCTCCGCCAGCTTCACGATGCGGCCCGTAATGTGGTGGGCGTCGCGGAACGGCACGCCCAGGGACCGGACCAGCCAGTCGGCAAGGTCGGTGGCGGTGGGGAAGCCCGCCTCCACCGCGCGGCGCATGGAGGCCGGGTCGGGCGTCAGGTCGCGGATCATGCCGGTGGTGGCCGCCAGACACAAAGCCAGCGTCTCATCCGCCATGAAGACCGGCTCCTTGTCTTCCTGCATATCCTTGGAATAGGCCAGCGGCAGGCCCTTCATGACAATCAGCAGGCCGTTCAGGGCGCCGATCACCCGGCCCACCTTGGCCCGTACCAGCTCGGCGGCGTCGGGGTTGCGCTTCTGCGGCATGATGGAACTGCCGGTGGTAAACGCATCGGTCAAGCGGATGAAGCGGAACTGGCTGGTGCACCAGATCACGATTTCCTCGGCCAGACGCGACAGATGCGTGCCGCAGATGCTGGCCGCGGCCAGATAATCCAGCGCGAAGTCGCGATCGGACACGGCGTCCAGCGAATTGGCCGTGGGCCGGTCAAAGCCAAGGGCCGCCGCCGTGGCATCGCGGTCGATGGGGTACGGCGTGCCAGCCAGTGCAGCGGACCCAAGAGGGCATTCATTCAGCCGCGCGCGGGCATCGCGCATGCGCGCCCGGTCACGGCCCAGCATTTCCACATAGGCCAGCAGATGGTGGCCGAAGGTTACCGGCTGCGCCGTCTGCAAATGCGTGAAGCCGGGCATGATCAGGTCCGGGAACTGTTCCGCCCGGTCGATCAGGGCCGCCTGCAGGGCCTGGATGTCCTTGTCCAGCCGGTCGAACGCGTCGCGCACCCATAGCTTGAAATCGGTCGCCACCTGATCGTTGCGCGACCGCGCGGTGTGCAGGCGACCGGCAGGTTCGCCGATGATCTCCTTCAGACGGGATTCCACATTCATGTGGATATCCTCATTCTCCACCGTGAAGGTGAAACGACCCTCGGCAATCTCCGCCGCGACCTGATCCAGGCCGGACAGGATGGCGTCGCGGTCCCCAACAGAGATGATGCCCTGGGCGGCCAGCATCGTGGCGTGCGCCTTCGACCCCGCAATATCCTGCGCCCACAGTTTCTGGTCAAAACCGATGGAGGCGTTGATCTGCTGCATGATGGCGGCGGGACCAGAGCCAAATCGCCCGCCCCACAGCGCGTTGGCGTCGGTTCCGGCGGCGGCTTTCTGGGCGGTTTTCTCGGTCATCGTCATTCTGCGTCGGTTTGCGGGGTTGACGGCGGGGCCGTCGGGCACGAACTCTGTCGCACAAAGTTCGATAGAGGGCAGAATGGCGATTTTCCGACGCATCGCAACAATCGTGGCCGTGGGTACAGCAATTCTCGTAACGGGGGGCTGCGGCGAGAAGAAGGAAAGTTCCGCGCCGCCCACCCCGGCGGCGGTCTCGCCCCCCTCCGCCGCGATGCCGGTTTTCCAGGGCGAGGCACGCCCCTTCGTGGCCAGCCCCGACCGCCCCGCCCTGCCGCCCATGACCATCACCGACAAGGATGGCAACCCGGTCGATATGGCCTCCTTCAAGGGCAAGGTGCTGCTGATCAACCTCTGGGCCACGTGGTGCGCACCCTGTATCCGCGAGATGCCGGCACTCGACCGGTTGCAGGCCGACCTGGGCGGCGACAAGTTCCAGGTCGTCGCCATCTCCGTGGACCGGGGCGGCCTGAACGAGGTTGGGCCGTTTTTTGAGAAGGCGGGCATCAAATCCTTGCCCATCTATCTGGATCGGAAGATGACCAGCATGAAGGCCTTCCCCCTGAAAGAAGGCCTGCCCTTGTCGATTCTGGTCGATGCCGAGGGGCGCGAAGTTGGCCGTCTGGCCGGTGCCGCCCATTGGGACGGGGCAGAGGCCAAGGCCCTGATCGGCTGGGCTGGGCGCTGATAAGCGGAAAAATGCGCCGGGGGTGAAAAAACCGCTTGATCACCCCCGTCCCTTTCGCATAGAAAGCGCGCCTCGCACGGCTCTAGTCCCCATCGTCTAGAGGCCTAGGACACCGCCCTCTCACGGCGGTAACAGGGGTTCGAATCCCCTTGGGGACGCCAAGCGATCATCAAAAAAGCCCCGCTGGTCACCAGCGGGGCTTTTTGGTTTTAATCTCACCCACCCCCCAACACCCCCGTCCGGTACAGCGTCACCGGCAACCCGCCATGCGACACCGGCGGCAGGGTCGCGAGGAAGGGCAGTTCCGTGACCTTGGCCAGGGCCGCCTCGTTGGTGATCACGCCGACGCGCCAGCCCTTGAAGCGGTTCAGCATGGTTTTGCCGAAGGCACCATAGAGGCCGTAGAGCTGTCGCGTGTCGCCGATGCGGCCGCCATAGGGCGGGTTGACGATGACGAGGCCGGGGGGGCCTTCGGGCGGCTCCAGGTCGCTGATGGCATGGGCGCGGAAGGTGGTGATGGCACCCACGCCGGCGCGTTCGGCATTGGCCTGACTCATCTTCACGGCACCGGCGTCGCGGTCGCTACCGTAGAAGCGCAGGGGCGTGTCGGCGGCGGTGGGTGTGCCGCGCAGGGTGGCCCAGGCGGCGGGATCGAAGCTGGCCAGTTGTTCAAAGGCGAAGGGACGGGCGCGGCCGGGGCTCAACCCGGCGGCCATCTCGGCGGCCTCAATCACGAAGGTGCCAGAGCCGCACATGGGATCGACGACGGGTTCCGTGCCGGTATAGCCGCACTGGCGCAGGAACAGGGCGGCCAGATTCTCGCGCATCGGCGCCTTGTTCACCGCCTCCTTATAGCCGCGCTTGTGCAGCGCCTCCCCCGATGTGTCGATGGAGAAGGTGCAGAGATCATCATCAATGCGCGCCTTCACCACCAGTTCAGCATCCTTGGTGATGGGTGCGCCCAATTCCTCCGCAATGGCCTTGGCAATGCGCTGGGCGGCGGCCCCGGCATGATAGATACGGGATTTGTTGCAACTGGCCTCCACCCGCACCGGTACATCGGCGCGCAGCACCTGCCCCCATGGGAACTTGCGCGCCCGCTTGTCCAACTGTGCCAGATGCATGGCGCGGAAGGACCCGATGCGGGCCAGGACGCGGGCGCCACCGCGCAGTTCCAGATTGGCGCGCCAGACCTCGGACCAGGGGCCATGCGTGGTGACGCCACCCTTGGCGATGACCGGCTTGGCGAAGCCCTTCTCCTGCATCTCCGCGCACAGGGCGGGTTCCAGGCCGGGTGTCGTCACCACGAAAATCTCAAGATCGGCTGTCTGTTCCATGGTGTTTTTCCGGGAGCGTATTTCCGGCAGTCGGGAACACGCCCCCTTCCTTTCTTTTTCCTCACGCGCCGGCGCTGCATCCGCAGCTTGGCCTCACGCCGCATGTGCGGCGCGGCGGCAGTCGCCGCCGGACCAGTTTACGGTAACCCGTAAACTGCTCTAACCCGGCATCACAAAAGAAGAAAGCCCCGCCATCCGGGGATGGCGAGGCTTTCAAAGCAGGGACGAACCAACCGATCAGCGGGTGGACGTTGCCGTCGTGGTGCTGCTGGTGGTCGGCGTGGTGATCGGCGGGCCGTTCTCATCATCACCACCACCAACGGTCGCGGCGATGACGCCAGCGGCCGCCACGGCGGCAACGCCGGCCAGCGGGATCAGGTTGCCAGAGGCGAAGAAAGTGGCCTTGTTGGCACCGGCAGCGGCACCGGTGACGCGCGGAGCATCAGCAGCAGGGGCGGCCGGAGTCGACTGGGCCAGGGCCGTTGCCGGCGCGGCGATCAGCGCTGCGGAAAGCAGCAGGCTGGCGGTAAAACGGGTCATTTTCATAAATCCATATCGTCTAAAGGCGCCCCTAGGGACGTAAATTAACGTCCCGCACCCGCGAAGGGAAGAGGAAAGCCCGAGGTAATTCAACGGGGCGGATATGCATCGACCTTAAGGAACAATTGTGATGGCCGACACCGACGGTGCCGGCCAAACACCCTACCCTTTACGATCAGGCCGGAACGGCAGCCAGACGCGTGCAGATATTGGCCACCAGAATCTGGCGGGCGCGCTCGACAATGTCGTCCATGCTGGGCGTGCGGACAAACATGTTGGACGCGCGCTGACGCAGCTCATCCGTGGTCGGCAGATGCGGCAGCTGGATATTGGCGACCAGCGCCTCCACCCGGACCTTGGCCTGATCGCGGGCCTGACGCACCCGCTCCTCAATTTCGGCCAGGGTCGGCGTATGGGCCAGGGCCTCACGCACCTGCTGGGTCAGCTTTTCCACCTGGAAGCTGGCGGCCAGCTGTGCGGCGGCCGCCTCAATCACCTTGGTGCCCAGGCGCTGTTCGTTGCGGATCACCGATGCCGGCGGTTCATGCACGTCCCAGACCAGACCCACGGCCTGCATGGCCTTGATGATGTAGTAGGAGGTGTCGATCTCCCACCAGCGGAAGCCCTGACGGGCCGCCGACTGATAGTGATGATGGTTATTGTGCCAGCCCTCGCCCATGGTGGCGATGGCCAGTGCCCAGTTGTTACGGCTGTCATCGCCCGTCAGATAGCGCGGGCGGCCCAGCACATGGGCCAGCGAATTGATGCAGAAGGTGGCATGGTACAGCGCCACCGTACTCCACAGGAAGCCAACGACCAGACCGCCCCAGCCGAACAGCGCCCAGGTGGCAACACCCAGCAGCACCGGCGGCAGATAATAGTAACGGTCCAGCCAGACCAGTTCCGGGAACTTGGTCAGATCACCGATGGTCTTGTAATCCGCCCCATTGTGCTTTTCCGTAAAGATCCAGCCCATATGGGAATAGAAAAAGCCCTTATGACGGGGCGAATGCACATCATGTTCCGTATCGGAATATTTGTGGTGATGGCGATGGGTCGCCGCCCACCACAACGCCCCGCGCTGCGCCGAGCTTTGCGCCAGGAAGGCCAGCAGGAACTGCACCACCCGGCCCGTCTTGTAGGAGCGGTGGGAGAAGTAGCGGTGATACCCGCCCGTGATACCGAACATGCGGGCACCGTACAGGACCAGGGCCAGCACCACATGCTGCCAAGCCACACCGGTCCAGATGGCGCCAAAACAGGCGATATGGACAAGGATGAAGGGGATCATGGTGCTGTACTGGATCTTGTCATCCGCCGTCCCGGCATGGGCATCGGCGGGGCGCGCATCGTCGCGTCCGGTATTGCTGGGCGAGGTCACTGTCGAAAGACTCCAAACGAAAGCAATAGTCCACCCTACCACGAATCCCCGTGGGCGCGGATGGGCAAATTCGCGCGGGCAGCGCCATTAACCATCCTTTCGGCGTGGTTCTTTCGGTCAGGGGGACAGTTGAAACAGTTGGCAAGGCCGGTAAACTATTGTGCGATCGCGAAATTCTCTTTTGCAATGCACGGAAATTTGAACAAGGCGGGCTTCGCGTTTACCATCCGCGCAATTTGAACGGTCAAGCCGGGAGGTTCCGCCGCATGAAGCAGCCTATCCAACGCCCAGAGACGGCACCGGCAGGGACGCCGGACCGGTCCTCGCGGCGGCGCTTCATCACGGGGGCCGGCGGTGCGGCCGCCGGCATGGCGGTGGCCGGCGTGTCCATGCCCAATGTGTCGCGTGCGCAGACGGTCAGCCTGCGGTTTCAGTCCACCTGGCCCGCCCGCGACATTTTCCATGAGTTCGCTGGCGACTATGCCAGCCTGGTCAACAAGCTGGCGGGTGGGCGGCTGCGCCTGGACATGCTGCCCTCGGGTGCCGTTGTCGGGCCGCTGCAATTGCAGGACGCGGTGGTGAAGGGCACGCTGGATGGCGGGCATGGCGTCACCGCCTATTGGTACAACCGGCATCCTGCCTTCTCCCTGTTCGGCACGCCGCCGGCGCTCGGCTGGAAGGCCGACCATGTGCTGGGCTGGGTGAAATATGGCGGCGGTCAGGCGCTCTATGACGAACTGGTGCAGCAGGTTTTGAAGCTTGATCTTGTCGGCTTCCTGACCGGCCCCATGCCCAGCCAGCCGCTGGGCTGGTTCCGGCGCGAGATCACGGGGCCGGCGGATATGCAGGGCATGCGCTACCGCACCGTGGGGCTGGCCGCCGAACTGGCGCGCGAGATGGGGGTGGCCGTAACCGTCATGGGGGCAGGCGATATCGTGCCCGCCCTGGACCGGGGCCTGCTGGACGGGGCGGAGTTCAACAACCCCTCCTCCGACCGGGCGCTGGGGTTCCAGAATGTCACCCGCACCTATATGGTCGGCTCCTACCACCAGTCGGCAGAGATGTTTGAGATCATCTTCAACAAGAAGCGTTATGACGGCCTGCCCGAAGAGATGCAGACCATCCTGCGTGTCGCGGCAGAGGCATCATCCGCCGACATGTCCTGGAAGGCCATGGACCGCTATTCCGCCGATCTTGAGGCGCTGAAGACCGAGGGCGTGGAGGTCGTCAAGACGCCTGACAGTGTTCTGCTGGCGCAGTTGACGGCCTGGGACAAGGTGATCGCGGCGAAGTCCGCCGATCCGTTCTTTCAGAAGGTGCTGGACAGCCAGAAGCAATGGGCCCGCCGCATCCTGTCGTTCGAAAACGACTATGTGGTGCGCACCGATCTGGCGTTTCAGCACTTCTTCGGGAACCCTACCCCGCCCTGACCAGACCATGGCCGCCAAGGGGCGTGGTTTCTGACCGGCTGTCGAAGCCAGCGATCAGCGGACGGCCCTTGGCGATGGCAGCCTGAACGGCGGGCAGTTTCAGGCTGGCCGCGTGGCTGTCCTTGCTGTCCCACGCCTCCGTGATCCACAGCGCATCCGGATTGGTCGGATCGGCGGCAATGATATAGGACAGGCATCCCGGCATGGCGCCGGTGCCTTCCAGCAGGATAGAAGCCAGTTCATCCCGCTTGCCCGGTGCGGCGATCATGCGGCCGATCAATCCATACATGCTTGTCCCCTGCTTTGCCTTTGCTCTGCCCACGACGACGCCACCGGCCAGGGCCAGAACGGCACCGCCCGCCAGCAGCATGTCCCGTCTTGTCGATCCGGTGCTCACGGTTTCCCCTGTCGTGGACCAGAGGCAGTGTCATCCGTCCGGCCACAGCTTGCAAGGGCGCGCGGTGAACGGTTGGCACTATCATCGGTCGTCTGAAATCAGCCCAGATGGCTCAGGCGACCAGCGCGATTGCGCTGACGTGGGATTGGCAGATTGAGGTGCTAGGGTTAGGCGTCAACCAGCTCAATGTGTAGCCGCTTACCAACCGCTGTGGCCGCACGCTCCAGGGTCAAGAGCGTGACCGAAGCGTTTGAGGAATCAAGCAACCGGTCCAGCGACGTCCGACTTGTGCCCATGCGCTCGGCCATTTCCGTTTTGGTAAACTCTTTGGCTTCCATGGCCTGGGAGAGCTGCCAAGCTATGACCCGCTTCAGTGCGCGAGCCTTGACGATCTCCAAGGTGCCGTCTTCTGCCAAAAGGTCGTCCAACGAAGACCCGACATAAGTGCGCTTATCTTCCATAGCCCTTCCCTCGCCTTCCGACGCAAGAGCCAACGGCATAGCGTCAGAGATTCCTCATCCGGTCCTTGGCCAATTCAAGATCGGCTTGCGGAGTCTCCTGGGTTTTCTTGATAAACCCATGAAGCAGGACCATTCGCCCTTCATGCACACAAAACAGTATCCGCACGATGCGGCTTTGAAGATTTGTGCGCACCTCGAAAAGCCCATCGCCCATAGGACGACAGGTTGGCATTCCAATCGGCCAACCGAATTCAATGACGCTCAGAGCTTCACCTATCCGCGCACGTTCATCTTTGCTGAAGGTCAGCAACCAGTCGCGCACCGGCTCTGCACCGCTACTGAGGGCGCAGAACTGAACAGGTAGACGCTTGTAGTGAATTCGCATTTTCGCATCTCCTTTACCGGAAAGGCGAAAATGTCCTATTTTTGGCACACACACAAGGAAAATAAATCACTACGATGCCGCATTTGATTTTTTATGCCCCACCAAGGCTGCAGCGTCAACACAAAAAATGACAAAGCCTCATAATTTCTTCTCAGGCCTGCAGCGTGGAGCGTTACACGGAACCCAGCTGCAGATCCCACCTCACGCCCCCACCGCCGCCTTCGCCTCCACACCCAGCGCCTTCAGGGCTATGTCAACGATGTTGCGGGCCTGAAGGCCGGCCTCCTCATACTGCTTCACCGGGCTGTCATGGTCCTGGTACGTATCGGGCAGGACCATGGGCCGGACCTTGCAGCCAATGTCCAGCAGGCCTTCCGCCGCCAGATGATGCAGGACATGACTGCCGAAGCCGCCGATGCTGCCTTCCTCGATGGTGATCAGCACCTCGTGGGTGCGGACCAGCCGTTCGACCAGTTCCATGTCGATGGGCTTGGCGAAGCGGGCGTCGGCCACCGTTGTAGACAGGCCCAGGGCTGCCAGATCCTCGGCCGCCTTTGACGCCTCCGCCAGACGGGTGCCCAGCGACAGGATGGCAACCTTGGCCCCTTCGCGGATGATGCGGCCCTTGCCGATGGGCAGGGGCACACCCTGTTCCGGCATGTCCACGCCGACGCCTTCGCCGCGCGGATAACGGACGGCGATGGGCCCGGCATCATAGGCGGCACAGGTGGCGACCATGTGCACCAGTTCCCCCTCATCCGCCGCCGCCATCACCACCATGTTGGGCAAGCAGGCGAGGTATGCGACGTCGAAGGCCCCGGCATGGGTGGCTCCGTCCGCACCCACCAGACCGGCCCGGTCGATGGCGAAGCGCACGGGCAGATTCTGCAAGGCCACGTCATGCACCAGCTGGTCATACCCGCGCTGCAGGAAGGTGGAATAGATAGCGCAGAACGGCTTGAAACCTTCGGTCGCCATCCCGGCGGCAAAGGTCACGGCATGCTGTTCGGCGATGGCCACGTCGAAGCTGCGCTTGGGGAATTTCTGCTGGAACAGGTCGAGGCCCGTCCCCGACGGCATGGCCGCCGTGATGGCGACAATCTTCTCGTCCTTCTCGGCTTCCTTGATCAGGCTGTCGGCAAAGACGCGGGTATAGCTGGGGGCATTGGCCTTGGGCTTGGCCTGGGTGCCGGTGATGACGTCGAACTTGCCGACCGCATGCAGCTTGTCGGCCGATGCCTCTGCCGGGGCATAGCCCTTGCCCTTCTGCGTGACGACATGCACCAGCACGGGACCGCCGCGCGGATCGTCGCGCACATTCTCCAGAATGGGCAGCAGATGGTCCAGATTATGCCCGTCGATGGGGCCGACATAGTAAAAGCCCAGTTCCTCGAACAGGGTGCCGCCGGTGACCATGCCTCTTGCATATTCCTCCGCCCGGCGTGCAGCGTTGAGCAGCGGGCGTGGCAGATGTTCGGCCACCTGCTTGGAGAAATCGCGGAAGCCGCGATAGGATTTGGACGAAATCAGCCGCGACAGATAGGCCGACAGCGCCCCCACCGGCGGCGCGATGGACATGTCATTATCGTTCAGGATGACGACTAGGCGCGACTGCAACGCGCCGGCATTGTTCATCGCCTCATAGGCCATGCCGGCCGACAGGGCGCCATCCCCGATGACGGCGACCACATTATTGGTACGCCCCGCCAGATCGCGCGCCGCGGCCATGCCCAAACCGGCGGAGATGGAGGTGGAGCTGTGGGCCGTGCCGAAGGGATCGTACTCGCTCTCCGACCGTTTGGTGAAGCCGGACAGGCCGCCACCCATGCGCAAGGTGCGGATACGGTCGCGCCGACCGGTCAGGATCTTGTGCGGATAGGCCTGATGCCCCACGTCCCAGATCAACCGGTCGGTTGGTGTGTCGAAGCAGTAATGCAGGGCCACGGTCAGTTCGACCACACCCAGACCCGCGCCCAGATGCCCACCCGTGACCGACACGGCGTCAATGGTCTCATTGCGCAGTTCATCGGCCAACTGGCGCAATTGTGCGGGCTGCAACCGCCGCAGATCGGCGGGAACCTTTACCTGGTCAAGCAACGGCGTCTTCGACTGGGACATCGTCCCCACCTCTTACTTTGTTTTTATGTGCGCCGCTCAACGACATAATGCGCCACCTGACGCAGCATATCAGCCCGGTCCCCGAAAATCTCAAGGTGCTGGGCCGCCTGACCGGCCAGCCGGCGCGCCTGATCACGCGCCCGCTCGGTACCCAGGATAGAGACGAATGTGGCTTTTCCAGCGACATCGTCACGGCCCACGGGCTTGCCCACCTCGTCCTGGGTGCCTTCGACATCCAGAAGATCATCGGCGATTTGGAAGGCCAGCCCCAGGTCGTGGGCATAGGCCTGCAGCGCGTGGTGTTGCGGCGCGCCTGCCTTGCCTAGGATGGCTCCGGCCACGGCGGAGAAAGCGATCATCTCACCGGTCTTCAGGCGCTGAAGCCGCGTGATGGCGCCGATATCCAGCGGCGTGGTCTCGGCGATCAAATCCAGCATCTGCCCGCCGACCATACCGCGCGGGCCGGCAGCCTTGGCCAGTGCCGCCACCAGCTTGCAGCGAACCTGCGGGTCTTCATGCGTTTCATGATCGGCCAGGATCTCGAAAGCCTGGGTCAGCAACCCGTCGCCGGCCAGGATGGCCGTCGCCTCGTCAAACTCCAGATGCACGGTCTTGCGGCCCCGGCGCAGATCACTGTCATCCATGGCGGGCAGATCATCATGGATCAGACTGTAGCAATGGATGAACTCCACCGCCGCCGCCGTGCGCAGGGCACAGGCCGGGCTGACCCCGAACATGCGGGCACTTTCCATGACCAGGAACGGGCGCAGGCGCTTGCCCCCACCCAGACAGCCATAACGCATGGCATCGAACAGGCGGGCCTCCATCAGGTTGGTGCGCGGCAGCAGCACCTCGATGGCGGCTTCGACCTGTTCAACGGTATCCGCCATGGCGGATGTCAGGGTCTTGGGCAAGGAGGGCATTCGATGGTGGCCTTCAATCCAGACGGGCGGGCTCGGCACCGATGGTGCCGTCAGCAGCGATGGTAATACGGTCCACCTTGGCCTGCGCCTCGCGCAGCTTGGCCTCGCAGTGCCGCTTCAGCCAGGTGCCACGCTCATAGGATTGGATGGCATCGTCCAGCTTGGCCTTGCCTTCCTCCAGCTGACGGACAATCCGCTCCAGCTCGGCGAGCGCATCCTCAAAGCTGAGGGCGGCGATGTCGGGGGGCAGAGTCTGGTCGGTCATGGCTTCGGCACTGTCATTCGGAAGTGCCGGACTGTATGTCCGCCAGCCCGGCGGTTCAAGTGCCACGCATTGGCCCCATGGGCAATCGGCCCCTTGTCTGACCAGACGCCAGACGCCATGATCGGTACCAATAGTCCCTGCAACCGTACAGGTTGCAGGCGGTTGGGGCTGGGTGACCGGCCAACCCATTGCGATCTGTGACATTTCCTCCAGCACCCTTACAGGAAGGCCCCGCCCAGCCATGAATATTCAGCGCATCAGCGGCCTTCTCCTGCACCCGACCTCCCTGCCCGGCGGGCACGGCATCGGCGACATGGGACCCGCCGCCCGCTCCTTCCTGGAGCGCATGCAGGCGGCCGGGCAAAGCGTGTGGCAAATCCTGCCCCTGGCCCCCACCAGCCTGGGCAACAGCCCTTATTCCGCCCTGTCCAGCTTCGCCGGCAACCCGCTGCTGATCAGTTTCGACGATCTGGTGGCCGACGGCTTTGCCGACGCATCCATCCTGGCAGGCCTGCCGGGGAATGAGGCGGAACGGGTGGATTATGACGGGGTCGCCGCCGCCAAGCTGGCCGCCCTGGACATCGTCGCCGGCAATTTCCTGAAACGTCCCAGCCATGATGAGGAATGGAGTGATTTCGAACTGTTCCGGGCACGCAACGATGCTGAATGGCTTGACGATTATGCGCTCTACACGGTCCTCAAGGCCAAGCATGGCGGGGCCGCCTGGCTGGATTGGAACGCGCTGTATGCCAGCCGCGACCCGATCGGCATCGGGGAGGCGCGGCACACGCTGTCCTTTGAGATCAAGAAGATCAAGGTGCAGCAGTTCCTGTTCTTCCGGCAATGGATGGCCCTGAAGAAGGATGCCAATGCACGTGGCATCCGCATCATGGGCGATATCCCGATCTTCGTGGCAGGTGACAGCGCCGATGTCTGGTCACGCCGCGATCTGTTTGAACTGGACGGGTCGGGCCGCCCCACCATCGTGGCCGGCGTGCCGCCCGATTATTTCAGCGCCACCGGTCAGCGCTGGGGCAACCCGCTGTACCGCTGGGACGCGCACCGGACCGAGGGTTTCTCCTGGTGGCACCGGCGCATCGCCAAGACGCTGGAAACCGTGGATATGGTCCGCATCGACCATTTCCGGGGGTTCGAGGCCTATTGGGAAATCCCAGCGCATGAAGAAACCGCCATCAATGGACATTGGGTGCCCGCCCCCGGCTATGAGCTGTTTCAGTCACTGAAGGACCGGTTCGGGGAACTGCCCATCATCGCCGAAGACCTGGGCGTCATCACGCCAGAGGTGGAGCGGCTGCGCGACCATTTCGGCTTCCCCGGCATGCGGGTGCTGCCGTTCGAATGGGGCGACCATTTCGAACCCTGGCATTACGATCCCAACCGCTATGCCGCGCATTCAGTGTTCTATACCGGCACCCATGACAATGACACGATCCTGGGCTGGGTTGCCTCGCGCGGCGGGCTGGACGGGGAGCTGGGGCAGCGCATCCGGTCCTATCTGAATAGCGATGGGCAGAACCTGCACTGGGACTTCATCCGCTTCGCCCTGGGCGTGAATTCCGAAATGGTCATCACGCCCGTGCAGGATGTGCTGGGCCTGGGCACCGAAGGCCGCATGAATGTCCCCGGCCTGCCCGACGGTAACTGGGGCTGGCGTCTGAAGCCCGGCCAGTGGACGGAAGAGCAGGCGGAACAGCTGCGCGACTTGACATCGGCAGCCGGGCGGCTGGCATAGCCGCGCCTACGCTGCCTTCAGGTCACCCAGGAAGCGTGTGACCACGCCGCCCAGTTCGCGGGACTGCTCCCCCAACGCCGTGGCGGTAGACAGGACGCGGCCTGTCTCCGCCCGCGCCTGACCACTGGCGTCGCGCACCTGCGCCACGCCGCCGCTGACCTCTTCCGTACCCTGGGCCGCCTGCTGGATATTGCGGGCGATCTCTGCCGTAGCGGCTTCCTGCTGACGCACAGCGGCGGCGATGGCGGCGGCGATATGCGCGATATCGTCGATGGTGGCACTGCTGTCGCGGATGGCCGACACGACATCCGCCGCCGTCTGCTGGATCAGGGCGATCTGCTGGGTGATCTCCTCCGTCGCGCGGCCTGTCTGATTGGCCAGGCTTTTCACCTCTGAAGCCACTACCGCGAACCCTTTGCCCGCTTCCCCGGCCCGCGCGGCCTCGATGGTGGCGTTGAGCGCCAGAAGGTTGGTCTGGCTGGCGATCTCTGCGATCAGTTGCACCACATTGCCGATCCGCCCCGCCGCATCCGACAGGCCGGTGGCGATGGCGTCAGTGCGACGGGCACCGTCCAGCGCGTCGGCTGACATGCGACCGCTATCTTCCACCTGCCGACCAATCTCGGAGATGGAGACGGCCAACTCCTCCGCCGATGCCGCCACGCTCTGGACATTGCTGGCGGCCTGCTCGGCAGCACCGGCGATACCCATGGCCTGGGCGTCGGTCTGCGCCGACAGGTCGGCCATGGTGGCGGCGGCCTGCGCCATGTCTCTGCCCGCCTCCTCCAGCGTGCCCAGCATACGGGTGATCTGCCGTTCAAAGGCAGCAGCCAGGGCCTCGCGCGTTTCAAGTCGGCGAATCCGCTCAGTCTCTGCCGCCGCACGCTCTGCCAACATGCGTTGGTTTTCCTGTGCACCCTGCTGAAAAACCAGAACGGCGCGGGCCATGTCGCCCACTTCATCTCGGCGCGCGGTGCCAGGAATGGCAACATCCAAGGCACCGCCCGCCAGAACCCCCATAGCGCCCGTCAGGTCACGCACAGGGCGGATAACCCCGCGCAGGACGACCAGCAATCCAGCCGCCCCCAGGGCCAGCACCAGCACCACCAGACCGATATTCAGCCCGCGCAGCCATACGCCCTGCCCCGATGCCGCCTCATACGCCGCTTCGGCCCGCAGGACCTGCAGGTCGGTCAGCTTCACGATGGTTTCCGTCACCGGATCGATGGCTGGGTACAGCGTCGCCTCCGCGAAGGTTACGATCCCCGCCCGGTCCTGGGCTCGCAGCAGGGATTGAAGCTGCTCAATCGCGGCATCGGCTGCCCCGAACCGGCTCTGCGCCTCACGCACCAGGGCCGTCTCGTCGCTGTCATGCGGACGCGCCAGATAGGATTGCCAGCGGGCCTTGATCTCCGCCTTGGCCGTTTCCACGCCTTTGGCCGCCTCCGCCCATGAAACCGTGCCGTGCCGCACCTTGTGGGTTGTGTCGACAATGAAAACGGCATAGGCGTCCGACACGATCTTCAGGTCGCGCATCGGCACCACGCGTTCGGCATAGATGGAAGCCAGCTGCCGCTCCCCGGCATTCAATGTCTGCCACCCGAAAAGGGATGCAACAATAGCCAGCCCGGCCAGTGCGCCCACGACGCCCAGCAGCGTTTCCCGCAACTTCAACATGATCGTCCACCCCAGGGATGCCGCCTTCCGTAACGGCAGCCTTATCGTTTCTGACGAAACGATATATCCAATTCGGATAGGGGTTCCAAGTGGAGATTTGGTTAAAGCATCATTAAATTCGCGATATTACAAGCCACATCGCGAATCTGCTGCCAAATATGGGTAATTGCTTCCAGATTGAAACAATTGTCTGAATACCTTGGGATGATTCAAAATCAGAGGGCACGCCTTTTCTGCACTGGTGGCGAAAAATGACATCAGGGATGGAGGGACAAACCCTTGGTTGCCCTCTCCACCCCCTTCTTCGGACCGCGTAGCCCGATCCCGACCCAGTCGGGTGCCGCCGGGTCCTCGGCTCGGAAGCAGGCGCGGTTGTCTGCGTCATTACCCGTGCGGAACATGCCGGCGATATAGGGGATGGCCAGCAGCCCACGTTCCCGCGCCACCCGTGCCGCCTGCTCCAACCCGTCCTTGCCCGCCTGGAACACCAGGATGGGCTGGCCCAGCATGCGCCCGAACACCATCCCTTGCGCATCCAGATAGGGTTCGCCCAGCGCTTCCGGCGCGCCAGCGGCGATGCCGGTCGCCAGAAAGGCGGCCACGTTCAGCCGCTGCCAGGGCAGAAGATCGTCGCGGATGATCAGGGCGACCTTGGTATCGAACATCATGTCCCTCCGGTAATGGAGGTTCAGGATGCCGACACCGCCTCCCGCCCGTCTGGAAGATTTGTGCAGATTTGGCGATAGGCAGCGGGTGTCGTGCCATAGGCGCGGCGGAACCAGCGGCCCAGATGGCTCTGGTCCGCGAACCCGACGCTGGCCGCCACATCCGCCGGTACCCTGCCCGCTGCCAGCAGCGCCTTGGCCCGCTTCAGCCGCAACTGCACCAGATAGGCATGGGGGGAACGTCCATAGGCTTCCCGGAACTGCCGGTTCAGGCGGAACCGGTCGGTCCCCGCCATGTCGGCCAGGTCGGCCAGTCCGATATCCGTTTCCATATGGTCATGCAGCGCCTCACGCGCCCGACTGGCTGCCCGGTGCGGGCGATGGCCGACGGGTTCGGTGCGCCACAGGTCGGGCTGCCACAACCGGCCCAGCAGCCGGTCCAGCGCCAGATCGCGGGCCAGCCGTCCCTCCCGCCCATGCAGGGCGCGGAAGGCCTGGGCAATGTCCTGGCACAGGCCCGCATCCTCCCACAGCGTCTGTCGGAACCCCAGCGGGGCCAGCGGTCCGGCGGCATGGTCGCGTCGTTCCCGAACCCAAGACAGGGGCAGATACAGCATTTGATAGGTAAAACCCGCCGGATCGGGGCGGTGCCCGTCATGCGGCTGGCCGGGTTCGATCAGGATGGCGCGGCCCGGAACGCTGACCACCTGCTGCCGGCCACAACGGAACGACTGCACGCCCTGTTCGGTGACGCCCAGCAGCAATTCGTCATGGTCATGCATGTCATAGGCATGGCCGGTGAAATGGGCCCGAATGCTTTCGATGCCCGTTTCGGCATCGCGCCGCAACTGTGCCCAGTCGCGGGTGGGATCGGCGGGGGAAGCCGCGTCCATGGCGCCCTCCCCCACCACCGTCACATCAGAAATCAGCCGGGGCGGCGATGCCGCTCTTGGCCAGATTGTCCTTGATAGCGCCCTTCAGCCGCTCCAATCCTTCGGGGCTGAACGCTTCGGCACGGGCCACCAGCACGTCCTGGGTGTTGGATGCGCGCAGCAGCCACCAGCCATCGGCACTCTTCACCCGCACGCCGTCAATGTCATTGACCTCGGCCCCGCCAGCGGCTTCTTCCGCCTTCACACGGGCTTTGATCTCGTCCACGGCGGCAAACTTGCGCTCCTCATTCACCTGGAAGCGAACCTCCGGGGTGTTCAGCATGTCGGGCAGTTCATCGCGCAGGGCCGACAGGGCGGCGATACGCGACACGATGCCCAGCAGGCGAACGCCGCAGTACAGCGCGTCGTCGAAGCCATAATACTTATCGGCAAAGAAGATGTGACCCGACATCTCGCCGGCCAGCGGGCTGTTGGTTTCGGCCATCTTGGCCTTCAACAGCGAATGGCCCGTCTTCCACATCAGCGGCTTGCCGCCCAGCTTGGCGATCTGGTCGAACAGGCTCTGGCTGGCCTTCACATCGGCGATGATGGTGGCACCGGGATGGTTGGCCAGCACATCTTTGGAATAGATGGCGACAAGCTGGTCGCCCCAGACGATGCGACCCTTTTCATCCACGGCACCGATCCGGTCGGCATCGCCGTCGAACGCAATGCCCAGGTCAGCCTTCGTCTCGGCCACCTTATGGAGGATGTCTTCCAGGTTCTCGGGAATGGTCGGGTCGGGATGGTGGTTGGGGAAGGTGCCGTCGATATCATCGAACAGCAGCGTGTGCTTGCCCGGCAGCTTCTTGACCAGACGCCGCAGGATTTCACCCGCCGCCCCATTGCCATTGTCCCAGACCACGTTCAGGTCGCGCGTGCCGTCATAATCGGCAACGAGACGGTCAACATAGGCGTCCTGGATGTCGATCGTCTCTTCCGAACCCTCGCCGGCTTCGAAGTCGCCAGCGGCGGCGATCTTGCCGATTTCCAGGATCTGGCTGCCGAAGAACGGCGCCTTGCCGATCATCATCTTGAAGCCATTATAATCCGGCGGATTGTGCGAGCCGGTGATCATCATCCCGGCATCCAGCTTCAGGTGGCGCGCCGTGAAATACAGCATGGGCGTGGGGCCCAGGCCGATGCGTACCACATGCAGGCCGACAGACTTCAACCCTTCGACGGCGGCGGCTTCCAGCGACGGGGACGACAGGCGGCCATCATAGCCGATGGCCACCTTCTTGCCGCCCCCGCGCACCACCATGGTGCCGAAGCCCCGGCCGATGGCCCTTGCATCGTCGGTCGTCAGCGTCTTGCCGATGATGCCGCGAATATCGTATTCGCGCAGGACCGTGGGATGGAAATTGTGCGCCAGGGTCATGTTTCCGTCACCTGAAGTAGGGTTGGTTAAGCATTTTATGGGGGCAGCAAAGCACAACCCGCGACCGCCCGCCAGCCCGTTCAACAGCGCAAAAGGCGGGTTTGTTTCGGGGCGTTGAAGGTAGTGCCCACGCGGGCGTTACCGGCGCTTGCTGACAACTCAGGCCGCCACCCGGCCACGCGCCGCTTCCGTTTCCCGTGCCGGCGGCTGCCCGAACATGCGGCGGTATTCGCGGGTGAATTGCGACACGCTTTCATAGCCCACGGCAAAGGCCGCCGTGGCGACGGTGTCGCCCTGGGCCAGCATCCGTCGCCGCGCCTCAATCAGGCGCAACTGCTTCTGGAACTGCAACGGTGACAGTGACGTGACGGCGCGGAAATGCTGGTGGAAGGAGGATGGGCTCATCCCCGCCACCGCGGCCAGCCGTTCCACCGGCAGCGGCTGCGCATAATCAGCCCGAAGGATTGCAACAGCGCGCGCCACCCGGCTGGCATGGCTATCGGGCCAACCCAGGCGACGGATATCGGCACCGTGCCGGCTGCACAGCAGCCAGTAATGCAGCTCCCGCACCAATTGCCCATGCAGGACCGGCACCGCCGCCGGCCTGTCGAGCAGGCGCATCATGCGCAGGGCCGCGTCCGCCACCTCCGCGTCGGTGGGGTCAACCCGCACAGGTGCCACATCGCTTGCCGCCGCCGGCCCCATCTGCAGCGCCAGATCGGCGATCAGGGCAAGGTCCAGGTCCAGCACCAGCGACATGTAGGGTGCTTCGGCGCTGGCCTGGGTGATCTGGCTGACGATGGGCACATCTGCGGTGATCAGCAACGAATCGCCAGCGCCGAAGGTGAAACTGCGAGCGCCCATCGTCACCTGCTTGGTCCCCTGCAGAACCAGACAGACCAGAGGTTTGGAGATGGCATGGACCAGCCCGGTGGGCGTCGGAGACCGGATGGTCGTCAGGCCCGCGATGGGGGTATGGGCGATGCCGGCCGGATCGGCGTGCATCTCCAGATAACGGCGGACAGCGTGGAGGAGGTCGTTATTCATGCCGCTGATCCTGCCTCACCCCCACCCCTTCGGCAAGCGCATTTGGAGGATTAGGCAAGTATCTCCCAGGTTCCGGCAACGACGAATAACGGCCAGTGGCCTTATAAACCCGTCATCGGCAACCGGGACGGACCGGCACGGAAAGTCCCCCGAGATGAAGGATTGAGCCCATGTCCACCATCACCCTGATCACCGGCGCCAGCCGCGGCCTGGGCCGCAACACCGCCCTGTCCGTCGCCCGCAATGGCGGCGACGTCATCATCACCTATCACAGCCGTGCGGAGGAGGCCGAGGCCGTGGTGTCGGAGATAGCGGCGCTGGGCCGCAAGGCGTTGGCCCTGCAGCTGGATGTCGGGAACGCCAGCAGCTTCGCGGACTTCGCCGGACGGCTGCGCACCGCCCTGACGGCCAACTGGGGCCGGGACCGGTTCGAGCATCTGGTCAACAATGCCGGCCATGGCGACCATGCCCTGATCGCCGACACGACCATGGAGCAGTTCGACAGGCTGGTGGACGTGCATTTCAAGGGACCCTTCTTCCTGACCCAGGCGCTGCTGGGCCTGATTCAGGATGGCGGGCGGATCGTCAACCTGTCCTCCGGCCTGACGCGGGTGTCGGCGGCGGGCTGGGGTGCCTACGCTGCCGTGAAGGGGGCGATGGAGACCCTGACGCTCTATATGGCGAAGGAATTGGGCGGGCGCGGCATCGCCGTCAATATCGTGGCACCGGGTGCCATCGAGACGGACTTCTTCGGCGGGGCCGTGCGCGACACGCCGGAATTCAACAAGTTCTTCGCCGATATGACGGCGCTGGGCCGGGTCGGTGTACCCGACGATATCGGCCCGATGATCGCCGGGCTGCTGTCGCCGGCAAACCGCTGGGTGACTGCGCAGCGGATTGAGGTGTCGGGCGGTCAGGGGATTTGAGGCAGATAGCGCCGGTCGATGATCGCCGACCGGCGCCACGCCATCTCAATGAACCTCGCCCTTCGCCTTCTTCACCCGCCCAGGACGACCGACGCAGTGATAGGCAAAGCCGGCCATTTCCGCGTCTTCAGGATTGAAGATGTTGCGCAGGTCGACCAGCACCGGTGCCTTCATGGCCTTGCAAATACGGGACAGGTTCAGCATGCGGAATTCGTTCCATTCCGTCAGGACAAGGGCGCAATCGGCACCGTTCAGCGCGCCATAGGCATCGTCGGCCCATTCCACGCCGGGCAGCATCTTCTCCGCTTCATGCCGACCGGCAGGGTCATAGGCGGCGAGAATGGCCCCCGCCTCCTGCAGAGCCGGCACGATATCCAACGACGGGGCATCGCGCATATCGTCGGTATTGGGTTTGAAGGTGACGCCCAGCACGCCGATGCGCTTACCCGCCACCGACCCGCCACAGGCGGCGATCACGCGGTCGGCCATGGCCTTCTTGCGCTTGTCGTTGATATCCACAACGGTTTCGATGATGCGCAACGGGCTGCCATAATCCTGCGCCGTCTTCACCAGGGCCAGCGTGTCCTTAGGGAAGCACGACCCGCCATAGCCGGGGCCGGGATGCAGGAACTTCTTGCCGATGCGGTTATCCAGGCCAATGCCCTTGGCGACATCATGCACATCGGCGCCCACCTTCTCGCACAGGTCCGCCACCTCGTTGATGAAGGTGATCTTGGCGGCCAGGAAGGTGTTGGCGGCGTACTTGATCAGTTCTGATGTCTCCAGACTGGTGAAGACCATCGGCGTCTCGATCAGGAACAGCGGGCGGTACAGCGCGCGCATCACCTGGCGCGCCCGGTCGCTGTCAGTGCCGATCACCACGCGGTCGGGACGCATGAAATCCTCAATCGCCGACCCTTCGCGCAGGAATTCCGGGTTGGATGCCACGTCGAAATCCGCCTCCGGCCGCGTCTTGCGGATGATGCGCGCCACCTCGCGCCCCGTACCCACAGGCACCGTGCTCTTGGTCACGATGACCGTGTAATCGTCGGGGTCGAGGGCCGCCGCGATCTCCGCAGCGGCTGCATAGACATAGGACAGGTCGGCATGCCCATCGCCGCGGCGTGACGGCGTGCCCACGGCGATGAACACCGCATCCGCACCGGCCACGGCAGTCGGCAGGTCAGTGGTGAAGGACAGTCGCCCCGCCTTGGCATTCTTTTCCACCAGGGCATCCAGCCCCGGCTCATAAATCGGGATTTCCCCCTTCAGCAGCCGATCGATCTTACCCTGATCCTTATCGACGCAGATCGTCTCCACCCCGAATTCGGAAAAACAGGCACCAGAGACCAGACCGACATAGCCGGTGCCGATGACGGCGATGCGCATCGGAAATCCCCCTTGGAAAAGAACATCTTCACGCCATAGCACAAACCAGCACCCAAGGTCTTGCGCCCTTGTGACAGTTGCGCGGCGTTCCTGTTACGCCGCCTTCTTCTTATTGAAGAAGTCGCGCCGGGCCCAGGCCTGGAACGGATAGGCCAGTTGGCCCAGGAAACTGTCGGGCACGGCATCCTTGCAGCCGATATTGGCCGGCGGCTTGCGGTCGGATGGCAGGTGGCGGGTGCCGAACACTATGTCCCACAGAATGAAATTCTCCCCATAGTTCACGTTGCCCTCAATCGGGTCGCGGTTATGGTGCCAGCGGTGCAGTTCCGGCGTGGAGAAGACCCAGTTCAATGGGCCACAGCGCATATCGACATTGCAGTGGGTCAGGAAGCCGATATAGGTCGTGATGGCCAGCACCCAGACGATTACATCCTTGGGCGCCCCCGCCAGCCCGGCAATGGTCAGGGCAAAGGCCGTCTTCCAGATCGAATCCAGGAAATGGAACCGGCCCGTATTGACGATCCACAGCTTGGTGACGCTGTGATGGATGGCGTGCCAATGCCAGATGGCGCGGAATTCGTGGGATGTCCGGTGCGCCCAATAGAGCCCGAATTCGCCCAGGATCATGGCCAGCAGAACCTGTGCCCACAGCGGCCAGTCACCGGGCCAAAAACCGGATGCCGCCTCCGGCCCCGCCTGGGTCAGGCCCAGCATGGCGATGGAGGCCGCGATCACCTGTCCCACCCCCTTGTTCAGCACCGTATGCGCAATATCATTCAGCAGCTGCCCATCGCTTTGCATCCATGCCTGTTCATAGGGCATGACCCGTTCCAGGATCAGCAAGGTCACCGCCAGCCCGAAATAGGTGATGTTGAAGGCCAAGACAGGATGCCCCACCTGCCCGCCATACCAGTAGCCGGCGATGCAGACCGCGACCAGCAGCGGCCATAACAGATGGGCAATAACGGAGCGCATCGATCTTCCTTTGGGTAGATTACCTAGGATGTATTGCCCCCAAGGCCCCGTTCGCGCAAGGTTCCGCGCGGTCGCAGGCGATTATGACAGCGGAAACGGACAGCATTATGAAAATCGGTCTGGCATTGGGCAGCGGTGCGGCGCGCGGCTGGGCGCATGTGGGCGTGCTGCGCGCGCTGACGGAATTCGGGCTGAAGCCCGATGTCATCGCCGGCACCTCGGTCGGTGCCCTGGTCGGTGCCGCCTATCTGACGGATCAGCTGGAGGAGCTGAAGGAATTCGCGATGGGATTCGGCATGCTCGACACGATCAAGCTGCTGGACCTCACCTTCTCACGCGGCGGGCTGGTCAGTGTCGAAAAGGCGTATGAGCGGTTCCGCAACGAACATACCGACATTCCCATCGAATCGCTGCCCATCCCCTTTGCCGCCGTCGCCACCGACCTGTCCACCGGCAAGGAGGTTTGGCTGCGCGAGGGGCATCTGCTGGACGTCGTCCGCGCCTCTGCCGCCATTCCCGGCATGTTCCCCGCCGTGCCGTTTCAGAATATGTGGCTGGCCGATGGCGCCCTGGTGAACCCGGTTCCCGTCTCGCTCTGCCGGGCGTTGGGGGCTGAGGTGGTGATCGCCATCAACCTGAATGGCGACCTGTCACAGATGCCCCGCCTGTCCAAGGCACAGCTGGGTCCCGTCAATGTCTCCCTGCCCGAACACCCGATCGAGGGCACGGCCGATGCCGAAATGGCCCCCCGCCCCGTGCCCAAGCCCCTGGCCAAGCTGGCCGCCAAACTGAACGAGGTGGGGGAGAATGCGCGCCAGCAGTTCCAGGCCCGCTTCGCCAAGCCCCCGCGCTCCCCCGCCCCTGGTATTCTGGAGGTGATGGCCAGCTCCGTGGACATCATGCAGGACCGCATCACCCGGTCACGTCTGGCCGGCGAACCGCCCGACGTGTTGATCACGCCGCGCATCGGCCATATCGGCATCCTGGAATTCGAACGGGCCGAAGAACTGATCCAGCTGGGCTACACCGCCGCCATCGCCATGCGTCCGGCGGTGGAACTGGCGATGGTGCGGTAACCCCGCTCAGCGTCGCAGGTAAGGTCCCACTTCCACCAGCTTGAACCCGCCTGTTTCGCTGGCGAAATGGCGCAGCCAGTAATTATGGCCGGAACCATAGACCAGCAGCACGCGGTCGCCCGGCTTCACCACCTGGGTCAGCTTGGCGAAGATGCGGGCATTGCGGGCATACCAGCGGGCGTTCAGGTCGGCCCCCGGCAGGTCACGCCCCTTGCCCAGGGCCAGCAGCCGGTAATAGCCCTCGCCCATGCTCTTGATGGCGATGGGATGATCCGGTGCGTTCAGGTCGGCCAGGATATCGGCGATAGGCCTCGTCTTCTGATCCTTCTCCAACTGCGCCACCCAAGCCTGGATGGGGCCGAACATGGCGTCGATGGTGCCCGTCCTGCCATTGGCCTCCGCCCATTTCTGAACGGGATCGAAGGGGAAATAGTCGGGCTCCCCTTCCGCCGCCACCTCATCCACAGCATAGACGGTCTTCAGGCCCAGCTTGTTTGCCAAGCGATAGGCGATCTGCACCCGTTCATCGGGATTCTTCAGAAGATCGGCGGGCGTGAATTCTGCATAGCGGTGATCCAGCATCGTCGCCTGATCCTTGGCCACCCGTTCGACGGCGATGACTGTCGGCTTGAACCGTGCCAGCCGTTCGGCCACCTGCTCCAGCTGTGCCTGTTTGGCCGGCGTCGTGACCGGGTCGATCTGGGCATTCACCTTGTCCTGGCCCGGATTGGCGAAATGGTAAGTGCCCAGCACCATGACCTCCACCGGCGCATCCGCCGCCGTCACGGCCGGTGCCGACAGAATCGACAAAAGGGCGAGTGCCCCCATCAACTTACGCATTGCTTCCCCCACCTGCGTTGAGGGGCCGAACCTAGCAAGATGGTTAACACACACCAATCACGCGAAGTGGAGACATCGGACCACTTCCGGCTTTCACCATCAGTCCAACGCCGCCCATATCTCGGCGGCCAGCGCCTCCAGCTCTTCCACGCCCTTGGATTTGGGGTCCGTCTCCGCCAGGGTCAGTCCCTCCATCAGTGATCCGGCAAAACCGATACGGTTGCCCAGGCTTTCGGTGGCCACCGGCACGCCCAGTTCCGTCGCCTTCTCGGCCACGGCATCGACCAGCTTGCCACGTGCCGGCACCCGGTTCATGACCAGCATGACAGGCCGCTTCTCGGCGCGCGCCAGATCAAGCGTCGGGCGCGTGGCCCAGAGGTCCATGGGGCTGGGCTGTACCGGCACCACCACCAGGGCAGCGGTGCGTACCGCGATGCGGGCATCGGTTTCGGCATGGGGCGGGCTGTCGATCACCACCACATCATGGGTCCTGGCCAGCCGTTCCACCTCCCGCTGGGTGCGCCAGCCGGAGATTTGCAGATGGGTGATGCCGGTGGCATCGGCACCCAGCGTCGCCTCCCGCGCCGCGTACCAGGCAGAAACGCTGCCCTGCGGATCGATATCGACCAAGGCGGCGGATTTGCCGGCCCGCGCCCAGGTGACGGCCAGATGGATGGCCAGCGTCGTCTTGCCCGCCCCGCCCTTCTGCTGCGCGATGGTGATGACACGCCCCGCCATATCCTGCCCCTTGCCGCCCTTTGTTCTGAACGCCAGTGTGCCCACATGATGGACGGGCGGCAAGCGCCGCACCGCAACATGAGGCAGATCGATGACCAGTACCAAGTGGCCCCGCCATCTTCCCATCACCCGTGTACGCATCGCCCGCCCCACGGACCGGCTGAAGGAGCTCACCGCCTTCTACCGCGACGTGATCGGGCTGGAGGTCATTGGCGGCTGGATCGATGATGGCACCCATGCCGGCTACGATGGGGTGATGATCGGCCTTCCCGGCTGGGACACGCATCTGGAATTCACGCAGCATAAGGATGGCAGCCCCTGCCCCGCGCCGACGCGCGACAATCTGCTGGTGCTTTATGTCGACAGCCGCGAGGACCTGCTTTCCGTATCTGCCTCCATCCAGGCGCGGGGTGGCGTGCCGGCAGAGCCGGAAAATCCCTACTGGCTGAACCGGGCCGTCTGTTTCGAAGACCCGGACGGCTGGGGTATCGTCTTCTCGCTGAAGCCCGGTGTGGCGTAGCGCGGATTAGGCAACGCTGTAATCCGCGGCAATCCCGGCAGCGTTGGCCCGCGGATTAGGCGACGCCGTAATCCGCGCTACGGGTTGTGGCATCGCCGGAATGCACGGAAAGCCCGTGATCGGGTCGCCCGGCGTCGTTATCGTAACGGCAGAGAATTCCAGGACCGGTCCCGTGCCCCACGATCATTGCTGCGACGATCCCAGCCACCATCACCATGACGCGCCGGCCCCGCCGCCGCATCCTGATCGCCCGCGCGTGCTACCGCCGGGGCCGGATGCCTATGCGCAGGCATCAAAGGTGCTGGCGGCGGGGCATCTGGTCGCCATGCCCACAGAAACCGTCTATGGGCTGGCCGGCGATGCCGGGAACGACGCGGCGGTCGCTGCCATCTTCGCCGCCAAGGGTCGCCCCAGCTTCAACCCGCTGATCGTGCATGTGGCCGATGCGGGGGCGGCAGAGGGTTTGGTCCATATCGATGACCGCGCCGCCCGCGCCATGGAGATGTGGTGGCCCGGCCCGCTGACCCTGGTCCTGCCACGCCGGGCCGATGCGCCCCTGTCGCTGCTGGTTTCCGCCGGGCTGGATACGGTGGCGGTGCGCAGTCCTGCCCATCCGGTTGCCCGCGCCCTGATCCAGGCATCCGGCCGTCCCCTGGCGGCTCCATCGGCCAATGTCTCGGGCCACGTCAGCCCGACAACGCCGATGCATGTGGTGGAGGAGTTTCCCGATGGCGGTGGCGCGCGGCTGAAACTGATCCTGGCAGGCGGGCGCTGCGCCATCGGTGTCGAATCGACCGTCCTGGACCTGACGGGCGAGCGACCGCTGCTGCTGCGTCCCGGTTCGGTGACGCGCGAAGAGCTGGAAAGCGTGCTGGGTCCCGTTGATCTGGCGACCGCCGCAGACGGGGTGAAGGCCCCCGGCATGCTGACCAGCCATTATGCGCCGGGCCTGCCCGTGCGGCTGGACGCGACCAATGTAGGCGAGGATGAGGCGCTGCTGGCCTTTGGTCCTGACCAGTTCCTGCGCGGCGGGGCGGTCCGCATGAACCTGTCCAACAATGGCGACCTGACGGAGGCGGCATCCAATCTGTTCGCCATGCTGCGCGCCCTGGACCGGCCCGGCCTGTCGGGCATCGCCGTCATGCCGGTGCCGGACAAGGGTCTGGGTGTCGCCATCAATGACCGGCTGCGCCGGGCGGCGGCCCCCCGGACATGAGCGATCTTTTGTCCGCCTTCGCCCGCCTGATCGGCCCGTCAAACGTCCTGACCGGCGCGGACATGGCGGCGTTCGCCTTTGACTGGCGCCGGCGGGAGGAAAGTTACCCCTTGGCCGTGCTGCGCCCCGGTTCGACAGATGAGGTGTCCGCCATCGTGCGCCTGTGCGCCGAACGCCACGTGCCCATTGTACCGCAAGGGGGCAATACGGGGCTGGTGGGCGGAACGGTGGTGCGACCGGGCACGGGGGCTGTCCTGCTGAACCTGGGCCGGCTGAACCGTATCCGCACCCTGGACGCGGCGGATTACACGCTGGTGGCGGAAGCCGGGTGCATCCTGGCCGACATCCAGGCGGCGGCACAGGCGGCGGACCGTTATTTCCCCCTGTCGCTGGGGGCGGAAGGCACCTGCATGCTGGGCGGCAATCTGTCCAGCAATGCCGGCGGCATCCTGACCCTGCGTTACGGCAACGCCCGCGATTTGGTGCTGGGTCTGGAGGTGGTGCTGCCTGACGGGCGGGTCTGGAACGGGCTGCGGACCCTGCGCAAGGACAATAGCGGTTACGACCTGAAGCACCTGTTCCTGGGCGCGGAAGGCACGCTGGGTATCATCACCGCCGCGTCGGTGAAGCTCTATCCCTGCCCGCGCCAGATCGAAACCGCCCTGATCGCAGTACCCAGCCCCGCCGCCGCTGTCGCCCTTCTGGGTCTGGCCCGCACCGGCACAGGCGACAGCCTGTCGGCTTTTGAGCTGATGCCGCGTTTTGCCTTTGATGGATCGCGGGAAATCCTGGGCCGTGACCAGGACCCTCTGTCCGCCCCCTCGCCCTGGTATGTGCTGCTGGAAGCCAGCAGTGGCATGCCGGGACCTACACTGCGCAGGCAGGTCGAGGCGGTGCTGGAAGCCGCGCTGGACCAGGGGCTGGTCACCGACGCCATCTTCGCCGACAGCCTGGAACAGCAGCGCAAATTGTGGCTGATCCGCGAAAGCCTGCCGGAGATCGGGCGCAAGATCGGCGGCGCGGTCCATACTGACGTTTCGGTGCCCGTCAGCCGCATCCCCGACTTCCTGGCCGCCACAATCCAAGCCGTCACTGCCTATATGCCCGGCATCCGGCCCTACCCGTTCGGCCACGTCGGTGACGGCAATATCCATTTCAATGTTGGCCGCCCGGCGGGGATGGAGGGGGCCGCCTATCTGGCGCACGCCCATGCCATCACCGATCTTGTCCACGAACAGGCCCTCTCCCATGGCGGCAGCATCAGCGCCGAACATGGCATCGGCAATCACAAGGCCGAGGACCTGGCCCGTATCAAGGACCCGGTGGAACTGGACCTGATGCGCAAGGTGAAGGGGCTGCTGGACCCGGACGGGATCATGAATCCGGGTAAGGTGTTGGTGCGTTAGTCTCCGCCAACCACTGCCCCGCCTGTGCCCGCCCATGGGCCTTCAGGGCCAGCAGATACTCCATGTCGATGCGCAGGCCGTTCAGCTCGCCCAAGGCCGGGTCCAGCGGGTCAATGGACAGAAGGTCCAGTTCTTCCGGCCCCTCCCCCCGCTTCAGCACCTCCCGCACCAGTTCCATTTCCGCCTCCAGTGGGCGGGAGAAGGTGATCTGATTCAGGCGTTCGCGAATCGCCGCCGCCGTGCGCGGCGTGTCGTCGGTGCAGTTGGCCATGGCCTGCACCACCAGCAGCCGGCCCACGGACGGTCCGTCCAGCAGGGCGCGGATGGGCGGGTTCAGGGTGTAACCGCCGTCCCAGTAATCCTCGCCATCTATCTCCACGGCCTGATGCAGGGTCGGCAGGGTCGTGGAGGCCAGCAGCTGATCGACCCCGATCTCCGCATTGCTGAACAGGCGCGGCTGCCCATCACGCACGCGGGTGGCGGAGATCAGAAGGGCCGGGGTCGTGGGCAGGGTCAGGGCCGCGAAATCCACCTCCTCCACCAGGATCGACCGCAGCGGGTTGAAGCCCAGGGGATTGAGGGCGTAGGGCGAAAACAGACGGGTCGCCATGGCGAAGGCAGCGCTGTTTACGGCCTGGGTGATGCCATTATTGGCCCAACTGGGGCAAAAGCCCAAGGCCCCCACCCCGCATTCCCCCACCCGCCGCCAGACCCGGTTCAACGCGTCCCGCGCCCCTCCGGCCCCGCCCTTGGCCCAGCCACTGGCCAAGGCCACCGCGTTGACAGCCCCGGCAGAAGCGCCCGACAGGCGCACCGGTGCGAATCCGGGTTCGTCCAGCAACCGGTCCAGCACGCCCCAGGTGAAGGCTCCCAGCGAGCCGCCGCCCTGCAAGGCCAGCGCCATGCCGGCGGGCCGATTCGGGGATGCCGGCGCGGCTGCAACCGTACTCCCTCGGCCCAGCCGGCGCATGATCTGCTTCAACACCATCACGGCCATCCCATGTTGCGGTGCCACAGGATACCCCGGAATGGTTCCGCCGCCGACCCTTGAAGCGATCCCCGCGACACCCTACGTCACAAGACAGGTGCCGCCACGGATGCCCATGCTGGGGTCCGCGAGGGCGCGCCGATGACCAAGGGGCATCGCTTCGTGAAGGAGGATCGCGCCATGACGACCCAGCAGACCCAGACTGAACCGCAACAGATACAGAACCCCATTCCAACCCTTGTGCGGACCGCCTTCAATGCCGCCGGCCAGCGGAAGACCGGTCAGGCAGACCAGACCGCTGCCGTCATCGCGGCCTTACGCAAACTGCGCCGCGTCCTTCTGGAACAGGCGGGCACCAATGCCGCGATGCAGGTGGTCGATGGCCCTGTCAGCGGGTTCATCATGGAACGCAACATGCGGTCCTTTGCCACGACGGGGGAAGCCCCCGTGCCCGCACCCCTGCCCCCGGCCCTGGCAATGGCCGGTCCGGCGGCCAGCCTGATGCTGGATGCCGTCGAAAACGGCCTGATCCTGCATCGCTTCCTGCCGGGCAATACCGCCTTGATACAGATGGTGCCCGAACTGCTGGGGTGCCTGTGTGAGGCGCTGGGCGGTACGCCGGATGCGGGCCGGCTGCTGGATATCCTGCGCGACGGTATGGACGAGGATGAACCGCGTCTGACCATTGAGGGGCCGGTGTCACAGCGGCTGCATTGACAGCAAAAAGGGGGCGTGTCGCCCCCTTTATTCACGCCGCCAGACGTGCCGTTTCGGCCTTCTGATGCATGCGCTTATACGCGAACTTGGCCGCCCAGCTGTGCAGCCAGGTATGCGGCTTCAGGCCGGATGCCTTGAACACCATGCCCACCATACGGTCGACATGGTGCGGGCGGTAGAAGGAATAGGCGAGGCTGGTATATTCGGCATTGTTCTCGACCCGCTCATAGGGGCGGGTCCAGTAATTCGCGGCATAGAAGGCGTAGGACAGCTCATCGTCCTCCGTCTCATTGATGCGCGAAAGGCAGACCAGCAGGCGCTGCACCCGGTTCAGCTTCTCTGATTCCAGATAGCGCTTCAGATGATCGTAGAACAGCTTGTAATGGCGCAGCTCGTCGGCGGCGATATGCTTGCAGATCTGCTTGAAGACCGGCTCTTCCGTCGCCTCGGCCAGGGCTGTGTAATAGCTGGACGTGCCCGTCTCCACGATGCAGCGGGCGACCAGTTCGCCAGCGCGGCTGCCGCGCTTGCTCTCCATGGCATCAATGTCGATCTGGTACCCGTCGCGAAAACGCTTCACCGCTGCCTGGAAATCCCAGGAGGGATCGACGCGCGACGCCCAGGTGCCCAGGGCTTCGCCATGCTGCACTTCCTCGATGGCCCATTGCCGGACCACGTCGCAGAAGACGGGGTCCTCGCGGAAGACGTTGCACAGGTAATCGGCATAGATGTGGCCGTTATACTCCACCAGGGCAGCCGCCTTGGCCAGCTTCAGCATGTCGGGTGACGCCTTGGCTTGGTCCAGCTTGTCCCAGGGCAGGCCCTCGACGGTCCAATGCGCATTCGCCATGACGATAACTTCCACTTCGCTGCTGAAGATCGCGCAGCCAGTTGGGGCGCGCGGTTGCTGACAGATGGGCCGGATGGGTCGAAAAAGCAACGGGGGCGCAAGGCGCCCCCGTGATAACCGCTCTCATCGCCCCGGAAACGTGACACATATGTGACGCTGTTCCCGGTGCCGATCAAGCTGCTTAGTGCAAGGTACCGGCCTGCGCGTCCAGCTTGGCCTGCACGATGGCGACCTTGCCTTCCAGCGTGTGGCGCTCACCGTCGGACTTGGCGTCAGCCAGATCTTCCGTCAGGTCGGCCAACTGCTTTTCCAGGGCCGCGCGATCCAGGCCACGGACGGCGTCCAGATCGGACGCCTCTTCAGCCAGGATGGTGACGCGGGCAGCCGTGATCTCGCAGAAACCACCTGCGACGAAGATGCGCTGGGTGATCGTCGCCATGTCATTGGCATAGATGTCGATGATGCCCGGCTTCACCGTGACGATCATCGGGGCATGGCCCAGCAGGACACCCAGGAAGCCCTCGGCCCCCGGCACCACCACCATATGCACCGGCTGCGACACCAGCAGCTTTTCCGGCGACACCAGCTCGAATTCAACCTTGTCGGCCATGGCTTGAACCCTAGTAAAACGCGTCAAGGAGGGTTGCCCCCTCCTGTGCAGCTGCCCCTTGCCGCCGGCGAACCGGGGGCAAGGGGTCAGAGCGAACCTTAGGCGGCCTCGGCCATCTTGCGGGCCTTTTCCACGGCCTGCTCAATGGTGCCGACCATGTAGAAGGCAGCTTCCGGCAAGTGGTCGTAGTCGCCGTTCACGATGCCCTTGAAGCCCTTGATGGTGTCTTCCAGAGCAACCAGAACGCCCGGCGTGCCGGTGAACACTTCGGCCACATGGAACGGCTGCGACAGGAAGCGCTGGATCTTACGGGCACGGGCCACGACCAGCTTGTCCTCTTCCGACAGTTCATCCATGCCCAGGATGGCGATGATGTCCTGCAGGGCCTTGTACTGCTGCAACACCTGCTGAACCTTGCGGGCGGTGTTGTAGTGTTCCTCACCGACAATGCGGGGGTCCAGGGCGCGCGACGTCGAGTCCAGCGGATCCACGGCCGGGAAGATGGCCATTTCAGCGATGGAGCGCGACAGCACGGTCGTGGCGTCGAGGTGGGCGAAGGAGGTGGCCGGGGCCGGGTCGGTCAGATCGTCGGCGGGCACGTAAATGGCCTGCACCGAAGTGATCGAACCCTTCTTCGTCGAGGTGATGCGCTCCTGCAGGCCGCCCATGTCGGTGGACAGGGTGGGCTGATAACCCACGGCCGACGGGATACGGCCCAGCAGTGCCGACATTTCGGCACCCGCCTGGGTGAAGCGGAAGATGTTGTCCACGAAGAACAGCACGTCCTGGCCTTCTTCATCGCGGAAATATTCGGCGATGGTCAGACCGGACAGGGCGACGCGGGCGCGGGCACCCGGCGGCTCGTTCATCTGACCATAGACCAGGGCCACCTTGGAGCCCGGGCCGTCGGTCTTGATAACGCCGGCGTCGATCATTTCGTGGTACAGGTCGTTACCTTCGCGGGTACGCTCACCCACGCCGGCGAACACCGACATACCACCGTGCGCCTTGGCGACGTTGTTGATCAGTTCCTGAATGGTCACGGTCTTGCCCACGCCCGCACCACCGAACAGGCCGATCTTACCGCCCTTCAGGTACGGGGCCAGCAGGTCGATGACCTTGATGCCGGTGATCAGCAGGGCGGCGTCGGTCGCCTGCTCAACGAATTCCGGAGCGTCACGGTGGATCGGCAGGACCTTGTCGTTGCCGACCGGGCCGCGCTCGTCGATCGGCTCGCCGATGACGTTCAGGATGCGGCCAAGGGTGGCCGGACCGACGGGCATCAGGATCGAGTTGCCGGTATCCACCACCTCGGCACCACGGACCAGACCGTCGGTCGTGTCCATGGCGATGGTGCGGACGGTGTTCTCGCCCAGATGCTGCGCGACTTCCAGAACCAGGGCCTTGCCCTCGTTCTGGGTGGTCAGCGCGTTCAGGATTGGCGGCAGTTCGCCGTTGAACTGCACGTCCACGACGGCACCAAGAACCTGTGTGATGCGGCCGACCGCGTTGCTGTTGTTAGCCATGGGGTAAGCTCCCTCGGAACCTTGACTTCGTCGTGAATGCGGGTGGGTTTACAACGCTTCCGCGCCAGAGATGATTTCGATCAGTTCCTTCGTGATCGAAGCCTGGCGGGTGCGGTTGTAGACCAGCGTGTACTTCTTGATCATCTCGCCGGCGTTGCGCGTGGCATTGTCCATCGCGGTCATCTGCGAACCAAAGAACGACGCGGCGCTCTCCAGCAAGGCGGAATAGACCTGGATGGCCAGATTGCGCGGCAGCAGATCGGCCAGGATGGCCTCTTCGCTCGGCTCGAACTCGTAAACGGCGCCGGCTTCGACCGGGGCGTCACCCGCTTCGGGAGCCGCGAACGGCACCACCTGCTGGAAGGTGACGATCTGGGTCATCGCCGACTTGAACTTGTTGTAGACGATCGTGGCGACGTCGAACTGACCGGCGTCGAACAGCTCCAGGATCTTCGCGGTCACCATGTCAGCGTCGGCGAAGGAGAGCTTCTTCTTGCCCACTTCCTCGAACGTCGCGACGATCAGCGAGGGGAACTCGCGACGCAGCAGATCGCGGCCCTTGCGGCCCACGGTCAGCAGCTTCACGGTCTTGCCCTCGGCCTGCAAGCGCAGGATGGCGCGCTTGGTGTCGCGCACCACGGAGCTGGTGAAACCGCCAGCCAGACCACGGTCAGCCGTCATAACCACCAGCAGGTGGGTCTGATCGCTGCCCGTCCCGGTCATCAGGCGGGGGCCACCGGGACCGCCGGCCACGTTGGCCGCCAATGAGGCCAGCATCCGGCCCATGCGTTCAGCATAGGGCCGGCCGGCCTCAGCCTGCTCCTGGGCGCGGCGCAGCTTGCTGGCCGCGACCATCTTCATGGCCGACGTGATCTTCTGCGTCGACTTGACGCTGGCGATCCGGTTTCGGATGTCCTTCAAGCTCGGCATGACAGCCCTATGCTCTCAATGAGGCCCCTTACGGGACTTGGATCAGGCGAAAACCTTGACGAAACCTTCGAGGAAAGCCTTCAGCTTCTCTTCAGTTTCCTTGGAAATCGCCTTCTCATTGCGGATCGCGGCCAGGATGTCGGCACCCTTGGCCCGGATTTCGTCCAGGAAGCGAGCCTCGAACCGGTTCACGTCGTTGGTCGGGATCTTGTCCAGATAGCCCTTCACACCGGCGAAGATCGACACGACCTGCTCTTCCACGGGCATCGGCTTGAACTGGGGCTGCTTCAACAGCTCCGTCAGGCGCGCACCGCGGCTCAGCAGACGCTGGGTCGTGGCATCCAGATCGGAAGCGAACTGCGCGAAGGCAGCCATTTCACGATACTGGGCCAGTTCCAGCTTGATGGTGCCGGCAACCTGCTTCATCGCCTTGATCTGTGCGGCGGAGCCCACGCGGGACACCGACAGACCAACGTTGATAGCGGGACGGATGCCGCGATAGAACAGGCCCGTTTCCAGGAAGATCTGGCCGTCGGTGATCGAAATCACGTTCGTCGGGATGTAGGCGGACACGTCGCCAGCCTGGGTCTCAATGACCGGCAGGGCCGTCAGCGAACCATTGCCATTGGCATCGTTCAGCTTGGCGGCGCGTTCCAGCAGGCGGCTGTGCAGATAGAACACGTCGCCGGGATAGGCTTCGCGGCCCGGCGGACGGCGCAGCAGCAGCGACATCTGACGGTAAGCAACGGCCTGCTTGGACAGATCGTCATAAACGATCAGGGCATGCATGCCATTGTCGCGGAAGAACTCGCCCATGGCCGCACCCGTATAGGGGGCCAGGAACTGCAGCGGTGCCGGCTCGGAAGCGGTGGCGGCGACGACGATGGAATATTCCAGCGCGCCGTTCTCTTCCAGGGTCTTCACGATCTGCGCCACGGTGGAGCGCTTCTGGCCCACGGCGACATAGATGCAATACAGCTTCTTAGACTCGTCGTCGCCCTTGTTGATGCCCTTCTGGTTGATGAAGGTATCCAGAGCGATGGCGGTCTTGCCGGTCTGACGGTCACCGATGATCAGCTCGCGCTGGCCACGGCCGACCGGCACCAGGGCGTCAATCGCCTTCAGGCCGGTCTGCATCGGCTCATGCACCGACTTACGCGGAATGATGCCGGGGGCCTTCACTTCCACGCGCTGACGGGTCACGTCGGTCAGCGGGCCCTTGCCGTCGATCGGGTTGCCCAGACCATCAACAACGCGGCCCAGCAGGCCACGGCCCACCGGCACCTCAACGATGGCGCCGGTACGCTTGACGACGTCGCCTTCCTTGATGGCACGGTCGGAACCGAAAATCACCACGCCGACATTGTCGGTTTCGAGGTTCAGGGCCATGCCCTTGACCCCGCCGGGGAATTCAACCATCTCGCCGGCCTGGACCTTGTCCAGGCCATGGATACGGGCCACGCCGTCACCGATGGACAGCACCTGGCCCACTTCGGCGACATCGGCTTCGGTGCCGAAGTTCGCGATCTGCTGCTTCAGGATCGCGGAAATCTCAGCGGCGCGGATTTCCATTATCCAACCCCTTTCATGGCGAGTTTCAGCTTATTGAGCTTGGTACGCACGGAGCTATCCACCATGCGGGAACCGATTTTGACGATCATGCCGCCGATCAGCGAGGGATCGACCCATACATCCAACTTGACGCTGGAGCCTTCACCCTTGTTCAGGGCGGCGGCCAGGGCGGTCCACTGCGCATCCGTCAGCGGACGAGCAACGGTGACGCGCGCCGTGCTTTCGCCACGACGGCGGGCCAGTTCGGCCAGATATCCATCGATCATGCCCGGCAACGCGAAGAGGCGACGATTACGCGCCACCAGCCCCACGAATTTGCGCACGAGTTCCCCGATGCCAGCCGCGCTCAGGACGGCTTCCATAGCGCGTTCCTGGTCGTTGCGGGCGAGCAGCGGGCTGCCGATCAAGCGGCGGAGGTCCGCGCTTTCAGCGAGCAGAGCCTTGACGGACGTCAGATCCTGGGCCGTCTGGTCCAGGGCCTGCTGCCCATCCGCGAGATCGAACAGAGCGCTCGCATAGCGCGAGGCGAGTTCGGAGACGCCAGTCCCTTCGGTTGCCACTGGTAACCTCGGTTAAAGTCCGTGGACCTGAATAATTTCAGGGCGTTAGCAATGATCGGCCATCCCGGAGGAGGACCCACCGGTGTCGAGCGAGCGAGCATGTAACACAGCCATAGCCCCTACGCAACAGCGCGCCTGTGGATTGGGGGTATGCGGTTTTGCACCGCTTCCCTTGGATTTGGCCAGGAAGCGCGCCGGTTTACGACCTTGGTCGCATCATTACGCTGTGCAGTTGCGAAATGGGTTTTTCGCGACGGGCCACGAACCTGACCTTTCGCATGCCCTATGCTTTTGGACCGTCAAGGATTAAGGCCGCATTAAGGGGGCGGGCACAGGCTGAACCCAGGTGCGGAGATGCCCGTGCCACCAAAGCCCGAGGCCATGCCATGTGCGTCATTCTGCCCTTCGCCCGTCAGCGTTTCACCCCCATGGACATGGTCGCCTGGGGATCCATCCTGGCCGACCGCCGCCGCCGGGGCCTGTGGCAGAAGATGGAACGGTCCAGCAACCGGGAACGGGACTGGATCCTTGTCTGGCTGCCGGGCCTGAAGGAACCCAGCCTGCGCCTGGAACGCGACAGTTACGGCACCTACAGCCTTTCCTTCTATGATGGCAAAGGCTGGTTCCGGTTCCGGCAGGGGGCGGAGATCATCGACTGCCTGGCGCATGTGGAGCCGACAGAACGGCTGCACCCGGCCGCCCGCAAGGCGGATTAATCACCTCCACCCACCACGCGCAGACACCCACCCCATATAGAGATGTCAACCGGCAGACGGGCAATGATGTCGCCATCTCCCTGCACCGGCTCCGCCACCGGCCCGTCAATCCGGGCATTGATCGCTGGCAGGATCAGGACATCCGACCGTCCGGGCAGCAGGCCGAAGGTCATGGCACCGGCATAGGTCAGGGCCGCCAGCCGCCCCGGCTTTGTGAACAGCACCGCGTGCAGCACAGGCTGCTCCAACCGCACGTCAGGGGCCAGCACGAAGGTTCCGGCATAGAAATGACCCTTGCATAGGATACAGCTGACGGCCCTGTGCCGGCTGATCCCGCCATCGGGTGCCGTCAACGCCACGTCATAATCAAGCGCCGGCCCCGCCAGAATCTCCCGCAGGCCGCCCAGCGCATAGGCACCTTTGCCGATCCGGCGCTTCAAGGCTGGGTCGATTCCCGCCACCACACGGGCATCCATCCCCACCCCGGCCATCATGGTGAACAGCCGACCATTGGCCATCCCGGCATGCACCGTCCGGACCGGCCCCAGGGCCAGCTGTCGCCCGATTCGCATCGCCGATCCTGTCAGGCCCAGTTCATGGGCCAGGACATTGGCGGTGCCCAGCGGCACCACACCCAGCGGCGGCAGGTCGAGCAGGCCAGACGCGGCCATGCCGTTCACCACCTCATTAATGGTGCCGTCCCCACCGGCGGCGACGATCACATCGGCCAGCCCCGACCGGGCCAGATCGCGGGCGATGGATGTGGCGTGGCCCGCGGCGTCGGTCGTGTGCAGCGACATCACTGCCCCGGCATCGGTCGCAGCGGCCATCACCTGCTCCACCAGCCCCGGTCGCCGCCGTCCGGCCACAGGGTTAAAGATGATCGCGACCCGGCGATCCAGCCCATGTGACATTTCCAGTACATCTCCATGAAGGAACGATGAAGTGGCAATGTAATATTGGTGACAATCGCGAGAAGTTTTCGCGGAGGCAGCAGAAATGACCGATTGACCGACTGACAATACACCAGATGAAGCGGTATAGAACGACACGATCCGCTATGGCTAGTCTTTAAATCATGGCGGACGATTGGTGGTTGGGGTTGACCGGCGGTGGGGGAACATATGCTGGGCGACGGGAACGTGCTGCGCTATCGCGCCATCTGGCTGTCGGACATCCATCTGGGGACACGGGGATGCCAAGCCGACATGCTGTTGGATTTCCTGAAACATACCGAATCCGATGTGCTGTATCTGGTCGGCGATATCGTCGATGGCTGGCGGCTGAAGAAAAGCTGGTACTGGCCGCAAGCGCATAATGATGTGGTGCAGAAGATCCTGCGCCGCGCCCGTAAGGGTGCCCAGGTCTTTATGATCCCCGGCAATCATGACGAGGCGTTTCGCGACTATATCGGCCTGCAATTCGGGGGCGTGACCATCTTGGAGGACACGATCCACACTGCCGCCGACGGCAAGCGCTATCTGGTCATCCATGGTGACCAGTTCGACGCCGTTGTCCGCTATGCCAAGTGGTTGGCCTTCGTGGGTGACACGGCCTACACGTTCCTGCTCTGGCTCAACACCCTGTTGAACAAGGGACGCCGCAGGCTGGGCTTTCCCTATTGGTCGCTGTCCGCCTACCTGAAGCACAAGACCAAGAAGGCCGTTGAATTCATCGGCGATTACGAGACCGCCCTGACCGACGAAGCACGCCGGCGGCAGGTGGACGGGGTCATCTGCGGCCATATCCACCATGCCGAGATGCGGGACATGGATGGCGTGCTTTACGTGAATGATGGGGATTGGGTCGAATCATGCACCGCACTGGTGGAACATCCCGATGGACGGCTGGAGATCCTGCGCTGGGCGGATATTGTCGCCGCCCGGCAGGCGGTGAAGGCAGCGGCGTGAAGCTGCTGATCGTCACGGATGCCTGGCATCCGCAGGTCAACGGCGTCGTGCGCACCCTGACGACGACGCGGGCCGAACTGGAGCGGCTGGGCCATAAGGTGGAGGTGATCGCCCCCGACCGGTTCCGCACCATTCCCATGCCCACTTACCCGGAAATCCGTCTGGCCCTGGCACCGGGTCGGCGGGTGCGGCGGATGATTGAGGAGGCGCAGCCCGACGCGATCCATATCGCCACCGAAGGCCCGCTGGGATTCGCGGCACGGCGGTACTGCTTGAAGCACAAGCTGCCCTTCACGACGGCCTATCACACGCGCTTTCCGGAATATGTGCGCGACCGCGCGCCGGTGCCCCTGTCCCTGTCCTACGCCTTCATCCGCCGTTTCCATGCGCCAGCCCATTCAGTGATGGTGGCGACCGCCAGCATTGAGGCCGATCTGGAACGGCGCGGCTTCACCAACATCCGCCGCTGGTCGAGGGGCGTAGACACCGACTTGTTCCGCCCGCACGATAAGGACCTGTTCGCCCATCTGCCCCGCCCCGTCTTCATCTCCGTCGGTCGGGTGGCAGTGGAGAAGAATATCGAGGCATTTCTGTCGCTGGACCTGCCCGGCAGCAAGGTCGTGGTGGGCGATGGGCCGCAACTGGCAGAACTGAAGGCCAAATATCCAGGCGTGACGTTTGTCGGCGCCAAGCATGGCGAAGACCTAGCCCGCCATTACGCCGCCGCCGACGTCTTCGTGTTCCCGTCGCGCACCGACACGTTCGGCCTGGTCCTGCTGGAGGCGCTGGCATCAGGGTTGCCGGTTGCTGCCTTCCCCGTACCGGGTCCGCTGGACGTGATCGGTGACAGTCCGGCAGGCGTGTTGAGTGAGGATTTACGCGCGGCCTGCGTGAAGGCCGTCGAGATCGACCCACAGGTCTGTCGCGACCATGCCCTGACCTTCTCCTGGCAATCCTGTGCACAGCAATTCCTGGCCAACCTGCGACCGTTCCGGGATGTAGCGTAGGGAGCAGGAATAGTATCGTTGCCTGGACGCCAGCGCTGATGCGAACTATGCTTTCCAAGCGAAGACACGCGTCCAGCAGCAGAAGGCCCTCTATATGATTAAAATATTAGAAGGGACCAATGGATCGATATTTCAATTAAACGTACCGCCAACGGATAAATCATATAGCATCTGCGCCATTTCCCCGCATAAATGCGGAAGCATGCTCCTACAGAATATTATGAGCGATCTTTGCGCTGCGTCTGACTTTCCATTTCTTAATATTTATTCTGAATTTTTTAGCGCGGGCTATGATCATTGGGACTTCAGGGAATCGATCGAAACGGTCATTAGCGGAATTGGATATTGCTATGGCGTCTTGCGCGTCCCCTGGACAAGAAACCTGGACACCATTGCAGGGCATAGAAAGATTTTTCTGGTCCGCGATCCGCGCGACGTGATCGTCTCGCTTTATTTCTCCCTCACGCGAAGTCACGCCCTGCCCGGCCAGGGTTCCAGCCGCGATTCCTTGCTGTCCAGACGGACAGAGTCTTTAGCCCTGTCGATTGATGAGTTTGTTCAACAGGGCAAGGAGTTCGGCATACTCGAAAATATGCGAACCTTTATGCAATGGTCGGAAACGCTGCCCAACTCCAGATTTTTCAAATACGAAGATATCATCTTTGAAAAGAAACGCTGGGTTGCCGAGATGGTCGGGTTTCTGGACCTAAACGTTTCCGCCGATACAATCAAAGCCATTGCCGACAGACACAATATCATCCCCACAGATGAAGATCCGGATCGCCATATCCGACAAGTGACACCCGGCAATCATAGGAAGCACTTATCCAGACAGTCCATCGCGGTCATCGAGACGGCTTTCGGGGACATCTTGGAGAAGATGTCCTACTGATGAGCGGGCAGAGGTGCCTCCTCAATCCTCTTCCTTCACCCGCTCCATATCCGCCCCACAGGCCGCCAGCTTGGCCTCCACCCGCTCATAGCCGCGATCCAGGTGATAGATGCGGTTGACGGTGGTTTCGCCTTGGGCAGCCAGACCGGCCAGGACCAGCGACACCGACGCGCGCAGGTCGGTGGCCATCACCGGCGCGCCCGTCAGCTTCGGCACGCCGCGCACCAGGGCGGACGATCCATGGACCGTGATGTTGGCGCCCATGCGGGCCAGTTCCGGCACATGCATGAAGCGATTCTCGAAGATCGTCTCCGTGATCATCGACGCCCCCTTGGCCACGCACATCAGGGCCATCATCTGGGCCTGCAGGTCGGTGGGAAAGCCGGGGAAGGGCTCCGTCATCACGTCCACGCCCAGCAGGTCGCCGTTGGAGGCAACCAGAAGGCCGTTGGCGGTCTCTGTCACCTTCACATTGGCCCCGGCCAGCGTCTTCACGACCGACTTCAGGTCGGCCATGCGGGCACCGACAAGTTCCAGTTCCCCGCCCGTGATGGCGGCGGCCATGGCGAAGGTACCGGCCTCGATGCGGTCGGGTAGCACGGCATAGGTCGCCCCGTGCAGCCGGTCCTTGCCCTTGATCACCAGACGGTCGGAACCGATCCCCTCAATCTCCGCGCCCATGGCGATCAGGCAACGGGCCAGATCACCGATCTCCGGCTCGCGCGCGGCATTCATCAGGATGGTTTCACCCTTAGCCAGGGTGGCGGCCATCATCAGGTTTTCGGTGGCCCCCACCGACACCTGCGGGAAGACGAATTCCGCGCCGACCAGCCCGCCTTCCGGGGCCCTGGCCAGGATATAGCCGCCTTCGATATCGATCTGCGCGCCCATGGCCTGCAGGCCCTTGATATGCAGATCGACGGGGCGGGTGCCGATGGCGCAGCCGCCGGGCAACGATACCTTGGCCTGACCGAATCGGGCCAGCAGCGGCCCCAGCACCAGGACCGAGGCGCGCATCTTGCGCACCAGATCATAGGGGGCCGTCAGATTGAAAATATCGCCCGCATCCAGCTCCACCGACCGGCCCGACGAGCCAAACGCATCGCGGCCATTGATATGCACCTCCACCCCATGCTGGGCCAGCAGGCGGTTCATGGTGGTGATATCGGCCAGCAGCGGCAGATTGGTCAGCGTCAGCTTCTCATCCGTCAGAAGGCAGGCCGCCTGTAGCGGCAAGGCGGCGTTCTTGGCACCGGAAATGCTGATCTGACCCTTCAGCGGGTTGCCGCCGCGGATGCGAAGCTTGTCCATGGGATGTTCGTTTCGTCAAAAAGAGATCGTGGAGCGGCCAGCACCATGGGCCGCGATGATGGCAGATCGGGGGCAGGCCGTCAGAGGCGGGCCAGTGTCACGCCGCGCTGCTTCATATATTTGCCGGCCCGGTCGGCATAGCTGACCTCGCACGGGCTGGCACCCTGGAAGAACAGGAACTGGCACAGGCCTTCATTGGCATACACCTTGGCCGGCAAGGGCGTGGTGTTGGAAATCTCCAGCGTCACATGCCCTTCCCATTCCGGTTCCAGCGGCGTGACATTCACGATCAGGCCGCAACGGGCATAGGTGGACTTGCCCAGACAGACGACCAGAACATCGCGCGGGATGCGGAAATATTCCACCGTGCGGGCCAGAACGAAGCTGTTGGGCGGGATGACGCAGACATCGGTTTCACGATCGACAAAGCTGGTGGCATCGAACCGCTTGGGATCGACCACGGCATTGTCGATATTGGTGAAAATCTTGAATTCCGGGGCGACACGCGCGTCATAGCCATAGGAGGAGAGGCCGTAGGAGATCACGCCCTCACGTTTCTGCGCTTCCACGAACGGCTCAATCATGCCGTGCTTGGTCGCCTGTTCCCGTATCCAGCTGTCGGGCATAATCGGCATGTCGGTCCCCCACGTCCCCAATGTGCCGCGCCACCCATACCGGGGCCAGCGCGCAAGACCTTGTAGCCCAGCCCTATCGCCCACTCAAGCCGTGGTGTCGGGCATCTGTCCTTCGGCTGGGTCGGGGCCAAGGGCGCGTTCCATGGCCTCCTGCGCTTCCCGCGCCCGGTCCTGGTCCTTGCGGCGGCGCAGATTATCGCGCAGCGCCTGGGCCAGGCGATCTTTGCGCTCATCCTTCTTGGGCGGTGTGCTTGTCATGGTCCTGTATCCCTGGGGCGGAAATGGCTGGATTGCTGGCCTTTTCGCGCTTGCACGTCAAGTATGCGGAAAAAATCGACAGGTCCGGGATTTTTTTGCTTGCGGTCTGGGGGTTGGAGTGGCACATAGCCGCCCACCGCAGCGGCGACGACGCAGCGGTGATGCGGATGAAGGCGCTGCCATAGCTCAGTCGGTAGAGCGCGTCCTTGGTAAGGACGAGGTCGCTGGTTCGATTCCAGTTGGCAGCACCATCCCCCGCTTAAAACAAAAACCCGCCCGCCTTCATTGGCGCGGCGGGTTTTGTTTTGGGTGTTTTGTGGTCTCAGGTGCCGGGGCGGCGGTGGTCGCCGCCACCCGATTGGCCGTATCAGTGATCCGACCCCTGCAGGATCTGACGGCGCATCCCCGTCTCATATTCCAGCCCCTCACGCGTCAGGGTGACCGACATCGGGAAATTGCCGATGATCAGGCCCTTGCGTTCCAACGCCGTCCAGGGCGCGATGTTGCGCAGGCCCGTGGCATCCTGGGCATAGACCAGCCAGGGACCCAGATGGAAATGGTTGCCATGGCTGGTGAAGGGCAGCTCCATAACCTCCACGGCTCCATCGCCGACGGGGCGCGTAATGTCCTCGAACTCCGCCAGGGCCTGGAACAGGGTCAGGGTCTTCAACTGCAACGGGTTCAGGTTCAGCGGGTTCTTCTTGGCGGCCATCAGGCGCAACTCCGGTTCAAGATCAGTTGGCGCAGGTTGAAGCCCGTTTGAGGGGCATCGTCAAGCGCGCCTGTGTCGGCTATGAAGAAGAGGCACCCCTTTCGACGGATGTCGCCCGCATGCCGCACCTTCCCCGCCGCCGCACGCCCGCTGCCCTGGCTCTGACGCTGACATTGTTCGGCACCCTGCCGGCCCTGGCCGACCTGCAGGCGGGGCGCATCGCCTTTTCCGCCGGTGATTTCGCAACGGCCTTCAAGGAGTTCAACGCCGTGGCGGAAACCGGCGACAGTTCGGGCCAGTATCTGGCCGGCGAAATGCTGATCCAGGGGCGCGGCGTCGCCAAGGATGTGCGGCGCGGTATCACGCTGCTGGAATCATCTGCCCGCAGCGGCCATATCGGCGCGCAGAGCATGGTGGGGGCGCTGTACGCGTTCGGGCAGGACATGCCGGCCGATTATGGCAAGGCGCTCAGCTTCCTGCGACCGGCGGCACAGGCGGGCGACGTGCATGCCCAGAATAATCTGGCCGCCCTGACTTATTTCGGGTTGGGCACCCCGCGTGATGTCGTGGAGGCCCTGCACTGGGCCAAGCGCGCATCCGCCAAACGACTGGTCGCCGCCATCAAGCTGGAGCAGGAGATCGAATCGCAAGCCACGCCCGAACAAATCCGGGCGGCGACGGAGCGGATGACCCAGCCCCTGGCCCCGCCGACTCCCATCCCCGGTCCTGCACCGCAGGTCGCCACAGCGACGCCCAAACCCGCGACACAGGCCCCGAAGGCTGAACCAAAGCCGACGGCACCACCCCCGCCACCTGCCCCGGCCCGGACCACCAGCGCGCCCCCCGCCGCCAAGCCGGCGGCAGCTCCACCACCGGCGGCACAGCCCGTATCGCCCCCGCCCCCGCCACCACCCGCAGCGGTGGCAGCTGCACCGGCACCAACACCCGCCGCCCCACCGGCCAGCACCGTGGCAGGTACGGCCCCGACGCTGCCCAACACCGTGCCCATCGCGCGGCCAGCACCCAAGCCGGTCGCACCGCCGCCGGCCCCGGCCCCGGCTCCAGCGCCAATGGCAAGCCCGCCGCCGCCCGCTGGCGGCTGGGTTGTTCAGGTCGGGTCCCTGCCCTCGCGGGACGAGGCGGAGAAGCATTGGAAAGGCATCGCCGCCAAGCAGGCAGCCTTGTTGGGCGGGCGGCAGCCCAGTATGGTTCAGGCCGATCTGGGGGCGAAGGGCATCTATACCCGCGTCTTCCTGACCGGCTTTGCCGATCAGACGACCGCAGCGGGCCTGTGCGCGAAGCTGAAGGCCGCCGGCACCGACTGTCTGGTCAAGAAGGGGCCGTGATTCGGCCCGCCAGCGCCACCAGCATGCCGGCGAACAGCATCCCGCAGATCAACCAAGCCTGCCACGCGCCATAGGCGAAACATTGGGTAAGAATAGCGCTGCCGAACAGGGCCAGCGCCATGGGCCGGATGGCGGGGTCCAGCCGGGTCAGCCGGCGCAGGATGGCCAGCAGCAGCAGACCGAAAAGGGCCGCCCCGATCCAGCCCAGTTCAAGCCGCACCTGCTGAAACAGATTATGCGGATGGACCGGCAGAACAGGCACGCCCCCGACACCAGGGATGAAAAACACACCGTCGCCCCCCGGCACCGCGCGTGACCCTTCTAGGCCATAGCCCAGCCAGGGATGGTCGCCTAAGCGTCCAGCCACGAAATCCCAGGTCATGATGCGGTGACGGAAGCTGTAGGGCATCCAGCCGGCATCGGCCAGACCCGCCTGTTTCATCCAGGCCGCGATGGGACCGCACAGGGTCAGCCCCGCGACGATCCCCACCGCCAGCATGCAGCTCACCAGACGCCAGGACAGGCGCGCCAGCCCCAGAAGGACGAGCAGCCCCAGCAACGCCGCCAAGGCCGACTGGCTGGTGCTGCCGGTCACCAGCAACAAGGGTACGGCAATAGCGGCCACCGCATCCCAACGGTATCCCATGCGCCAAATCAGCAGCGCGGCGGGTCCCGCCATCAGGGCCAGCAGCAATGCCGCCCGGTTGATGTCGCGTTCGAAATCCAGCGCCTCCTTGTCCGCCGAGGCGAACAGGTGCTGGATCGGCTGCTTGAATGGCAATTCCACCGCAAACAGGACAGCCCCCATCGCCATGGCCGGCAACAGCCACCCTGCCACACGTCGCGCCATCTCTTCGGTCAGCGTGGGCAGCAGTGACAACAGGCAAAAGGCCGGTATCCATATGTAAAGGAACCCCGCCCAGGCGCCGACCGCCTTGCTGCCGCCGACGCTCCAGAACAGGCTGATGCCCGACCATGCCAGGAACAGGCCCAGCGACAGCCCGATAAACCGATCCGGGCTTGGGTATCGCCGGCGCCATACCGACAGGCCGGTCAGCAGCACGGCCAGCGCCGTCACCCCCGGCGCCAGGGCCAGCGGCACCAATGGCGCCAGCACCGCCAGAATCAGGGTGCCGAAGAAGATGAATATGGAAGTGAAGGCCGGGTCCTGCCCGTCCTGTGCCATCGCCATGATGCGCCGTCCCTGCCCGTCATCCGCAGCGCCCCTTCGGCACCTGCATAAACCCGGTTGGGGGAGAAGCGAAGCGCAATCCGCTCTACGAATTGCCGCACCCATGCCTATATGGTGGGCCTGACCGTTAACCGTTCCCGGAACGAACCACCATCATGGCCGAACTGCCGCTGATCCCGCTTTCCAACCGCAGCCTTATCGCCGTCGGCGGTGATGACCGGATCACCTTCCTGCAAGGGTTGGTGACGAACGACGTCACCAATCTGGAAGGCAAGGCCGTCTGGTCGGCATTGCTGACGGCGCAGGGTAAATATCTGCATGATTTCATTATCCTGGCCGATGGGGACCGGCTGCTGCTGGATGTGGAAGCGGATCGCCGCGACGATCTGATCCGCCGCCTGCGCATGTTCCGACTGCGGGCCAAGGTGGACCTGACCGACCTGACAGGCCAGCTTGGCGTCTTCGCGCGCCTGGATGGGACACAGGCAGAGCGTGGCACGGTCACACGGGTCGATGGTGGGTGGCAGATCGTCGATCCGCGTCAGGCCAGCCTTGGCCACCGTTTCATCCTGCCCGCCAATACACCGGCCAGTGGCGAATTCGCCGATTGGGACCGCGCACGCCTGACCCTGGGCATTCCCGATGGCAGCCGCGATCTGATACCGGAAAAGTCGATCCTTCTGGACAATGGCTTTGACGAGCTGGCGGGCGTCGGCTGGAACAAGGGCTGCTATGTGGGCCAAGAACTGACGGCACGCACGAAATATCGCGGACTGGTGAAGAAGCGGCTGCTGCCAGTGCAGGTGACCGGGGCCCTGCCCGAGGCGGGAACCATCGTCACCCGCGATGGCGCGGATGTCGGTGAAATCCGGTCGGGCCGGGATGATCTGGCCCTGGCGCTGATCCGGCTGGACGCCCTGTCGGGGGCTGTGCCGTTGCTCTGTGGCGGGGCGACATTGTCCCCGATGCCGCCTTCCTGGATCAATCTGCCCCGAACGGAAGGCGATATGCCAACGAATGGATGAAGTTGGCACAAGAATTGGTTAGTCTCTGCCGCGATTGACCCAATATGAAGCGGCGGGGAGGCAATATGGAGCGGGGCACGGGATCGCGGCTGTCGTCGCTGCGCAATCTCAGCACCGCCGTTGCCCTTGGCGCGACGCTGATTGTCGGCGGGCTGGCGGCCGGCGCCACCTTTCAGATGGCACAGTTTCAGGTGCAGTCCGGCAGTATGGAAGTGCCGGGCGACCAGCTGGCCAAGACCAGACTGCTGATCGATTTTCAGGACCGTATGGGCCATGGCGGCTTCCTGTCGGCGCTGGCGCAGTTCGCGGAAACCGGCAATGCCGAGGCGCGGGCCGAAATGCGTACCAGCCTGGAGGCCGCCGATCAGGCCCTGCGCGGTTTGCAGGGCAAGCGCCTGACGCCGCAGGAACTGGAGCTGGCCGCCGATCTGAAACGGTTGCTGGATGGTGCCCGCCGTGCCCTGGAATCGGCCAACAGCGGCCCCGCCGCCCTGGGCCAGACCACGCCCATCATCCTGCTGACCCGCTATGCCGCCCTGGCCGACCGCATCGATCAGCGGTCACGCGGTTTGCATGCCGTCGAACTGGCCCGGCTGGAGGATGTGGCGACTCGTGGCCTGTGGCTGGGCGGGGCCGCCGTTCTGGTGCTGGTGGGCACCCTGTTCGCCTTTCTGTCACTGATGGGTGCCCGCGTCCTGCGGCCCCTGCGCGAACTGACAGGGGCCGTCAATGGCGTAGCGCGTGGTGACTGGCGCGCCCCCGTCTGGGGGGCGGAGCGGGAGGATGAGTTCGGGGACCTGGCCCGCGCCATTGACGGGTTCCGCAAACAGGCCGCCGAAATCCCCGATATCTCCGTCGCCACCGAAGATGGCCGCCTGCGCCTGAAATTCGAAGGCGACTATGCCGACCTGTTCGAGGCGCTGACGGCGCGCCTGCGCGGGGCTGGCGGGTCGCTGGCCATGCTGGGCAATGATGTCAGCCGCATCGTGGGCGACACCAAGCAGCAGTTGAATGAGACGCTGGGCCAGGTGAACCAGCTTTGTTCCGCCGCCGTGCGTACCGTGACGGAAAGCAACCGCGAAATCCGGCAGGCCACCGAAATGCTGGGCCATGCCGTGGCACAGGTCCGCGCCTTTGACGGCGGCGAAGGCCATGTCGGCCTGGATGACATCATCGACGCCCTGCGCGCCAACGCCGACCATCTGGCCGATACCGCCGCCAAGACCGAAACTAAGGTCATCGAAACCCTGGGCAGCCTGTCGGAAAGCGACAGCGACATCCGTCTGGCCACCGTGGAGGCGCGCGACGCCGCCAAGGCCCTGTCGCACTCCATGGAAGAGGCGCAGCAGGGTCTGCTGTCGGCGGTAAAGCTGCTGCGCGCGTCGGGCGACCTGCTGGCCAGCACGGTCGATCAGACCGGATCGCGCATCACCCGCGCGGCGGACGCCATGGAAGAGGGCGAGAAGGCGCTTTACGCGACGCTGGGCGGTGTCACCAGCCGCTTTGACGAGGCGACGGAAAAGGCCGCCGCCCGGTTGGAAGATGCCGGCATGCAGGTGTCGCGCGCCGCCGACCTTCTGGACGACCGCTCGTCGGAGATCAGCTACAAGCTGGAAACGGCACTGGACAGCATGAGCCTGGCCCGCAACAGTTTGCAGCAGTCGGCGGAGATTGCCGAGGATATGACGCGCGGCAAGCTGGAACCGCTGGCAGAGCAGTTCCAGGACATCCAGTTCCGATTCTCCAGCCTGATGGCCGACGTCTCCGACCGGGCCGACAGCATGGCCGATGCGGTCGACGCCCTGCGCCTGACCAGCGACGGGCTGCGGCAGGAGTTTGAGCGCCGCCGCGTGGAGCCGGGACAGCATGAAGCCATCGCTGACCTTCTGACCCGCATGCGCGGCAGCGCCACGCAGATCGGCGACCGGGTGAAGGAGATCGGGGAGACAGCGGGCCGTCTGGCGCAGAGCCTGACGGGCGGCGTGGATGATGCCACCGCCCGCCTGCGCGATCTTACTTCCGACCTGCGGCAGGAAACCAAGGCCCTGTCGTCGGAGGCGCATATTGCCACCACCACCCTGTCGCGCACCGTGGGACAGCAAGAACGGCTGCTGGCCGACATGAAGGAAGTCGCCGCCGAACTGGACGCCCAGCGCGACCGCGACAACACCCCGCAGGCCCTGATCGACCTGACCGGCGGCCTGCGCGCCGCGATCGAGGCCGTGCATGCCCTGGTGGCCAGCACCGACAATCGCGAGAAGGTGGCCGTGGATCAGGCCTTGGGTCTGGTCGATAAGCTGCAGCAGCGTATCCAGAATATCGAGGGCATGGCTGGTGGCCTTGCCGCCGCGACCGAAGCGCTGCACGCCCTGGCGGCATCCGACAATGCGGGCCGCGAGCGGGAGAATGCCGACCTTCTGGCCATCGCCAATGCGCTGAAGGCCCGCCTGGACGGGATCGACCGGCTGGGCGACCGGCTGGACAGCACGACCGACAGCGTGCGCGCCGTTCTGGAAGAAACGCGGGGCCGGGAGCGCACCGACCTCTCTATCGTGTCGGAACTGACGCAGAACCTGCGCGAGCGCGTGCTGCGCCTGGACGGGTTGTCGGTGGACCTGTCGCGCGCCATCGACATGCTGCGATCCTCCTCACGCCAGAACGAGAATGCCAGCGCCGTCGCCGCCCGTGACCTGGGGACGCGTCTGGCCCAGATCGCCGATCAGCTGCGCGGTGCCGCCGGCGGGGTGTAATACCAACCACCAAAGGTCACAGCGCCCTGCGCAACATTCACCTTCGTCTTCCGTTGTTCTGACATGGGTCCGGGATCAATCCCGGTGTGCCCTTGAGCAACTTCGGAAGGGAAGGAACAGACCATGCGCACGCAACTGATCGGTGCCGCCACCCTGACGGCCCTGCTGCTGGGGACCGCTGCTATGGCCCAGACAGTGCCCCCCGGCACCACCGAACCCGTCCCCCCGGTTCCGGGAACGGTTGAACCCGGTCAGGTGGGCGAACCGCCCGCCGCCGTGATGCCCGAACGCGACACGCCGCCCAGCATCCTGGCCGAACCGCGCCCCGGCATCGACCGCACCTCCGCCGAGCGCCTGCTGGGCCGCACCGTGATCGGTGCCGACGGCAAGGAGTTGGGCGAGGTGGAGGATGTGATCCTGAATGCCAGCAGCGGCGACGCGGAAAAACTGGTGATCTCGTCCGGCGGCTTCATGGGCCTGGGTGAGAAGAACATCGCTGTGGATATCAGCGACGCCGACATGCTGGCCGGGAACAATCATGTCCAGGTCCGCAACCTGACCACCGCCCAATTGGATCAGATGGCGGAGTTCGAATATGGCAAGAACACCCGTTCCCTGATCCGTACCGACAAGCCGTAAAAGAAGCTTGGCAGCCCCTTAAACCCCGGCGTCCCTGACTGCCCCCGGCCCACCCCTCCTGGGCCGGGGGCTTTTTTCATGATCAAGGCCGATCAATATATCCACAGGCCGGGAGAACCCGGATGCGGGTCATTATGCCTTGATGGCCCGTATACCCAGCATGTGGCAGATGGCAACTGTCAGGTCGGCGCGGTTCATGGTGTAGAAGTGGAACTGCTTCACCCCATGCTTTTCAAGGTACCGGCACTGTTCGATTGCCACCGTGGCCGCCACCAGATGCCGGGTTTCCGGCGCTTCATCCAGGCCATTGAACAGGTCGCGCATCCAGGTGGGGATGGCGGTGTTGCACTTCTCTCCCATCTCCGCCGCCTTCGTGAAATTCAGGATGGGCAGGATACCCGGCACCATGGGGACATTGATGCCGGCCGCCGCCGCCTTGTCGCGGAAGCGCAGGAAGGCATCGACATCGAAGAAGAACTGGCTGATGGCGCGGTTGGCCCCGGCATCAACCTTGCGCTTCAGATTGTCCAGGTCGATCTGGGCGCTGGGCGCTTCCGGATGCACTTCCGGGAAGCAGGCGACGGAAATATCGAAATCGCCGATGCGCTTCAGACCGGCCACCAGATCGGCGGCATAGGCATAGCCGCCGGGATGCGGCTCATACCCGCGACCACCCAGGCCGCCGGTGCCATCGGCGCGCGGCGGCGGGTCACCGCGCAGGGCCACGATATGGCGAATGCCGGCATCCCAGTAATTGCGCGCGATCTCGTCGATCTCTTCCTTGGTGGCGGCCACACAGGTCAGGTGAGCTGCCGCCGGGATTCCGGTTTCGGCCTGGATGGCCGTCACGGTGGCATGGGTGCGTTCCCGCGTGGAACCACCGGCACCATAAGTCACCGACATGAAGGCCGGGTTCAGCGGGGCCAGCCGGCGGATGGCTGTCCACAAATTCTCATGCATCTTCTCCGTCTTGGGCGGGAAGAATTCGAAGCTGACGGTCAGGTCGCCGGGGGCGGTGATCAGCGGGGCCGGGTTGGCGGCGGCGTCCATCAGGTCGCTCAGACTCATGGCACTATCCTTCAGGCGACAGCCAGCGGACGGGGCCGCGTGGCAGGGGCATCGGTGCGGGTGGCCCGCCAGATGCAGACGGTCAGGGGATCACCCGGCAGGGTGACGACGGGATCGGGGCGCATGCCGGCCCGGCGCAGCCAGCCAGAGACTTCTTCATCCGTGAAGCCCAGGCGACGGTGCGCGTGCTGTTCGCGCAGATATTCCAGGTCATGGCGGGCGAAATCGACCACCAGCATGGTGCCGCCGGGACGCAAAACCCGTGCCGCCTCTGCGATGGCATCCGCCGGCTCCTCGGCATAATGCAGCACCTGATGGAAGATCACGGCGTCCTGGCTCTGTCCGGCAAGCGCCAGTTGATACATATCTCCCAACCGCACCTGACAATGGCGCAGGCCCGCCTGTTCCAGGTTCACGCGGGCGACGGCCAGCATCTCCCGCGAGGCATCAATGCCAAGGCCGCGCGAAATCCGTTCCCCGAACAGTTCCAGGATGCGACCGGTGCCGGTGCCGACATCCAGCAGATCTTCCACACCCGTCGCTGGCAGCAGCGACAGCAAAGCCGCCTCCACATCCCGCTCCGGCACATGCAGGCCGCGGATCTCGTGCCAGCGGGCGGCATTCTCACTGAAATACTTGTCCGCCGCTTCCCGCCGCCCCTGCTTGATTAGGTCCAGCCGCTCCAGGTCCAGCCCCAACCCTTCATCATCGCCGGGGATGGCATCAACCAGCGTGCGGGCCAGTTCCGCCACCGGCCCCCGTTCGGCCAACCGGTAATAGGCCCAGATGCCTTCACGGAACCGTTCCAGCAGCCCCGCCTCGCACAGAAGCTTCAGATGGCGGGACACGCGCGGCTGGCTTTGCCCCAGAATCTGGGTAAGCTCCGTCACGGTCAGTTCGCCATGGGCGCAGAGCGACAACAGTCGCAATCTTGTCGGCTCCGCCGCCGCCTTCAGGGCATTCAACAGGAATTCCATGCGACCCGACCCATTCTTGGTTCGGATCAATATATAAAGATATCTTTATGTCTACGCAAGACCTGTTGCGGCGCGTTCGGCGTGGCCGCCCCGCGCCGAACGCGGTTCACAACGATTATGCCATCGCGATATGGCTTTTGCGCCGCAGATCGGACGCAATTGTTGGCTATCCATGAGCATGACAAATGGTTAATGCCATAGATGACCGGACGTGACGCGCGTCACTGCCGATGGCCCGGCCACCGGAAATGATGACGCCAGTACAAGAAGGATTGATGACGTGACTAAGCAGACCCAAAACCGCCGTTCGCCGCTGGCCGGTGCCGCATTCTGGATGCTGGCAGGTGTCGCCGCCGTCGCGGTGCCGGTTCTGGTGCCCACCACAACGCACGCCCAGGCCGCCAAGGGTCCCCATGCCTCAGCCGATTTCGTGCAGGGCTTGGGTGACAAGGCCATCGCCACCCTGGCTGACCCCAAGGTCAGCAAGGAGCAGGCGAAGGCTGTGTTCCGCGACCTGCTGAACCAGAATTTCGACATCAACACGATCAGCCGCTTCGTGCTGGGACGCTACTGGAACGTCGCCACCGACGCCCAGAAGAAAGAATACCAGACCCTGTTCGAGCAGATGATCGTGGAGGTCTATGCCGAACGCTTCAGCCAGTATGCCGGTGAGAAGTTCAAGGTCGGCGGTGCCCAGGCCTCGGGCGAGAATGACGCCGTCGTCAGCTCGCAGGTGCTGCGCCCTAATGGTCAGCCGCCTGTGAACGTGTCGTGGCGTGTGCGCTCCAAGGATGGCAGCTCCAAGATCATCGACGTGATCGTGGAGAACGTCTCGATGAGCGTGACGCAGCGGTCCGAGTTTGCCAGCCTGATTGAAAGCAATGGCGGCAAGTTCGAAGCCCTGTTGGAGGCTCTGCGCCAGCGCATCCAGACCGCCCAGGCCAAGTAAGAGATATAGTTTACAGGCGTGCCTGTGTTATGTGACGGGTCCGTTCCGGTTGTCCGGGACGGACCCTTTTCATTGGCGCCGGGTGGCGATGCTTCGCGAATTCCTGATCAGCCTGCGCACACGTTGCGCGCCGGCCTTCGTGCGGCTGGGATATCGCTATGCCGCCGTCGCCTGTGTGGGCCGCGCTGCCCGCTGTGCCGCCGCCTGGGCCCCGCATCAGGAAAGCACGCGCCGCCGCATCCTGACCGCTATGGCAGAGGCCCCTGCCGGCAAGGGAACCGCCATCATCATGGGCTCCGGCCCTTGCCTGGATCTACCGATGGCAGAGTTGCTGTCGCGGTTCCGGCGTGTGCTGCTGGTCGATATCGCCCACCCGCCGGCCGCCCGACGCCTGGCCCGCCGTCACACCGCAATCCACCTGCTGGAGCGTGATTTGACGGGGGTCGCCGCCGCCCTGGACGATCCTTCGACCCCGTCACTGCCGGTCCCGGCCTGCGCCGACTTCCGGGATGACCCGGATGTCGGGCTTGTGGTGTCGGCCAACCTTGTCTCGCAATTGCCACTGGTGCCGCTGCGCCAGATGGACAAGCGCTGGCCCGGTAGCGATCTGCCCGCCTATGCCCGCGCCATCGTGGCCGCCCATCTGAACCATCTGCGCGGCTTCGACTGCCCCACCCTGCTGGTGGGCGACGTGCAGCGCCGCGTCATCGACCCCGATGGACGGGTGACGGAGATGGAGGACCCGCTGTTCGGCGCGGACCTGCCCACCGGCGAAATGGAGTGGGACTGGACCGTGGCGCCCGTGGGCGAACTGTCCAATGGCTGGTCTATCATTAATCGTGTGCGCGCAGTGCGGATCGACAAGGCCTATTGAGTGGCGTCGTAGCGGTTGACAATGGCGTCATAGGTGCCGTCCGCCCTGATCCTGCGCAGTCCCTCATTGAACCGTTCAACCAGAATGGGATCGCGGAAACCGGCGCAGTAATGATTGGGTGGGAACAGCCGGTGCTCGACGATCGGCAGGCTGCGCACCGGTGCCCCGCCGGCCTTCAGTACCTGGGCGATATGGTACTGAAGAACGCGGGATTCGCCGACCAGTACGTCGTAACGGCCATAGAGCAGCCCCTTGGCCTGCAGCGCCTGTACCGGCTCCTCCCGGTAATCACCGGATTCGATCACGGCCGAGGCAAATTCCGCGCCGAGAACCTTTGAAGCCCGCTGAAAGGCCAGGACCCGCAGCCCTTTCAGGTCCGACGGCGTCCCAAGCCTGATATCGCGCGACGACAGGGTGATCGCGACATTGCGATAGGTGATGTAACTGTCGGTCAACATCAGTCCCACCGGCGGCGCACCGACGACCGGCGCGAAGCCATCCACCGTCCCCTCCCCCGCCGCCAATGCCAGACGGGCGTTGGAGCCGACATAGGGTTCCAGTTCAATGCCGGCGGCGGAGAAGATGGCTGACAGCAACTCATATTCCAGCCCGCGTAGTTTCCCGTCCGACGCTGTTTCCACAAGGGGTGCGGCCTCCCGCAGACCGAACCGCACCTTCTCCGCCCGCGCCATAGGGGCGCAGGACAGAAGAACCAGACCGATCAGGAACAGCACGAAATGCCGGCGCATGAGATCAACCGTTAGGGAAGGCTTGAAAGGCTAAACCTTTAACAGCCTATCAAATTGCAGCGCAGACCGTATGTGTGCAGGGGGATAGTTTCAGGATCAGGCGGAAGGCCCATCGCCAAGCTTAGCCGCCAGATCAGGTGCAATCGGTTGCGGCAGAAAGGCGGAGATATTAGAGCGGCCACTGTTTCCAAGCGGCGCCTTTCGCGTGATCGACCCCGGTGCCGCCAACAGAAGGCGGAACAGTTGCCCACGGATTTCCAACCAGTCGCCCGTAGCCAGACCCAGGCTCAGCATCAGCAGATGGACCCTGCAATGTTGCCGCCAATCCATCTGGCCCAGGATATGCGCGCGTTCCAGCGCCACCCAAGCACCGGCCACGTCACCATCCGCAAGCGTCTGGCGGTAGACAGCAAGCTCGTCATCCACCAGGGCACGGAGGTCGGGCATGCTACTTGGCCAGGACGTAAAGGCCGCGCTGGCCTTCCATAGGCTTGAACTTTTCGGTAATGCCCAGCACCGTTTCCGCGCCGCCGAGATATAGCACGCCGTCCGGCGGCAGCAGCTTGGCCATGGATTCCAGGACCTTGCCCTTGGTCGGTTGATCGAAATAAATCAGCACGTTGCGGCAGAAGATGACGTCGAACTGACCAAGCGGTGTCAGGTCGGTCAGCAGATTGTATTCGCGGAATTGGACCCGGTTACGAATATCATCATTCAACTGCCACTTGTCGCCCACCTGCTTGAAATACTTCACAAGGTGGGTGATGGGCAGGCCGCGCTGCACCTCGAACTGGGTATAAAGGCCGGCCTTGGCCTTGTTGACCATTTCCGAGGACAGATCGGTGCCGATGATCTCGATCTTCCAGCCGGCCAGCTTTGCCCCTTCCTCGTTCAACAGCATGGAGAGCGAATAGGCTTCCTGGCCCGACGAACAGGCGGCGGACCAAATGCGGATGGTCCGCTTGGCGGCACGGCTGGCCAGAAGGGCCGGCAACACCACCGCCTTGAACTGGTCGAACGGCTTCTGATCACGGAAGAACGAACTCTCGTTCGTGGTCATCGCCTCCGTGATGTCACGCAGCAACGCCTCGTCCCGTTTGCTGCGCACCGTGGCGGCCAGTTCATCCAACCCCTTCAGACCCCATTTGCGGGCCACCGGCATCAACCGGCTTTCCAGCAGATAGGCCTTATCGGGGGTCAGGACCAGACCCGACCGCTGCCGCAGCATGGTGCAGAACATATCGAAATCTTCGACCTTCATGCTGCCTGCCTCAATGCGATCTTACGAATGTAAGGCCCGATTTCCTTCAATGGCAAGACGGCGCTGCACAGCCCCGCATTCGCCACCGCTCCCGGCATGCCCCATACCACGGAGGACGGCTCGTCCTGGCCCAGCACGGCACCGCCGGCCTGGACAACCGTTTCGGAACCCCGCTGACCGTCATGCCCCATGCCGGTCAGAATGGTCACAAGCACCCGCTTGCCATAGGCCCGGACGATGCTGCGCAGCATCGGGTCCACGGCGGGGCGACAGAAATTCTCCGGCGGGTCCTTGGTCAGGGTCAGACAGTTCTGCCCATTCTTCTGAACCACCAGCATATGGAAATCACCCGGCGCGACATAGGCACGACCACCCACGATCACCTCGCCTTCCTTGGCCTCCGCACACTGCACGCCGCACTGACGGGTGATGTGCTCGGCCAGGATGGTGGTGAAGGTGGCGGGCATATGCTGGGTTATCAGGATCGGCTGCTTCACATCCTTCAGGTGGCTCAATACCTCGAACAGGGCCTGCGGCCCGCCGGTCGAAGAACCGATGGCCAAAATGTCGGGGCGGAAATCCGGCAACGGGCGCAGCGTGATCGGACCCGGCTCCGGCCTGGGCCGGATAGGGGTGGCCAGCGTAAAGCTGGTGGTCGGTGCTACATTGCCCACCGGTGCCGGGCGCGGCGCGGGGGCCGCACCGGGTGCCGCAGGTGCTGCCGCCGCACCCTTGCGCGGGTCCGCCTTGCGGGCGGCCATGCCCAGCGCCTTGACCTTTTCCGTCAACTCGCGCTTGAAGTCATCCGCACTGGTCAATTCACGCGTGGAGGACGGTTTAGGGATATAATCCGCCGCACCGGCCTTCAGCGCGCGCAGGCTGATATCGGCATTCTTCGCCGTCAGGGTCGATGCCATGACGATCTTGACATGCGGATCGACATTCAGCAGGTGCGGCAGGGCCGACAGCCCGTCCAACACCGGCATCTCGATATCCAGCACGATCACGTCGATTGCCTGACGCTGCAACGTGTTGATCGCCATCTGCCCATTGGCGACGGAGGCCACGACCTTGACCTCCGGATCGCCTTCAAGCGAACGGGTCAGCAGGCCGCGGATGACGGCACTGTCATCCACCACCATGACCCGGTAGGGCTCTGTTCCGGTCGGTGCCGCATTGGGCACCGTCTTTCCGGGAAGCTCGTTCATTGCCTGCAATCCCGGACGGCCTTAGAGGAGGCCGACCTGCTGGAACTTGGTTTGGATGATGTCGCTGTCGAACGGCTTCATGATGTACTCATTGGCACCGGCCGACAGGGCTTCCTGGATATGGGCCAGATCGTTTTCCGTGGTGCAGAAAACGACCCGCGGCCCCTCACCGCCCGTCATCTTGCGCAGCCGGCGCAGGAACTCAATGCCGGTCATGACCGGCATGTTCCAGTCCAGCAGGATCGCATCGGGCATCCGCTTGGCGCAATATTCCATGGCTTGCTTGCCATCCTCGGCTTCGTCGCAAGAGAAGCTGAGTTCTTCCAGAATTTTGCGCGCTACCTTGCGGACAACGCGGCTGTCATCGACGACCAGACAGGACTTCATCAACGGACCTCGATTGCCGGGTGCGGGTTAGGCCGCTTCGATGTTAGCAAAGTTCAGGAGCTTTGAGACATCGAGAACGACAAGCAGGGTCTCTTTCAGGCGATAAATGCCCGTGGAGATTTCCCGCCAGCGCGGATCAAGGGTCGCCGGATGACGTTCAAAGTCATCCGACGACAGCGACAGCACCTCGCCGACATTATCGACCATCAGGGAGTAAAGCTCCCCCTTATGATCGACGACGATGCTCATCACCGGCTTGCCGTCTGCCGGCCGGGGCGGTAGGCCCAGGCGCAGGCGGACATCAATGGCGGTGACGATGCGGCCGCGCAGGTTCAGCGAACCGGCAACCTCAGGCGGGGCCAGCGGAATACGGGTGATCTTCTGCGGACCCAGGACGTCCTGGACCTGCAGCACCGGGATGCCGAAAAGCTGGTTCGCGATGGTCGCCGTGACGAAATCCTCGTTCTTCACGGTGGCGATTTCCTGGGAACCGGCCTTCTTGACGGCGGGGAGGCGGGCACTCATGCGGCACCTTTCTCGGCAATGGTCTGCTGCAGGGTGAGGAGCAGGGCCTCACGGTCGAACTTGGCAACGTAATCATTGAAGCCGGCCTGACGGCCACGCTCCAGGTCGCGCGGGGCGGCGTGGCTGGACAAGGCGACCAGCGGCGTCGTGGACCAGCGGGCAGAGGAACGGACCGCCTGGGCGAAATCCAGACCACTCATCCCCGGCATTTCGATGTCGGAGACGATGACATCGAATTCTTCACCCGACTCGCTAAGCGCCAGCGCCTCATCGGCACTTTCCACAGCCGTCACATCATAACCGGAAACGGTCAGCAGCGGCGTCAGCAGGTTACGGAAGAACGGGCTGTCATCGACCAGCAGCACGCGGTGCTGCCGCTCGTCTTCAAACGTGTCATGGGCATTGCCGAACCAGTCCTTGAAGGCCCGGGTCAGATAGAAGCCGGCATCAATGACGTCGGTCGCCTTATTGGCAATGATGGCGGAACCCAGGAAGCCCTGACGCTCGGTGCCCAGTTCGACCTGGAGGCGATCCTCGACGATATCGACGATCTCGTCCACGACCAGACCCATGGAACGGTCGCCATCGGCGAACACCACCACAGGCTGGCGCTTGTCGCGGGTGATCTTCCAGTTGGGATCGATCGGCACCAGCGGCATCAGGCGGCCGCGATACTGCACCACGGGTTCGCCGTTGGACAGTTCAACTTGATTAAGGTCGATATCCTCCAGACGCGCGACCAGCGACAGCGGCACGGCCTTCGGCCCACCATCCCCGGCGCTGAACAGCAGCAAGGCCATCTTGTCGTCCTCGCGGCGGGCGGCCTTGGCCACTTCCTGCGCGTTGGTCTGGGCATTGTCGGCGGAGCCGCCCATGGAGCCGGACGCGGTGGCGATGCCGTTGGGGTCCAGGATCATGATCACCGAGCCGTCGCCCAGGATCGTGTTGCCGGAGAACAGCTCGATATGGCGCAGGATCGGCGCCACCGGCTTCACCACGATTTCTTCGGTATCGAAGACGCGGTCGACGATGATGCCGAACGTGTAGTTGCCAACCTGGCTGACGACAATGAACGTCTCGCGCTTGTCGTCATCCTCGGCCACGCCCAGCTTCAGCAGGTTCTGCAGGCTGACCAGCGGCAGCAGGCGGTTGCGCAGGCGCAGGACCGGGGCACCGTTGATGCGCTCGATCTTGTGCTCGCTGTCGCTGGCGGCACGCACCAGCTCGATCACGCTGATCTGCGGAACGGCGAAGCGCTCGGACGCGCACTCGACGATCAGGGCCGACACAATGGCCAGGGTCAGCGGGATCTTGATGGTGAAGGTCGTGCCACGCCCTTCGACCGACCGCATCTCGATGGTGCCGCCGATCTTTTCGATGTTGGTCTTCACCACATCCATGCCAACGCCACGGCCGGACACGGAAGTGACCTTGGCAGCGGTGGAGAAGCCGGGCTTGAAGATAAACTGCTGTATCTGGGCGTCGGACATCTGGGCCAGTTCCGACTCGGTCGCCAGACCGTTCTGGATAATCTTGGCCTTGATCTTCGACAGCGCAAGACCACGGCCATCGTCCGCGATCTCGATGATGATGTGACCGCCTTCATGATAGGCGTTCAGGGTGATGCGGCCCGTTTCCGACTTGCCGGCGGCAACGCGATCAGCCGGGATTTCCAGACCATGGTCGCCGGAATTGCGGACCATGTGCGTCAGCGGGTCCTTGATCAGTTCCAGAACCTGACGGTCCAGTTCCGTCTCGGCACCCAGCATCTGCAGCTCGATCTTCTTATGAAGTTCGTGGCTGAGATCGCGGACCAGTCGCGGCAACTTTGCCCAGGCATTGCCGATGGGCTGCATGCGCGTCTTCATGACGCCTTCCTGCAGCTCCGACGTGACATGGTTCAGGCGCTGCAGGGGGGCCGCGAATTCGCTGTCCTTCTGCGAGCGCAGGATCTGCAACAGCTGGTTACGGGTCAACACCAGCTCGGAAACCATGGTCATCAGGTTTTCCAGCAGGTCCACATGCACGCGGATCGTCTGCTGGGCCAGGGCACTTTCCTTGGACTCACCACGCACATCGTCCTGCGGCTCAGCGCGGGGCGGGGGCGGGGGCGGCGGGGGCGGCGGTGCCGGCGGCGGGGCGGCAGCCTCGACCACAGGGGCCGGTGCCTCAACCCTGGCAACAGGAGCCGGGGTGGGCGGCGGGGGCGGCGGGGGAGTCGCCGGGGCCAGCGTGTGCGTCAGATGGGCGGGAACCGGTGTGAACAACTCATCGGGATCATTGGCAGGCGGCGCGGAAGCGGCAGGTGCTGGGGCCGCAGCAGCGGCCTTCGGCAGCTCCTTGCCTTCGGCCATGGCGTTCAGCCGGTCAATCAGATCCTGATCGCCACCCGGCGGTTCTGCCTCGGTCGCTTCCAGAACGGACAGGATGCCCTTGATCGTATCCAGCGATTCGAGGATCAGCGACACGGCATAAGGAGAAACATGCAGTTCGCCATCACGGAACTTGCCCAGCACGTTCTCGGCGGCATGCGCCACCGATTCCAACCGGGGCAGACCCAGGAAGCCGCAGGTACCCTTGATGGTGTGAACCAGACGGAAGATGTTCGACAACAGCCCCGGATCGTTGGGGTTCTGCTCCAGTTTTACCAGCTCGACGTCGAGGACGGCGAGGTTCTCATTGGTCTCAGTGAGGAATTCACTCAGCAGATCATCCATGGTCCACGCCCCGTTTCGGGAAATCCCAGTTTCCGCGTCATACGCCGGTCTTCAGTCCGGTGAAGAACCCTTGTACGCGCCCGGCCGCCCGTCGGCCAATGAAAGAGTGTCGGAATTAGGTTAAAATCGGTGTGTCGTGAGGAAATTGATGGCCTGTCGGACATGGCTTTGGCAAGGGGAACATTACCTCTTTTCGGTTAGGTTCGGCCATCAGGATATGACACGCCCCGGAACAAGCCGTGCGCACCCCGCTCACGGTGTGGTTGAACAGTTGCCAAAGCGCATCATCACCCCGAATCCGAAGGGAAAATCAGACATACCCGGTCTGGATTCGGAAATGTACCTCCCCTCCCCCTGCCCCTCCCCCGGCGGGACTTTCCACGGCGAATGACAATCCATAGGCCCTGGCCAAAAGGGGAGTGGCATGGGAAAGCACGGAGCGGGGCCCAAGTTCTGCCTCCGGCACCTGCCCGGCCAGCGCCGGCCCCATCTCCGGACGAAGCGCGCAGCCGATACCGGTGCCCGACACCTGAAGGCCGGCATCGCCGCCCGTCACCCGTATGGACCCACCGCGCGGCAACGCCTCCTCCGCCAGCAGGGCCGCCAGCAGAGCCGTTTTCAGCAGGCCCGGCGGCGGGTCGAACGGGGTGGCATGCCATTCCAGCCGGACCTTACCGCCCCGAAACCACCCCTCCAGCGCCGCGCGCGCGTCCCCCGCCGACAGCGACTGCCCGCCAGCAGCACCCAGCGCCACGCGGTAAAGCCGCAACCGTGCCGACGCGGTCTCCGCGCTGTCGGCAATCAGGTCCAGCGCCTCCCCACCGGCGTCCCCGCCATCATCCAGCAGTTCCACGCCATTATTGATGGCCCCGACCGGCCCCACCAGATCATGGCACAGGCGGGAGCAAAGCAGCTCCACGGCCCGAATTCCCAGGCTCATCCGCATCCTCAGCGCTGTGGTACGTCCCCCTTCGGCAGGGGTGGCGTGCCGTATCACCGACGGGTAGGATAGGATGGCGGCACCCAACTGGAAACCACTCAAATGACCGATTTCCTGGCCCCTGGCATTTTTGTCCGCCACCCGTCCCAGCCGGACTGGGGATTGGGGCAGGTTCAGTCAGTGCTAGGCCAGCGGGTCACGGTGAATTTCGAACATGCGGGCAAGCTGCTGATCAATACCGCCGCCATATCGCTGGACATCGTGGACCCGGACGAGGCGTGACCTTTACTCATCCTCCCAGTAATTCACGGCGGCACCCGGCCGGGTGATCATGCGCATGCCGCTGCCGACATGGGAGATGCCGATCTTGCCGCTGTCGGGGTAATCCACAATGTCCGGCGACATCATGGTGCTGATGCCCAGATAGCGCAGGTCCACCTCTCCATCATTGATGATCTGGTGCGCGGTGCTGGCGTCGCCCGGCGGGCAGGAGATGATGTCGCCAGCCCGCACCGGATGCCGCCCCTCCCCCAACCGCAGGGTCCCGGTTCCTTCCAGGATGATGAACAGCTCCTCGTTCACCCGGTGGTTATGGAACGGAAACGCCCGCTTGCCGGGTGGCAGCACCGTCAGCATGCAGCCCAAATGCCGGGTACCGATCAGCGGGCCGATCCGCGCAATCAGCGGCGCGAAGCGATCCGCCGTTTCGCCCCTGGGCCCCTGTTCGGGCGGAAAACCATCGGGCTTGAGACTGTCCAGATTGACGATGGGAACATTCCCCGCATCGGCCATGGTGCCCCCTCTGTCGCATTGATTTTGTACTTGGTTTGTTCGCCATAAAATCACAAAAAAGGCGCCCGGTCCAGGGCGCCTTGATCGTGGGCTGGACGGTCGGAACCGCCCCTTACCACTTCCGTTCGGTTTTCAGCTGGCCACCATTCAATGCGTCCAGGAAGCTGCCACTGGCCTTTGGGCGCTGCGCGCGCACCATACGGGGGTTCGGCTTCTTCTTCGCCTGTTCGACAACCTTGATAGCGGTGGTTGTCGCCTCATTCTCCACGCGGCGGCGCACCCCCTCATCCAGGGACTCAAAGGCCTGCTGCGCGAATACCAACGCATTCTCCGACCGGGTTTCCACAACCTGACGCAACGCATTGGCGGCCATCAGGCATTCCAGCCGCTCCGGACCCGTGACATCGTCCAGGGCACCAGCCAAAATCCCAATAGCTTCCAAGGTCTTGGGGTCATTCAATTCCATGGACATTTAAACACGCACCCTTCAGGTACAATCACGCTCGGCTATATAGTCCCACCGTCCACAAAAAACCGCAACAAATAGTCTGGAAACGCCAAGTCATGCACCAGACGCAGAGAGCACAAGCGCGGCAACGGGTTTACACGCCCCGTCCCGATGGGCATCGTCAAGCCCATGTCGATGCTCATTCAGACCACTACCACCATGACTAAAAAGACCACCCTGCGGGGCGGGCTTTTTGTCATGCGCGCGGTCTGACGCGAACGACAGAAGCCAGATGCCCCGCCGGGAACGGACGGGGCGGCCCATGGTGGACCAGACCCTGTCACCGGCACAGATACAGCCAAGGAACAGGGTCCATGAATATCCGCGTTGCCCCCGAAAGCCCGAACAAAGCCGCCCGCTCTGCTGAGGGGCGGGCCATTTCCGTCGCCGTGGTTGGTGCCACCGGTGCCGTGGGCGTTGAAATCCGTGAATGCCTGGAAAAGTCGGGCCTGAACCTGTCCACCGTCCGGCTGCTGGCTTCCAAGCGTTCCGCCGGGCAGGCCGTGCCGTTTGCGGGTGGCGAACTGGTCATTGAGGAACTGACCGATAATAGCTTCCAGGGCATTGACTATGCCCTGTTCTCCGCTGGCAGCGGCGTGTCGAAGGAGTTCGGCCCGAAGGCCGTAGCCGCCGGTGCCGTCGTCATCGACAATTCATCCGCCTTCCGCATGGATGAGGCCATCCCGCTGGTGGTGCCTGAAGTGAACCTGGACGTGATCCCGGCACAGCCCGGCATCATCGCCAACCCCAACTGCGTCGCCATCATCGCAACCGTCCCGCTGGCCCCGCTGAATGCCCGCCATACCATCCGCCGCGTGAATATCGCGACATATCAGGCCGCCAGCGGTGCGGGTGCGGCGGCCATGGAGGAGCTGCGCCTTTCCACCACTGCCTATCTGGCCGGTCAGCATTACGAACCGAAGGTGCTGAAGCATCCCTACGCCTTCAACGTCTTTTCCCACAATGCCGCCGTCAATCCGGAGACGGGGTATAACGGCGAGGAAGAAAAGGTGATTGAGGAGACGCGCAAGATCATGCGCCGTCCCGACCTGCATATCTCCATCACCTGCGTCCGTGTGCCCGTGCTGCGCGCCCATTCCATGGCGGTGACCGTGGAATTTGACGAGGTGGTGAGCCCGGATGAGGTCCGCGCCATCCTGAGCGATGCACCCGGCGTGCGCATTGTCGATGATGCCGCCAACAATCATTTCCCCATGCCGAACGAGGCGTCGGGCCAGGGTGACGTGCTGGTCGGCCGCATTCGCCGTGATCAGGGCGACCCGTCGGGCCGTTCCATCGCCCTGTTCCTGGCGGGCGACCAGTTGCTGAAGGGCGCGGCGCTGAACGCCGTGCAGATCCTGCAGCGTCTGGTCGGATAATCACACAGATCAACCCTATGCGGGGAACACGCCCCGCATAGGGTTGCACACCTCACGCCGCGATGATGGTTTTCACGAACCGGTCGACCTCGGTGTTCAACACCACGGACTGCCGCGTCACGTCCGACGCGGTGCCATGCACCGTGGCGGCCGCACCCCCGGTATTGGCCGCTGCCTGACTGACACCCTGCACCGCGTCACAGACGGCCTGGGTGCCATTGGCGACATCCTGCACGGTGCGGGCGATCTCATTGGTGCTGGCCTGCTGTTCCTCGATAGCGGCGGCCAGGGCCGTCGTAATCTCCCCGATCTTGTCGATGGTATTGGCGATACGGGCAATGGCGGTGACCGCGGCCCCCGTTTCCCGCTGGATATTGGCCACCTGGGAGGTGATGTCCTCCGTCGCCTTGCCCGTCTGCATGGCCAGCGCCTTCACCTCCGACGCCACGACGGCGAAACCCTTACCGGCCTCGCCCGCCCGCGCCGCCTCGATCGTGGCGTTGAGCGCCAGCAGGTTGGTCTGCGCCGCAATGCCTTGGATCAGGCCCACCACCTCCGAAATCCGGCCCGCAGCCCCCTGCAGCCCATCCATGGTCCGGCTGGTTTCGCCCGCATCCTCCACGGCGGCGCGGGCGACATTGTTGGCTTCCACCACCTGACGGGCGATTTCAGAGATGGAGGCGTTGATCTCCTCCGTCGCGGCAGCCACGCTCTGCACCCCGGCCGCACTTTCGTCCGATGCATTGGCCACTTCCGCGGCCTGGGTCGCGGCGGCCTTGGCAGCGCCGGTCAAGCCTTCGGCACTGTCGCGCATATCCTGCGCTGACCGGGCCAACGCGGTTGAGACCTCTCCCAGTTTGGAGGCGAAATCGTTGGTCAGCTTTTCCAACCGGCGCTGCCGTTCCTCTTTCGCGGCTTGCTCTGCCTTCTGGGCGGCCTCCAGGCGCTTGGCCTCTGCTAGGCCGCGCTTGAACACGTCCAAGGCATCGGCGATCTGCCCGATCTCGTCACCCCGTCCGGTTTCCGGGACCTGGGCAGACAGGTCACCATCAGCCATCTGCCGCACGGTCCCCGCAACCGCAACCAGCGGCCCCGTCACCTGCCGCGACACCAGCCAGATGGCAAAACCAACAGAGCCGATGATGCCGGCGGTCGCAATGACCATCATCATCATGCGTTTCTGCGTGGCGAAACTGTCCAGCTCGCCGATGACGGTCTTGACGCGGGCCACCTGCTGTTCGGACAGGGCAACCATGGCCTTGTTGAAAGCCTGACGGTTGGCGCGGTTGGCATCATTGTCGCCATAGGCCCGAGCGGCTGGTGCCCCCTCCGCCTGCCCCAGACGGATCAGTTCCCGACGAAAGGTCACGAACTCACGGCCCCTGGCCACCGCCTCGTCCATAGCAGCCTTCTGCGCACCCTGGGCCAACGCCTGATACTCGCCCAGACGCTTGTCCAGCAGGTCCAGGCTGGCCGTCATCGGCTTGGCGAACTTCTCCACCTCTGCCGCATCGCGGGCCATGTAGATGCCACGGCTGTCCATAACGACGCCGTTGATCAGTCCATTGATCTGTTCGGACAGGACGGCGCGCTGTGTATCGCGCCCCATCCGTTCCACCTCGCCCTGATAGACGGACATGGCGGACAGGCCCATCAAGGCCATGATGATGGCCACCAGGGCCAGCATGCCCATGGCAATATTGACCTTCATCCCGATGCGCAGGTCGCGGAGCTTTTTCATTCAATCCTCCCCTACCGTCTGGACGGTGCCGGGCCGTTTCACCCGGAACGAAATCATAGGATCGGAATGATGACGCCAAGCCCCGCAATTTTGGCGGGTCCAAAGGGCTAGGTAGCGTTAAATACGCAGGTTCCAGGCCTGCGCAAAAGGTCAGGTCGCCCTCTTCTTGCGAATGAACCGCAGGAACATGGGAACACGACCCGCATCCAATGCCTTCTTCTCATATCTTGTCTGGGGCCAATCTTCGGGACGGATGCGCCAATCTTCAGCCGTTCTGGCCGTCCACTCAAAATCCGGATAGCGCCAGGTATGTTCCAGCATCCAACGCTGCAACTGCGGATCATCCGACGCGATACGAAGTTCTGCTCCATCCTTCAACACGCGAGCCAGACGCGGCAGGTTGACCGGCCCGATGAAGCGGCGGAACGCGTGGCGCGCCTTGGGCCAGGGATCGGGAAACAGCACGAAGGCACGCCCCACCGACGCGTCGGGCAGGGCATCCAGGATGGGGCGGGCATCATCGGGCACAACGCGGATGTTGTCCTGCCCACCCTCCGCCACATGCTTCAGCAGGGAGGAAACGCCATTGATGAACGGTTCGCAGCCGATGAAGCCGATATCGGGATTACGTTCGGACTGCCACGCCAGATGCTCGCCACCGCCGAAACCGACCTCAAACCACAGATCCCGCTTGGGTGTGTCGAACAGGGCTGCCGGGTCCAGACGTTCCCCTTCCGGCGGCGCCGTCAGCTTCATCTTCGGCAGCAGCGTCTCCATCACTTCCAGCCGCTGTTTGCGCAGCGGACGGCCCAGGCGGCGGCCATAAAGAACCTTGCGGTGGGGGATGTTGTCTTCGGACATTGTGCGACTCGACTGGCTTTCAACGATTGGTCGGAATAGCAAACGGCCCGCCGGTTAGGCGGGCCGTTGCGATAGGGTATCGGGCGGACCAGAACCGCCCGAAAGTATCAGGCGCCGAAGGCCGACTTCAGATCGGCAACCAGATCGGTCTTCTCCCAGCTGAAACCACCATCGGCATCCGGCTCACGGCCGAAATGACCATAGGCGGCGGTGCGGGCATAGATGGGACGGTTCAGATTCAGATGCTCGCGAATGCCGCGCGGGCTGAGATTCATCAGCTGGCGCAGCACGTCGGACAGCTTGTCTTCATCCACGCGACCAGTGCCGGCCGTGTCGATATAGACTGACAGCGGATGCGAAACGCCGATGGCATAGCTGAGCTGGATTGTGCACTTGTCGGCCAGACCGGCGGCGACAACATTCTTGGCCAGATAGCGCGCGGCATAGGCGGCGGAACGGTCAACCTTGGTCGGGTCCTTGCCAGAGAAGGCACCGCCGCCATGCGGGGCCGCACCGCCATAGGTGTCCACGATGATCTTGCGACCGGTCAGACCGGCATCGCCATCGGGACCGCCGATCACGAAACGACCCGTCGGGTTCACATAGAATGCCTCTTCCGGGCACATCCAGCCTTCAGGCAGGATCGACAGGACGTGCTTGCGCGCGGTCTCCCGGATCTCCTCCTGGCTCACACTCTCGGAATGCTGGGTCGACAGCACGACGGAGGTGGCGCCCACCGGCTTGCCGTCCCGGTACTGCAAGGAAAACTGGCTCTTGGCATCGGGACCAAGCCAGGGCGTGGTGCCGGAATGGCGCACTTCGGCCAGGCTCTTCAGCAGCAGATGGCTGTAATAGATCGGGGCCGGCATCAGGGCCGGGGTCTCAGTGCAGGCGTAACCGAACATGATGCCCTGGTCGCCAGCACCCTCGTCCTTGTTGCCGGCGGCATCGACGCCGACGGCGATGTCGGCGGACTGCGCATGCAGGTGAACAGCAACCTCAGCCGTGGCCCAGTGGAAACCCTTCTGCTCATAGCCGATGTCGCGAACGGCCTCACGGGCCACCTCTTCGACCTTCTTCAGCAGGCTGCCGGGGCCACGCACCTCACCGGCGATGACAATGCGGTTGGTGGTTGCCAGCGTCTCGCATGCCACACGGGCGACGGGGTCTTCCGACAAGTAGAGATCAACGACAGCGTCGGAGATACGGTCGCACACCTTATCCGGGTGACCTTCGGACACGGATTCGGACGTAAAGACGTAGTTCGACTTGGCCACTTGGTCGCCTCGGCTGGTCAGTTTCTGAGCATAAAAAAAACACGCCGCCCCAGAATGAACGGAGCAGCGTGTTTGTGGCAATCTTTTAGATGAGGGTCAAGCGTGCATGAGGGGAAGCAAGACCCACAAACGGCCAAACCTGCCCTCTTCCGCCGATCAGGCAGCGTCGGCGGGGCCGGCGACAGCCTTGGTCAACTCGAAGATGCGCTTGCGCACGGCCGGATCGGTGATCCGGTAATAGGCACGCACCAGCTCAAGCGTCTCACGCTTCGCCATCGGATCGGGCTCGCCCGCTTCCGGCATCGGGGTCGGGGCGGGGTTCGGAGATCCGTCAGGATGCGGCATATCGTCGAAGAAAAAGGAAACCGGCACGTCCAGCACACGGCTGAGATCGAACAGTCGAGACGCGCCGATACGGTTGGCTCCGCGCTCATATTTCTGAACCTGCTGGAAGGTCAGGCCGATCGCCTCCCCCAGCTTTTCCTGGCTCATTCCCAGCAATGTGCGGCGAAGACGCACACGCGTACCGACATGAACATCGATGGGATTCGGCTTACCGAGCTTGGGTCGGCCGCCACCACGACGGCCACGGGTTTCGGTCTGCATGAGGACAACCTCCAGAATGGCGTTATCCCAATCCTGCGACATACGTTTGCATGTCGTCAAGCGATTAACCTCTAATCTTTGGTATGCGGCACACTTACCGTTGTATCCGTAAGGATATAGACTGTCAGCATACCCAAATCAGCGGCGGTGACAGCATCAGGCCGTTTCCCGGCGACGCCCCATCCCAAAGACAGCCAATAAGAGGCCAAGCCAGATCAGGGCGGGAACTAGGTCGCCAAAGTCTGCATACAATGGCACGAAATCGGCGCGTTGCGGTAGTGAAATATCCAGATTTCCGCTATCGCCAAGCGGTATGCTTCCCCTGATCCGCCCGTATGCGTCGATAACACCGGAGATACCTGTGTTGGCCGCGCGTACCAGGGGCACGCCCTCTTCCACCGCCCGCACGACCGTAATGGCGAAGTGCTGGTGCGGACCGGCGGTCTGTCCATACCACGCATCATTGGTCAGGTTCAGCAGCCAGTGGGGCCTTTCGCCCTCTCGCGGCATCACCGCACGTGGAAAGATGACCTCGTAACAGATAAGGGGGCTGGCCGCCGGCGCACCGGGCAACGACAGGGCCTGCGGGCCGGGGCCGGCTGAGAAATCGGCCGCCGACGCCACCGCCTTCATGCCCTTTGGCAGAAGGGAACGAAACGGCAGATATTCACCAAACGGCACCAGATGGAACTTGTCAAAACTGGCCACCACCTGTCCGCCCTGGGTCAGGGCGAACAGGCTGTTGAAATAGATGTAATTGCCATCGGCATCGGTCGCCAGTCGGTTACCGCCCGTGATCAGGGCACCGCCCGGCGGGGCCACTTGCGTCAACAGCCGGGTCAACGGCTGCTGATCGGCATTGGTATTGTCGGACGACAGGAAATACGGCACCGCGGTTTCCGGCCAGATGACATGGGTGACGCGCTCCCACCCTTCCTCGCCTGACATGGAAGTCAGGTGGCGCAGATTGTTGATCTTCGCCTCTTCCTTCCATTTAAGCTCTTGCGGAATATTGGGCTGCACCACGCGCAGCATGACGCCCGGCACATCGCCCAGCCCCTGCCCCGCCATGCGCCAGCCGCCCCATCCGGCCACAACCACCAAAGCCGCGACACCCGCAAGTGCCGGTCGCCAGGACGGCTTCGGTGCTACCAGGGTCGCCGGCAGCAGGGCGACCATAACGGTCAGCAACGACAGTCCATAGATGCCGGCCACGGACGCGAATTGCAGCACCGGCAAGACCGGCACCCAGCCATACCCCAGCAGGTTCCAGGGAAAGCCCGTGAACAGATGCCCGCGCGCATATTCAACAGCAACCCAGGCCAGCCCCAGCGCAACCGCCTCCGCCCACCCCGTCAGGCCAAACCGCCGCCGGGTCCAGCCATAAACGGCGGTTCCGGCCCCCAGGAACAGGCCCAGCAGCGCGGGCAAGCCCAGCAGGGCAAAGGGCAGCATGAACCAGAAGCGACCGATATCGGTGAACAGGGCCGCACTGATCCAGTAGAGACCCGGCACATGATGGCCGACACCAAAGGCGAAGCCGATGGCAAAATCGGTCCGTGTCCGGTCCGACCCGCGCAGCAGCCAGACCAACAGCGGAAAGGCCAGCCACAGCAGGGGCAAGGCATAGGCAGGCGGCAGGGCCAGCGTCGCCACCGCACCCGCCAGTGCGGCCAGCCCCAGCCGCTTCCAGCCCCGCAGACCAGTAACCCGACCGGCCAGCATGGCGAGACGGGGGCAAACGGCGGGGTATGTCATGCGGGATATCCAGGCAAGATGATGCTGGCGGATGGCGACGCGATAAGGACTATCCGGAAACCGCCTTACCCAACCGCCCGCTGAGGCTCGTCCGCATCATCGTCCTTGTTCGTGACGAGATTATGGACGCGCAGCATCTTGATGCGCCGCGGGTCGGCATCCAGGATTTCGAATGCCAGCCCACCCGGATGTTTCAGCACTTCGCCCGGCGACGGCACACGGCCCGCCATGGCGAAGACCAGCCCACCCAGCGTATCGACATCCTCCAGCTCGTCAGCGTCGAAATAACGGCCCAGCTGCGCCTCGAATTCCTCCACCGGAATGCGGGCATCAACATCGACGGTGCCGTCCGCGCGCGGGGTCAGGGCGCTTTCCTCGGCATCGTCATGCTCATCCTCAATCTCGCCCACGATCTCTTCCACCAGATCCTCGATGGAAACCAGACCGTCAATGCCGCCGAACTCGTCGACAACCAGCGCCAGATGCTGGCGTTTCTGCCGCATCTTCAGCAGCAGGTCGAGGACGGGCATGGAGGGGGCGACGATCATCACCTCGCGGGTGATGGCCTGCATGTCGAATTCGCGGGCACCGGCCACACAGGCCAGAACGTCCTTGATATGGACCATGCCGACCACGTCATCCAGCTCCTCCCGGTACACGGGCATGCGGCTGTGCGCCTCTTCGGAGAAACGCTTGATCAGGTCGGGCAGGGAGATGCCCATGGGCACGCCGACAATATCGGCGCGCGGCACCATGGCATCGGACACGGTGCGGTGACGCAGCTTCAGGATATTGGCGAGCAAGGCCCGCTCTCCCTCCGCCATGGAGGGCTCCTTGGGTCCCGTCTCCTCGATCAATTCCTCGATCGTGTCGCGCAGCGTATCGCCGCCGCGTACCCCGAGAATTGATCGCAGCCAGCCACGCAGGTGCTGGGCGAGGGTTCCATTTTCTTCCGCCCCGTCTTCGCGGGGCGATCGACTGTCGCTGAGGTCGGCCATCATCTTTCTGGGGTTAAGGGGACGGGTCCGGGGACAGGTCCCCCGGATCATCAGGCGCGCGGTGTCCTTCCGGCAGCCCGGCATAGGGGTCGGCGATGCCAAGCCCCGACAGTATCTGGGTCTCCAGCCGTTCCATCTGTTCGGCCTCGGAATCCTCAATATGGTCGTAACCCAGGAGATGCAGAACGCCGTGGGTCACAAGGTGGGCCAGATGGTCGGCAAAGGCCTTGCGTTGTTCACGCGCCTCGCGTTCCACCGTTTCAAACGCCAGAATCACATCGCCCAATATTACAGGAACCGGGGCCTCTGGCGACAGGAATTCCACATCCTCATCGTCAGGCTCGTCTTCGTCCTGTTCTTCGCCGTCAAAGCCCTCATCCTCGCCCTCTTCCCCGCCGCCATCGGCGTAGAGCGCGAAGGACAGGACATTGGTGGGCTTGTCCTTGCCACGATAGTTTTTGTTCAGTTCCTGAACCGTATCGTCATCGGCCAGGATCACCGACATCTCAATCGGGCCTTCGGGCAACCAGTGCGGATCCTGCGTATGGGCAGCGGTCAGGGCGGAGCGGGCCGACCGTTCGCACAGGGCTTCCACATCAGAAACCGATGCTTCCCAGCGTTCATCCTCAATGGACAGGGCAATCTCAACACGATCCGGCATGCTCATGCCCCTTCAAGCGCAAAAGACCGTGGGTCAAGGCCATTGACCCATGGTTCGGCGGCGACTGCCGCCGCGCGGCTCATGCCGCGTGAGCCAAGCCGCCGGATGGCGGCGCCCGGCGCCTGAGGGTGCGTGAAGTCCTGACCTTTGGTCATGACTTCACGCCATTCGCATCACGCGCGCGGTCGGCCGCGTCATAGGCGCGGACGATGCGTCCCACCAGCGGGTGACGCACGACATCCTGGTCGGAAAACTCCACGAACGACACGCCCTCCACCCCGCGCAGGATGCTCAGCGCCTCACGCAGGCCGGATTTCTGACCGCTGGGCAGGTCGATCTGGGTCACGTCGCCCGTCACCACCATGCGGCTGCCCTCGCCCAGGCGGGTCAGGAACATCTTCATCTGCATGGGCGTGGTATTCTGCGCCTCGTCCAGGATAACAAAGGCATGGGACAGGGTGCGACCGCGCATGAAGGCCAGCGGTGCCACCTCAATGACACCCGTCTCCAACCGCTTGGTCACCTGATCACCCGGCAGCATGTCATGCAGCGCATCGTAAAGCGGGCGCAGGTAGGGATCGACCTTTTCCTTCATGTCGCCGGGCAGAAAGCCCAGCCGCTCCCCCGCCTCCACGGCGGGCCGCGACAGGATGATGCGTTCGATGGAACCCTGCATCAGCAGGCTGACCGCCTGTGCCACCGCCAGATAGGTCTTGCCCGTACCGGCGGGCCCAAGCCCGAACACCAGCTCGCTTTCGGCCAGCGCCTCCAGATAGCGGGCCTGGGTGGCGCTGCGCGGGGTGATGGTGCGGCGCTTGGTCTTCAGGCCGGCGCGCGGGTCGGACAATTGGGCCAGCGCATTGCCGCTGGTCTGCACGTCCGCGCTGATGGCCAGCCGGGCGGCGGCATCCACCTCCCCCGGCCCCACGGGCATGCCGGCCTTCACCCGGTCCCACAGGGCCAGGATGGCGGCACGGGCGGCCTGCGCCGACTCATCCCCGCCCGTGATGGACAGGACATTGCCGCGCGACATCAGCCTTGTGCCCGTCTGCTTTTCCAGCCGTGTCAGGAACTGACCATGCTCCCCGAACAGCAGCGGCAGCAGGCGGTTATCGTCGAACGACAGTTCCAGGTTGGTCAAGCGTGTGCCTCCACCGCCGGGGCGGCCTGGGTTATGGTTTCGCCGGTCACGACATGGCCGGACAGGCTGTTGGCAAAGGCGCCGGTGACATGCACATCCACCATCTGGCCCATCAATCGGGCCGGGGCCTGCACATAGACGGACTGCATATAGGCGCTGCGGCCCAGCAACTGCCCCTCCAGCTTGCCCACCCGGTCGAACAGCACCGTCAGGGTGCGGCCAATCATGGTCTGGTTGAAGGCCACCTGCTGGGCGTTCAGCAATTGCTGCACCGCCTGCAACCGCTCATCCTTCACCTTCTCGTCCACCTGCCGGCCTTCCAGCGAAGCGGCGGGGGTGCCGGGACGGGCGGAATATTTGAAGCTATAGGCCTGGGCAAAGCCGATATCGGTAATCAGGCGCAGCGTGTCGGCAAAATCCTGATCCGTCTCTCCGGGGAAGCCGGTGATGAAATCCGATGACAGGGCCAGATCAGGCTGACGTGCGCGCAGCCGGTCGATCAGGCGGCGGTAATCATCGCCCGTGTGCTTGCGGTTCATGGCCGCCAGGATACGGTCGCTGCCCGACTGCACCGGCAGATGCAGGAACGGCATCAGCTGCGGCACGGTCCCATGCGCATCGATCAGGTCGTCATCCATGTCGCGCGGGTGGCTGGTGGTGTAGCGGATACGCTCCAGCCCATCGATCTCTGCCAGTTCGCGGATCAACCGGCCCAGGCCCCAGACCTTGCCCTCCGGCCCCTCACCATGGAACGCATTCACATTCTGACCCAGCAGCGTGATCTCCCGCACGCCATGCGAGACCAGCCGCCGCGCCTCGTTCAACACCTGGCCCACGGGGCGGCTATATTCCGACCCGCGCGTATAGGGGACCACACAGAAGGTGCAGAACTTATCGCACCCTTCCTGCACCGACAGGAAAGCCGCCGGCCCCTGCGGCTTGGCGCTTTCTTCGGGCAACAGGTCGAACTTGCTCTCCACCGGGAAATCGGTATTGACCACGCCCCCGGCCCCGCGCACGGCCCGCGTCACCATTTCCGGCAATTGGTGATAGGTCTGCGGACCGAACACCATGTCCACATGCGGCGCGCGCATCATGATCTCTGCGCCCTCGGCCTGTGCCACACAGCCGGCCACGGCCACCACCATGCGCCCACCGTCCGCCGCCTTCTCATTCTGAAGGTGCCGGATGCGCCCCAGCTCGGAATAGACCTTTTCCGAGGCCTTTTCGCGGATATGGCAGGTGTTCAGGATCACCATGTCGGCGCCGTCGGGCGTATCCGTCGGCTCGTACCCCAGCGGCCCCAGGACATCGGCCATGCGGTCGCTGTCATAGACATTCATCTGGCAGCCATAGGTCTTGATGAACAGCTTCTTCTTCAACGCCGTCACCCCGAAACCGGGGCCTTTCCGCATGACAAAGGGCACGGGATGGCAAAGGCCAGCCGTTTAACCGGTGCAAGATAGGGATGTCGCCGCCAGAGTCAACGCCGCAGCACGGGTGGGCGGGGGCGATGGGGGTGCATGGGGGTCGCAAAGCTGATGGAGTTACTCTTCAGGCCTGGCTGGCATAACACTCAACTTCAAGGGTAGCAGATGCTTTTGTGCCTGAGACTCAGGCAACTCATACATCCTTACTTGCACGATTGATTCAACCCCGAGCAGAATCGGGCCTTCGCGCGCGCCCGTATGCAGCATCACGTAATGCACCTTGCCTTCTTCTGCTACAAAAGTGAGACCAGAATACAGCGGAGCCGGCATCCCCAAGAAGCCCGGCTCATCCTCAAGACCAACAACATATTTTCCCGCCGCGACAGAATGGGGCAGGTAACCTCGATTCAAGACTGTGCCGGCAAATTGGCCGTTTAGCGTCACCCGGTAAGGTACATTACCGGCCAAAAAGGAGCTGGGGCGGAAGAAATAAACCACGCTGCCGGTCGCCGGGGGCTGCGGCTTGGTATAGCTGTCCCCTGCCGCACTCACGCACGCCGCTAGCGGCAGTGCAACGAGCAATATCAGAATAAATTTCAGTAGCGCGGCGGCTCGCACCATCTTCACCCCCAATATTCAGATGAAGACTGCCACAAAATTCAACCCTAGTGAAGTCTCAGCACCAAATCAGCATCGCATAAGCGGTTGATCCTCAATCCTCAATCGGCCGATACCGCGCCCTGTACGCCGCCTCTGCCGCCGCCATGCCTTCTTCGGCACGGCCTTCCTTGATGATGTTCAACAGGGCGTAGAGCACTTCCTGCACGCCCTCACCCGCCGCACCCGACATGACCAGCACGGGCTTCTTGGCCGACCGGCGCAGTTTGGTACGCTTGAACTCGATCTCTTCCTGGGTCAGGGCGTCGACCTTGTTCAGGACGACGATTTCCTTTTTGTCAGCCAGACCGCCGCCATACATGCGCAGCTCGCGCCGGATGGTGCGATAGGCCAGCTGCACGTCGTCCTGTGTGCCGTCGATCAGGTGCAGCAGCACGCGTGTACGCTCGACATGGCCCAGGAAGCGGGTGCCCAGGCCGTGGCCTTCATGTGCGCCCTCGATCAGGCCGGGGATATCGGCGATGACGAATTCTTCCTCACCGGCCTTCACCACGCCCAGGTTGGGCACCAGGGTGGTGAAGGGATAGTCGGCGATCTTGGGCCGGGCGCGGGACACGGCGGCCAGGAAGGTGCTTTTACCGGCATTGGGCAGGCCCAGCAGGCCGGCATCGGCAATCAGCTTCAGACGCAGCCAGACCCAGCGCTCCTCCCCCGGCCAGCCGGGGCCGAAATTGCGGGGCGCGCGGTTGGTGCTGGTCTTGAAATGCTCGTTCCCGTAACCGCCATCACCGCCCTTCAGCAGCACGATGCGCTGACCGGCCTCGGTCATGTCGGCGATCACCGTTTCCTGATCCTCGTCCAGCACCTGGGTGCCCACCGGCACGCGCAGCACCACATCGGCACCACGGGCACCGTTGCGGGACGAGCCCATGCCATGGTCGCCCTTCTTGGCCTTGAAATGCTGCTGATAGCGATAGTCGATCAGGGTGTTCAGGCCATCGACGGCCTCGATCACCACATCGCCGCCACGCCCGCCATTGCCGCCATCGGGGCCGCCGAAGGGGATGAACTTCTCACGCCGGAACGCCACCGCACCCGGGCCGCCATCACCGCTACGCAGGTAGATCTTACACTGATCAAGGAACTTCATGGCGGCACCGACTTCTACAACAGGAACGGGAGGCACCCAAGGGCGGCGACCGGCGCCTGAGGGGACATCAAAAACTCAAAACAAATCGGGGGAACGGTTGCCCGCTCCCCCGACCCGTCAAATTCCAACCATCGACCAGGGCCGACGGACAGACCTTACTCAGCAGCCGCAGCGGCTTCTTCAACGATCAGCTCGTTGACGCCGACAAAGGTGCGACCCTTCAGGCCGGTCTTGAACTCGACATTGCCGTCGACCAGGGCGAACAGCGTGTGGTCCTTGCCGATGCCGACATTTTCGCCAGCATGGAACTTGGTGCCGCGCTGACGGACCAGGATGTTGCCGGCCAGAACCAGCTCACCACCAAAGCGCTTGACGCCCAGACGGCGACCAGCGGTATCGCGACCGTTGCGGGACGAGCCGCCTGCCTTTTTATGTGCCATGGATCTAACTCCTTACCGAATGCTTCAAAAAGGCGCTCAGGCCTGGATACCGGTGATGCGCAGCACCGTCACTTCCTGACGATGGCCGTTCTTCCGGCGGTAGTTCTGGCGGCGCTTCTTCTTGAAGATGATGATCTTGTCGTTGCGATCCTGGGCGACAACGTCAGCCGTGACAACGGCGTTGGCGATCAGGGGGGTACCGACAGTGGTGGTGCCCTCGTTGCTGACCAGCAGGACTTCGTCCAGCTTCAGGGAAGCACCGGCCTCACCGGCCAGCTTCTCAACCCGAATGACGTCGCCGGCCGCGACCTTGTACTGCTTACCGCCGGTGCGGATGACTGCGAACATTCTAACCACCACTTCTTAAAGATCCGGGAACCCCCGCCAATGGGATGGCCCCTTCCATTCTGCCGCAAAAAGGAATACGGCAGCCGAAAAGGCTCCGTTTCCAGAGGCGGCGGAATATACCTGTCCGAGACGGGCTGTCAACCAGGAACAGACTCATTTCCTTAGGTCTTCGCCCCCCGCGCCCTGCAAGGGTGGGGTCCATCCGCCGCATGGAGTTCCTTATATATTGTCGCGGTGCTGTGAAAAAGGACTGTTGCATCACGCCGGCTGTTTGTGTAGGTTCCGCGCCACTTCGCCAGGACGCCCCGGTTGACCGCCGGGAATCAAGCGCGGCGGGGTCATGCGGAGAGGTGGCGGAGTGGTCGAACGCGTCGGTCTCGAAAACCGAAGTACCCGCAAGGGTACCGTGGGTTCGAATCCCACCCTCTCCGCCATCTATTTTCCCTAAATATTTGAATTCGAACGCACTTCGGGTCTGTTGCTCGTTGTGGCGTCCCACATTTCCCCACGCCGGCGCACTGATTGCCCCGCATTCGTCCTACCGCCCCCCGAACTTCCACCACAGCGCCAGCAGCGCCATGCGCTCGCCGCCGGCATTGCGGCCACCGATGGCCTTGGACAGGCCGAATTGCAGGCCCAGATCGTCGGTCAACTGACGCACGGCCGACAGTTGCACCTTGTACCGGCGGACATCGCCATAGCCGGCACCGGGCGTACCCACGCTGACGGCATTGAAACTCTGCGCCAGCAGCAGCCAATCGGCATCAGGGCGGAACCCTGCCGTCAGGTCCAGGCGCAGTTCATCCGCCGCCGGGCCGCCACGGGTGCGGTAGGCGAACTGCGCGTCGATGAAGCCGCCATCGAATCCGTGGCCGTACAGCACCCGCATCTCCGCATCGGCCTTGCCCGACCCCAGCGGCGGCACGTCCCCCTTGTCATAACCCAGGGGTAAACGGATCAGGGGCTGCAGAGCGATGATGTCCGCCCCGTCCTGCCACACGGTCTGGCGCACCGCGAATTCCGCATCGGCCAGACCCGCCCCCTTATCGCTGCCGCCCACCGCATTATCGGCCTTCAACCGTTGCCAGGAGGGCTGGAAGCTGATGGTCGTGTCACCGCCCACACCCCAGGAGATCAGGGGGGCCACTTCCAGCTTGCGGAATTTCGGGTTGGTGCCGCCGACACGGCCATCAAAGCCGCTGTCCGATTCTGAATAGGTGGCACCGGCGATGACCTCCATGGTCCCCGCCGCCTGTGGCCAAGCCCCGGCAAGGGCCGGACTGGCGGACAGAAGCAACGGCAGGGACAGCAGGCGAAGGCATGTACGCAGCAGCATGGGTCACAAATCCTCCGGCGGCAGGGTGCCGCCGTCAATGATGCGGGCCCCGCCATGGGTGCGGGCCTGGTCCAGGGCGCGGCGGGCCAGACTGGCCGCCTCCACGCCCGTGCCATACCCGGCAGACAGGCTGACATGCGGGCCGGCGTTGGAACGCGGGTGCGGAATGCGGGCGCGGGCCACCAGATCGACCAGACGTTCGGCGGTCTCCCGGACGGCGGCATGGTCACTGCCTTCGAACAGCACGGCCAACCGACCATCGCCGGCCATGGCCAGCACATCGCCAATACGCCCCGGCAGACCGGCGGCCAGTTCCATGACCCGGCGGGTCAGTGCCGCCGCCGGGTCGGCGCCATCCACCTCTTCCAGGCGACCGAAATCATCAATGGCGGCGAACAGGACGGCACCCGCATGGTGACGCTGCGCCCGTTCGGCCAGCATCTGTCCGCATTGCGCGGGTCCGGGCCAACCCAGGCCGGCGATACCGCGCGCGTCGGATCCTGGCGCGTGGCGGCGGTCGGCGGTCAGTTCAGCCAACTCCCCTTCCCGCGCCCGGCGACGCCGCGCCTCCGTCCGCCAACGCAAGGCCGACTGCACCCGGGCGCGCAAGGCCACCAGCGTCGCCGGCTTCACGACATAGTCAAAGGCACCGGCGATGAAGGCCTGATTCAAGGTCTCCTCATCCTCCAGCGAGGAGACCATGATCACGGGCACATCGGCCAGACGGGGGTTTTCCTTGATCAGGCAGGTGGCTGTGATCCCGTCCATGACGGGCAGCATGATATCCATCAGGACGATATCGATGGGGCATTCTTCCCCATCGGTGCGCTCCACATCCAGGGCCGCCAGTGCTTCCTCGGCACTGCCGGCCTTTATGATCGGGCCATAGCCGCAGGCCGTCAGCTGGGCCGACAGCAACTCGCGGACTTCCTCCAGATCCTCAACAATCAGGATCATCTCACTCACCCCTTTTCCCGCTGTCGGTCGGCAAACGCCAGACGCGCCAGTCCCCCCGGTCATAAATCAAAACCGCCCCTGTTCCCGCATCATGCCACAGATCGGGCAGCGCCTGTGCGATCCGGTCGCGCGTTCCAGGGGCACTGACGGGGTCGCGCAGAGCCACATAGGTTGTGCGCAGTTGCCGGACGATCAGATCGGCCTTCAACCGGTCATTGCTGGGCAGGACCAGACCCGCCGCCCGGCCCCGGCCCGGCACCACGGCACCCGCCGTCAACCCGTCGATGGCGACATCATCCAGATCGCGCAGGAAACGGCCAAGGGCCAGTTCGCCCTGCGCATCCCCCGCCACCTGTCCGGCCCCCAGCACAGCCTGACGCCAGCCCGTGGTATCGGCGTCCCCAACCTGCCCTTGCGCCCACCAGCCCGTCAGCAGGCCCACCGCCGCCAGCAGCGGCATCAGACCACCCCGCAGCCGGTTGCGCCCCGTCACCGCCGCCGCCAGCACCGATACCGGCGCCATATAGGCCAGCAACCGCCCCGGATCGCCCAGAAACCACGTAGCAGAGGTAAGCACCAGCGCCGTCAGCACGATCCCGGTCAGCAGCAACAGCACACGCCGCGCCCCGCCATCACCGAACAGAATGCCCACGGGCAGCAGCGGGGCATTGGTCAGAATCAGGGCGGCGCCGACCAGCACCGCCATGCCCATGCTCCCGCCCGGTCCCATCAGCCAGGAACTGTCCCCCACATGCGCCGCAGAGCCATGGATGGCCGCATCCACCCCCGCCGCAAAGGCCAGGGGCGAGCCGCCAAACACCCAGTTCGCATAGAACAGGGCCAGGGACGCGAACATCAGCGGGAACATCACGACCAGCAAACTGCCCGACGCCGATGTCGCCACCATGCGCGCCGGCAGCATCAGGGCGATGAAGGGTACTGCCGCCAGCACCAGATAGGCGCCCGCCGCATCGGCCAGCGCCAGACAGGCCAGCGACACGCCCAGCGCGATCATGGCATTCACCTCTCCCCGCCGTGCCAACCGCAGGGAGGAGGAGACGGCGATGGTGAAGGCCAGCACACCCAGCGGTGCCGCCCCGCCCGCCGCCACGCTCAGCGACAGCGAAGGCGCACAGGCCAGCAGCCCCACCGTGATCAGTGACGGCACAAACCGATGCCCGCCGGCCACCAGCATACGCACCCACAGCGTCGCCGCGATGGACAGTATCAGGACATTGACGACCAGCGGGGCCGGCACGCCCCCCAGACCGGGGATCAGGGCGACACCCATGTCGAAGGACAGGGGCAGAACCGGATAGGCCGTGCCCGTCAGGTCCCGGAAGGCCCCAACATCGGCGGTGGCTAGAAGCGCGCGGGTCCAGCGGTCAGCCATGGCGGGGGCCAGCCAGCCCTCCTGCATCGGCCAGGATGCCACAAACCCGATCAGCGGCATCAGCAGGGCCAGCGACACCGCAAACAGCCAGCGCGGTACGGGCCGGCTGCCGCGCTGATCCAGATGGACGGGCACAAAGCTGCGGGTAGGGGTCGAAGCCATGCTCATGATGACTGCCCCATGCTGGCCAGGGCCTTCGCCACCTCCTGCTTGGTCGCCTGCGACAGACCGTGCTGCGTCTTCTCCCAATAGAACGGGTTCTTCACCAGCTGCCACAGCGCCTTATAGGCCGCGACCGACATCAGTGCCCAATAACCGATGACCGTCAGGCCCCAGGGCGCCAGATTGGTCCATCCCCGCTTTACCGGCGCGATAATGGAGATGTAGGTGAACAGGCCATTGCCGGCCAGCAGGTTGAACAAGGACAGATACAGCAGCGCCGTGGGGAACAGCGGGTCCAGCCAGGTGCCGCCGATCAGCAGCCAGATCAGGTAGAAACCCCAGAAAATCGGGTTCAGCAGGCCCGACAGCATGGTGCCGCCGATAAAGAACTGGAACCCCCAGAAACCGCCGGCCCCCACGGATTTATAGAGATGGATCGGGTCGCGCATATGCACCAGATAGGTCTGCATATAGCCCTTGATCCAGCGTGACCGCTGGCGCACCCAATTGGGGATGGAGACATTCGCCTCTTCGAACGTGGTCGAATTCACGACACCGACGCGATAGCCCTTCTGCGTCAGGCGCACGCCCAGATCGGCATCCTCCGTCACATTGAACGGGTCCCAGGCATGGAGCTTGGTCAGCACATCCATGCGGAAATGGTTCGAGGTGCCACCCAGCGGGATGGGAATATTCAGCCGTTCCAGCCCGCCCAGCATGAAGTCGAACCAGAGCGAGTAATCCAGCGTGAACATCCGGGTCAGCCAATTCTCATTGGCATTGAAATAGTTCAGGCGACACTGAATGCAGGCGGTATTGGGCGGGGCCTTGCGGAAGGCGACCACCACCTTCTTCAACTGATCCGGCTCCGGCTGATCCTCCGCGTCGAAGATCACCAGATATTCGCCACGGGCGAAGCGCAGGGCATAATTGCAGGCCTTGGGCTTGGTCTGCGGCTTGGTCGGCGGCACCCGGATGATCTCAAAAATGCCCTCCAGGCCCAGTGACTTGGCGGCATTGATCGTCTCGTGGTCGCCGGCTTCCAGCACCAGCTTGATGTCCAGCTTGGCGATGGGATAGTCGAGCCGGCGCAGCGCCGCCGCCAGGATGGGCAGCACCTCCGGCTCCTTGTACATGGGCACCAGGACCGTGAAGGTGGGCAGGTCATCATCATGCAGGGCCGCGACCTCTGCATCCGTCACCTTGCGGTCCACCTGCTTGGCATCCGATCCGAACCAGACCAGGATGGTCTTCAAGAAGAAATTGCCCAGATAAAACAGGGCCATGATGACATTGGTCACGATCAGGGTGCCAATGGGTGCGAAGGCCAGACCCAGCAGGAAGACCGACAGCAGGCCATACAGGAACAAGGTCTGGCCCGGCGTCACCACCGTCCGGGCCGAACTGGTCGGGTCCATATCGGCCAGGGCGTGGACGGCCAGATGGTTGAACTCCGCCTCGAACAGGCGTTGCAGGGTCCAGACGATGTCGAATTTCGACGTCACCACCATCCGGGTTTTGGGACCATAGGTCTGGCGGGCGAACAGCATGGCGCGCGGCCCCGGATCGGCGGTCGCCACCGTGACCACATCGCCCTCCTTCTTCCAGGGCAGCAGCAGCAGGCGGCTGTAATCATCCACCTTGTCCTTTTCCACCAGCCCTTCCTCGGGCCGTTCGGCCATCATGTCGATGAAGGGAAGGCGGAAACGGTCGGCGAGCGTGCGATAAAATTCACGCGCCTTCACCATGCCCTGGGAGATGACGATGTCACCGAAGGGCACTTTCCATTTGCGCTGCAGTTCCAGGGCACGCTCCACCTGCGCCACCGTCAGCAACCCCTTGGCCAGCAGCAGCTCACCGATAGGGGGGACGATGTCGCCGTTGCTGGGGGCGGCAGGAGGCGGAATGATGGCCATGCCTGATCAAGCCTTTGGCGCGCGGTTGCGATACCAGCGGCGCAGCGCGCCCACACCGACCAGGGTCAGCAGACCCCAGGCCCCCAGCACCAGCAGGATGCGGAACCGATCCAGCCAGTCGGCCCAGCCGGCATCATCGGCCACCACCACCCGCACCGCGCGGTCGCGCACCGTGTCAAAGGCCATCAGCACCCCGGTATCGTCCGCAAAGGCGACATTGCCCTTGTCAAAGGCCAGACGCGGCATCAGGGGCGAAATACGGCCATCATTGGTGGCCAGCGACAGCCCCGGCATACCGTCCAGGCTGGCCAGCTGCGCTGTCATGAGGCCGCTGGTGCCCGTGACATCCAGCAGGGTCTGCCCCGACCGGTCCTTCACCGATACCGCCCCGCCATCCAGACGCACGGGCAGGTCGGGTTTGGCCGGAAGGCTGGCACCCGGCAGCTGAATGAAGGGGGTGGCGGGCTTGGCCTTGCCATCGCCCACGATCACCGACAGGGGTGCCTGTGCCGGCACCAGATCGGCCACGATGCGGGCGGCAAGGTTCACCGCCGCGACATCCTTCAGCTGCTCCGCCGTCACGACCAGGGTCGCGCCCTTCTCCATGGCCGGTGACAGGGCATAGAAATCGCCGGGCTTGGCCGCATCGGGCGTCAGGGTGACCCGGCTGCCGGGCAGGATCTGCGCCGGGCTGGCCAGCGGTGCCTCGCGGCAATCCCCGCCCGACGGCTGCCGCTGCAACACGATGCGGATGGCGTTGGACCGGCCCAGCAGACCGTCGGGCAGCGGCACCGAAAGGCGCTGTACCTTGCCGCCATCAGGCAGGCTAACACTACGCAGCAGGGTATTGTTGACGAAGACATGCAGCAGTTGCGGGCGGTCGCCCATGGTGCTGCCGGGTGCCAGCTCAATCTCCAGCGCCGCCGGACGCTGCCCCAACGGTACCTGAGTATAATCCAGGCGCAGCGGCCATTCCGCCCGGTCGACCAGTTCCTGTACACCCTGCCCCAGACCCAGGGCGGCGAAGGGAATGCCATCAGTGCCGATCAGGCTGGCCGGAAGCGGCTTGGCCACCTTCACCGCCTGCGCACCTGTGTCGGCCAGCGGCGACCAGCCATCGGTCAGAACCCGGACCTTCTCCCCATCAATCCCGTCCAGCAGGGCCAGCGCCACCCCCTCGGCCAGGGGCAGCAGGGCGATATCGGCCCCGGCCCCGCCGTCGCGCAATTGCCAAAGCGTGTCCTTGCCGGGCTGGGCACGGATAGCAGCGCCCAGCGCCTCCACCTCTGCCTTGGTGGCGATCACGATGCTGCCGGTCGTCGCCGGAGGGGCGGACAGATCCGAAACAGCATCCGGGGTCGGCAGGCGATCAAAGGTGACGATGCGGCCCTGCCGCTGGAGGTCACCCGCCAGCTTCACCGCCGCCTGGAACTGTGTGACCGTCAGGTCACCCGCCGGCAGCAACAGATGCACACGCAGCCCCAGCGCCGACCAGGCGGCCCGGACACTGTCGATCTTGGCGGGGTCGATGCTGTAGGTCACGGCGCTGTCGGGTGACAAGGTAACAAAGCCGCCGGGTAACCGCTGATCGACGCAACGATTATCGGTCCATTGTGCGCCCCAGATGATGCTGGCCTTGGCGAAACCCTGCCTTATGTCGGGCCGCGACAGGGACATCGACAGGGCGTAGTCCTTGTAGGTCTGGCTCAACCCACCCGTCCAGCGCGGGTTGTCATCGACCTGCACCTGAACGGACGCCCGCTGCCCCTCGGCCAGACTGCCGACCAGCCTCGCTTCCAGCTTCAGATTGTCAGTCGGCACCCAGGCCGGCAGCGGGAAGAAGATATCCTGCCGGGCGGAGATGCCGGACAGGGTGACCCCGTCCGGGTAGCCCAGGTCGCGCAGCGTCACGCTGCGTGTGCCGGGCTTTACCGGATCGGCTGCCAGGGCCGGGGCGACCAGGGCGGTTGCGGTGAACAGAGCGGCGATCAGGGCGTGGCGCATGGGGCTTACCATTGACAGGGGGCCGTGGCCGGTGCCCGATGGCGTCCGGCAGTGAAGGGGCGGAGGGTTGCGGATTGCGGCGGGAAGGGTATGCCTCGCGGCGCAGGATACTGAAACTTGCAGCAGGTCTGGCGGGGCTGGGCCTCCTGCCGACCGGCTGTGCGGGCGCCGGCAAGGTGCCGTGGCGCGGCGTGAACCTGATCGCCACGCCCGACGCGCCGCTGGGTTCGCCTGCCTGCGAACGCTCCCTGCGCCATCTGCGCGACCTGGGCGGCAATGCCGTCGCCCTGATCCCGTTCCTGTGGCAGTCGGGTCCCCATGACCCGCGGATCGTACTGGGCGACGCCATCAGCCTGGACCACCTGCGCGCCGGCATCCGGCAGGCGAAAGACCTGGGCATGAAGGTCATGGTGAAACCCCATGTCTGGGTGCCACAGACCTGGGCCGGGGCCATCGAATTCAGGGAAGCGGCGGATCAGGCGGAATGGTTGCGCCGATACCGCGCCATTCTTCTCGATCTTGCCATCCTGGCACAGGAAGAAGGGGCCGAAGCCCTGGCATTGGGAACGGAGCTGCGCGGCGTCAGCGGCGATCCCACCTGGACCGGCATCATTGCAGATGTTCGCGCCCGCTTCCGGGGCATCCTGACCTATGTCGCGCACTGGGATGGGGAGCTGGACCGCCTGCCCTTTCGCACCCTGTTGGACATCCCCTCCATCAGCCTCTACCCGCCGCTGGGCGCAGATGATGCCGGATTGGCGGGCCGGATTGACGCGCTGGCCGCCGCCCTGGCCAGACAGGGTCCGCTCTGGATCGGCGAACTGGGCCTGCGCAGTGCGGTGGGTGGACAGGCCAAACCCTGGGAAAGCCCGGAAGAACGCGACGCCCATCCCGATGGCGATTTGCAGGCCCGTGTCCTGGACCATTGGCTGACCGCCCTCAACCGCCATGGCCTGCACGACATCCTGCTCTGGCGCTGGTTCAGCGATCCCGACGCCGGCGGCCCGCAGGACACCGACTTCACCGTGCAGCGCAAGCCGGCGGAGGCGGTAATCCGGCGCCACTTTTCCCCCTGACCCCGGCGGTTCGTCAGGCACGGCCATACGTGTCCTCCAGCCGCACAATATCATCTTCGCCCAGATACGAACCCGACTGCACCTCGATCAGGTTCAGCGGCACCTTGCCAGGATTCTCCAGCCGGTGGACGGCGCCCAATGGCAGGTAAATGGACTCGTTCTCGCGGACCAGGATCTCCTCACCATCGCGGGTGACGAGCGCCGTGCCATTCACCACGATCCAATGTTCGGCGCGGTGGAAATGCTTTTGCAGCGACAGTTTATGGCCGGGCTTCACGGTGATGCGCTTCACCTGGAACCGGTCGCCGGCATGCACCGACTGGTAATAGCCCCAGGGGCGATAGACGCGGGGGCGGCTTTCGGCCTCCTTGCGCTTGTCCGCCTTCAGCTTCTGCACCACGCCCTTCACATCCTGCACCGCATCCTTGTGCGCCACCAGGATGGCATCCGACGTGGCGACAACGACCACATCCGACAGGCCCAGCACCGCCGTCAGTACCCCATCGGTGCGTACATAGGACCCCTGGCAGTTGCGCAGGATGACATCGCCGCGCGTGGCATTGCCGTCCCCGTCCTTCTCCACCACCTCATGCAGCGCCGACCAGGACCCGACATCGGACCAGCCGATGGAACAGGGTACGGTGGCGGCGCGGTCAGTGCGGGCAAAGACGGCATCATCAATGCTGACCGACGGCGCGGATTTGAAGGCGTCCGCCGCCAGACGCACGAAATCCAGATCGCTGGCCCGGCCTGCCACGGATGAAGCCACCGCCGTCAGCAGTGCCGGTTCAAACCGCGTCAGTTCCTCCAGCATGGCCGATGCCGCAAACAGGAACATGCCGCTGTTCCAGGAGCAACCCTCCCGCAGCAGTTCCTCCGCCTTGGGCAAGGCGGGTTTCTCAACGAAACGCTCCACCTTGAAGGCCCCCTCGATCCCGTCCAGCCCCGCACCAGGGCGGATCCAGCCGAACCCTGTCTCCGGTGTTTCCGCCTTGATGCCAAAGGTCACCAGATGACCTTGCGCCGCCGCCTTGGCGGCAACATGGACCGCAGCCGCCCAGGCCGCGCCATCTCGGATCACATGATCGGCGGGCAAGACCAGCAGCAGGGCTTCCGGGTCAATCTCCCGCGCCAGCAATGTCGCCGCCGCGATGGCGGGTGCGGTGTTGCGCGCGGCGGGTTCAAGGACCAGGGCACGCGGGGTAATGCCCATGTCGCGAAACTGTTCGGCCAGCACAAATCGATGCGCCTCCGCCCCCACCAGGATGGGCGTGCCCAGGCCCGCCGCCATGCAGCGTTCCACCGTCTGCTGCAACAGGCTGCGGCTGCCGGCCAACGGCAGGAACTGCTTGGGATATTGTTCGCGCGAGAGGGGCCACAACCGCGTACCACTGCCACCGGAAAGGATGACGGGGATAATCGTCTGGGACATGCGGGCAAACCTTGGTCGATGGGGGAGCGGCGGGAAAAGAGAGGAAACCCGAGCCATTCGGATAGGCTCTAACCTTTTGAACAGGAAGGAATAAAATGAACTCTTCATGTCTCGCAATTTCTACGGGATCAAGCCGTCCAGGGCCACCGTAGATGCGTATCCAGAAGAATAGGTAAAACTTAATCTATTCGGAAATAGAACAATTTCGATAGGCGGAGACCCCGCCAAAGGGCCTAGTCCAGCAGGGCGTCAAAGCCCTGCCGCCAGGGCCAGTTCATCCAGGGCGACAAGCCCTGTATCCCGCCAATGCCGGGTCCGACGAAGTTCGTCGCGCACCAGTACCATCAGGGCGGCGGCCAGATCGCGTTCGCCGTCGCGCAACGGGTCCTCCTGCCGCAATCGGTCACTGACGGTGCGCACCAGGCCCTTGTCCAGCAGGGTGATCCACCCCTCCGCCCCGCCGCCCAGCGGTTTGGAGATTTGCAGCATGCGCACCGCCTGGCCCAGCCGGTCCGACGGGGACAGGGCGCGCGGATCGGACAGGGCCGACTGGAAACCCGCCTTGGCCAGTTCCAGCACCTGCTCCTTGAAATTGCTATGGCCGGTGCCCCAATGCATGACGCGGCCAATGACGGCGCGCCAGCGCACGCACAGGCCCAGCGCCCATTCCAGCGCGTCCTGATCCGGGATCGCCCGTTCCACCGCGCGCCCCGCCGCCACACAGCGGTCGATCAAGGCGGGGTAAAGCGTGCGCTCCACTGCCTTCACCATCTGATCCATGTAATCGCGCGCCTGGGCACCCAGGCGCGGATCATCCAGGATTTCAAACTCTTCATAGATGCCGAGGATGGCGTCCAGATGGCCCAACTCCTCTCCCAGCACCAGCCGGCGCAGGGTCGTGGCGGCCAGCGGCCCCTTGATGGGCTGTCCGGCCCCAGCCAGCAACCCCGCCTCCTTGCCGATGCGGGCGCAGGTACGGCCAAAATGGCTGTCCATGGCCTCCAGGATACGGGCCTGCACCGTGGGTGAGCCATCCAACAGGAACGGCACCACCGACCGATAGGCACGCCGCCGGTGCAGCAGCGACAGCGGCACCAGATACAACGCCATGCGCGCTTCCGGCGTGGTTATGGACTGGATCGGATGCAGGGCAAACGACCCCGCCAGTTCCACCATGGTTTCCGCTGATCCGCTGTCGGCCAGCACCGCCTGCGCGATGGGACGCAGGGACGCGCCATGGGTCAATGCGCCCCGGATGGTGATCAGATCCTCGGTCGTCAGGGCACGCGGCGCAAAATCCGCCCCCAACCGCCGCAACTCCGCCGCGCGCCAATTGTTCAGCGCCGCCAGCACCTTATGCAGCCGGGCGGCATCGCCCGTCAGCCATTCCAGCACTCCGCGTCGGGCCTGCTCCTGCAATCCCTGGATTTCCGGCAGGGACAGCACGAGGTCCAGGGGCCGTTCGGCCACCAGCGTCGGCAGCTTCGCCTCGATCTCCGCTGCCAGCTTGGCCAGCGGTCCCGCCGCCGCCTGGGTCCAGACGGCGCCAATATCCACCGTATGCAGCGCCCCGATGCCGGAATGGCCGGGGCGCAGCATTTCCAGATCGGCGGTGATAAAGGGTTCGAACAGCTGGGTGAACAGGCGGCGGCCATGCTGCTGTCGCGAGGCGTTGATGCGTTCCACCAGGGCGCGGCGCACCACTGCCACCTTGGCATTGGCCTCCCCCGCCCCCGCCAGCTCGCCATAAAGCAACCGTGCCGCCCCCGTGGGCAGGCGGGAAACCAGGGCGGCGACGGTCTTGCCGATATCGTCCGCCTTCATGCCGCACCCACCGGGCAAAGGGTCACGCGCACCGCCGGCCAGGGCATGTCACAGGCGATTTCTTCGGCCAGCTGCAACAGGCCGGCACCGTTTTCCTCACCCGCGACCAGCAGGGAGAAACCACCCTCCCCCGCCCGGCACACCCATTTGTCGGCCCGTTCATGCACGGATGAAAAGGCCTCGATCAGCTTTTCCCGGATTTCCTCTGCGCCATGCTGGCCCAGTTCCAGCTTCAGTTCTGGCCAGTCGGCAATGGCAACATCCAGCCGCACGCCGGACACGAAGATGCCGTCCAGCGCCTGCCGGCAATCCACGGACTTCAGCCGTGTACCCGATGAGGGGCGCAGGGTGGTACGCAACCGGGCGGCCAGCGCCACCGGCTGCACCGGCTTCACAATGTAATCGGCGGCCCCGGCGGCAAAGGCGGCGGCCAGGCTTTCGCTTTCTTCCAGCGCCGAAATGACGATCAGGGGAATGGGAGCCAGACGCGGGTTCGCCTTGATGCGGGCGGCGGCACTGATCCCGTCCATGCCGGGCAGCATGATGTCCATCAGGATGGCGCGCACATCGGGTGCGGGCCCGTCTATCCTGTCAATCTCTAACGCCTGCAACGCTTCCTCGGCACTTCCAACGGTCTGGCTGGGGCCCAGGTTGGAATGGGCGATGATGGCCGACAGGATGATGCGCTGTTCCTCGCTATCCTCGACAATCAGGATCATCACCACCCCTCCCCACCGGTGCCGGCACTCTATGCCGGCCTGGACGCCGCTGCCTAGCTATCCAGATTAACACGGCCAAGCCAACTTCTTACGTCTAGGCGAGAGGTGCCAGTTTGACGTTACAATCTAACGAGTTACAGAGTGTAAAAACAAGCCCCTAATGCTATCGTAATGCATCAACCCACAGAGCATCGTGAGTGGTCACCATGGAATATTTTAACGAAATACAGAGTGCCATTTTTGGATATTCCGTTCGTCGCGCGGACGAAGTAAAGGAAAGAGGCATTCATTTTGCTCATTATACATCAGCCGATTCAGCCTACAAGATAATAATTAACCAAGAATTATGGATGCGTAATCTTCTTTCAATGAATGATGTTGCTGAAGTAGACCATGGAATGGAAATATTTAATTTTGTCTGGTCACATGATGACTATCAATTAAGTAAACAGATTGAACAAATTTTAAGCAAATGCCAACAAGACTGTGACGGAACATTCGATCCAACAGAGAGCAATGCCTTGAATCTCAAGAAGAATGTATTTGTATTGTGCCTCAGTGAGCACAATCAAAAGGAATACGGAGATGGTCGCCTCTCAATGTGGAGGGCATACGGAAGGAACTCAGGCGTCTCAATTGTCTTCAAAAACAACACAATACTATCAAGCGTCATCCAGACACCAACCTATGTTTCTCCAGTATTATATACAAATGGCCCTGACATGATATTAGAAATGAACAAAACAATGGAAAGATTGAGAGCGCATCTTTATAAAATGAATTACAATGTACCAGTAAGCATAATGAAGCATGCACTTGGCGCCGTAATTAAGGCATCAATATTTTCACTGAAACACAGAGGATTTAAAGAAGAGGCAGAGTGGAGAATTATTTTTGATTCTACAAATACAGAAATAAATGATGAGAATTACAGTATTCCAATGAAATATGAGACGATAAATGGTATTCCTCAGCGAGTACATGTGCTTAGTTTAGATAAAATAAATTCAGATAGCGGCACGAAATTCAATATGGGAGATTTGATTGAAGAAATAATCATTGGACCTTGCAGCAATCCGGAGTCAATAAAGGAAAGCCTGATATATGCACTCACTAAAAATGGCACACCCCCAAGACATGCAAAATCATTAATAAATGTATCTAATATTCCACTGAGAGTTTAGTTGAGCTGCCAATCCTGACGCGCCGCCCAATCTTCAAGTCTCGTCAGCGCCACGGGGAGGTCGGCCAGGATCGGGCCCATATCAACGGAGAAGGGCTTTTCTTCCCCGAAATTGTACCATTCATAGATGCGGCGCAGTTCACCGGTCAGGCGCTCATGGTCCAGGGTAGTCACATCCCTGAACACGCCTGCCATCGCCTCGCAGAAATCGGGGATCGGGCGCGGATCAAACCGCAGGGACCGGCCCAGCACAGCCCCCAGCCGCCGGGCCAGATCCGGCCCCCGTATAGCCTCCGCCCCGCCGACATTATAGGCGCGGCCCGACAGGTGGGGCCGATCCAACGCCGCGATCATCAGGTCCGACACATCATCCTGGCAAATCCAGCAGACATCCAGGTCCGGATGATGGGGATAGAAGATGCGGCCTTCCCCCAGGATGTGCTGCCGCGCCCAGGCGCGCTGCAGATTATCCAGATAGATCACGGGCTGGACCGACACGGTCGGCACACCGCTGTCGCGCAGCCTTTCGCGCATCTCCCAGCGGGCATCATGGGCGGCAAAGCCCCGCTTCTCCTCCTTGATGATCATCGAACTGTTGAAGACCGCCATACGCAGCCCCTGTCGCCGCGCCGCCTTTCCGATAGCATCGACCGCCCGGATCAACGGTTCCGCCGCCTGGAACGATGTGGACGGCATGGTGATGAACAGGGCCTCCACCCCGTCCAGGGCGCGGGCCAGACTGTCGGGATCGCGGTAATCTGCCGCCACGCTGTCCACGCCAGCGACACCCAGTTTCGACGGGTCGCGCGCGACGGCAACGGGCGTGTGGCCGGCGGCGATCAGGCGGCGCAACTGTGCCTCACCCTGGTCGCCGGTAGCGCCGAAGACAAGAACCTTCACGACACTTTCTCCCCTTCGGCCAGGGCCGCGCGGAACGCGCCCAGACCGCGCAGCATCAGGATCGACGCCCCGATGCTGGAAACCGAACAGACCAGGGCCAGCGACCAGCCGACCATGCCCGGATCACCAAACAACCGGTCGGTAATCAGCGCGATGAAGGTGGGGGCCAGCCCAAGGCCCACGATGGAAACCGTGAAAACATAGAGGGAGGAAACAACCCCGCGCATGCGGTTGGGCGTCACCATCTGGATGGAAGATGCCGCCATGGCCATGGGCAGCGTGTAGAAGAAGGTCACCCCCACCGCCGCCGCCAGCGCCAGATCATAGGTCGGGCAGAAGGGCAGCAGCACGGCGAACGGCACCACGCCAAGCGTGGTCAGGGCCGGCGTGCGGAAGGCGGCATCAACATAGCCGCGCCCGGCCAGAAACTTCGCCACATAAGGCCCGCACCACACGCCCAGCGACCCCGCCAGCAGCACCGACGCCCCATATTCCAGCCCGACCGAGGCCATCGACACCCCGTAATGCCGGATCAGGAAGCTGGGGATCCAGGCCGGAAAGGCATAAAGCGCAATGACATGCAGCGACATGCCACCATAGAACGCGCCATAGAAGGCACGCCGTTCATTCAGAAACTGCCATATCTGCGAAAGCGTAAACCGCTCCTGCTCCGCCTGCCCCACTACCTTGGTCCGTGGTGGTTCACGCACTGTCAGCATCAGGGCCGCCAGAACCAGACCCGGCCCGCCCACCACGATGAAGGCCAGATGCCACGGTGCCAGCAGACCGAAGGGACCGGCATCCACCGGCCCGACATGGCCCAGCTGCTGGATGACCAGCCCACCGAAGATCAGCGCCAGACCGCCGCCCAGATACGGCCCCATGAGAAAGATGCTCATGGCGCGCGGCAGCTTGTCCTTGCTGAAATAATCGGACAGCAGCGACCAGGCCGCCGGCATCAGGCAGGCCTCTGCCCCGCCCACCCCCATCCGCGCCCCGAACAACTGCCAATAGGTCTGAGACAGGCCGCAAAAGATGGTGAAGACCGACCAGATCGTGACCCCGGTCCAGATGATGGTGCGGCGATTGCCAATATCCGTCCACCGCCCGAACAGCGGCCCCATCAGCACATAAGCCAGGGTGAAGGACAGGCCCTGCAACAGGCTGATCTGCGTGTCCGACAGGGTGAACTGCCCCTTGATCGGCTCCACCAGCAAATTCAGGATCTGCCGATCCACGAAGGCCACCGCATAGGCGACCGTCAGCAGGATCGTGACATACCAGGCGTAAAGCCCGTCACGCGGCACGGGCCGGGCGGCGGCCTTGGTTTCGGGCGTGTCGATGCCGGACATCAGGCTGTGGGTCATCAGTCGGCATTCCCGCCCTGCTGGTGGTACAGCCGCCATGTCGGCAGTGCCTCCGGGAAATCGGCCGGGCGGCGGTCGCCATAGGCCCGCTGGCGCAACGGATCGCCCAGCGCCTCGGCATATTCCGTCACGGGCAGATAATAGAAGAAGGTCAGCAACCGGTCGGCAAAGCGCCATTTGCCATCGGCCCCGCGCCGATACTCATCCTGATAGCGCAGGGCCGTCAACATGGCCTGACCATTGCGCCAGACCTCGGCATGGGACGTGACGATCCCCGTGGCCCGATCAGGATCGGCATCATCGAAGCTGACGATCTTATCATGGGTGAAGTGGTTGCAGGGGCCGAGCGCTGCGAACCGGCCGCGATATTGCTCAATCACCGCCGCCCGGCCTCGGGCGTCCAACACCCCGTCCTTGGACCGGAAAGCCCCATCCTCCGTGAACAGGTCCGCCAGCCCCTCCAGGTCACGGTCATCGACGGTCAGGCCGTAGCGGGCCACCAGATCATTGATCTCGGCCCGCGCCTCAAGCCGTGCGATGCGCTGTTCCAGGGTCAGGGTCGTTGCCATGGGTTTTCCCTCTTGGCCGTAGGTCAGGTCGAGCGGAGCGAGCCCTGACGGGACAAGCTTCATGCCTGATCTGTCAGGGCTCGGCTGACGCCTCGACCTGACCTACGGGACGTTGCCTCAAAACTTCGCCGACAGCTCCACACCATAGGTGCGCGGTGTGCCACCCCAGACGGCGCGGTGCGTGCCGCCGTCAAAGCCGAAATCATAATATTCAGCATCGTTCAGGTTACGCCCGAACAGAGATACGGTGTAGCTGTCATTGAGGGAGTAGCTGACCGACGCATCCCACAGACCATAGGATTTCAGCGCCAGGGACGGGCTGTTCAGCGTATCGATGAACTGATCATCCACCCAGGTGTAGGAGGTGCGGAAGCGCAGGGAGCTGGTGTCCGACACCGGCACCTCATAGCTGGCCGCGACGGCATATTGCCATTTCGGCACGCGCTCGAACTTCAGATCCTTGGCGATGGGCCCGTCGATGGCCGGCTCATACACACCGTTCCGGTTCGTATCGATATTGGCGAAGCTATCATAACCGGCATTGGTATAGCCCAGCGAGGCATCCAGCGTCAGGGCATCGGTGACCAGGAACGACCCTTCCAGTTCCAGACCCCAGATGGTGGCAGAAGCCGCGTTACGCGGTACCTGCGTCACTGTCGGCAGGCCATTGACGATGACGGTATCGGACACGGTGCGCTGGATATTGGTGTAATCCGACAGGAAGGCCGCTGTATTCAGGCGCAGGCGCCGCCCCATCAGCTCACTCTTCATGCCCGCCTCATAGGAGGACACGGTTTCCTGATCCACCGGCCCCAGCACGGCAGCATTGGTGGCGCGGGCATTGAAGGAGCCAGAGCGGAAGCCCTTGGTCCAGGACGCATAGAGCAGCACATCATCATCGACCTTATAATCCAGGCCGATCTTGGGCGAGAAGCTGTTCCACTTGTCGTCGCCGTTCAGGCGCGCCACGGGACAGGCTTCAAAATTCAGGCTGGTATAGAGGGCGGCGTTGAAGGGGCAGAGTTCGATCTCCTTCTTCTCCACCGTATAGCGGCCACCCAGGATCAGCGACAGTTGATCGGTGAACTTCACCGACCCCTGGCCGAAGACGGCATAGGAACTGTCATCGGTCTTGGCGATACCAACGGTGCGGGAAATGACGGGTGCTGTCGCCGGACCGCTGGCATAGGCCGCGCGGCGTTCGGCGATGTACATTTCCTGCGTGAAATAATAGAGGCCCGCCGTGAACTCCACCGTGTCGGAGAAGTTAGAGGCATAACGCAGCTCGCCCGAATATTGGTGCTGACGCTCCCGGTTGTCCGGGAATTCGAACACCACATAGGGCGAACCGTCAAAGTCTGTGGAGGAGTTGAACTTCACCTCGCGATAACCGGTGACCAGCGAGACGATGCCATGGCCCAGATCCAGGCTGGCATCGATAATCCCGTGGCCGGCCTTCGTGTCGACATAGCCCTGGTCATTATGGTTGATGTCATACTTGTCCGTGGGCGGGGTATAGCCGAACACGCGCTGCACGGTCGCGGGCGAGGCCACCAGTTGACCATTAACCAGCAGCATGCGCGGATTGACCCGGCTGTCCCGGTTCTGCGACGCCGATGACCCGCCCTTGTCCCGGTAATATTCGCCGATCAGATCGACGGTCAGCACCTCATTGGGCGTCCAGCGCAGGGTGGGGCGTAGAATGGAGGTATCGACATCCGGCTTGTTGCGGCCCGTCGTCAGGTTCTTGAAATAGCCATCGCGGCTTTTCGACATGGCGGCGATCTTGCCGGCCAACTCACCCTCGACAATGGGGAACTGCACCGCCGCCGACACGTCCATGCGGTCATAATTGCCATAGGTGACCTTGATATCTGCACCCAACTCACCGGTTGGCCGGGTGGAAAGCACCGATACTGCACCACCCGTCACATTCTTGCCGAACAGCGTGCCCTGCGGCCCGCGCAGCACCTCAACCGACGCAATGTCAAACGTGTCCTGCATGGAGGCGGGGCCGAAGCCGATATAGATGCCGTCAACAAAGGTGCCGACCGCCGGGTCAACGGTGCGGATCGTGTTGGACGACCCGATGCCGCGGATGAAGAAGTTGGAGAAGCCGCCAAAGGTACCCGACTGGTTCAGCTGGATGTTCGGCGCCATGCGGCCCACATCCACCAGATCAGTGGCAAAGCTCTTTTCAATGGCATTGGCGTCGAAGGCGGTGATGGCGACCGACACGGCCTGCACATCCACGGCACCCGCCCGCTTCTGGCTGACCACCACGATCTCATCCAGCATGGGGCCGGCATCCGCCTTCTTCTCCTGCGCGCCCGCCGGCAGCACACCCGAAAGCAGCGCCAGGCCCACGGCCAGCAAGGACGGACGCCACGACAATTGCGCACGCATAGACATCTCGAACCTCCCCTTGAAGAGCCGTTACGACCGACCCTGTCCTGTGCGGCACCCGGTATCAGATCATCGGAAGGCGGAAGTCGAATTATCCACCAAACCCCTGATCCATCCGGCGCCATCGCTTGTTGTGTATAAATTCTATACGTTCTGTGTATGCATGACGGCAAGGCCAAATCGTCCGGTTGCCCAACTTTTTTGTAACAAGCGTTGGAAAATGGGTGCGCCGAAACCGATATCCGTAAGGACTGATGGGCGAGAGGGCGCGGCGAGCGGCGGAGAATGCGACAGAGGCCGAAGCGCGGGCGAAACCTAATGCCCGTGACGCGGGCATAACTCTATCATCTACGCATACAGTTACATCGCAAGACTCACATCTGCGAGAGCGTCAGCCAGCCCAGAATGCAGAAAGGCCGCCGGCATCAAAATGCCGACGGCCTTTCAATCTGGTGGGCCCGGAGGGACTTGAACCCCCAACCAGACCGTTATGAGCGGCATTTTTCCAGATTTTGGACGAACGGCAACGAACGCGCAAGAACGCCAGAAAACATAATATTTTCAGACATATATGGCACTTATCAGCCAACCACGACCTTTGACGGACATCAGCATAGAACGCCGTTCAAAATCAATCTTGCACTTACATTGCACTTACGGCAAGCTCGTGCCGTTGCACTTAAACGGGGATTCGCCGTGCAAGGTTTGCTGGGTTTGCCGCTAATCAAAAGCCTGAAACCGGCTGATCGGCCCTATGAGGTCCGGGACACCCGCCTGAAGGGTTTGCTGCTGCGGGTGCAGCCGAGCGGGGCGATGACCTATTACGTCGAATATGCGCGCGGCAAACGGATGAGCCTGGGGCGTACCAGCGTCGTCACCCCGCAGCAGGCCCGTGACCAGGCGAAGGACATCCTGGGTTCCGCCTTCCAGGGCAAGGACCCGGCGGCAGAGGTGGCCATGCCCGCCCAGGAACACACATTCGGCAGTTTCGTGGACGGGGAATATGGAAGTTGGGCCATCGCCAATGTCCGCACCCACAAGGGAACCCTCCGGCGGCTGAACACCAGCTTTGCCGAGTTCCGCCCTCTGAAGCTCAGCGAGATTACCCCATTGCTGGTGGAGCGCTGGCGGTCGGAACGCTTGAAGGCCGGCACCAAGCCATCCACCGTCAACCGCGACTTGGACGACCTGAAATCATCGCTGGGCAAGGCTCAGCAATGGGGCTTCATCGAAACCCACCCAATCGAGAAGGTAAAGCGCACCCGCGTGGATGACCGGGCCACGGTACGCTTCCTGACCGATGATGAGCATAAGCGCCTGCTGACCGCGCTGGACGACCGGGAGGAGCGGTTACGCACGGGCCGGGACAGCGCCAATGCATGGCGGACCGTGCGCAAATATCCCCTGCTGCCGGACCTGCGGGCCGTGCCCTATGCCGACCACCTGAAACCGATGGTGCTGGTCTCCCTGCACACCGGGCTCCGCTATGGGGAACTGGCGAACCTGACTTGGGATGATATGCATCTGGATCGCGCCATCCTGACCATTCATGGCTTCAAGGCCAAAAGCCAGAAGACCCGCCACATCCCCCTGAACAGCGCCGCCATGGAGGTGCTGGCCGCCTGGAACACCCAGCGGATGGAAACCAGCCCCCTTGTCTTCCCCAGCCGTGACGGTGGCCCCTTCGACAATGTGCGCAGTTCGTGGGAGGAGGTTCTGAAGGACGCCGGCATCACGAAATTCCGCTGGCACGACATGCGTCACACCTTCGCATCCTGGCTGGTCATGCGCGGCGTGGACCTGAACACCGTCCGGGAGTTGCTGGGGCATTCCGATTATCAGATGACACTACGCTATGCCCACTTGGCCCCGGAGCATAAAGCGGCGGCAGTGGCACGGTTGGTTGGGTGAGTGGGAGGGGCGATATGAGCCATATTTCAGATGAGCTTTGGGCGCGCATCGCACGCAGCACGGGGGGAGGGCCGGAGCTTCGGAACCGGCTGAACGAGGCAATCGACTACGTGCGCAGACACACAGTGCGGCACAATGCGAATGACAAATGCATTATGGTGAAGCGAGAGCTACGCTCACTGCTATCTGCGTCGACTAAGTTAAAATCAAAACTCGATCAAATCGACGAGACAACATTTTCTACTTTGTTTACCGACATTGACATGACCTCTACCGTCGAACAGAAAGAAAGGCAACGCGCAAAGACCAACGGAATAGCGCCATGCGACTTATTTGATAAAGAATTATTTGATTATCATTTTAATATATTGATCGACAGCATCAAGGACGGAATCTCGAGAACCAGGGTTTCAAAGAAAGGCATATCGATAAATGCAAGAAGAGATATCCGAGATGACCTAATCCAACTGACGGACTACGCCATTTATGTGAACGGCGGGAGCATTCTATCGAACAGATTTAGTCAATGCATTGGATGGCTCTTTGACTTCATCAGGATTGTTGACCCTTATGTTACCGAGGGGGTCGTTAAATCTGACGTTCGCAGATGGTTAAATCTTCGCGACAAGCACCCAGATGTTGGGATCGACCTTTGTCGTCAAGAATGGGAGCGAGCCGGAAACAGGGAAATAAACGACGATAATTCAATTCTGTTCTACGTTTAGCTTGTCAAGTATTTTTCGGAAGAAAAGGATGGGTAAATTTTAGCCATTCGTAAATTGGCTCTCGCCCTATAGATGACCGCGAGCATCTGCATATGATCACGAACCATTCCGATCAACGGCAATGGTGCCATCATGACAATTGACAAACTCCGCATCACCCCCGTGGCCTGCACAGTGGCTGAATTCTGCCATTCACTCTCCATCGGGAAGACCCGCTTCTATGCCGAAGTGAAGGCCGGCCGGATCAAGGTGCTGAAATCCGGCCGCAAGACCCTTGTCCCCATCGGCGAACGCGAGGCGTACTTGAAACGTCTTGCCGACGCCGCCCAGGTCACCGGGAAGACCGGTAAGAGCCCCCATGACGCACTTTGATCCCTACGGGCAGATCAATGAGCCCCAGGGACGCGGGCACCCTGCCGCCATCACCAGGGGATCGAGCAGCCACGGCAGCGGCGGAATGGATCAAGCTCGGCAGGCATGACCTGTATGGGCTGTATAGCGGGCTCCGGGATATGCGGGACATCGGCGCGTGGGCGTTGTTGATCGCGCATTACATCTCAGCCCCCGGTCCAATCGGTGCAGCCACCCTTGTGGATATCTTGCCATTGGACGCCGCGAAGGCCGCAACTTTGCTGGAAAAGCTGAAACGTTTGCGTCGGATTGACACCGACGATGCTGGTCAGCTTCGCATTCCGATGCTGGACGAGAAGTTGGCGGCAGCAGCTACGGCAGCCGCAGAAGGACGAGCGAAAGCCAATAAAAGATGGAGATCGACCACCTAAGAGTTTGAAAAACAACGAAACCCGTTATGCACGCTGCATTGCCGCCTGTAATGCGGGTGGCACTGCACACTGTAATGCCACCCGCATTGCCACTGGCACTGAGAAGAGAAGAAGAACAGAGAAGAGCCCTCCCCCTGGCCCGCTCTTTCATCACGGGGCCGTAGGGACAGGGGGAGGGCAACCCACCCTATATCCCTCCCTTCTCGCGCGACTGTGGATAAGTCACGGCACCAGCGAGATTGCCCCGAAAATCTCGCGCCGCAGCAGGCCCAGCCGTGAGCGCTCCAAGGTGTAACCGGTGGGATCACTGACCGCCTCCGCAAACGTCTGCCGACGCGCCAGCATCTTCATCAGGTCGCGCACATGCAGGTCACGGCCCCGCATTCTCAGGCGGATCAGCCCCCATATCCGGTGTCTGTTTTCGGTGAAGACTTTCATTGTCTCAAAATCTGCACCCGTGGGGGTGAGTACCGGCCCAAAATAGTCATTGAGCCACACGATCAGCCGGATTTGGGGCGGTAGGACCTGTATGGCATGCAGCAGGCCCTGCAGCGTCTCCGCCTGCGCCCAACCACCGACCACGATGGAATGCACTTTTATGGTCCAGCCCTCTTTCAGGAGCGTTGACACGGTCTCCGGTGACGTCAGCCAATCCCCCATGGCCAGATACGAACTTGGGCCGGTATCAATCACCACGTCCCCTTGATGGGCGCGGATAGCGTCGGTCAGGGTGGCCATGTCCGCGCCGACCACCGCCGCCCCTGCCTGGAGGGTGTTGGAAAAGCTATTGTTCAGCCCATCCGCATCCACGGCCAGAACCTGGCTGGGAAACGCCCACTTTTCTCTCAGGTATTGGGTGAGGAACGTCGCCACGAGGGACTTGCCAATGCCGCCCTTGCTCTGAAACACCACATGCACTTCCCACATTTTCATGTCCCTATCAGTAGAGGTTGGTTGGATCGACCCTGCCCGCCGGGCCGAACGCCGGGCCAGACGGGACCGGCTTGGGCGCGGCGGGTGGCGGCGAGATCGTTGATGCTGGGGGAGCCGGCGGCGGCGGCACGAACGGTTGCCCGCGCGATGGCGGTACAAAGGGCGGCATCACCTTCTCGACCAGATACCGCCGCACATAGATTTGGAACTGGCGCAGCCCCAAGGGCAGATGCGGCGCGAATTGGCGATAGACGGCCGATATCGACCAGCCTTTCTCCAATTCCGCCATGATGGCATCACGGCGGGCCAGGAACGCCACCCTGCCCGCCGTCAATTGTCGTCTTGCTGTCATGTAATCACCTCTGGCTTACCGATACGAATCGGCGAGAACAGTCGGTAACGTAAAATCACATTGGGGCGAATAGTCTAAAAAATGCTCAGAACCAATACGAACAGAGACGAACAATAATACATACTTCAGACTAATATCGATGAGCTGCGAAGAAATCAGTATTCTCGCGAACACCTGAACTATATGCGCAGCCGGGCAGGATAGGTAATGTTGGCCAACAGCCCAACATTACAGCTTACTCGCCGACGGCTCGACGCGATCCGGCATCCGCCGGGCCAAGAGCGGGAGAAGGATGGACATGACAATGAAGGACCGGCCCGACGATCCGGCTCAGGCCCCCAGGGACCGGCAACGTACCCTGCGCGTCGTGGTCAACGACCATGAACGGGAACGGATCGAAGCCATGGCGAAGATGGCTGGCCTATCCCTGTCCGCCTACCTGCGCACCGCCGGCTTGAACCACCCGATCCGCAGCATGCTGGACTACGACGCCATCATGGAACTGATCCGCCTGCATGCCGACCTCGGCCGCGTCGGCGGCCTGCTGAAACTGTGGCTGGCAGACCGCAGGGGAGAAGTCGTGTCGGCGGAGATGGTAGATGCGGCGTTTGAGGAGCTGCGGGAACTGCGGGGTGTATTGTTCAGGAAGATTGACGAACTATCGGCCTGACGCCCCGCCGCGGCGATAACCAAGCAGCGACAGCGAATGCAGTAGCCTATCCCACCGCCCAGAGGCCCTGGCCGTGGCGGCGTTGTCAGCACATGATTTCTCAATCAGGAACTGCGTCGCGGCCCGCGCGACATCCAGGCGCAACTGCCCGCGTTCGTCATTTTCGGCCACCGCCAGACCTGCCCGGATATCATCCACAGCCAGGTCGAAGATGGTCCGCATGTCGATCTTCGGATCGGCCAGTGCCAGCAATTGCTCCACCTCTTCCCAGGCTTGGGCAGCCTTGTAGGTCTGCCCGCCCAGCGTGGCATCCTGCACCGCCACCGCGCGCATTAGGTCGCGCAGCACATCGGCGAAGTGGCGGGCGATGAATTCCGGGTTGGCGTTGGCTTCCCGGAAGGCCTGCATAAAGCGCTGACGCTCATCCATACTGTCACCCCACGCTGAACACTTTCATCACCTCATCGCCCAGATGGTTGATCACCTTCACCGCGATGCGGCCGCTTCTGGGCTTGTCAAAGGGGCGGCTGGTGTCGCTGTTCAGCGTGGCCCAGGCATCGGCGTCGATTTCCGCCTTCAAGGTGGTTTTCAGCGCCTTGTACGGGTCATTCTGCCCCAGGAAATAGGCGTGGCGGACGAAGAAGCTTTCTTCGTTATAATCCGTATCGATGAACCAGACGGCGATACTGCTGGTATCGTCGGTGTGGATATTGCCGGCCTTGAAGAAATCCACGCCCCTGATCTGGACCACGATGCGGCCATCATCCTGGGTCTGAATATCCACATCGGGTTCACCGAACAGGGTGAACAGGTTGCCGGCCCCCGTGGCCTTCAGGTCCTTGCCCATATGCAGGTCGGGATTCATCCGGGCCTTCAGCACGGGCACGCGGCCCAGCCGGTCGAATTCCGCCGAATGGGCATCGAAATTGAAGGCGCAGGCAATCACCACGTCAAAGCCGGCATCCGCCGCTTCCCGCGCGGCGGCCACCAGATCGGCCCGGGCCACGGTGCCGAATTCCGGACCGATGAAGATGCCCGCCCGCTTCTCCTTTGCCGGCTTCCCTGTCGTGCCGTCGGCACGCCCCGCCTCTTGCTCATCCTCCACATACCGCCCCTCCGCCGCGATGAAGCGGCCGGGCCAGCCGGTCAGGCTGGTGAAGCTGATACGCCCATCCTTGTGCGCCTGCTGCACCCCGGCGGATTTCAGGTTCTCCAGGATGGTGGCGGCAAAATCGGCCTCGTCACGTTGGGCGGCCTTGCGCCGGCCTTCGGCGGCGTCCAGCAGGTCGACCAGTTCATCATCCTGGTCGACGGCCAGAACCCGGTGCGGTGACAGGCTTTCCACCGTAAAGGGACCGGCCACGCGCACGCGGCCCTTATCCTCATAGGGGCGGTCGAACAGATATTCGAAATCCGCCTTGGCATTGATGGAGGCGTCGATTTCCCGCTGGCGGGCAATGCGCCGTTCCCACCATTGCGCGTGCAGCCCTTTGGCCGCGTCCGGCCATTTGGCATCCGCGTCACGCGGGATTTCCCATTCCGCCCAATCCTTGCCCAGCGCGCGGTTCAGGTCGGCCCGCAGCGGTTCCATCTCCGCCTGGAACCGGTCCCAGATCACGTCGATTTCGGTATTATTGGCGATGGATTTCAGGGTGATATGCGGCACGCGCTCATAGACGAAGCCCAGGCGGATATCGCCGCCGGTCCGTCCCAGGCGCGGGGCGCTGCGCGTCACCTCCGCCTCCTTGCGCTGCCCTTCGGCGCTGTCGGCCAGCAGGTAATAGGGGTAACGCGCCCCCATGATGCGGGCCCGCGCCAGCGCCAGGGAGACACGGCTGGTATCAATAGTGATCCAGCGCCGCCCCCATTGCTCCGCCGCATAAGCCGTGGTGCCAGACCCGCAGGTGGGGTCCAGCACGAGGTCGCCGGGATCGGTGGTCATCAGGAGGCAGCGTTGAACCGCCTTCACCCCACTCTGGACGACATAAACTTTCTCATCCGTGAAACTCCCTGTGCCTGTATCAGACCATACGTTGCCGATAGCTTGCGCACGGAAATCGTCAATAAATCGGACATAGGTCAGACTATTTTTTGCGGCTTTAATTCTACCCGCTCGAATAAGTCTATTGATCCCAATTTCGCCTGTTTTCCAGTACCCCTTTCCTGGTCCGTAAATTTTACCATCTACAGTGACAGGAAAATTTCCGGGCGGCCTTTGAGATGTAATGTTATCTTGTCGGCATATACCTGTCGTTTCTCCGGGCTGTAGCTTACTATTATCTACCGGAACAAAAGACCCGTCGTCCCCTCTTACCCATCGGTAAACACCGGATTTATCATCTTCCATTCCCTTTTGGAGAAGGGGCGCGCGATACTTGGTGAAAGTTTTCTGCTTCCCGTACCAAAGAATGTAGTCCGCTGTACCTGCGATAAATTCAGAGGTTTGGCTCGCTGTCTTTATCACAGTAATTTGAGCGCAACAGTTATCCTCCCCAAACACTTCATCCATCACCGCCCGCACGCGGTGGACATTCTCGTCCCCAATCTGGACGAAGATGCTGCCGCTGTCGGTCAGCAGGTCGCGGGCCACGGTCAGGCGATCGCGCAGATAGGTCAGGTAGGAATGGATGCCGTCGCGCCAAGTATCGCGGAAGGCCTTCACCTGTTCCGGTTCGCGCGTGATATGGCCCCGGTCGCCATCCTTCACGACATGACTGGTGGTGGACCATTGGAAATTGCTGTTGAACCTGATGCCATAGGGCGGGTCGAAATAGATCGCCTGCACCTTGCCGCGCAGCCCTTCGCGTATGGACAGACTGGCCATGACGGACAGGCTGTCGCCCAGGATCATGCGGTTCTGCCAATGGGCGTCGTGGGTATAGAATTCGGTCGCCGCCTCCTTCTCCGGCAGGCCGTTGAAATCGGCGAACAGGTCGGGATATTCCGGCCCTTCCTCCGCCCGCTTCTGCCGCGTCTGGCGCAGCAGATCGTCGATCAGCACCTTGGGGTGGACCTTCTCCTGGATGAACAGGGGCGGGGCCTGGACCACCAGATCCGACCAATCCTGTTCATCCTTGCCCCGCCAGACCAGTTGCGGGTCCAGATCCCGGTTCCGCCGCTCATACTCCACCCTGACCGCCCGCCGCTGCTCCGGCTCCATCACCGTCTCCAGCTCCGCCGTCGGCAGGTTCTTCCGCGTCGCCTCCGCATGACGCAGGGTCTCAACGGTCAGGTCTTTCTTGGATTTGGGCGGCATGGAGGTTCACTCAAAGGTTATGGAAGCTGGTGTGGCGCTAGGAAAAATTGACGAAAGCGATCAAATATTCCACTAATAGTCGATTAATCCTGCGCCGGATTTGGTTAAATTCCGATTGCCTTCAAAATATCTCATTGGCAATTATCGCTCACCCAATGAATGTCCCGATAATGAACTGTGCATTAATTATAAGAATTGGTGTTTGCATAGCCAAGATCATTAACTTTTTCTGTGAATTCCTCCCACATCTCCTTGAATGTTCTTCCGCAAAGCTCTTCTGCGCAATCCTCAAGATAACGTGTTTCCCCCTGATTATCGACATGCTCGTATTGAAAAATTTCAAGCTTACCCCAGTCCTCATTGATAAAGTTATACAAAAATAATTGATTTTCTTCTTTGATTTCCCTAAGGTGTAGATTGGGGTTTGATACATCGCACCCCTCCACATCATCCGGCCCTGAGATGCAATCTTCATAAGCTTTCATGATTATATTATAATATTCATTTATGCACTCATAATAAAAAGCGCAAATTGCGATGGCTTCCCAGTACAAACATGGGCCGATTGGCCCCGGAAACCCAGGAACACACGCGTAAAAGCCAGGCATTTTTTCAGGCATTTTTTCCACTTTCCCACTAGGAAAAGATGCCAAGCCCTTGTGGTTAACAAAAAACATAAATGGATGTTCCATTTTTTCTCCAAAGGCAGAAGTTTGTAATACTGCATTTACTCCGGCAACCGATCCGGGTTCGCCAGAGATTTGCGTTCGTCCGCCGCCAGCCGGCGTTCGACCTTCTTGATATCTTCCGCGGGCTTCAACGCCTCCGGCCGGATACCCCGGTCCAGCAGCGTTGCCCGCACGGCCGCGTTATTATGCTCATGTTCGGCAGAAATCTGGCGTTCCGTGCGCATGGCATGTTCGCGGGCGTTGAAGATGGTGATTTCGGTGGCGAAGTCCTTGGCCTTCAGGATGATGGTCGGCGCGAAATCCGCCAGGGGGCGACCATCCGGCACCTTCCACCGGGCCTTCATTTCCTGGGTGGACCGTCCGAACAGGGCCTTGTCGCCCTTGCTGCGGATCATGCCAAAATCCTGATTGCCGCCGGTCTGTTCATAGATGACAGACGACAGTTCCTTTTCCGTCTCCGTCAGCTTGCGCCGCGCCATCAAGCGTTCCGCCTCCAGCAACCGCTGTTCGATCAGTTCGGCGCGGCGGGTCTGAATGGCAAAATAGGTCTGGGCAAAGGCAATTTCCGGCTTCCCCGGATCGCCATTCTGGGCAATCAAGTAACAGGCGAAGCGGGTCAGCATGAGATCGTCAATCTCCCGCTGGCTGCCGGAACCCAGATCGACCTTTTTGGTGACGTCAACAAAATGGTGTTCGATCAGGTGGCCGGAAACCTCACAGGCGGTTTTCGCCTTTGTGACGACACGCTGAAAATTGCGCCATTCCGCATAGCCCAGCAGATGCTGAACATCGCGGGCCAGCCAGTATTCGACGCCATCCGCCTCCTGAGCGTGGTCCTCGAAACTGTCGGTCAGTTGCTGGATGATCTCAGTCTTCATCGCTTGCCTCCTCCGCCCGCCGCTGCGCCTGTTCCATCGCCGTCGCCAGCTTCGCCGTCGGCTGGTTCTTTCCCATCCCGTTCGCATGACGCCGGGTTTCAACGGTCAGGTCTTGCTTGGATTTGGGCGGCATGGGAACTCACACTCGACGGTTAGGGAAGCAGGTGGGATCAAACAAAGTAACAGAGGTTGATTTTCATTTTAACAAATTCCACCCATGGTGGATTGACTTTTCGACGGCGTTCGCCCATATGAAGGACAAATGGATTGGAAATTTCCGGTCGGCGTCTGGCCCTGGCAATTGCCGGGGCCTTTCGCTTTCTGAAGGGTGCCACAGACAGGCATCATGGAAACACCTTCATATCGATTAAGCCTGTAGTTTTTAGCGTTTAAATGGGTTGTTGCGTTCTTGTTCTTGTTCTTGCTTTAGTTTTTTCTCTTTCTCTTTCTCTTTCTCTTTCTCTTTCTCTTTCTCTTTCTTCTTCTGCGCAATCAATTCAATGACTTGTCTCTCGCAATCTTCTTTAAGTTTTTTTAGTCGCTTTGAAAGCGCCTCATTTTCTTCCGCTTTATCCCTAATCAAATTAAAAATCCGAATTATTTCCTGGATCTCACACCATATTATCGTCTGCGCTTCATCCAAGCTATACGCAATACCAATCAGATATGACTTTCCTCCAAGCGATACGTAGCATCTAATGAATATTTCCTTTAGAAGTGACTCTGGTATATTACGATCACGCCATTCAAAACCCCCATTCTCATGAATGATGAATTCTGTCGACACATTTATCTTCAATGTATCAAGAGACACAACTTCGATACTGCCGTAGATGGTCATATTAACTCCCTCTGCATAGCAAATGGCAAAAAGACTACGATCCTATTGTAATTTCCCAAATTGCAATGGGCGACGCTCAAGCAACCCTCCCCAGCGTGAACCCATCCACCAGCGTGCCGAAATTCTTCTCAATCTCGAACACTTCAGTGAACTCGGCAAAGGCCCAGCGGCCGAACTTGCCCAGGTTGTTGACGCCGGGCACCCAGTAGGTGCGCATGGTGTTGGCCTTGGCCCTGGCATCCTCCCCGCGCTGCCCCTTGATCTCCACGATCAGGTTCAACGGTTCCGCCCCGCCATCATCCAGGCGGACGATGAAATCGGGCAGGTATTTGCGGGACGTGGACCCGTCCAGCCAGGGCACTTCCAGGCCCAGATTCTGGTTCTTCACATAGGCCAGGACGCGGGGATGCGCCTCTGCCACCCGGCAGAATTCCGCCTCCCAATCGCTGTCGCAGATCACCCAATTGACATGGCACTTGGCCGGGTCGGTCTGCCAGCGGTCGGTCTTGGAGGTGTTGAAATTGACGAAGCGGGTAGAGCCGGTGGGGTTATAGCTGTCCAGAATGGCCTTTACCGGGCGTTCGCCCAGAAAGCTCTGGGTAATGGCACCCTTGATCTTCTCCGCAGCCATGTCGGCGATTTCCTGATAGATCACCTGGGCCGGATAGGTGCCGCCGGTACAGCGCAGATAGCCGCCATCCAGCCATTCGCGCACGATGCGCTTCAACTGGCCGAACAGGTGCAGTTTCGGTTCGTCCCCCGGATCGCGGAACTTCTGATAGATCAGGTGCTTGGTCAGGTGGAACAGGATGGTGGCCTCACGCATCTTTTCCAGATGCTTGATGGTCAGGTCCACCCCTTCACCGATGATGCCCTGGTTCTTGGTCACGGACGGCCCGACCAGATCAGGGTTCAGGTCCAGCACATGGTCAGGGCCGAAGGTGGCGCGCAGCCGTTCATCCGGCAGTTCGACACGATAGCCCTCAACGCGCGGGAAAATGATCTCCGCATGGTCACGGTCGGGCCGGACGGCGCGGACATGCACCGTCTCCCGCGGCTTGGCCGGCGGGGCGACGACGGGCTTGGCCGTAAAGTCGAACGGAATGCCCAGCACGTCGGCATATTCGACATTGAACAGGCCATCCTCGTTCAGATCATAGGATTGGCGGCGCAGGGCGCGGCCCACCACCTGTTCACACAGCAATTGTGTGCCAAAGGCGCGCACGCCCAGCACATGGGTGACGGTGTTGGCGTCCCACCCTTCGGTCAGCATGGAGACGGAGACGACGCAGCGCACCTGCTCCCCCAGCTTGCCCTTCTTGCCGACGGTGTTCATCACCTCGCGCAGCAGGTCGGTGTCGGAGATATCACCCGCCGCTTGGATATCGCCGGTGCGGGCGATGCGTTCCTTGCGGAACTGCTCAATCTCCATCGCCGCCATGGCGCGGAAATCATCATGCAGGGCGTCGCCGGCCTCCAACTGCTCACTGTCGATCAGCAGGGTGTTGGGGTGGGCCAGACGCTGGCCGAACTCATCATAATTGCGGAACAGCGGGAAACGCCCGCTTTCCAGGGTCTGCGTGCCGTCCGGGTTCTGCCGATGGAAGCCGGAGATGAAATCATAAACCAGCTTGGAAGAAGCGGTGTTGTTGCAAACCACGATGAAGACCGGCGGCACGCCGATCCCCTCCCGCCGCCACAGCTCAAACGTCTGGGCATAGTGGGCGTACAGCGCCTCCAATGCCGTTTGCAGGTCCGACGGCAGGGTCAGCGGGTCCAGCACCTTGCCGGCCCCGCGCCCCTTCTTGGGCATCTTCTTGCCGATATGTTCCCACAGGTTTCGGAACTTCGGCACCTCAGCACCGGGGATATTGTCCGCCACAGGCACGCGCGGCAGCTTCACAATCCCGCATTCGATGGCGTCCATCAGGGAGAAATCGCTGACCGTCCAGGGGAACAGCGTGCCCTCCGCATAGCCCGACCCGCGCAGGAAGAAGGGCGTGGCCGACAGGTCATAAACGGCACCGATGCCGATCTTGCTGCGCTGAATGGCCTCCAGCCCGGAAATCCACAGGCGAGCCGCCTCGTTATTGCGCTTGGCCTCGTCCTTCTCATCGCCCTTCAGGTCATCCAGGGCGTCCTCGTCATCACTCACCCGTTCGCGGTAGCAATGGTGCGCCTCGTCATTCAGGACGACGACATTCTTCATGCCCATCAGGTCGCCCATGACCCGGCGCAGCATTTCGCCATCCGTTTCCTGGGTCAGCAGCTTCTCCCCGCGCGGCCCTTCCAGCAGGGCGCGGGTGCCGGGTTTGACCTCCAACTTCTCTCTGAGTTTGAAAGCGTGGTAATTGGTGATGACGATCTTGGCCCGATCAATATCGGCCAGCATGTCGGATGGCACGATTTCCCGGTTACGGTAATAGCTGTCCGGATCATTGGGCAGTAGCACCCGCAAACGGTCCCGGATGGTGATGCCGGGGGCCACGATCAGGAACCCGCGCGAGAACATTTTGCTGTTGGGGTGGCGGACGGCATTGACCGTCTGCCACGCGATCAGCATCGACATGACAGTGGTTTTGCCGGCACCCGTCGCCAGTTTAAGGGCCAGACGAATCAAGGCCGGATTGGCCTGGGCATTCGCCCCCTTGATATGTCGCCAGAATTTCGCGGTACGCTGCCCCAGCTTCGGTGCCACCTCTGTCAGCCAGATGACGGTTTCCACCGCCTCCACCTGGCAAAAGAAGGGCCGCACGCCCTGGAAACTGTGATGCCGCCAATGCTGAAGCAGGCGGGCAGTTTCCGGCGTCACCTGCCACTGGTCTGGATTGGGCAGGTTCCGCCACTGATCAACGTAGGTTCTGATCTCGTTGATGATGGGGGTGGGGTTGTATTCTTGCTCCGTGGTGGACAGGCCGTCGCCCGCACCCAGATTCAGTTCGTCCTGCTGTGCTGCCTTCTTACGCTTCTTCGGCATGGGCACAGGGGTAATCAGGTCAGAATGACGCCGCGCCTCTACAATGCGGTTGGTTGGCTGCCGATCAGCAGCCAGCTCCCAATGCCGCCCCGGATAGGCGTAGGGAGAGTTCAGAATGGGCCGGTCAAAGAAGCTCTGACTCATAAAATTATATGCCTCAGCAGCAACGTACTCAGTCAACCTATGAGCTAACACAATCGGATCATAGAAATCCAGACGGCAGGATGGGATTCCGCGCGACAAGGTCATGCTCGGATCGACAAAATTACGGCGTCGATTTTCTGGAAACCTAAAACGAATAGGCAAATAAACTTGCCCACAAATGTATTCAATAACCCAATTTTATAACGCCATCGAGCGATGGAAAGGCAATTACATGGGTCGTTGCTTATGACGCTACCAGCTCAAGAAGCACTCGGAACGCCACAAATCTGCAGAGAAGCGCGCGATGGTAGGACGAAGAGTGATGATGGAAGCGTGCCGTATCGGCCATCATCAGAGTGGAAGCGACGTCCAAAATCCAGCGACTGGAGATTCGCTCCGGTTCGCCAGCGTCCGCCGACGCCCGTTGCACTTACAGCTCACTTACGAGATGTTAGCGTCGCCGTTGTGGCGACGCTAACCCCTTGAAAAAATTGGTGGGCCCGGAGGGACTCGAACCCCCAACCAGACCGTTATGAGCGGCCGGCTCTAACCATTGAGCTACAGGCCCCCACCATGCGCGGGGGCGCACAATGCCCCAAAGGCGGGCTCCAAGGCAATACGGGATTTTCAACCGGGCAATTCCCCTTTTCCGGTCAAAGCTGTGGCGGCTTCCCGCATCCCCCTTGCAACGGCGGCCATAGGCTGGCAAGGCTTTCCGCCATTCGTCCCTTGTCATCCCGCACAGGAAATGAAGGCCGCCATGCCCGGTCCCGTCACCGTCGATTTCTATTTCTCGCCCGCCAGCCCCTATGCCTATCTGGCCGGGACACAGATGATGAAGCTGCAGATCGAAACGGGCTGCCGGGTGGATTGGTATCCCGTGTCGGCCCGCGCCATCATCAAGGCCGCCGGATATGATGTGGAACAGGCCGTGCCGCATTCAGGGCAGTTCAGGCCCGAATACCGCCGCACCGATCTGGCCCGCTTTGCCAGGCTCTACGGCGTGCCGCTGCGTGACTACAAGGACGTCGTGATGCCGAACCCGCCGCGTCTGGCGCTGGCCTGTGTGGCCGCCCGCCGGTTTGACGCGGGGCAGGTTTTTGCCCGCGCCCTGATGAAGGCGATCTTCGTGGATGGGGTCAGCCCGGCGGACGACGCCCTGTGCATCAAGATCGCCAACGATACGGCGGGCATCGAACCGCATCTGTTCCAGCCCATGCTGGACGATCCGGAAACGGCCCGCATCCAGGACAGCTACGTCCAGACCGCCGTGGCCGCCGGCTGTTTCGGCGTGCCCAGCTTTGTGGTCAACGGTACCGAGATGGTGTTCGGCAATGACCGGCTGGCCCTGCTGAAACAGGCCGTGCTGGAGGCGAAGGCGGCAGCCTAACTACACCATCGCCGGGTCGCCATTGCGGTTGGCGACCGGCGGCGGGGCGGGGAACACGGCGATGATGGTATAGCCCTGATCGGCACCATACCGCTTTTCCACCTTGGCGCGGGCCGCATGTTCGTCAGGGGCCCAGACGCGGAACCGACGCTGGCCCTGCCAGGGGGGGCCATAGCGGCCAACCGAGACGGTCGGTGCCTCCACCGTCACGTGCCAGCCGGCATCGGCAGGTCCGCGTTTCTCGTCCAGAACAAAGGTGCGGTTGGCGGGGTGGGCCAGACGCTGCAGCTCCCCGTCTACCTGACTGATCTCCTCGATCAGATGATCGACGGTGCGCTGCTGGTTGCGCACCTCCCGGCCCAGCGTCAGACTTTCCCGCCCCGCCACGCGCAGCCGTTCCACCTGCTGCTGCTTTTTGCCGACAAGTTGTGTGACACGGCGACGGGTGTCGCGGACGCGGCGCATGGATTGTTCCAGGGCCAGGGCAAAGGCCACCCCCACGATCATCACCACCAGCATGATGGGACCGGTCATGACAGGCCCTCAGCCCGCCACGGCGGCATCCGCCGTCGGGGCCGCACTTTCCAGGGTGATGTTGAGCAGGGAATAGCCCAACGGCATGGGGAAGATGCGGCCCGCATCCCGCTTGGCATCGGAAAGATTGTCGGCCCAGATCTCGATCACCTGCGGGTTGGCCCATTCCATATCCAGGGTCGGATGACGCTTGCGGTCGGTCAGGGCCTGCTGCACCTGCCGGTTCACCATCCAGGCGCGGAACTTCAACAGGGCCTGCCCCTCCGGCCCGACGATGCGCACGGGCGCATTCGCCTCCCGTCGCGCATCGACCAGGGCCTTCTCCTGAAGGAAGCGGCGACGGCGCAGTTCGGCCAGTTCGGATTGCAGCTGGGTCAGTCGCGCCTTGCGGTCGCTGCGGCGCAGATCGAACTTCGCCTCCAGCAGGGACCGGCGCGGCAAGACCTCCTCTATCCGCTTCAAGTCGACGCCGGATTGTAGGGAGCTTTCGGCATAGCGGCCCATAAGATAGGTAAAGAGATAGGCACCAAGGCCCATCACCATCCCCATCATCAAGGCCTGCGTCCACCCCATCACCCTTGCACTCCCCTTTATCTGCGCAATAAATATGCAACTCTTAGGTTCAGACTCTATCAGGCATTTAAGATAAACGTTCGCGGTCGCGAAGGAAACCATTGATCCGATACCACCTAAGCCCAGGGCTGCGACAAGATGAATAGGGATGGTGTACCGCTTTTGGTGGTGCCCTGCCCGGTCGGGTCAGGCATGAGCCAATGACACAACGGCACCCGCCCCCTCCCCTTGCGGCCCGTGCCCACCCTGGCTAGGGTACGCGCCTTGGATTTAAGCCGCATCGGGTCGAGGTAAAGGTGTCCTATATCAGCACGCGCGGCCAGGCGCCCGCCCTGGCGTTCGACGATGTCCTGCTGGCGGGTCTGGCCCGCGATGGGGGCCTTTACGTACCGGCGGCATGGCCGAAACTGACCCCGGACGATCTGCGCCGTTTCCGTGGCTTGTCCTATGCTGAACTGGCGGTCGAGGTCATGCTGCCCTTCCTGGGCGGCACCATCGACCGGGCGGATTTCACCCGTCTGGTAAACGCCGCCTATGGCACGTTTCAGCACAAGGCCGTCGTGCCGCTGACCCAGATCGATGCTAATGCCTGGATGATGGAGCTGTTCCACGGCCCCACCCTGGCCTTCAAGGATGTGGCGCTACAGTTGCTCGGGCAATTGTTCGACCATCTTCTGGCCAAGAAGGACAGCCGCGTCACCATCGTCGGTGCCACCAGCGGCGATACCGGTTCGGCGGCGATCGAGGCCTGCCGTGATCGCGAGCGCGTCGATATCGTTATCCTGCATCCGCATAACCGCACCTCGGAGGTGCAGCGCCGGCAGATGACGACAGTCCTGTCGTCCAACGTCCATAATGTCGCTCTGGAAGGCACGTTCGACGATTGCCAGGACGCCGTGAAGGCGATGTTCAACGATCAGCCGTTCCGCGACGCGCTGAACCTGTCGGCGGTCAACTCCATCAACTGGGCCCGCATCGTGGCCCAGATCGTCTATTATGTGGCAGCGGCTGTGGCGCTGGGTGCGCCGGACCGCGAAGTGGCCTTTGCCGTGCCCACGGGCAATTTCGGCAATGTCTATGCCGCCTATGCTGCCCGCCAGATGGGCGTGCCGGTGGCAAAGCTGATCGTTGGCACGAACGAGAATGACATCCTGGCCCGCTTCTTCGCGTCAGGCGAGATGAAGGCCGATGGCGTGGTGCCCACCCTGTCGCCCTCCATGGATATCCAGGTCTCCAGCAATTTCGAACGGTTGCTGTTCGATTTGATGGACCGGGACGGTGCCGCCGTGGCGCAGTGCATGGCCGGCTTCCGGGAGACGGGGCGGTTTGAGGTCAGCCAGGGGCAGTTGGCGCGCGTGCGTGAACTGTTCGCGGGTTATCGCTGCGACACTGAACAGACGCTGGATGTGATGCGCGACGCCTATGCCGGTTCCGGCTATCTCGTCGATCCGCACAGTGCGGTGGGTGTCGCTGCCGCCCGCCATGCCGGTCTGGACCCGTCCATCCCCGTCATCGTCATGGGCACGGCACATCCCGCCAAGTTCCCCGATGCGGTGGAAAAGGCGACCGGCGTGCGCCCGCCTTTGCCCCGCCATCTGGCCGACCTGTACGAACGGCCCGAACGACTGGATATCCTTCCCAACGATATCCAGATATTGAAGGACTATGTGCGTGCCCGCGCCCGGGTCGCAAAGCAGCAAGCCTGAAACGGAACAGAGATTACGTGAGCAACAGCTTCCCCGCCGCCCCCGGCACCCGCGTCACCACCCTCCCCAACGGCCTGCGTGTCGCCACTGACAGCATGCCCCATGTCGAGACCGTATCGGTCGGCGTCTGGTTCGGCGTCGGCAGCCGGCATGAACCGCTGGCCGCCAACGGGGTGGCGCATCTGGTTGAACATATGCTGTTCAAGGGTACGCCGACCCGCGACGCCTTCGCCATTTCGGCGGAGATTGAGAATGTCGGCGGCCATCTGAACGCCTATACCAGCCGCGAACAGACTTGTTACTACGCCAAGGTCCTGAAGGAGGATCTGGGCCTGGCGCTGGGTATCCTGGCCGACATGGTGCAGAATCCCCTGTTCGATGAGGGGGAGCTGGCTAAGGAACGCCAGGTCATTTTGCAGGAAATCGGTCAGGCGGAGGATACGCCCGACGACATCGTCTATGACCATTTCCTGGCCACCGCCTTCCCGAAACAGCGTCTGGGCCGCCCCGTATTGGGCACGTCGGACGTGGTGGAAAGCCTGCCCCGCGCCGCCATGGTGGATTATGTGACGGGCCGGTACGTGCCCGCCAACATGGTGGTGGCCGCCGCCGGCAACATCACCCATGAACAGGTGGTGGAACTGGCCGCCCGCCTGTTCACCTATCAAGGTGCGGGTGAGGTGACGGGGGCTGAACAGGCCATCTATCACGGGGGCGAGTTCCGGGAGGATCGCGACCTGGAACAGGTGCATGTGCTGCTGGGCTTTGACGGGGTGTCGAATAACAGCCCCGACCTGTATGCCGCCATGCTCATGTCCACCCTGCTGGGCGGCGGCATGTCGTCCCGCCTGTTCCAGGAAGTGCGCGAAAAGCGCGGGCTGGTCTATTCGGTCCACAGTTTCAACTGGTCCATGGCCGACAGCGGCGTGTTCGGCATCTATGCCGGCACCGGCCCCGACAGCACCGCCGAACTGATCCCCGTGATCTGTGAGGAGGTGCGCAAGCTGGCGGGCACCCTGACGACAGAGGAACTGGTCCGCGCCAAGGCGCAGCTGAAGGCCAGCCAGTTGATGGGCCTGGAAAGCACCACCAATCGGGCTGAACAGCTGGGCTCGCAGCTGCTGACCTATGGCCGCGTCATTCCGCCCGCCGAAACGGTGGCAAAGCTGGATGCCGTCGATCTGGCCGCCGTCGCCGCCTGTGCGGAACGCATATTTGGCAGCAAGCCGACCCTGACGGCGCTGGGCCCCCTTGAAGGTCTGGAAAGCCTGGACAGCGTGACAAGCCGTCTGGCAGCCTGACGCGATCACGCTTAAACTACCGACAAACAAGAAACCGCGAACCGGGGGGCCAGGAACAGGATGATCCGTTTGATCCCTGATGGTCTGTTAAGCCCCCCGCCCTTGCGCGTTGACGGCCCCAATGTCTTCATCCGTCCGGCGCAGCCGCGCGATTGGAAGCAATGGGCCGAGATCCGGGAGGCCAGCCGCGAATTCCTGGTGCCCTGGGAACCGACCTGGCCGCCCGACGCCCTGACCCAGACGGCATTCAACCGCCGCCTGCGCCGGCAGGCCGCCGAATGGCGCGATGATGAGACCTACAGCTTCCTGACCTTCGAACAGCGCAGCGAACAGGTGGTGGGCGGCATCGGCCTGACCAATGTCCGGCGCGGCGTGGCGCAGATGGGGTCCATGGGCTATTGGGTGGGCCGCCCCTTTGCAAGGCGTGGCTATACTTCAGAGGCCGCCCGCCTGATGCTGTCCTTCGCCTTCGGGCAGCTTGGCCTGCATCGGGTAGAGGCGGCGTGCCTGCCCACCAATCAGGCCAGCAGCGGCGTGCTGGAAAAGGTCGGCTTCACCAAGGAAGGCTATGCGCGGGCCTATCTGCGCATCAATGACAAATGGGCCGACCACATCCTCTACGCCATCCTGCGCGATGATTGGGCCGCCGGATTGCACGAGCGGGGATAGGCCTCACGCCGCCACGGCATCCGACCGATACCCGGCCCGCAGCAGTAAGTAGGTCAGGTCGACGCGGACGCGTCGCCCTGACGGCAAAGGATCGAAGGCCTATCCTGTCAGGGCACGCCTTCGGCGTGACCTGACCTACGTTTTCCGCTGCACGAGCGGGGAGTAGATTTCACGCCGCCACGGCATCCGCCCGGTAGCCTGCGCGCAGGAGGTCGGCCAGACGCCGGCGCAGCTCCGCATTCTCCCGTTCCAGCTGTTCCAGGCGGCGCACCATGGCCGGCTTCTCGCCCGCCTGATCCTGGCGCCAGCGGTAATAGGTGACGCGGGTCACGCCCAGTTCGCGGGCGATATCCACAATCTTATAGCCTTCATTCAGCAGCGCATCGGCCAAGGCCAGCTTCTGCTCCACCTCTTGGGCGGTGTAACGACGCTTCAACATGCCCCTACTCCCTGATTGGTGGTGGTCTTTGATTTAATCGGCGGCATCCCGCCATTGCCCGGCGACCCAGGTGCCGGTGACGGAGAGGTCCTTGTCCAGCAGCACGATATCCGCCTGCCATCCCGCCTGGATGCGGCCCAGGCGATGGTCCAGATGCAGAAACCGTGCGGGATAGAGCGAGGCCATGCGCAGCGCCTCCTCCACATCCACGCCCATCAGCTTGATGGCGTTGCGCACCGCCTGCGCCATGTCGATATCGGCCCCGGCCAGCGTGCCATCATCGGTGACCAGCCGCCCGTCGCGGCGATGGATGGTCTGGCCGTACAGCTGGAAACTGCTGTCATCTGTCCCGGTCGGCGGCATGGCATCGGTGACCAGCATCAAGCCGCCCGCCCCCTTGGCCGCCAGCGCCAGACGCAGCATGGCCGGATGCACATGCACCCCATCAGCAATGATACCGCAGACGGTATCGCGCGCCGACAGGGCGGCCCCGGCTATGCCCGGTTCGCGGTTGACCAGCGGCGGCATGGCGTTGAACAGATGGGTAAATCCGGTCAGGCCGGCATCCACCGCCGCCATGGTCTGGGCAAAGCTGGCGGCCGAATGCGCCCCCGCCACAATCACCCCCGCCGCGACCAGCCGCGCGATATCCGCCGGTGCCACCCGGTCGGGTGCCAGCGACAGCAGCACGCGGGCATCATGCGCACCGAACCGGTCGGGCAGCCCTTCCAGGAAATCCAGATCCCCTTCGCTGGCCGGGCGCACATGATCCAGCTTATGAACCCCGCGCCGTTCCGGCGTCAGGAACGGGCCTTCCAGGTGCACGCCGATGACGCCAGACCCGATGACGCCGCTGGCCGAAGCCGCTGCCATGGCCGCTGCCTGCATCCCCTCCACCGCATCGGTGATGAAGGTAGGCAGCAGGCCCGTGGTGCCGAACCGGCGATGGGCGCGCGCAATGGCAAGCGCCGCGTCGCGCGTCGGCGTATCGTTGAACAGCACCCCGCCGCCGCCATTGACCTGTGTATCGATGAAACCGGGGGCCAGCAGCATGTCGGACGACAGGTGCCGCACCGCCACCCCGGCAGGGGCCGTGGCACCGGGCGACAGGACCGCTGCCACCTTCTCCCCCTGGATCAGGATATCGGCATTGATGGTGCGGGTGCCGGTAAAGACGCGCGTGCCGGTCAGCAGGGTGCCTGTCATCACACGGTCTCCGTCACCTTGCGCAGGTTGGCGGGCACATCGGGGTTCAGGCCCCGGCGCTGTGACACCGTATGGATGGCCATGTAGAAGCTCTGCACCGCCGCCAGCGGGGCCAGTTCCGGGGCCAGCGCCGGCACCGATGGCAGCGGGATCACACCCTTCACGCCATCATCGCTGCTGAATACCGGGGCGCCCAGGTCGACACAGCGGGCAATGGCCGCCCGCGTCGCCTCTGCCGTCGCATCATTCTGGTTGATGGCCAGCACAGGGAAGTCAGGGCCGACCAGGGCCAGCGGGCCATGGATCACCTCCGCCGCACTGAACGCCTCGGCATGCAGGCGGCAGGTTTCCTTGCATTTCAGGGCCATTTCCATGATGGCACCCGTGCCCACGCCGCGCCCGATAATATACAGGCCCGTCTTGTCCGTCAGGGACAGCAGGGCCGGCGTCCAGTCAAGTTCCGCCGCTGCCGACAGGGCCGTCGGGGCCTGGGCCGCCGTGCGGCGCAGGGCATCATCATCCTTCCATTCCGCTACCATGGACAGGAAGGCAAAGCAGGCCGTCAGATAGGACTTGGTGGCGGCAACGCTGATTTCCGGCCCGGCACAGAGCGGGATGAACAGGTCGGCCGCCTCTGCCAGCGGCGATGTCTCGTCATTCACGAAGGCCACGACATAGGCCCCGCCCTTCTTGGCCGCCGCTGCCAGACGCAGCAGGTCGGGGCTGCGCCCGCTCTGCGATACGGCCACGAACAGGGCCCCCTGCACCTTCAGGTCGGTATTGTACAACGACACAACCGAGGGGCCGACCGACGCGACCGGCAGGCCCAGATGGGTTTCGATCAGATACTTGCCATAGGTGGCGGCATGGTCGGAGCTGCCGCGCGCACAGGTCACCACCAGCGACGGGTTCAGGTCGCGCAGCTTTGCCCCCAGGGCCGCGAAGGTCGGGCCACAGCGGTCGATCTGGCGCTGAATGGCGGCGGCACTCTCCGCCGCTTCCACGGCCATCTTGGTGCTGGTGCTGTCGGGCTTGGTCATGATCGGTCTCAAAACATCACGGGTTGGGCGGAGCGGTCAGGTTCAGCTCCACAATGAAATCGTAGGCATCGCCCCGGTACTGGCTGCGCACGAATTCAAGCGGGCGGCCATTTTCAAGGAAGCTGCGGCGTTCGATGAACAAAGCCGGCGTGCCTTCGGGCACGTGCAGGATGCCGGCCTGATCGGGATTCAGCAGGCCGGCGGACAGGCGCTGCAAGGCGCGGTGCGGCGGATATCCCAATCCGCGCAGCACGTCATAGAGCGAGCCGGTGACCTGCATCGGGTCGGGCAGGATGCGGGCCGGCACCACCGACAGCTCAATGGCCATCGGTGCCTCATCGGCCAGACGCAGACGCCACAGCCGGCTGACCTTCTCCCCCAACGCCAGACCCAGCACCATCGCCTCTTCCGGGCTGGCCGGGGCCACCGTGCGCGACAGCCAGCGCGATGACGGTTCCAGCCCTCGCGAGCGCATATCCTCGGAAAAGCCGGTCAGGGCCGACAAGGGCTGTTCCACATGCGGGGCCTTGGCCACGAAGGTGCCGGCGCGCGGGCGCTGATGCAGCAACCCCTCATCAACCAGCGCCTGCACCGCCTTGCGCACCGTCACGCGCGACACGGCGAACCCTTCGGCCAGATCGCGTTCAGCCGGCAGCGCATCCTCCACCGCCAAAGTACCGTCGCTGATCAACCGCTTCAGATGCCGGGCCAGCTGCATGTAAAGCGGCAGGGGACTGTCGGCGGACAATGCCGCCCCATCGAACAGGGGTTCGGTCACGCTCATGCGCCACCCGCCCGCATGGCCAACAGCACGCCGCCGGCCATAGCGTCACCCTTCGGTTCGGTCAGGACATCCCGCACCCAGGGCGGCATCCAGTCCAGCAGCACCGGCCCCAGCCCGCCCATGAGGCAGATGGCAGGCGCGCCCAGTTCCAGCAGGCGGCGGATATGCATCACCAGATAATCAGCCTGTTCGCGCACCAGCCGTTCGGCCACCGCATCGCCCTTGCGCGCATGCTCCAACACCAGCGGGGCCAGGGTGCCATAATCCCCCGGACGGGCCGGGCCGACCCAGGCGACGACCGAAGGCGGGTCCCCCCCCAGCGTCGCCATCACGGCCCGCGTCAAATCCGTGTGCGGCCCCATGCCGTCATGGCCCAGAAGGGCGGCCTTCACCGCGTCGCGCCCCATCGACGCGCCGGAGCCTAAGTCCGACACCTCGAACCCCCAGCCGCCGATGCCCCGGCCTACGCCATTCACAATGATCTGCGCCGCACTACCCGTCCCGGAAATCAGGATGCCGCCATCGGCCCCGGCATGGGCACCCAGGCAGGCCGTATAGGCATCGGTATCGGACAGGATGCCGGCGAAACTCACTGGCGCGCTGTCGGCCACCCGCTTCTGATCGGTCGCATTGGTGATACCGGCCAGACCCAGGCCGATACAGGTGGTGGACAGAACTTCCCGCCCCAACCCCGCCTGCACCAGGGCGGCATCGACGGCCTCCATGATGGCATTCCAGGCGACATCCAGGCCCAGACGGATATTAGCGGCCCCACCCACACCTTCGCCCAGCGTGCGCCCGCCCGCATCGGCCAGCCGTGCCCGGCAGCGCGTGCCACCACCATCAATGCCCAGGAACAAGGGAGAGGTCATGAAGGCGTCTCTTGGTCTCTATCCAATCACTGACAGGTACGATACCAGATAAATACCAGATAGCAATATCCCAAGCCTCACTTGGCGATCAAATCTTCATCTGGTATGGTCATCACCTCATTCGAACAAGACCAGAGACAGGATATGTCCGCGACGGAGAAGGTGGGCCAACGCTTCCAGGGGCTGGACCAATGGTCCACACCCGACATTCTGGAGGCGTTGTGGGGCGGGCAGGCGCGGGCCGTGTCGGCCTGCCTCGCCACCCTGCCGGCCCTGGGCCGCGCCGTGGATGAGGCTACGGCCCGAATCGGCACCGACGGTCGTCTGATCTATGTCGGTGCCGGGTCATCGGCGGTGCTGGCCGCACTCGACGGGCTGGAACTGCCCGGCACGTTCAGCTTCCCGCTGACACGGGTGGAACTGGTCCTGGCCGGGATTGGCGACCTGCGGCTTGGGTTCGACGGGTCGGTGGAGGATGCGGGCGATGCCGGGGCTGACCGCATCCGCGCCCTGTCCCCCGGCCCCGCCGATATCGTCATCGGCGTCTCGGCCAGCGGGCGCAGCGCCTTTACCGTGGGCGCGCTGGACGTGGCGCGGGCCGTGGGTGCCCTGACCATCGGCATTGCCAGCAATGAAGGCTCCCCCCTGCTGCTGGCCGCTGAACATCCTTTGTTTGTCGATAGCGGGGAGGAGGTGATCGCCGGCTCCACACGTCTGGCGGCGGGCACGGCGCAGAAACTGCTGCTGAACCTGTTCTCCACGGCCCTGATGGTGCGCCTGGGTGGGGTCTACGGCAATCTGATGGTCAACCTGCAGGTCAATAATGTGAAGCTGCAGGCCCGTGCGTTGGATATCCTGCGCCAGATCACGGGGGCCACTGCCGGGGCGGCGGCACAGGCCCTTGCCGATTGCGATGGTGCCTTGAAGCCGGCAGCCCTGGTCCTTCTGCGCGGCCTGTCGCCCGATGCGGCGCGCGCGGCCCTGTCGGCGGCCGGTGATAATCTGCGCAAGGCGTTGGGGTAACACATGGACCTGCTCGTCAAACTCTACACCCTGCCCCCCGGCCCCGACCCTCTATCGCCCGGCATCACGCTGCGCCGCGCGCTGGCCCCGGAGGCATCCGTCATCCTGCCCTGGATCGCACAGCGGTTTGGCGAGGGCTGGCGGGCGGAAGCCGCCGTCGCCCTGTCTGCCTGCCCCACCCGCATCCATATCGCCCATGATGATGCCGGCACCCTGTTGGGTTTCGCCTGTCATGACGTGACGGCGCGCGGCCTGTTCGGCCCCACGGGCGTGGATGAAAAGGCGCGGGGGCTGGGCCTGGGCAAGGCGCTGCTGCTGACCAGCCTGCGCGCCATGGCCGCCGATGGTTATGCCTACGCCGTCATCGGCGGGGCGGGTCCGGTGGAATTCTATCAAAAGGCTGTGGGCGCCATCCCCATCGCTGGCTCGGAACCCGGCCTTTACCGGGGCATGTTACGGGCCCCCGTCTAACCGGACCTTCAGCGCCAACAAATCCTTCCACGCCTCCCGCTTGGCATCGGGATTGCGCAGCAGGTAGGCGGGGTGCAGCATTGGCATCGCCGCCACCGATTTCTTCAACCCGGCACTGCCATAATCGAACCAGCGTCCGCGCAGTCGGGTGATGCCCTCCGTGCGGTTCAACATGGCCTTGGCCGAAATGCCGCCGGCAAAGATCAGGATATCGGGGGACAGCAGCTCGATATGCCGCACCATAAACGGCATGCAGGCGGCAATCTCGCTATCCGTCGGGCTGCGGTTGCCGGGCGGACGCCAGGGCAGCATGTTGGTGATATAGACGGCCTTGGCGGGATCATCGGCGTTCCGGTCCAACCCGATGGCCGCCAGCATGCGGTCCAGCAACTGTCCCGCCGGCCCGACAAAGGGCAGGCCCTGCCGGTCCTCATTCTCCCCCGGCGCTTCCCCGATCAGCATGATGCGCGCCTGCCGGCTGCCCATCCCGAACACCAGATTGGTGGCCGTCCTTTTCAGGGCACAGCCGTCAAAGGCGGCCAGCGCCTCCTTCAGCTCATCCAGGGTCTGGGCGGCGGACGCGGCCATGCGCGCCGACTGCCCGGCCTCCGCCGCCCCAAGCGGGCCGGGATCAGCAAGACGGGCCAGCGGTGGCGACGGCACATTTTGTCGCGGGGCCGGTTGCGGCGCTGCGGACCCCGCTGCGGGCCGGGCGGGTGCAGGTGACGCTACGGCACTTTGGGTGCGCGGACGTGGGGACAGGGCCGACCAATCGGTCGGCTCCTCCCCAATCACCTCATCAACCCCGCAATCCAACAGGAACCGCAGGGCGGAGACGGATTCGACAACGCCAATCATGGTTTGACCCTACCACCGGCCTATGCTGTCTTAACAGCGTCGTAGAGGATCGGCCCCGCTGGACGGGCCGGCAGCAGCACCAGGACTGGATATCACGCGCCTGCAAAAAGGCACGAACGGTCGAAAGGCGCGCTGAAAACAAGCGGTGGGATGGGGTATGGAACGCGAATCGATGGAATATGATGTCGTGATCGTTGGCGCAGGCCCGTCGGGCCTGTCAGCGGCGATCCGGCTGAAACAGCTGGCGGCGGAGAAGGGCCAGGAGGTCAGCGTCTGCGTCCTGGAAAAGGGCTCGGAAGTGGGTGCCCACATCCTGTCGGGCAATGTCATCGACCCCCGCGCGCTGAACGAACTGATCCCCAACTGGAAGGAAAAGGGCGCGCCGCTGAACACGCCCGTCACGGACGACCGGTTCTATATCCTGTCGGACAAGGGCGGCATCCGTGTGCCCAACTTCCTGCTGCCGCCTCTGATGCACAACGACGGCAACTATGCCATCAGCCTGGGCAATCTCTGCCGCTGGCTGGCGGGTCAGGCTGAAGAGCTGGGCGTGGAGATTTATCCCGGCTTCGCCGCCGCCGAGGTGCTGTTCCATGAGGATGGCAGCGTGAAGGGTGTCGCCACGGGCGACATGGGCATCGGCAAGGATGGGGAGCCGACGCATAACTTCACGCCCGGCATGGAACTGCACGGCAAATACACCTTCTTCGCCGAAGGGGTGCGCGGCAACCTGTCCAAGCAGCTGATGGAAAAGTTCGATCTGCGGTCGGACTGCGACGTGCAGAAATACGGCATCGGCATCAAGGAACTGTGGCAGATCGACCCGGAAAAGCATCAACAGGGTCTGGTCATCCACACCCAGGGCTGGCCGCTGGACAGCAGCACGGCGGGCGGTTCCTGGATGTACCATCTGGAAGACAATCAGGTTTCCATCGGCTTCGTGGTGAACCTGGATTACGCCAACCCGCATCTGTCCCCGTTTGAGGAATTCCAGCGCTTCAAGCAGCACCCGTTCGTGCGCAAGTATCTGGAGGGTGGCAAGCGCCTGTCCTATGGCGCCCGCGCCATCAATGAGGGCGGGTTGCAGTCAGTGCCGAAGCTGACCTTCCCCGGCGGTGCGCTGATCGGCTGTTCCGCCGGCTTTGTGAACGTGCCCCGCATCAAGGGCACCCACAATGCCATGAAGACCGGCATGCTGGCCGCCGAGGCCGCCTTCGACAAGCTGGCCGCCGGCGGTGGCAGCGGCGATACGCTGTCGGCCTATGAACAATCCTGGAAGGATAGCTGGGTTTATGAGGATCTGTTCAAGGTCCGCAATGTGAAGCCGGGCCTGAAGGCCGGTCTGCTGCTGGGCAACATCCATGGCGGCATTCAGATGTGGGCGCACGACCTGGGCCTGGGCAAATTCCTGCCCTACACCCTGCACCACACCAAGGCCGACCATGAAAGCCTGACCCCGGCCCATATGGCCAAGAAGATCAAGTATCCCAAGCCCGATGGCGTGATCAGCTTCGACCGCCTGTCCTCGGTGTTCATCTCCAACACCAATCACGAGGAAAATCAGCCGGCGCACCTGAAGCTGAAGGACCCGTCGATCCCCATTGAGCATAACCTGCCCAATTACGATGAACCGGCCCAGCGCTATTGCCCCGCCGGGGTGTATGAGGTGGTGCGCGACGATAATGGCCAGCATCCGCGCTTCGTGATCAACGCGCAGAACTGCGTCCATTGCAAAACCTGCGACATCAAGGATCCGCTCCAGAACATCACCTGGACCGTGCCGGAGGGCGGCGGGGGTCCGAACTACCCGAATATGTGAGGGACCAAGCCGGCAAAGGTTGAACCTTTGCCGGCTTGGCGGCCGACGACTGTCGGCCCGGCGCTCATGCGCCGTAAGCCAAGGGCGCGGATGCGCCCGCCCGGCGCTTGAGGGAGCACGAGTAACCCCGGTGCTGGCAACGGCACCGGGGTTCTTCGTTTCAGCGGTTATCCAACTGCGGCCGCACCGCCATAAGGCCATTGCGCGTGATGCGATACGGCCCACCGTTTCGCGATGCGATCAGGCGGCGGGCCTTCAGCTTGCGGAACACCGGCAAGGTGCAATCCACCAGCAGCCAGCCGTCGCGCGTCAGGCATTCCACGGCCTGCACATCGCGATAATCGGCCTCGTTACGGATCAGGTTGATGCGGCCACCCTGGGCCAGCGCGTGCAGCGTCCGCTGCTCCGGCTTTGAGATATTCATGATGGGGATGTCGTCGTCCGTTCAGCATAGGGGCTGACGCAGCCATACGCGGCCACCGGCAAACCGCGCGGCGGGGCATGGACTTATGCGAAGACTGACCGGCCACAAGCGGCGGGTCAGCGGATGACGACAATCCCGAACATCAAAGCTCCTATCGAAGCGGATGTCGGAACATATCCGTATGCGGATTTATTATCAAGCCCCCAGCAGCCCCAATGGCAGCACCCGCACCGGGTCCCCCGGCCTCACCACCGTCACCTCTTCCCCCAGTTCCGCCAGCGCATCGGCGCGGGTCAGGCGGCCCAGCATGGCGGCCCTTTCATCCGGGTCGGCATGGGCCACACCGTCCGGCCCAATGCTGACCCGCAGATATTCCCGCCGCCCCGCCTTCTTGGCATGCGCAAACCCGGCGGGTGCGGTCAGCAGTGGCAGGGGCGTGGACACCGCCCCCGACAGACGGTTGATCAAGGGCCGGACCAGGACCAAAAAGCTCACCAGCATGGCCACAGGATTGCCGGGCAACCCGGCAAATGCCACGCCCCCGACATGCCCCAACGCCAACGGCTTGCCGGGTTTCAGGGCCAGTTTCCACAGGTCCAGCCCGCCCAGCGCCGTCACCGCCGCCTTCACATGATCGGCCTCCCCGGCCGACACGCCGCCGGAGGTGAGGATCAGGTCATGGTCAGGGGCCGCCCCAGCCAGGGCCGCGCGGATCACGGTCTCATCATCGGCCAGGATGCCCAGGTCGGTAACCATACAGCCCATCTGCGACAGCAGCGCGTGGAGCATGGGGCGATTGGCATCGTAAATGCCGCCGGGGGCCAGCGCGCGGCCCGGCGCCGTGACCTCATCCCCCGTCGAAAACAGCGCCACGCGCAGGGGCCGCCGCACCGACAGCGCATCCAAGCCCAGCGCCGCCGCCAGCCCGATATCCTGTGGCCGCAGCCGCCGTCCGGCGGGCAGCGCCACTTGCCCCACCGCCACATCCTCTCCGCGCTGGCGCACATTCTGTCCGACCGAACCACCGGCAGGCAGGTGGACAAACGCGCCCTCCACCCGCACCTCTTCCTGCATGACGACGGTGTCCAGCCCGTCCGGCATCACGGCACCGGTGAAGATGCGCAGGGCCATCCCCGGCGTTGGTGCCGCCACGGGTGCCGACCCGGCATAAAGCGTGCCCGCCACCGGCAGCGCCCGGCCCAGGTCGGCGGCGCGCACGGCATAGCCATCCATGGCGGCATTATCAAAGGGCGGCAGGTCCAGCGCGCTGACCACATCCACCGCCAGCACCCGGCCCAACGCCCCAGCCAGCGGTACTTGTTCCGGTTCCGTAACGGAATGAAACTGCGCGGCGATCAGGGTCAGCGCTTCCGCCACGGTCAGAATTTTTGATCCGGTATCAAAACAATCCCTATCCGCCATACCCCACCCCAATGGTGCGCAGGATCAGGTCGGCCACTGCCTCCACATCGCCCAAATCCAGCACGGGCAAGGTACAGTCGGGCAGGGCCACATCGCTGGCCACCGCCACGATGCGCGGATCATCGGGCCACAGCGGCGGCTTGCCATTGGACGGGCGATGCACCTCCAGCTTGGGGTGCGCGTCGCGCTTGAACCCTTCGACCAGGATGACATCAACGGGGGACAGCTTGGCGACCAGTTCAGCCAAGGTCGGCTCCCCCCCACCCCGGTTCTCATGCATCAGGGCCCAGCGGTTGGCCGACGCCACCAGCACCTCCTGCGCGCCCGCCATGCGGTGGACGTAACTGTCCTTGCCCGGCTGGTCGATATCGAAGGCGTGGTGGGCATGCTTGATGGTGGCGACCGTCAGGCCCCGCGCCGACAGGGCCGGGATCAACCGCGCAATTAGCGTGGTTTTGCCACTGCCGCTCCACCCGGCCAGTCCGAACAGGTTAGGGGGAAGCCCCATGATCCACACCCCGATGCGTCACCGGAAGAAGTGTAGCGCGGATTAGGCGACGCCGTAATCCGCGGAAACCCCGCACCGTCGCTCCGCGGATTACGCTTCGCTAATCCGCGCTACGTCAACGCCACGCCCAGCGCCACCGCCGCCAGCAGCAAAGCCGCCCAGCCCAGCCGTCGCCAGCGCCGCCCCTCCCGTTCCCGCACCGCCGCCAGCGCCAGCACCGACTCGGGATGCAGGCGCAGGCCCCCGCCCTCGGCCAGCATGTTGGCGGTGCGTTCCAGATCGCGGACCAGGGTGGGCAGACGGCGCGCTATGCCGGCAACATTGGATAGAAGGTCGGCAATGCGCGCCTCCGGCCCCCGGTTCTCAATCATCCAGCGTTCGATCAGGGGTCGGGCCAGTTCCCACATATTTACATGCGGGTTCAGGACGCGCCCCATCCCCTCCGCCGTCAGCATGCTTTTTTGCAGCAGCAGCAATTGCGGCTGCGTCTCCATCTGGAACTTCTCGGTCACCGCAAAGAGCTGCGCCAGCAGCCGGCCCACGGAAATGTCGGACAGGGGGCGTCCATGCAACGGTTCGCCGATGGAGCGGCAGGCCTGCTTGAACAGTTCCTGATCCTGCGTCGCCGGCACGAAACCGGCATCGAAATGCACCTTGGCGACCAGATCATAATCGCGGTTCAAAAACCCGATCAGCATGTCGGCCAGGTACAGGCGCGTCTGCCGATCAATCCGGCCCATGATGCCGAAATCCACGGCGATCAGCCGCCCCTGCGGCGTCACGAACATATTGCCGGGATGCATGTCGGCATGGAAAAAGCCGTCGCGGAACACCTGATTGAAAAACGCATCGGCGGCATGGGCCAGCAACTGATCGGTCTGCAAGCCGGCGGCGCGGATGTCGTCCACCTTGTCGATGGAAAAGCCGATCACCCGTTCCTGCGTCATCACACGCTTGGCGGTACGGTCCCAGTCGATGGAAGGCACGCCAAACGTATCATCACCCGTGAAGTTCCCGGCCAGCTCTGAAGCCGCCGCCGCCTCCATCCGCAGGTCCATTTCCAGGGCCACGGTACGCGCGAACGTCTCCACCACGGCCACGGGCTTCAGGCGTTTCAGCTTGGGCTGCACCCGCACGGCCCAATCGGCCAGCCAGAGCAGCAGGTCGATATCCTGTTGGAACGCCTGCTCAATACCGGGCCGCAGCACCTTGACGGCCACCAGTCGCCCGTCGGGCGTTTGCGCGAAATGCACCTGGGCGATGCTGGCCGCCGCCACCGCCTGATCATCGAACTGGGCATAAAGCTCGGTGATGGGCCGCTCCAGCTCCGCCTCGATGATGGCGCGGGCGGCATCACCGGAAAAGGCCGGCAGCCGGTCGCGCAGCTCTGCCAGATCGTTGGCGACCTCTTCCCCCACCAGATCGGCGCGGATGGACAGGACCTGACCCAGCTTGATGAAGCTGGGACCCAGCGCCTGCAACGCGGCGGCCAGACGCTGTCCGGGGCGGCCCGGCACCTTGTTGCGATTGCCCAGCGACAGGATGAAGGACAGGAACGGAGCTGAATCCCGGAACAGATCGACGGGCAGGGCACCATGGCGGCCCAGCGTGCGACCGATACTGACCATGCGGGCGAGGTTACGGATGGCGCGGATCATCCTTAAACGCGCCAGCCGGAATGGATACAGGCGATCCCGCCCGACAGGTTGCGCGCCTTGGCCCCGGTAAAGCCCGCCGCTTCGATCCGGCGGCACAAAGCCTGCTGTTCGGGGAAGCGGCGGATGCTTTCCACCAGATACTGATAGCTGTCCTTGTCGCCCGCCACCATCTGCCCCAGGCGCGGCAGCAGGTGGAAGGAATAGCCGTCATAGATATCCCGCAGCACGGGGATCACGACATGGCTGAATTCCAGACATAAGAAGCGCCCGCCGGGCTTCAGCACGCGCCGCGCCTCAGCCAGGGCCTTGTCGATGCGCGTCACATTGCGCAGACCGAAGGCGATCGTATAGGCATCCATGGACCGCGACGGGAACGGCAGATCCTCGGCATTGCCGACGGTCCAGTCGATGCCCGACAGCATGCCGCCATCCAGGCCCCGGTCGCGCCCCACCCGCACCATCGATTCGGTCAGGTCGCAAACGGTGACCTTGGCCCCCGGCGCCTGCTTTTTCAGGCGAAAAGCGATGTCACCGGTGCCGCCCGCCACATCCAGCAGCGCTTCGCCCTCACGCGGGCGAACCAGATCGACGAACGCATCCTTCCACAGGCGGTGAACGCCCATGGACATCAGGTCGTTCATCAGATCGTATTTGCCGGCCACACTGCCGAACACGCCCTGGACCAGGGATGCTTTCTCGGTCGGGTCAATCTCCCGATAACCGAAGAAACGCCCTTCTTCCCCGGCTGGGGGCCTGGGGGGCGTGCCTGTGGCGGCGGCGGGGCGGGTCGTGTTCGCGTCGGTCATGGCCGGAACATAGGCCGGACAGCGCCCCTTGGGAAGCGGGCGCGATGCCGCGCCATGGCATGTTTGGGTTGCCGGAACCCGAAAATAACAAAGCCCCGCCGTAACCGGCGGGGCTTTGGTTCAATCGGCCTAAATGACGACCAAACTTACTTGCCGGTCTCACGCGTGGTGGACAGGGTGCCGCCGGGCGGGGGCAGCACTTCCGGGTTCTGTTCGTCCTTCCAGAACATCAGCTTGTCCAGGAAACTCGGGCTGCCGACCACCACGCCCGGATTCTCCCGGTCGACGATGGCGCGGATATCGGGGCTGGCACCGTCGGCACCAGCCTGGGCCAGCAACGCACCTTCGCCCGAGGTCTGCTTCGGATTGGTACGCGGATCGACCAGGGCGGCGGAACCGGCCGTGCTGGCGCCGAACACGCTGGACTGCGAACGGGTGTCGCGTTCCATTTCCTGCGGGCGCGGGCTGCCCGGCTGCGGCGGACGCAGGGAGAAGTCGGGCGGCACCTCCAGCGGGGCGCGCGACACGACCATGAATTCATCCGGCGCGTCATGCCCGCCGAACAGGCCACAGCCCGACAGCAGGCCGCCCATCATCAGGACGGTGATGGCCGGAACGGCCGCCTTGCGCACTTGCTTCAACACAACCATGGTCCGATCCGTACCCTTTGAACGAGGAGCAGAGTCTAACAGAGGCCGACCCGCACGATTGACGGTTCGCACTCTAACGCCGCTCGTCGCCGGAGAACAGCCCGTCGATCAACAACAGGCCCACCCCGACCACGATGCAGCAATCCGCCACGTTGAATGCCGGCCAGTGCCAGCCCGCGACGTGAAAGTCAAGGAAATCGGCGACGGCCCCGAAGCGGAACCGGTCGATCACATTACCGATGGCCCCGCCGATGACCATGCCGGTGGCCACCGCCACCAGTTTGCGATCATTCATGCGGTTCCACCATAGCAGCGCGCCACAGATACCAACGGCCAGCAGACTGAGCACGAACGGCATCAAATCATGCTGGCTGTAGAACATGGAAAAGCTGACGCCGAAGTTCCAGGCCACCACCATATTGAAGAAGCCCGTGACCTCAATGAAGGGGGAGTCGACGGCGCATCCCGGCCCCGCCGGCCCCGACAGACAAGGCAGCAGGCTGGTCAGCACCCATTGTTTGGTCACCTGATCCAGGACCAACGCCACCAGCGCCACAATGCCGGTGACCAGCCGCAATTTGCGCACCAGCGCCGCGTTCATCACCCCTTCACCCGCCACCATCATCCATCCGTGCCGCACATCATCTTTCCCGCTGCCTTATACCCTAAACACGGCGGAAAGGCGGCAAATGGTCGGGCGATATGTTAAAATTCCGCCCTGCGGCCCTTGCACGGCCCGCCGGTTGCCTATGCGGCGGGCGGGGACAAAGCCTATTTGCCTGTTGAGAGGCAACCTGTTAGGTTCCGCGCCGCTCGATTCCTATAAAGTTTGAGAAGCCTGTCATGAAGGTCAATGCGAACACCATGCGCAAGGGTCACATCCTTGAGCATAACGGCCGTCTCTATGTGATCACCGGCACCCAGATTGTGCAGCCCGGCAAGGGCGGTGCCTTCATTCAGTTGGAAATGAAGGACGTCAAGACCGGCAACAAGAATATCGAGCGCTTCCGCACCGGCGAAGCCGTCGAGCGCGCTCGTCTGGACGATCACGAGATGACGTTCCTGTTCGCTGAAGATGACAATTTCACCTTCATGGACAAGGAAACCTTCGAACAGGTGACCATCTCCGGCGACATCATCGGCGACGGCAAGATCTTCCTGGCCGACGGCATGGAAGTCGTGGTGCAGTCCTTCGAAGGCGCCCCCCTGTCGGTCGAACTGCCGCAGTCCGTGGTCCTGACCATCACCGAGGCTGACCCGGTGGTGAAGGGCCAGACGGCCTCTTCCTCCTACAAGCCCGCCGTTCTGGAAAATGGTGCCCGCGTCCTGGTTCCGCCGCATATCGAGGCCGGCACCAAGATCGTGGTGAACATCGAAACCGGCGAATATATGGAACGCTACAAGGACTGATTGGTCTGTGTAGCCTTTCTGCTGGTAGTACTGACGCCCGCGCGGATATATACGCGCGGGCGTCTTTATTTTATCCAAGGGCTTTTCCGGCCAACAAAGTCACTCAGGGCAGGGTCGAACGCATGTCCCATCCGCCATTCTCAATATTCTATAACGAAGATGGCTACACCACTGATCAGAAGATCATGGGACGGCAAATGTCTGGCAAGTCATTTCTAAATGGCGTAGCCAGGACATGGACTCAATCCACCATAAATGCTATCTGCCAGACAGATCAATCAGCTAATAGGCTTGCCAGACAGCTGAATAGTTTTGGTTTTACTGGAAAATTAAACTACAGTTTGATACCGGGCTTGGGTTCTGCACAGCAGGCCGGCACCCTTTATTATCCAGCCCCTCCAACAACGGAGCTGGCATCAGGCCGGGAACGGCTGGGACCCACGAGCTTCAGCATCATGGGCATCACCCACACCTTATCTTCCCAAAATGCGCTGAACCTGATCTCCGCGATGGCTTTGCCGCCGTTCCGCCCCTGGGATGCGCTGATCTGCACCTCAAAAGCGGCCCACACCCTGGTCAACAGGCTGCTTGAGGAGACACAGGAATATTGGCACCGGAATACAGGCGCGACGCGCTTCAATCGCCCCACCCTTCCTGTCATTCCGCTCGGAATCGACGCACCGGCGCTTGCTGCAAACCAGGCCGGGCGTCCAGCCGCCAGGGCCAGTTTTGACATCAGGGAAGATGAAGTCGTTTTCCTTTTTGCGGGCCGCTTGTCCGTACATGCCAAATGCAATCCGGGTCCGATCTATATTGCCCTGGAACGTCTGGCGGCTCGGCACCGCGTCACCTGCATCGAAGCGGGGATTTATCCTAACAAGGGCATGCGTATCGCATTTGATGAGGCACGCCAGAAGCTTGCACCCTCGGTTCGGTTCATCTGGGCCGATGGCGCAGACCCGCAGAAATACGATCATGCCTGGCAAGCTTCAGATGTTTTTGTCTCGCTCTCCGACAATATCCAGGAGACGTTTGGCCTGACGCCGTTGGAGGCGATGGCGCGCGGCCTGCCGGTGGTTGTCAGCGACTGGGACGGGTACAAGGATACTGTCAGGGACGGAGTCGATGGCTTCAGGGTCCCGACAGTAACTCCCCCACCGGGTGCCGGAAGCCATCTGATTGCCAGTTACCTTGCTGCCGACGGTCTGTATGACCGGTATATTGGCAACATCAGCATGGCAACTGTCGTCGATATCGACAGCCTTCATGAAATGATTGAGCGGTTGGCCGACAGCCCTGATCTCCGTCATCAGATGGGAGCATCGGGCAAGCAACGTGCGCAGCAATTCTATGACTGGCCTGTCATCCTGGGTCAGTACGCTGCGTTGACCGGTCATCTGCGTGAGATCAGAGAACACGCAGCAAGGGGCGGCGATATTTCGCCCTTTTCCCCGCCGCAGCACACCGACCCTTTTCATACATTTGGTCACTTCCCCACATCGCAACTCGGTGGCAACTGGATTGTGAGGCGAAGTGACGGCCATACGGAAAGGTTGCAGGCGCTTCTGGGTACTTTTGTGTCGAACTACGCGTTTGAAGAAAAGCTGTTCAAGAAGGAGCTGGCTATACAATTGCTGGGGTCGATACCGGCGGATGGCGTAGCGGTGGCGCAGCTACTTTCCGACCACAATCTGACAACGCAGTTTGGGGTCAGGGCTTTGATGTGGCTGTGGAAGTTTGATCTGATCAAAGTGCGACCAGCATGACCGAAACTGCCGCAACCCTGCTGCGCAACGGTGCCGCATCGCAAAATCGCCAGAATGGACTATACGCTCTCACCCTGATGTGAGGCTGCTGAGGCGGCCTTCGGTTTCTTCGTCATTGTGGAGTGTTCGACCATGGCAGCCCGTTCGGCCATCCTGAACGTCATGACCCGTGCGGCCGAAAAGGCCGGCAAGGCCATCCTGCGCGATTTCGGCGAGGTCGAGCACCTACAGGTCTCCCGCAAGGGCCCGTCCGACTTCGTTTCCGCCGCCGACCAGAAGGCCGAGCGCATCGTGCGCGAGGAGCTGCAGAAGGCGCGGCCCGATTTCGGCCTGCTGCTGGAAGAAACCGGCGAGATCAAGGGCAAGGACGCTTCCCACCGTTTCATCGTCGATCCTCTGGACGGCACCACCAATTTCCTGCACGGCCTGCCTCACTGGGCCATCTCCATCGCGCTGGAGCGCGAGGGCGAGATCATTGCCGGCGTCGTCTATGAACCCGTGCATGACGAGATGTTCTGGGCCGAAAAGGGCGCGGGCGCTTTCCTTAACCATACCCGCCTGCGCGTTTCCTCCCGCCGTCAGCTGGCCGACAGCGTCATCGCCACCGGCATCCCCTTCAAGGGTCATGGCAATGCGCCCGTGTTCTTGCAGCAGCTGGAAGCCCTGATGGGCCAGGTGGCGGGCATCCGCCGCTGGGGTGCTGCTTCGCTCGACCTCGCCTACACGGCTGCCGGTCGCTTTGACGGTTTCTTCGAAGCCGACCTGAAGCCCTGGGACATGGCCGCCGGCCTGCTGCTGGTCACCGAAGCCGGCGGTTTCGTCAGTGAGATCGGCCCCGGCAAGAGCCCGCTGGCCAGCGGTTCCATTCTGGCCGCCAATGCCAACCTGCATTCCCACTTGGCCGTCGTCCTGCGCAACGCGGGCAAGCCCAAGGTGGCCCCGGCTGAAAAGCCGAAGGTCTGACACAAGCCTATCCCCAAAAAGCCCCGTGGATGTCCGCATCCACGGGGCTTTTTGATTCAGGGCAAAGCATCCGGCACCGGCCCACCCATGGCCCAGTCCAGAAGCTGTACCGTATGGACAATCGGCAGGGCCGTACCTGACCCGATCTGGGTCATACAGCCGATATTGCCGGCGGCGATCACATCGGGCCGCGTCCCCTCAATCGCCGCTACCTTGGCATCGCGCAACTGCCCTGAAAGCTCTGGCTGCAGCAGGTTATAAGTCCCTGCCGACCCGCAGCACAGGTGCCCGTCCGGCACCTCCAGCACTGTGAACCCCGCCGCCCGCAACAGGTCGCGCGGCGGGTCCTTCACCTTCTGCCCATGCTGCAACGAACAGGCGGCGTGATAGGCGACGCGCAGGGGCCGGGGTGCCTTTACCCCCTCCGGCAGGCCCAGCATCGCCACCACCTCCGTCACATCCCGCGCCAGCGCCGATATTGTCGCCGCCGGCGCCGCCAGCACCGGGTCATCGCGGAACATATGGCCGTAATCCTTGACGGTGGTGCCGCAGCCGCTGGCCGTCACGATGATGGCGTCCAGACCGTCGCCTTCGATCTCGGCCATCCACGCGCGGATATTGGCCGCCGCGAATCCATGCCCATCACGGCCCATATGGTGGGTAAGGGCACCGCAGCAACCCACCCCCGTCGCCACCACCACCTCCGCCCCCAACCGGGTCAGCAACCGGATGGTGGCGTCATGGATATCGGGGTCGAGCGCCGGCTGCACACAGCCGGGCAGCAGCGCCACCCGCAGGCGCCGTGGCCCTTGCGCCGGAAACACACCCGGCCCTTCCTGCGGTCCTTTCGGATGCACCCGATCGGGGGCAAGGTCCAGCATGCCCCGCAGGTCGGGAGGCAGCAGCGCACGAAAAGGCCGGGCCAGTTTCGCCAGCCCCATCGCCGCCCGGAACCGCCCCGTATGCGGCAAGGTCAGGCGCAAGGCCAGCCGCGTCAGCCGCACTTTCGCCGGTCGCTTGGCCGTCCGTTCAATATGGGCGCGGGCATGGTCGACCAGATGCATGTAATGCACACCCGACGGGCAGGTGGTCATGCAGGACAGGCACGACAGGCAGCGGTCGATATGGTGGGTTTCCACCGGCCCCGCATCCCGACCGCTCTCCAGCATATCCTTGATCAGATAGATGCGCCCGCGCGGGCTGTCGCGCTCATCCCCGGTCAGGCGATATGTGGGGCAGGTGGCCGTGCAGAACCCGCAATGCACGCAGGTCCGCAGGATTTTTTCCGCCTCTGCGGTACCGCTGTCGGCCAGTTGCGCCAGGGTGAAGTGGGTCTGCATCACGCCCCCATCAGACCGGGATTGAGGATGCCTGCCGGGTCAAACTGCGCCTTCACCCGCGCCGTCAGGGCGGCCAGCGGGCCGGGCAGCGGCTGGAACGCCGGCACCAGCGCCTTCACCGCATCGGGTGCGCGCATCAGCGTCGCATGCCCGTTGGCCCCCACAGCACCCCGCACCACGGCGGCCCCCGCATCCACCATCCCGCCCGGCAGCCCGACCCAGATCAGGCCCCCGCCCCAATCCAGCCAGCCCAGCGCCCGTGGGATCGCCGCCCGGATGGCAGAAAGCACGCCCATCCCCGCCATGGGCGGCACCGACAGACGCCAGACATCCAGGTCGGGCCGCGCGGCCAGCGGCATCGCATCGCGCAGGCACGCCCACAGCGCCGCCGACTCGTCCCCATCCAGCACCGCCATGGCCGCCCGCCCCTCCAGCAAGCGTTCCAGCGCCCCCAACCGCTCCGCCACCGACACCGAAACCCCGTCCAGCCGCAGCAGCACGCAGGGTGTGCGGTCGGGCAGCAGCCCATCCAGCGGCAGGTAAGAAGGGGTAAAGGCCGCCGCCCCCACCTCCGCCGCCGAGCCCAAGGCATCGGCCATGGCGCGGATGGCGTCGGCATCCTCCATCCCCGCCAGGACCAGGGTCTTGGACAAGGGCGGGGCCGGCAGCACCTTGACCACGATCTCTGTCATGATACCCAGCGTGCCATGCGCGCCGGTCAGCAGCTTGGGCACGTCAAAGCCCGTGACATTCTTCACGACCTTGCCACCTGACCGGAAGACACGCCCGTCGCCGGCAATGGCTGTCAGGCCCAGCACATGGTCGCGCACGGCCCCGGCCTTCACCCGCCCCGGTCCCGACAGACCCGTCGCTACCACGCCACCCAGCGTATCCGTACCGGCGGGACGGCCATACAGCGGCCCCAGGTCCGGCGGCTCAAAAGCCAGCGCCTGCCCCTTGGCCGACAACAGGGACCGTAGTTCCGCCATCCGCACCCCCGGTTCGGCCACCAGGATCAGTTCCGCTGGTTCATATGACGCCACCTGCGACAGCGCCGACAGCGACAGGGCCGTGCCCGCGACCGCATGACCCAGGCCGGGCTTGCTACCGCCGCCGATCAGGCGCAGGGGCTGTCCGGCGCGCACCGCGTCGATGAAGGAAGAAAGCCTGTCGGCCATGGCATCCGCCACGTTGATCACATTCGGCTTCATTCTGGGGGTGCGGTGGGCCGCCTGTCACCCCCTTCAATAATCCCATTGGAACTGCACGCCGACCTTGCTTTCGGTCCCGACCTCGCCGCGCGCCTTGATATGGTCGGTGATGCCATATTCCACGGTGGCCTTGCTTTGGCCCGTGCCCAGCTCCTGCTCCACCCCGACATAGATATTGTCGCCGATATAGCGGCCGGCGGCCACGGTGCCCGCACCCGATCCATCCTCGCTGCCCCGGAATTCCAGCCGATCCACGCCCAGCGAGCGTTTCACATTGTCGACAAAGCCAGGGCCGCCGCCGAACAGCCCCGACAATTGGGCCGCCGACTGCGCCAGTTGCACCGCCTCCAGCGCCGACAGCTGCCCCGCCCCGCGGTTGAACAGCAGCCGGGCCAGCACCTCGTCTTCCGGGTAGGGCGGTTGCGACGACAGTTTCACCGTCGGTTTCGACGGGCGTCCCGTGACGGCGACGATGGCCGTCAGGTCGCCGCGCTGCGTCCGCGCCTCCACATCCAGCGACGGATCAAAGGTGCCGTCGCCCAGGAAACTGACATTGGCCCGCGACAGGGTGAAGGTCTGCCCCAGCAGCCCCATCTCACCCTTGACCAGCGACACGTCGCCCGACAGAAGCGGCAAATCCGCCGTCCCGCGCAGCTTCAGCGACGCCTTCAGTTCCGCATCCAGCCCACGACCCCCGATATAAATCTGGTTGGGCGCCTCCACATCGATATTCAGGCCGATGATCAGGGCGGGCGGCGGCGTTCCCTCCGCCTTGGCATTGGCGCTGCTGACGGCACCCGGCGGGGCGATGCGGCGGGGATGGTTGATCTCCACCACCTTCACCTCCACCACCGTGGGCGGCAGCTTGTCCGGGATGCGGATATGGGCATTGGCCACATCCACGCGACCCGCGATCATCATCTGCGTCGGCTTGCCGGTGACGGTGATATCGGCACCGGCGACCGCCTCCACCATGTCGATTCCGGCCAGCTTTGCCTTTTTCGCGGTCAGGCGAAGGTCGATCTGCCGGTCACCGCGTTCGGGGCGGAAACCAAAACTGCCGGCGACAGACACCGTACCGCCGCCCGGCGTCTTGCCCTCAAACCGGTCAATCACCAGCCCTTCGGGATCGCCCTTCAACACCGCCTCGATATCGGTGATCTGTGTGCCCCAGCGCTGATTCTCATAACGGGCATTGTTCAGCGTGACACTGCCCGTCAGTTCCCGGTCGGCCAGGGTGCCGCCCAGGGTCAGGTCCAGCACCATCTGCCCGCCCAGACGATCGCCCGTCGTCGCCAGCAGATCATTCAGCCGACGTAGCGCCACATTACCTTCCAGCCGACCGCTGACCGGCTTGTCGGTGGGCACGACGATGCTGGTCGCCGATCCGCGCATTTCCAACGGCAAATCGGCCCGCGCCGACAGGCCCACCCCCGACCCCGCGCTGTCAATCCGGGCATTCAGGGCCACACGCCCCTTCTGCCAATCGGCAGTCAGCGTGGCGCCCAGCGGTGATGGGCCTTTCAGGACCTGCGGCGCCAGCGCGAATTCCGACAGTTTCAGCGACATCACCCCCTTGGGGTCGGCCACGGTGCCCGACAGGCTGGCCGTGCCGTCCAGATGGCCGTACAGCGTCAGGGTCGGGTCGATCAGGCGCACCCAGTTGAGCGGCAGCTTGGTCAGCGACACCCGCCCACCCAGCGCCTTGGGCGACAGGTCCGCCGTTACCTCCACCCGCGCGTCGCCGGCCAGAACCACCAGACCCTGCACACCCACCACGCCCTCGCCAAAGGACAGGTTGGCGGGGTTGGCCAGCCGGAATTCCGTATCGCCATAGGCCCCTGACAGCGTGCCCAGCCCCACCCGCGTGATCGCGTCCTTGGCCCCCGTCGCCAATTGCCCCGCGATGGACAGGCGCACCGGTGCCGACCCGCGCTTTCCCGACAGGTCGAAGGCAAGGGAGGTGGCCGACAGGGGCCCGCTGGCCGATCCCGTAACCTTGTCCAGATCCAAGGTGCCGGCATCCACACCGGTCACGGTAAAGCCCGCATCGACGCTGGGCACCTTCTCCGTTCCATCCAGGCGTGCTGACAGGGCGATGGCAGCCACCTTCTGCCCGTGCCAGCGCCGCCAGATTTCCTTGAAATCGGCCTTCACATCCGCGAACTGCCGGCCCTTGTCATGGCGGAGCGCGATATTGACAGTGCCATTACCCCAGACCTCATCGCCCGCGATGAAGGCCAGGATGCCCAGGTCGGGCACGGTGCCGGACAGCCGGCCCGCCGCCAGCCCCGTGCCGGTATCCAGCGACAGATCGCCATTGAACCGGTTTAGGCCGATCACGGCCTCAATGCCAGCCAGCGACAGGCTGGCCCCCGTCTGCGACAGGTCGCTGCCCAGCGCGATGCGCTGCCCGTTCAGGCTGCTTTCCAAATCAACCCGGCCCTTCGCCGCCCTGGGCAGGCCTGACAGGCGCGCATCCAGCCGCGTATCAACCAGCCGCAACCCATCCACACTCAGCCCATCCGCCACCATTTCCAGCGTCAGCGTGTCGGCGGCGGGGCTTTTCAGCCGGGCCGTGACACCGCCCCCCATTGCCACGCCCAGCGCCGGCGACAGGGGCGACAGGTCCGCCACCTCCACCACGGCGTCGGCACTGATCCCCTTGGGACCGTACCGCCCCTCCCCGCCGATCTTCAGCTGCGGGTTGGTCAGCGACAGGCGACGCAGCGCCATCTCCTCCCCCGCCACCTCCAGATCGGCGAAAATCTCCGTCCGGCCCGATAGAAGCGGGTCCAGGACGGCGATGCCCGCCGCCAGTTCCTGGCCCTGGCCCTGAAGCGTCACTGCCGTCTTTCCGTCCGCGCGGCGCAGTTTGCCCTCAACGGCCAGCGACCCGGACAGTTTGCGCCCCGCCACCCCGGACAGCGGCGCCAGATCCTTGGCCGACAAGGTCAGGGCCAGTTCGCCATCGCGGCCCCAGCCGGTCAGCGATCCGCTGGCCGTGGCTGACAGGGCGGTACCGATGAAGCCGGCCTTGGCAATGTCGATCCCGCCCTTAGCGCGGATCACGGTCAGTTCGGCGGCCAGATCGGATGTCCGCCCCGTCAGGGCCGACAGCGGCCCCGACGCCCCGTCCAGATGCAGGGCGGCAATGACCGCCGTCCGGTCCATCCCCTTGGCGGACAGTTTCACGCCCAGGCTGTTCAGCGTCAGATCGGGCAGGACGGGGGCGTCCAGCACCATGTCGGTGGCCAGTTCCGGTGCCTCCGGTGTACCGGTCAGGGTCACGCTGCCCCGTGCGGCCTTCATCCGCGCCGGCCCCAGTAGGGGCGACAGCAGGGCCGCATCCGGCACCTCCACCCAGGCGCCGACATTGATGGCGCGGGTCTTGATGTCAAAGGCCCCGCCGCCGGACAGTTTGCCGACCGCCGTCTGGATACCCACGCCATCCAGCGCCAGCTTCACCCCCGGATCGATCAGGCCGCCAGCCCCGATGCGCAGGTCCGGCCCGACCAGGGGGCGGATATCGGGCGGTAGCAGGGCTTGCACGTTGCCCGACAGGTCCAGGCCGAAGGTCAGCTTGGTGCCCGACGGTCTGATCCTGAATTCCGCCTTGGCATCGGCGGCATCGCCGGCCTTGGCCGTGGCCGTCCCCGTCCAATCGGTCAGCGGTCCATCACCCTTCAGGGTCAAAGTCACGGGCGGGCGGCCCGGAATGTCCAGCAATTCGGCAATCAGCCCGTTACCCTGTTCCAGCGCCTCTGCCGTCAGGGTCAGGCGGCGGCCGGGCCGGTAATCACCGGCCACGGTCAAGGTGCCGGGCCGGTCATCAATGCGCTTCACATCCAGCGATCCCGACCCGCCCAGTTCACCCGCCGGCAACCGCCCCTGCCCGGCCAGGGTCAGCACCGCCGGATTGCCATCCAGCAGGTCCGACCCCAGCGTTACCCGCTCCACCGCCAACCGCGACAGGGTGACGGCAACGGGCAGGCGCGGCATCCCGCTCTTGTCGTTGGGATCATCCGGCTTGGGCAGCGGCTGGCGTGCCACCGTCACAGCCTTTGCCGACAGTTCCGACACTGACAGGGTGCGGGAGAACAGGGCCCAGGGGTTCCAGGCCAGATGCGCGCCCTCCACGGTCAGCCAGACACCATCGGCATCAGACAGGGTGATCCGGGCGGCGCGCAGGTCGAAAACCGACCCGTCCACCCCCTCAATCGTCAGTTCCGGCACGGCCTCCCCAGCCTTGGACAGCACGAAATCGCGGCCCGACGGGGTGGACAGCCAGATGCCCGCCGATATGGCGATCAGGACGACCAGACCAATCAGCCCCGCCAGACCGGCGGCGATCCAGATCAGGATGGGGCGAAGGCGGTTGAAATCGCTCATCATCCCCTCCTTAAAAGGCCTGGCCGATGGAGATGTAGAACTGAAATGCCTTGTCCCCGTCGCGCTTGTTCAGCGGTACGGCCACATCCAGGCGGATGGGGCCGATGACAGTGTGGTAACGCCCGCCGATCCCGGCGGCATAGCGTAACCCCTGCCCTAGCTTGGGATATTCGGTCGTATAGACATTGCCCGCATCCACAAAGGGGACGACGGCAATATCCTCCGTCACCTTCACCCGCATCTCTGCGGACATTTCCAGCAATGACACGCCGCCCAGCGGCTCCCCACTAGCGTCGCGCGGTCCCACCTCCTGATAGCCATAGCCACGGATCGACCCGCCACCGCCCGCGAAGAAGCGTTTGTCCGCTGGCACATCCAGCAACCCGCCGCCGATCACCGCCCCGTAAACGCCGCGCAGCGCGCCCACGTACCAGCCATCATCCTTGAAATCGAAATAGGCACTGCCGCCGACCCGCGCGACCGTGAAACTGTTGCTGTCCCCGAAGGCCGCCAGATAGGGGGTGACGGCACCCGACAGGCGGAAACCCTTGGTCGGGTTCAAAAGATCGTTGGACCGGTCCCAGGTAATGGCGGCGGGAATGCCGACCAGGGTGTTCTGCGTGGTCTGCAGGCTTTCGTCGATCTTCGACTGTTCCGCCGTCACGCCCAGGCTGGCCTTCAACCCCTTGCCCAGCTTGCGCTCCACCGCTCCCGTCAGGACCAGTGCCTGCCGGCGATAGGCGTCGGGCCGTTCCGACAAGGCCTCCGCCGACAGGTTCAGCGACTGGCGGCGCGACAGGAAATCCGGCTGCTGATAGGTGCCGGCCAGACGGTAATCGAAATCGCTGGCGCTGGTCTCCCCTCGCCGGGAAATACCGGCGACCGAGGCATCCACACGCAACTTCTCGGCATTACCCATCAGGTTGCGGTCACCCCAATAGGCATTGGCCCCGAATCCATCCTCGGTCCCGTAATCGGCACCAAAACCGACATAGTTCATTTCCCGTTCGGCCAGATCGACCAGGACGGGTGCCTTCTGGTCACCCGTCGGCTGATCGGCCAGCCGCAGCCGGACGGAAGAGAAGACCCCCAGATCGGCCAGCGCCTGACGCCCCTCCTCCATGGTGGCGGGGTGATAGGCGTCGCCCTCGCGCCAGGGCAGGCGGCGGCGGGCCGCGCGCTGCGACACCTCATCCAGGCCGTTGAAACTGACATCGCCGAACGTCACTTTCGGACCGGGATCAACGACATAGGTGACATCCATGCCTTGTTTGGCATGGTCCACGATCAGCTTGCGGTCCAGCAGGCGGGCATAGGCATAACCCTTTTCCGCCAGGCGCGGCAGGATGCGGCCTTCGGCATCCACCACCGAAGGTGCGCGCGCATCCGACCCGATGGCCAGGCCCAGCGCGTCCGGGGCCGGCGCACCATCGGGCAGGGGCTGTTCATTGGGTCCGGCGATGGCGACCGATGTCACCTTGTACCGCGCCCCCTCCTCCACCCGGATCAGGACCTTGGCCGGCACCACATCGACATCGATCTCCGCATCGACAATGGCGTCATAGAAACCTTCGGATCGCAGGGCGGCGCGGAACCGGTCCAGATCGGCATCGGCCCGACGGCCTAGGCCGATGGGCGAAGGCGGCGGCTGGTCCTTCAGGGTGACAAGACTGGAGACTTCGTTCAGCAGCTTCGACAAATGCGGATGGTCCTCCACCCCCTGGATCACCACCTCATATTTCGTCTCCTGGGCATGGATGGGCGCCGCCGCCAAGGCAGCCGCCGCCAGCAACATCCATTTTCGCCATCTGCCTTGGGTCATTATCCTCCCCCGGTTGCCGCCATGGTGGCATGGGCCGGGGGCGGCTTTCCAGGGGTAAGGGACCGGCGCTTTGGTGTTAGGCCAAGGGGCGTGGATTCTTGCGGCCATTGCGCCAACCCCTTGATGGAACGTTAACCGCGATCCGTCCAAACGCAGGGCAGCCCCACCTTCTGCACCCTACCGAAGCCGGTGCGAAACGATTATATTGCGCCGCGAAACAGCCCGGCCACCCTTGTTCCCGTTCCTTTTGAACGCTGACAGGGTGGCCGGGCGTTTTTCATGCGCGAACCCCGATCCGGCGGACATAGTCATTGGGCGGCGCGCGACCAGCACCAGGCACGCAGGACCGTACCCATGCAATTGCGCAATATCGCCATCATCGCCCACGTCGACCACGGCAAGACCACGCTTGTGGACATGCTGTTGAAGCAGTCCGGCACTTTCCGTGAAAACCAGCAGGTCGCCGAGCGCGCCATGGACAGCAACGACCTGGAGCGTGAACGCGGTATCACGATCCTGGCCAAGTGCACGTCCGTCGTCTGGAACGACGTCCGCATCAACATCGTCGATACGCCGGGCCACGCCGACTTCGGCGGCGAGGTGGAGCGTATCCTGAACATGGTGGACGGCGTCTGCCTGCTGGTGGACAGCGCCGAAGGCCCGCTGCCGCAGACCAAGTTCGTGCTGGGCAAGGCCCTGAAGCTGGGCATGCGCCCGATGGTCGTCGTCAACAAGATCGACCGTCAGGATGCGCGTCCCGACGAAGTGCATAACGAGATTTTCGACCTGTTCGCCTCGCTGGACGCCACCGACGAGCAGCTGGACTTCCCGACCCTGTTCGCCTCCGGCCGCAACGGCTGGGCCGTGAACAGTCTGGATGACGAGCGTAAGGACCTGACCCCGCTGTTCGAGCTGATCGTCAATCACGTGCCGGCCCCCAAGGTCGACAGCGTTGATGCGCCGTTCACCATGCTGGCCACCACCCTGGAAGCCAACCCCTATCTGGGCCGCATCCTGACGGGTCGCATCCAGTCCGGCCGCATCAAGACCAACATGGCCATCAAGTCCATGTCCCGCGACGGCAAGCTGATCGAGCAGGGCCGCGCGTCGAAGGTTCTGGCCTTCCGCGGTCTGGAGCGCGTGCCGGTGGACGAGGCGCAGGCCGGTGACATCGTCGCCATCGCCGGTCTGGTGAAGACCACCGTCGCCGACAGCATCGTCGATATGAGCGTCGAGAACGCCCTGCCGGCACAGCCGATCGATCCGCCGACCCTGGCCATGACCTTCTCGGTCAATGACTCACCCCTGGCCGGTCGCGAAGGTGACAAGGTCACCAGCCGTATGATCCGCGACCGCCTGCTGCGTGAAGCCGAAGGCAATGTCGCCCTGCGCATCCGCGAAACCGAGAATGCCGACGCGTTCGAGGTGGCCGGTCGTGGCGAGTTGCAGCTGGGCATCCTGATCGAAACCATGCGCCGCGAAGGCTTTGAGCTGTCGATCAGCCGTCCGCGCGTGGTGATGAAGACCGACACCAATGGTCAACGTCTGGAGCCGATTGAGGAAGTCGTCGTCGATGTGGACGAGGATTTCTCCGGCGTCGTGGTGCAGAAGATCGCCGAGCGTAAGGGCGAAATGCTGGAAATGCGTCCGTCGGGCGCCGGCAAGGTCCGTCTGGTGTTCCACGTTCCGTCCCGTGGCCTGATCGGTTACCAGGGCGAATTCCTGACCGACACCCGCGGCACGGGCGTCATCAACCGCCTGTTCCACGATTACGCCCCCTACAAGGGCCCGATCCCCGGCCGCCGCAACGGCGTCCTGATCTCCAACGCCGAGGGCGAGGCCGTGGCCTATGCCCTGTGGAACCTGGAAGATCGCGGCCCGATGATGATCGAGCCCGGCTGGAAGGTCTATGAGGGCATGATCGTGGGTGAGCACACCCGCGAGAACGACCTGGAAGTGAATGTTCAGAAGGGCAAGAAGCTCACGAACATCCGCACCACCAGCAAGGATGAAGCCGTCGTCCTGACGCCGCCCATCCGCATGTCCCTGGAAAAGGCCCTGTCCTACATCCAGGACGACGAGCTGGTGGAAGTCACGCCGAAGTCCATCCGCCTGCGCAAGAAGCTGCTGGACCCGAACGACCGCAAGCGCGCCGAGCGTCAGGCCGAAGCCGGCTGATCGCTGGTTCTGGTTTGAAAAGACGAGGGGGAGGCCTGGAAACAGGCCTCCCCTTTTTGTTTCGGGTGGGCGGGGGACGCAGACCGGCGCCAGTGATACTCTATGAACACCAACGGGATATTGGAGTTCAGAAATGACCAAGACCCAGTTTGAAACCATCAAGGACGCGCTGGCGGAATATACCCGCAAGGCGACTGCATCGGCACAGCAGGCCCGTAAGACCTTGGTTCGCGAAGGTATCTATGATCGCGACGGCAAATTGAACGCCAATTACCGCGAAGAGCAGACGACAGCCTCCTGATGAGCCGGCTGCAAACTGCCTTTGTTCTTGGGTATCATGGATGTGAAAGAGCGGTTGGTGAAGCCGTTCTGAATGGCAACAGCGTCCTGAACGCCAGCGAACAGAAATACGACTGGCTAGGACCCGGCATCTACTTCTGGGAGGCCGATCCGGTTCGTGCCCGTGAATGGGCAGAGGACAAGGCTCATCGTGGCAAGCTGGCAGAGCCATTGCTATCATCGATCTGGGTAACTGTCGGGATCTGATGTCCCGCGAAAGCCTGAACCTGCTCGCCCTCGCCTATGAATCCTTGCGGGAAACGCACGACGCCGATCCGAACCTGGGCCCTTTGCCGGGAAACCGCCGGGCCCATGATAAGGACAAGGATCGGCTTCTCCGGTTTCTGGATTGCGCCGTCATCCGCCGCCTTCACGCCTCAATTGATAGCACAACTGCACGCTTCGACTCCGTCCGGGGCCTGTTCACCGAAGGAACGGAGTTGTTCCCCGGCAGCGGTTTCAAACAGAAGACCCATATCCAGATTGCCGTCCGTAACGCCACATCAATCAAGGGGTATTTCAGGGTCGATACCTGAGGGGTCCCCCCAAATCCGTCCAGATCATGGCGGAAGGCCTCCCGGAAATCGGCTTAAATGGCCCCTTCCGGCCCGGCCCCGTCCTTGCCGCCCCATAATCGACATGAAATGCTCTTTTCCTCAAAGGGGCACCACGCCTCGACCTTCGGGGGAGCGGAATGGCGAACCGGGTGAAGCAGATGGCCGACATGCATATCGGCCGGCATCTGAGCTATAGCGACAGCGAGCGCCGCGCGGATGAGACGCGCGGGGCCCGCGACGGGGAGAAGGGCTTTCCGCCGCTGGATGCGCCGCAGAACCCCGTGCAGGATCAGGTTTTGGCCCAGGTCACAGCCGATTTCGCCGCCTATGAGAAGGCGCGCCTGGCCTACCTGTCGGAACTGGATATCGCCGAGCAGCAGAAGCTGAAGGAACGCGACGAGGATCTGGTCAACCGCCGCCGCACCCTGCAGGATGAGAAGCAGCGCGCCCTGAACGACCTGTCGCACAAGGTTGGCCCCGACAGCCCCGAATTCCGCGACCTGACCGAACGCAAGGCGGAGGCCGTCGCCGCCGTCGCCAAATTGCAGGCGGAACTGGCCCGGCCCCTGCGTGTCTCCATGGTCTGGGCCTATCCGTTCCTGATGCTGCTGGTCTGTCTGGCGGAGGTGCCGGTCAACCGCATGGCGTTCGAGTTCTTCTTTCAGGAAACGCCGCTTCTGTCCCTGTTCATCTCGCTGATCATCGGCGGGGTACTGGCCCTGTTCGCGCATTTCATCGGCCTGTGGCTGAAACAGGCGAACCAGCATGAACGGATGCAGGCGCGGCTGTCCTACTACACCGGTGCCGCCGTGCTCGCCGGCCTGTCGGGCACGCTGGTCTATTTCATCGCGGCGGTGCGCGAGCATTTTCTGCGCCTGCTGGAGGCGGATACGAATAGCTCCTTCGCCGATCTGCTGCGCCAGGGCGATTTGACCAGCACGGCGGCACAGGTGACCGGTACGGAACTCGGTTCCGCCGGCTGGACCCTGCTGGTCATCAATCTGGTGATCCTGACGGTGGGCGTCGTCGCGTCCTTTGTGCGGCATGATCCGCACCCGGATTATGAGCGCTTGACCCGCAAGGCCGAAAAGGCCCGCAAGCGCGTGACCGGCCGGGAAACCGACTATAACAAGCAGCGCATGCAGGCGACCCGCAAATATGACGACATGATCGCAGCATTGAACCGGCAGATCGAACAGCTGGAAAAGGACATCGCCACCATCCAGGCCGACCGCAAATCCGCCGGCGCCGATTATGAGCAGAGCCTGCGCCAGCTGGGTATGAACAGCCATAACCGGTTGATCAATTACCGCATCGGCAATCTGCGCGCCCGCAGCGACGGCACGCCCGCCTGCCTGCGCGACATCCCGTCGGCCCTGCAGATCAGCGCGCAATTGCTGCGGGCGGTGCGGGGATGAGGCTGGGCCGGTTCCTGCTTCTGCTGGTCCTGCTGGCCGGTCTGGCACCCGCCGCCCTGGCCGCACGGCAGGATTACTGCAAGCTGGGCACAGGCACCGTCGCCCTGCTGGTGGACCGCACCACCCCATATGATCAGCAGGATATCGACATCCTGATCGCGGGGCTGGACCGGTTCGTGGGCGAGTTGAAGCCCGGTGACCGGCTGGTGGTCCATACCATCACCGACGATTACGCGGCGTCAGCCCGCAAGTTTGAGGAATGCGTGCCCGGTTGTCCCGAAGGCGGCGGCCTGACGGACTGGATCATGGCCACTTGCAAGCCGACCGTCGCCAAGGCGGAAAACCGGGAGTTCAAGCGCCGGCTGGCGCAGGTCCTGATCGGCATGCTGAAGGAAAAGCAGGCTTATCCCCGCTCCGAAATCCTGCGCACCATCGATACTGTCGCAGACAGCTGGAAACCGCGCGGCCTGAACCGGATGATCGTCTTTTCCGATCTTCTGGAACATTCCGATGTGCTGCCCTACACGTCCCTGTCGGAGGGGCCGCCCGCCAAGAACCTGCGCACCGTCACCGATCAACGGCTTCTGGCTCCCCTGTCACAGGTGCAGGTCGACATGTTCGGCTTTGGCCGGGGCCATGACCCCGGTCGCAAGGCCCTGTCCCGCCCCGTGGAAAACCGGGTGCGGGATTTCTGGACCGCCTATCTGAGGGCCAGCGGGGCCAGCAATATCAGCATAGGCTTGTGGTATGGGGGTCAGGGGGAGTAACGCCCCCCTCACGCCTCCATCAACAGATCGCGCCCATCGGCCACGCGCTTCATCATGCTGGCGCGCAGCTTGTTCATGGCCCGGCTTTCCAACTGGCGGACGCGTTCCTTGGACACGCCAAGCACGCGGCCCAGTTCTTCCAGCGTCGCCCCCTCATCGCGCAGTCGGCGTTCGGCGATGATCTGGCGTTCGCGCGGCGACAGTTCGCCCAGCGCTTCGGCCAGCCATTTGGACCGCATGCGCCCGTCGCGCATGCCGATCACCACATCCTCCGGGTTGGGGCGGCTGTCGGGCAGGATGTCCTGCCATTCCGCCTCACCATCCATGGCCATGGTGGCGTTCAACGACTGGTCGCAGGCGGCCAGCCGCATCTCCATCGTCTCCACCTCCCGCGCATCAATATCCAGTTCGACCGCGATCTGCTGACGCGCATCGGTGGACAGATGCTCGGAGGAGGGATTGTCGGCGATCTTGGCGCGCAGGCGGCGCAGGTTGAAGAACAGCGACTTCTGCGCTGCCGTGGTGCCCGTCCGCACGATGGACCAGTTGCGCAGGATATGGTCCTGCATGGCGGACCGGATCCACCACGCGGCGTAGGTGGAGAAGCGGACATCGCGTTCCGGCTCGAACCGGCCCGCCGCCTGCATCAGGCCGACATTGCCTTCCTGCACCAGATCACCCATGGGAATGCCGTAATGGCGGAAACGCGTGGCGGTGGAGATGACGAGGCGGGTATAGGACCGCACCAGTTCGTGCAGGGCCTTTTCGTCCCCCTTCTCCCGCCAGCGGCGGGCCAGATCCAGCTCGTGGTCGCGGGCCAGCAGCGGTTCTTTCATCGACGCACGGATGAAAGCCAGGTTGGCACGCTGGGTTTCAGGATCGTCGATGGATGCCATCGCTCACTCTCCGTCGCTGGATCAAGGGGGAAAGGGCATGTGCCCTTGTTTGATCCTTGGTACGGAGGGGGGAACCGGTTGGATCACCGGCACCGAAATTTTTCAGGCTTCGGCCAGTTCCAGCATCCGGCCATCGGGCGCGAAGCAGGCGCAGATCAGGCGACCACCAAAACCGGCCCCACCATCCAGGCTGGCCGTATGGTCGGTGACGGTCGGGCCCGGCCCATGGGTTGGGTCATAGCCGCGCACGACGCGGCGGAAACCATTATAGGGTTCCGTGATGCGGGCGAACGAACTGCCACCCCACCAGAAAATGTCGGCCTGCATATGCAGCGGCTTGGCCGGGTCCAGCCCGGCATTGACGAACAGCAGGTCCGTCGGCGCCCCATCCACGGCACTGGTATAGGCGCAGCGGCGCACCGCACTCAGCAGATTGTCATGCCCCGGTGCGGCGCGCAGCGCGGCGCGCAGCTCCCCGGTCCAGCGGGCCAGCGTGACGGCCCCTTCCTTGGCAGACACCAACCCATATTGCGCATTGCCGCCATAGGCGGCCAGCGTGGTATCCAGCCCCTGCCCGATCATCCATTGCAGCACGGCGGCGGGGTCGGGCGCGAACTGAAGCTGCAACAGCTTCTGCCACATCTCCTCCTGCCCGCCGCGCAGATACACGATATCGGTTGCCACGACACCGCGCCGCGCCATGATCTCGCGCCGGAAGGACAGCAATTCCTCAATGGTCTCGCGCACGGCCGCACCCCGGCCGATCATATTGCCCAGATAAACCAGACGGTCACCGGGCAGAAAGCGCTTGCCGACATCATCATGCAGGGCCGCCAGACGCGTCGCCTCGCCATGGATGGCGCCCACCGCCCACACGCGGCGTGGCCGACCCAGCAAAGCGTATTTGCGATCATCCGACATGGGGACCCGACAGCTTCTTCCTCGCGCAGGCAGTGTAGGGCGTGCGGCGGTGCAAAAAAAGGGGCGTTCAGCCTGTGAACGCCCCCTACATACTAAATATCCCGATTTTTTAACAGCGGGATGCTTGATCTTGTAGGTGTACCCCGATCAGGCCGCCTTGCTTAGCACGGCTTCCAGCTTCTCGGTGGCCTTGCGCTCGTCGATCTTCTCGACAACGGCCAGCTCACGGGCCAGACGCTCCAAGGCGGCATGATAAATCTGACGCTCGCTGTAGGACTGGTCGGACTGGTCCTCGCCGCGATACAGGTCGCGCACGACTTCCGCGATGGAAACCGGATCACCGGAGTTGATCTTCGCTTCATATTCCTGGGCGCGGCGGCTCCACATGATGCGCTTGATCTTGCTGGGACCCTGCAGGGTCTCCATGGCGGCCTTGATCCGGTCCTTGGTGGACAGGCGGCGCAGGCCGGAGGCCTTGGCCTTCGCCACCGGAACCTTCAACGTCATCCGTTCCTTTTCAAACTGGATGGCGTACAGCGTCACGCTCATGTCGGCGATGCTGTGGGTTTCGATCCCGATGATCTGGCCCACACCGTGGGCCGGATACACAACGTGATCTCCGGTGATGAAATCTAGGCTTTCGGACATGTCGGTTGCTCTCTTCTTCCGCGCGGGGCTGCGCGCCACGGGAACAAAAATGATAGGGGCCCCGACCACACAGGCGGCGGGACCTCTCCTGACGAAACACTGCGATGGCGAAAGCGGTCGGCACATCAAGCCACGATCACGGGCGCCGTGCCGATCCTCGCTTGATCGAATATAGTCGATATTACGTCCACATGACAGAGGCGGAACGCGTTGTTCGCCATAAGTTCCGCGCAGGGCGCGTTATGTCGGTCATGCGCCCATCGCATGGGCAATAGCGGACTTCTTAACCGCCGGTCAACATTTTTTGCCGGCGGCCCCCTCACGGGCTTCCATCAAACTACCGAGGGCGGCGGATGCCGCCGCCCGGTGCCTGCGGGAAAAACAGGCTGGCGACTGCCAGCCCGGCGCTCGTGCGCCGCAAGCCAAGGGCGCGGATGCGCCCGCCCGGTGCCTGAGGGAAAACAGGCTGGCGACTGCCAGCCCGGCGCTCGTGCGCCATAAGCCAAGGGCGCGGATGCGCCCGCCCGGCGCCTGAGGGAACAGGTAGACTCTTACTTCCCCGGCTTGGGGCTGAAATGCTTGGCAAACTTGTCGGGCACGCCCTTCCAGTCGTCAGCGTCGGGCAGCGGGTCCTTGCGGCGGTTGATGACGGGCCACTGACCGGCATATTCGCGGTTCATGGCCAGCCACTGTTCGGCGCGCGGGTCGGTGTCGGGCAAAATGGCCTCGGCCGGGCATTCCGGCTCGCACACGCCGCAATCGATGCATTCATCGGGATGGATGACCAGCGTATTCTCACCCTCGTAGAAGCAGTCCACGGGGCAGACTTCAACGCAGTCGGTGTACTTGCACTTGATGCAGGCCTCGGTAACGACGTAGGGCATCCCCGGAACTCCAAAAAACGTGGCGCGCGCGACGGGTTTGATCAGTGGCAGAGGTAGACAATCCAGGGGGCGCGCGCAACTGCCCGCTTGGTCTGACCCGGCATGCGCGGGCGAAATGGGCTTGGCGCGCCGGCCGCCGCCGCCTACCTTTGCTGCCATGATGACCGACGAAAAACGCCACGCCCCCGCCACCCTGCGTAACCGTCAGCCCTTGTTGGACGCGCTGCGCCCGCACCTGCCGGAAACCGGCCTGCTGCTGGAAATCGCCAGCGGCAGTGGGGAACATGCGGTTTTCCTGGCCGAAAACCTGCCCGCCCTGACATTCCAGCCCAGTGACCCCGATGACGACGCGTTGGCCAGCATTCGCGCCTGGATGGCCGAGGCGGCCCTGCCCAATCTGCGCCCACCGCTGGCCCTGAACGCTGCCGCCCCTGACGACTGGCCTGCGGTTCAGCCTGATGCCATCCTGTGCGTCAACATGATCCATATCGCCCCCTGGGACGCGGCCATCGGCCTGTTCACGGGGGCCGGTCGTCTCCTGCGCGCCGGCGCGCCACTCTGCCTGTACGGTCCCTATAAACGCGGCGGACAGCACACCGCCGACAGCAACGCCGCCTTCGACGCCGACCTGAAGGCCCGTAACCCGGCTTGGGGCGTGCGCGACCTGGAGACGGTGATGGACCTCGCCGCCGCCAACGGCTTCACGATGCCAGCGATTATCGAGATGCCGGCCAACAACCTGACCCTGGTGTTCCGACGCGGGTGAAACCGGCAATCAAAAGCGGCGGAATTACTGACTTTCTGCCCCTTGCCTGCTATCATCGCCCTCTAAACGCCATTCCCGTATCTGCGCCATTCGATGCCACCGGCTTTCGAAGCAGGAAAGGGCTGGGCGGTGAAACACGCTGCGTTTTTATGTTTCACTTGGTTGCGTAGAACGGCTTTCCCCGGCGAAAGCGGGACCCGGACGCCGGTCAACAGTCTCGTTGTATTTCACCAGACATAACGATAATCTGCTGCTCACCGCCTTCAGGTCAGGATGTATCATGGCCCGTTTCCGCCTTTCCTCGCTTATGGTCGCGCTGTCGCTGCTGCTGGTGCCCCCGTCCATGGCGAAGGACGTGACGGTCTATGCCGCCGCCAGCCTGAAAACGGCATTGGATGAGGCGCTGCTGACCTACAAGGCGCAATCGGGTAACAGCGCCACCGCCGCCTATGCCGCCAGTTCGGCCCTGGCCAGACAGATTGAGGCGGGGGCACCGGCGGATATCTTCATCTCGGCCGATCAGGACTGGGTGGATTATCTGGGCAAGGCCGGGCTGGTGCAGGCCGACAGCCGCTTCACCTTCCTGGGCAATCAGCTGGTGATGGTGATGGAGCGATCACAGGCACGACGGCTGACCATTGATAGCAGTTTGGACCTGACATCCATGCTGAACGGCAAGCGACTGGCCGTGGGCGATGTCAATGCCGTGCCCGCCGGTCGCTATGCCAAGGCGGCGCTGACCAAGCTGGGCCTGTGGTCAAAGGTGTCGGACAAGCTGGCACCTGCTGAAAATGTCCGCGCGGCTCTGGCATTGGTGGCGCGGGGGGAGGCCGGGGCCGGCATCGTCTATGCGACCGACGCGCGGGTTGAACCCGGCGTGGCCATTGTCGGCATCTTCCCCGCCGACAGCCACGCGCCGATTGAGTATCCTGTGGCGCTGCTGAAGGGCGCGGACAAGGCCGCCGCCCAGCCGCTGCTGGACTTCCTGAGGACGGAGGAAGGGCGGCGTCACTTCATCAATCAGGGCTTTACGGTGCTGACCAAATAATGGGGACCTTCACGGCGGAGGAAATGACGGCCATCTGGCTGTCGGTAAAGGTGGCCTGCTGGGCCACCGCCGTCAGCCTGGGACCGGGCATTCTGGTCGCATGGCTGCTGGCCCGTCGGTCCTTTCCGGGGCGTATCCTCTTGGACGCGCTGGTGCATCTGCCCCTGGTTCTGCCGCCGGTCGTGACGGGCTACCTGCTGCTGCTGCTGTTCGGGCGCAAGGGGCCGGTGGGGCAGGTGCTGGCCGAATTCGGGATTGTCTTCGCCTTCAACTGGACCGGGGCCGTGCTGGCCTGTTCGGTCATGGCCTTCCCCCTGCTGGTCCGCGCCATTCGGCTTTCGATGGAGGCGGTGGATACGCGGCTGGAGGATGCGGCAGCAGGGTTGGGTGCCCCGCCCTGGGCCGTGTTCCTGACCGTGACCCTGCCTTTGTCCCTGCCCGGCATCCTGTCCGGCGCCATCCTGTGCTTTGCCAAGGCGTTGGGCGAATTCGGAGCCACCATCACCTTTGTCGCCGCCATTCCCGGCGTGACCCAGACCCTGCCGGCGGCCATCTATGGTCTGACGCAGGTGCCGGGCGGCGACGCGGCGGCCCTGCGCCTGACCCTGGTCGCAGCATTGATCGCCATCATCGCGGTCACGGCCAGCGAGCTTCTGGCGCGGCGCGTGCGCCGGCGGGTGGAGGGGCGGGATGCTTGACCTGTCGCTGACCCACCGGATCGGGAGTTTCACGCTCTCCGCCGACCTGTCCATCGGCCCCGGCGTCACGGCCATCACCGGCCCGTCGGGGGCCGGCAAGACCACGCTGCTGTCCCTGATCGCCGGCCTGACCCGGCCCTCCGCGGGGCGGATCGTGTTGGACGGCAAGGTCCTGGTCGATACAGGACAGCGCATCTGGCTGCCCCCGCACCGCCGCCATGTCGGGCAGGTATTTCAGGAAGCGCGCCTGTTCCCCCACCTGAACGTCCGCCACAATCTTCTCTACGGAAGGCTGTTCGGCGGGCGCGGGCGGGCCGGGCCATCGCTGGATACCATCATCGATCTGCTGGACATCGCCCCCCTGCTGCATCGCCGCCCGCGCGACCTGTCGGGTGGGGAACGGCAGCGGGTGGCCATCGGGCGGGCGCTCCTGTCCAACCCGTCGCTGCTGCTGCTGGATGAACCACTGTCGGCCCTGGACCCCGCCCGCAAGGCGGAACTGCTGCCCTACCTGCAGCGCCTGCGCGATGGCACGGGCCTGCCCATGCTCTATGTCACGCACCAGCGCGAAGAGGTGGCGACCCTGGCGACGGCATGGCTGCGGGTCGACCAGGGCGTGGTGACGGCGGATCAGTAGCCCGCTGTCACCGTCACCGTCGGCCCCTGGCCGAGATCACCCAGCAACGCGTCCAGCAGGCCCGACGCGCCAAAGCGGAAGGTGGCGGGCGATGCCCAGCCCGGCCCGCAGATCTCATCCGCCAGGGCCAGATATTGGGCTGCCGTCTCGACATCGCGGATACCGCCCGACGCCTTGAAGCCGACGGGCCGCCCGGCCTCGCGGCAGGCAGTCAGCATGATGCGCGCCGCACCCAGGGTGGCCCCCGCCGGCACCTTGCCCGTGGAGGTCTTCAGAAAATCCGCTCCAGCGGCCACGGCCACCTGGGCGGCCCGTTCGATCAGGGCCGGCTTGGCCAGCGCCCCGCTTTCCAGGATGACCTTCATGGTCGCGGTCCCGCACGCCTCCCGGCAGGCGGCCAGATGATCGGCTGCCCGCTGGTCCCCGCCCATGCCGGCCATGATGGCGGCATAGGGCATGACCACGTCGATCTCGTCCGCGCCATCGGCCAGCGCGCGGGCAATCTGGGCCACGACCTTCTCCGCCGGCAGCGACCCGCCGGGGAAGTTGACCACGGTCGCGACCTTCACCCCGCTGCCGATCAGCACTTGTTTCGCCTGCGGAACAAATGACGGCCAGAGGCAGACCGCCGCCACATTCCCCGCCGGCGTCACCGCCTTGGCACACAGGGCGGCGGTGCTGTCCGCGTCATCCGCCTCATTCAAACTGGTCAGGTCCAGCAGCGGCAGGACGCGTCTGGCAGCGTCTTCAATGGTCATTTCGATACCGGACATATCAGAAACCCAGATTGTCAGGACCAAAGCTGAAGGGCAGCAGCTCCCCCAGTGTGAAGCTGCGGCGGTGGCTGCCCGCGTCATGGACATGGATGGGCGTGTCAGGGCCGGCAAATTCCCGGATACGCTGGCGGCAGCCGCCGCAGGGCGTACACATCACGCCGGACCCGGCCTCCCCGCCCACAACCACGATCTCCACAATACGGCGGTCGCCCGACGCCACCATCAGGCCGATGGCCGTGGCCTCGGCACATTGGCCCTGCGGATAGGCGGCATTCTCGACATTGCAGCCGGCATGAATGCGGCCACTTTCCGACCGGATGGCCGCCCCCACCTTAAACCCCGAATAGGGGGAATGGGAGTGGGCGCGGGCGGCAATAGCGGCGGCGAACAGGTCGGGGGCGGGACTGGTCATGGGAACCTTGAAAGATCGGAATGGTCAGGGGGGCAGCATAGGCGCTCGGGCAGCCGCGTTCCATACATGAACAGACCTCATCACCTGATGTGCCAATCCCGGCAGCCGACACTTGGCAAGCCTGCCGTCTGGGCCGAACATGCGGGGCGTAAATACGACAAGGCGGGGAGCAGACGATGATCGCCACCATCCTGGTGCCACCCATCATGGAAATCGGCGGCGGGGCTGTGCAGCGGCTGGCGGGGGTTCTGGCCCGGCTGGGTGTGCGGCGGCCCCTGCTGGTCACCGATCCCTTCATGCGCGACCATGGCCACGCCGACCGGCTGCTGGCCCCGTTGCTGGCGGCTGGCCTTGCACCCGGCCTGTTCGCCGACACGGTGCCGGACCCGACCACGGACGTGATTGCCGCCGGTGCCGCCCTGCTGCGCGAAGGTGGTTATGACGGGATGATCGCACTGGGCGGCGGGTCGCCCATCGACACCGCCAAGGCCATGGCCGTGCTGGCCGCCAATGGCGGTCGCATGCGCGATTACAAGGTGCCGAGCCCGATCCCGACGCCCGGCATGCCCGTCATCGCCATCCCCACCACCGCCGGCACCGGGTCAGAGGTGACGCGCTTTACCGTCATCACCGACACCGAAACGGAGGAAAAGATGCTGATTGCGGGGCCGGGTCTGGTGCCCGCCGCCGCCATCATCGATTATGAACTGACCCTGTCCTGCCCGCCTCGCCTGACCGCCGATACCGGCATTGACGCCCTGACCCACGCCATCGAGGCCTATGTCAGTGTGAAGGCCAGCCCCTTCACCGATGCCATGGCCATTGCCGCCATGGGCCGTATCGCGCCCTGGATTCGCACCGCCTGTGCCGACCCCAACGACCGGGCCGCGCGGGAGAATATGATGCTGGGGGCCACGCTGGCCGGCATGGCCTTTTCCAACGCGTCGGTCGCCCTGGTGCATGGGATGAGCCGGCCCATCGGCGCCTTCTTTCATGTGCCGCACGGCCTGTCCAACGCCATGCTGCTGCCCGCCGTCACGGCCTGGTCACTGCCAAGCGCCATCACCCGCTATGCCGACTGCGCCCGCGCCATTGGGGCGGCGGAGCCTGGACAGGATGACGAAGCGGCGGCGGGCGAGTTGGTTGCAGCCCTGCGCCGCCTGAACGAAGACCTGAAGGTCCCCACACCCAGACAGTACGGCATCAATCCCGCGCGCTGGGAGGCGTCGCTGACGACCATGGCTGAACAGGCCCTGGCGTCGGGCAGCCCCAACAACAATCCACGCGTGCCCAGCGCGGCCGAGATGGTGGCCCTGTATCGCGAAAGCTGGGGGTGACCCGGCTTAGAGGAAACAGTCCGGCCCCCGTCCACCTGCCGGATCACACGCCGCCATCGCCTGTGGCGACGGCGCGATGACCATGCGGTCGCCCGGTTTGGCCGCCGCCAGGATGGGCAGCATGTCGGAAAGCTGCACCGCCACGCAGCCCGCCGTGGGGCCATACTCCGCGTCGGTCAGGTGGAAGAACACAGCACTGCCCATGCCCGGCACAGGCGGATCGTCATTGTGACCCAGGATGACGATGATGTCGTAGACAAGGCTGTCCAGCCAAAGCTCCTCCCGGCTGGCCGCAAAGGGAAGCTTGACCGGGCGGTTATAATCGGGATGGGCGGGGTCATCGCACCAGCCATCGTCGCGGTTGATCACCGATACGGGCAACCCCGTCATCGGCGGGGCCAACCGGTCGGCGCGGTACAGGACCCGGCGCAGGGTGAAGGCCCCGACAGGCGTTCCCCCGTCCCCTTCCCGCTTATCCAGCCGAATCCCCGTCCGCCCCACGGCACAGCACACGCTGGTACCGTCCCAGGTCAGGACATGCTGGCCATCGGCGGCCTTGGCGACATGGATATCCATCGGCACCCTCACGAGGTCGGGACGGGAACAAAGCTTTGCGGGGCGGGGTCGACGGGCGTCGTGCCGGTGCGCGTCACCTCCATCACGGCCAGCCCGCGTTCGGCCGTACCGGTGGGCAGCAGGCGGAAAATCCCCTCCGCCCCGGCAAAGCCATTGGCATTGGTCAGGGCCGGAACCGTGAACCCCGTCCCCCCCTTGGCCAGCACAGCCGCCAGCGCAGTGGCATCATAGGCCAGGGTGGCCAGACGGTGCGGGCGGTAACCGAAGGTCTGCTGGAACCGCGCTTCGAACGCGTCGCGCCCTTCCGGGGCAGGGGCCGCGAACCAGCCGCCGACCAGCGCCGCCTCCCGGCCCAGCCCCGCCTCGTCCCACAGGCCGGTGCCCAGCATGCGGACGGGACCCGGATCGATATCGAAGAAGGGGAACAGGGCCGCCAGTTCACGCAAGGTCTGCCCGCCTTCGGCAATCAGCACGGCATCAAACGGCAGCGGCCCGAACGTGTCGGCATTGGACAGGCGGCGCAGGGCTGCCAGCGACTCGGGATCGCCCAGTGCGGTCAGGCGTGCCCGTTCGGCGCCCAGCGCCGCCTGCCGCTGATCGAAATCCGACAGGTTCTTGACCAGTTCGGTCAGGTTGGTGGCACCCGCCGTGTAGCGTTCGACCTTGGTCACGGTCCCACCCGCCTGTTCGACCGCCTCGCGCAGCGACTGTACAGCCGCATCGCCATAGGGGGTGGACGGGGCCACCACGCCGAACCGCATCAGGCCGCGCGCCATCGACAGTCCAACCACGCGCCGCACCTGTTCCTGCGGCTGGAACCCCAGCGTCCAAACCCCGCCGCCCGCCACGTTCCAGTCACTGGAAAAGGACAGGACGGGCTTGCCGGCCTGCGCCGCCACGGGCTTCACAGCGGCGGCTTCCGCGCCGAACAGGGGACCCAGGATCACGCCCGCCCCTTCCTCGATCAAACCCTGGGCGGCAGTGGCGGCGATGCCAGGGCTACCCTGCGTATCGCGGGGCAGCAGGGTGAATCTATCGTCGCCTAAGTCAAAAAGGGCCATCTGTGCGGCGTCCAGCATCGACTGCCCCAGCGCCGCATTGGCCCCCGTCAGCGGCAGCAGCAGACCGACGCGGACCTTGTCATCCTTGGGGGCCACCGGCTGGGCGGCCACAGGCGGCGGCGGGGTGACGAGGGGCGGGGCCACCTGCGGCGGGGGTTGCGGGGTGGGGGCCGGGGCCGGTACGCTGCCAGGGCTGGCGCACCCCGCCAGCAGCCCGACGCAGGCCGCCAGCGTCACCAGCCACGACGCCCCGCGCCGATCTTCCATCCCACGCATTCGGAACCCCTTCCCTTTGACGTCACCCAGCATGGACGACCAACCCACCCTTGACGCCGACCTGGACGGGGAATTCCCCGAGGAAGGCGATGATGATGTGGTGGCGCAGCCTAGCGGCAGCGGCGCCATCCGTAAACCTGGGGCGGGGCTTTACATCGTCGCCACCCCTATCGGCAATGCCAGCGACATTACCTTGCGCGCGCTCGACATCCTGCGCGGTGTCGATGCCATCGCATGCGAGGATACGCGCGTCACCGGCAAATTGCTGCGCCGATACGGCATCCGCACCCGTATGCTGCCCTATCATGACCATAACGCGGCAAAGATGCGTCCGGTCCTGCTGGACAAGGTGGCCAATGGACAGGCCATCGCCCTGGTCAGCGATGCCGGCACCCCGCTGGTCAGCGATCCAGGCTTCAAGCTGGTGCGCGAGGCCAAGGACAGGGGCCTTGCCCTGACCCATCTGCCCGGTGCCAATGCCGCCATCACGGCCCTGGTCCTGTCGGGCCTGCCCAGCGACCGGTTCCTGTTCGGCGGCTTCCTGCCCGCCAAATCGGCGGCGCGGCGGACAGAGCTGGAGCTGTTCCGCACCCTGCCCGCCACCCTGATCTTCTATGAGTCGGCGCAGCGTCTGGCCGAGATGCTGGCCGATGTCGCCGCCAGCCTGGGTAACCGCGAGGTGGCGGTGGCACGCGAACTGACCAAGCTGTTTGAGGAGGTGCGGCGGGGCCCGGCATCCGACCTGTCCGCCCACTATACCGAGAAAGGCCCGCCCAAGGGCGAGGTGGTAGTGGTCATCGGCCCGCCCGCCGAGGGGGCCGCCGCCAGTGACGCCGCCGACATGGACAGCCTGCTGAAACAGGCACTGTCCGCCGGGATGAGCGTGCGCGATGCCGCCGCCCATGTCGCCACCATCACGGGCCAACCCAAGAAACAGGTCTATGCGCGGGCCTTGCAACTGGGGACGGGGGGCGATGGCGCGGGCCCGTGACCAGCTTGACCGCCGTCGCGCCGAACGGCTGGGCCGCATCGCCGAATGGCTGTGCTGTCTGGTCCTGTGGCTGAAGGGCTACCGCATCCTGGCCACCCGCCTGCGCCTGCCCATGGGCGAGATCGACATCATCGCCGCCAAGCGCAACGTGCTGGCCGTGGTGGAGGTCAAGGCGCGGCGGAACATGGTCCTGGCCCTGTCCTCCCTGCCCCGCACCAGCTGGCGCCGACGCTATGCCGCGATCAGCCAGTACGTGGCCCACCGCCCGCATCTGGCCCATTACGCCATCCGCTTCGACCTGATGGCCGTCCTGCCCCGCCGCCTGCCCCGGCATGTAAAGGATGTGTGGCGGGCGGAGGGGCCGTAACTTACGAGACCCGCCGCAGCCGCGCCGCGAAGAACCCGTCCATACCGCCGATTTCGGACAGGTGGCCGGGGGTACAACGGACAAAGCCTTCCGCAGTGATCAGGTCGGACAGGCCCCCGACCTCTTCCGCCGTCACCGGCACCACCTGCATCTCGGGCCGGCGGTAGAGCAGATTGGTGATCTGGTTCTCGCCTTCCTCAGGCTGGAGCGAGCAAGTGCAATAGACCAGGGTGCCGCCGGGTTTCAGCATATCGACGGCGCGGTACAGCAGGCGCGACTGAATACGGCCCAGCTTCTCCACATCCTCTTCTGATTTCAGCCGCGCTACGTCGGGGTGGCGGCGGATGGTACCGGTGGCCGAACAGGGGGCGTCCAGAAGCACGGCATCCACCGGCGCATCAGGTCGCCATTCGGTGGCATCTGCGGCCACCGTCGTCACCTGTCCCGCCAGACCCAAGCGGGCCATATTCTCCGACAGGCGGATCAGGCGCTTGTCCGACCGGTCCACGGCCACAACACGGGCACCGGCTGCCGCCAGCTGCGCCGTCTTGCCACCGGGTGCGGCACACAGGTCGATGGCGTCACGGCCCGTCAGGTCACCGAACAGGCGGGCGGGGATGGCGGCGGCGGCATCCTGCACCCACCATCCGCCCTCATCAAAGCCCGACAGTTCCGTGACCTGGCCACCGGCGGCGCGGCGCAGGCTGCCCGTGGGCAGGGCCGTGGCTTCCAGCCGTTCGGCCCACGCCGCCGCATCACCTTTCACGGTGATATCCAGCGGTGCCTCACCCAGATGCGTTTCGACAATGGCGCGGGTCAGGGCGGTGCCATAGGTCTTGCGCCAGGACAGCCACAGCCAGTCGGGCGTGTTCAGACGTCCGGCATCCTGTTCCGCCAGGATCGACACGCGTTCGCGGTCCAGCCGGCGCAGAACGGCATTGATCAGGCCCTTATAGGGATGCTGCTTGCGCGCCACGGCCAGTTCCACCGCCGTGTCCACGGCGGCATGGGCGGGCGTGCCCAGGAACAAAAGCTGGGCCGCGCCCAGCCGCAGGATGTCCTGCACCACGGCCTTCAACTGCTGGCCCTGCTTGTTCAGGCTGCCCTGGATGGCGGCATCGATCTGGCCCAGACGGCGCAGGGTGGTGGCCACCAGCATCCGCACAAAGGCGCGGTCGCGCGGCTCCAGCGCGCGCAAAGGCCGGCTGGCGTCCCAGGCGTCGTCAAACGGCACGCGCTTGGCCAGCACGTTGAACAAAAGGTCAAGGGCCACACCGCGCGTCGCAAGCGCGCTGTCGGCCGGGCTGGTGGTCACATCATTCATGGCGTGGGGATGTACCCTGCCCGCCCCCGCTTGTCGAACGCCGATGACGCAAAGGTGCCCGCCGCCCCATACTGGACTTCATCACCCCAAGGCACCACATGTACGGGCCGAGCATTGAGCTGAAAGGAATGAGATCATGGCCATTGAACGCGCCATCCTGGCCGGCGGCTGCTTCTGGGGCATGCAGGACCTGATCCGCAAGGTGCCGGGCGTGGTTGCCACCCGCGTCGGCTATACCGGCGGTGCCCTGACCAACCCCACCTATAAGGATGTGAAGACGGGCCGCACCGGCCATGCGGAGGCGATTGAGATCAGCTTTGACAACGAGAAGCTGACCTATCGCCGCCTGCTGGAATTCTTCTTCCAGATCCATGACCCGACGACGACCAACCGTCAGGGCAATGATATCGGCAGCCAGTACCGCTCCGCCATCTTCGTGGAGAACGCGGCCCAGGCCGAAACCGCCCGCCATGTGAAGGCGGAGGTGGACGCCAGCGGCCATTGGCCCGGCAAGGTGGTGACGGAAATTACCGATGCCGGCCCGTTTTGGGAGGCAGAGGATTTCCACCAGGATTATCTGGAACGCACGCCCAACGGCTATACCTGCCACTGGGTGCGCCCGGACTGGGTGCTGACGGGTCGGTGACGGCGCTGCCCCTGGACGGGGCGCGCCGCTGCGGCTAAAGCATGGGATGGACATCGTAACCGACAGGGTCGCCCCATGCTGTTCGCCATTTCCTGCCTTGATCATCCCAATTCCTTGGACCTGCGGTTGGCCAACCGCCCGACGCATCTGGATTATCTGAATTCCTTCCTGACGCAGATCGTCATCGCCGGCCCCCTGCTGGACGATGCCGGGGAAAAGCCGGTAGGCAGCCTGCTGGTCATGGATTTCGCGGACAAGGCCAGTGCCGAGGCCTTCGCCGCCGGCGACCCCTATGCCAAGGCCGGGCTGTTTCAGTCGGTCAGCATCCGCCCCTACCGCAAGGTTCTGCCGTAAGCGCCCGTAGGTCAGGTCGAGGCGTCAGCCTCGCCCTGACAGAAAAGGCTTACATCCATTACTGTCAGGGCTCGCGCACTGCGCTCGACCTGACCTACTGACTTTATGCCGTGGGGAACCCATCATGGCCTATTGGCTGGTGAAGTCCGAACCGTTCAAATATGCCTGGGACAAGTTCGTGGCCGATGGCCGCACCCATTGGGATGGCGTGCGCAACCATCAGGCGGCCCTGAACCTGAAGACCATGAAGGTGGGCGATCGGGCCTTCTTCTACCATTCCAACGAGGGGCTGGAGATTGTCGGCATCGCGGAAATCGTGCGCGAGGCCTATCCCGACCCTTCTGATCCCGCTGGCCGCTTCGTGATGGTAGACTTAAAACCGGTGATGCCGGTGAAGACACCCGTCACCCTGAAGCAGATGAAGGGCGATCCGGCCCTGGCGGAAATGCAGTTGATCAAGCAGTCACGCCTTTCCGTCTGCCCTGTCACTGATGATCAATGGGCCCATATCTGCGTCCTGGCTGGAATTACAGCGTGAGGGCCGGGTGATGGATGAACAGAAATGGTTCGACGCCAACCGCGCCAACTGGGACGAGCGCGTCGCCATCCACCTGAAGGACGATACCGGAGCCTACCGCATGGCGGATTTCCGCGCCGGGGCGGACATCCTGCACGCCATCGAGGCGGCGGAGGTGGGAGATGTAGTCGGCAGGCGGCTACTCCACCTGCAATGCCACTTCGGGCAGGATACCCTGACGCTGGCCCGGCGGGGAGCCATCGCCACAGGGCTGGATTTCTCCCCCGCTGCCATCGCCGCCGCCCGCGCCCTGTCGGCAGAGGTGGGGGTGGCCGCCACCTTCGTGGAGGGCAGTGTTTACGATGCACCAACCCTGATCCCTGACCGGTTTGATATCGCCTATGTCACCTGGGGGGCCATCAACTGGCTGCCCGATATTGGTCGCTGGGCCAGGGTGGTGGCGGAAATGCTGGTACCGGGCGGTCGCTTGTACCTGGCGGAATCCCACCCGACCATCCTGCCCTTTGAAGAGGTGGACGGCGTCATCCGGCCTCATTACGACTGGCGTACACCCCAGGACCGACCGGTAGTGACGGATGACGCCACCACTTACACCGGATCGGCGGAGACAATCCGCAGCACCCGGAACTATGAGTGGCTGCACCCGATCTCCGCCATCGTCACAGGGCTGGTCGCTGCCGGCCTGCGGATCGACTTCCTGCACGAGCATGAGGAACTGCCCTACCGGCTTTATCCCTGTATGGTGCCGTCGGACCATACCGGCCTGTACCGCCTGCCGGACGGGATGCCGCGCCTGCCCCTGTCATTCTCCCTCCAGGCGACGAAGGGCTGACCGGATGGTACCATCGACGACACCGCACCCCCTCTGCCGCTTGGAGGAAATCCCCGACGGCACGGCACGCGGCTTCGACTGGCCGAAGGGCGAGGTGAAGGTGAAGATCCTGGTAGCGCGCAAGGGCGACAGGGTGTTCGGCTATCGCAATGCTTGCCCGCATGTCGGGGTGCCGTTGGAAATGGACCCCGACGATTTCATGAGCATCGATGGACGCTGGCTGCAATGCAGCACACACGGCGCGCAGTTCCGGGTGGAAGATGGCATGTGCATCATCGGCCCCTGTGCTGGCCGCCCGCTGCGGTCGGTGCCGCTTACAGTCAGTGATGGTGTGGTGGCGGTGGGGGAATAACCCCAATCACCCCGCCTTTCGCATCACATCGCGAAAATCATCGGTTGCCGTGGCAATACGCCGCGACAGGCAGCGCGCATCCGCCGCCGCATCAGCAAAGCCTGACGCGCCCGTCGGCAGAGACGATAACAGCAGGTTCAAGGTCATCAGGCTGGTGCGCAGGCCCAGCCGCACCGGATCATCGCCGGTGCCCTGACTGCCGCCCTCTTCGGGAATCACCCCACTCATTCCCTGTCCGCCCCGTTTCCATGCAGTGTTTCGTAAATCATACCATGCTGTGCAACGCCCCGCACGCAGTATGGCGGCTCCATCATTTCCCCGGAAAAACCGTTGAATGCGTCGAAATGCGCACGCGACGAATGTACATGTTCCAAACTTGACCGCCGATGCTTACATAAATTGCGTGAACGGACAGAACCCGCGGGCGCGGAATACGCAAAAGCCAGGGGTTCGGTTCAAGAGATAAGCGGGGCCGGCAACCGTCCGGCCGGTGATGTCACCACCCGCCAACCTTGGGAGAAACAACGCCATGAGCAGCCCAACCTTCTTTCCTGTCACGGAAGATGTGGCCGCAAACGCCCTGGTCGATGAAGCAAAGTACAAGGCGATGTACGAGCAGTCGGTCAAGGACCCGGAAACTTTCTGGGGCACGCATGGCAAGCGCATTGACTGGTTCACCCCCTACACACGCGTGAAGAACACCAGCTTCGAGGGCGATGTTTCCATTCGCTGGTTCGAGGATGGCACCACCAATGTCGCCTATAATTGCATTGATCGGCATCTGGCCACGCGCGGGGATCAGACGGCCATCATCTGGGAAGGCGACAACCCGTCGGAATCGGCCCACATCACCTATCGTGAGCTGCATGAGAAGGTCTGCCGCCTCGCCAATGTGCTAAAGGCGCAGGGCGTGAAGAAGGGTGACCGGGTCACCATTTATCTGCCCATGATCCCGGAGGCCGCCTATGCCATGCTGGCCTGCGCCCGCGTCGGGGCCATCCATTCCATCGTGTTCGGCGGCTTCTCCCCCGACAGCCTCTATGACCGCATCGTCGATTGCGACAGCAAGCTGGTCATTACCGCCGATGAAGGTCTTCGCGGTGGCCGCAAGGTGCCGTTGAAGGCCAATGTCGACAAGGCCCTGGAGAAGGCACCGGGCGTCACCTCGGTCATCGTGGTGAAGCGCACGGACGGCGATATCGCCTGGAAGGATGGCCGCGACCATTGGTATCACGAGGAAACGGCCAAGGTTTCCGCCGACAACGCGCCGGAGGTGATGGGGGCCGAAGACCCGCTGTTCATCCTCTACACGTCCGGTTCGACGGGCAAGCCAAAGGGCGTGCTGCACACCACCGGCGGCTACCTCGTCTATGCCTCCATGACGCACCAGTATGTCTTCGACTATCATGATGGCGACATCTACTGGTGCACCGCCGACGTGGGCTGGGTCACGGGCCACAGCTACATCGTCTATGGCCCGCTGGCCAATGGTGCCACGACCCTGATGTTTGAAGGCATCCCCAATTACCCGTCGGTCAGCCGCTTCTGGGAAGTGATCGACAAGCATAAGGTCAACATCTTCTACACGGCCCCCACCGCCATCCGCGCCCTGATGCGCGAAGGTGAGGCCCCGGTGAAGAAGACCAGCCGCGCCAGCCTGCGCCTGCTGGGTTCGGTGGGTGAGCCGATCAATCCCGAGGCCTGGCTGTGGTATCACGGCGTGGTGGGCGATGGCCGCTGCCCCATCGTCGATACATGGTGGCAGACGGAAACCGGGGGCATCCTGATCACCCCGCTGCCGGGTGCCATCGGGCAGAAGCCGGGATCGGCCACCCTGCCCTTCTTCGGGGTTCAGCCGCAGGTGGTGGATAATGAAGGCACCATCCTGGAAGGTGCGACGGAGGGTAATCTCTGCATCGTGGATAGCTGGCCGGGCCAGATGCGGACGGTCTTTGGCGACCATGAACGCTTCATCCAGACCTATTTCAGCACCTTCAAGGGCAAGTATTTCACGGGCGATGGCTGCCGCCGCGATGAAGACGGCTATTACTGGATCACCGGTCGCGTCGATGACGTGATCAACGTGTCCGGCCACCGGTTGGGCACGGCAGAAATCGAAAGCGCGCTGGTCGCCCACCCCAAGGTGGCAGAGGCCGCTGTGGTCGGCTACCCGCACGACCTGAAGGGCCAGGGCATCTACGCCTATGTCACCCTGAATGCCGGGGAGGACCCGACGGAGGAGCTGCGCAAGGAGCTGGTCACCTGGGTCCGCAAGGAAATCGGCCCTATCGCCACGCCGGACCTGATCCAGTGGGCACCGGGCCTGCCCAAGACAAGGTCGGGCAAGATCATGCGCCGCATCCTGCGCAAGATCGCCGCCAACGAGCATGAGGCGTTGGGCGACACCAGCACGCTGGCCGACCCCAATGTCGTCCATGATCTGGTCAACAGCCGGATGAATCGCGGCTGAGGCGGCAGCGACAGGTGAAGCAACATAGACGGCGGGGGCAACCCCGCCGTTTGCATTTGCGGTGGGGGAAACCACCGGCATGCCGCCTGTACAAACGCTGCCAGCCCGTATCTGCTGACTTTTCCTACCACCCTTGCTATCATTGCCCCATCAACGCTATTTCCACGCCAAGCCGAATTCGGAGCCGCCGGCTGCCGAAGCCCAAAAGGCGTGAGCGGTGAAACACCCCTCGATTTTCTGTTTCACTTGGTTGCATTTGGTCGGCGATGACGGGTCACGACCGTAGAATTCGGCAGTCTGAAGACAGCAAATACCGCCCAAGGACCCGATGGGCAACGGGTGGGGCATTGTCGAAAGAGGGTGAGTGAACCCGTTCGGAGCAGCGCCTCAGCTCAAATTGAGGCCCCGCGCCGCCTCCAGCGTAGCACCGCTCATGTCGGCACCGTCCAGGACGGTGGCGGACAGGTCGGCACCCGTGAAATCCACCAGGGTCAGGTCGGCCCCGCGCAGGATGGCGGCGGCCAGACGGGCGCGAACGAGCGAGGTGCGCAGCTCATGTCCGCGCGCCGTTTTCAGCTTGGAAAGGTTGGCCTTTTCCATGTTGGCGTCGATCAGGTTGGCGCGGTCCATGCAGGCACCGCGCAGATCGGCGAAGCTGAGATTGGTGGAGCGCAGGTCGGCACCCGACAGCTGTGCGGCCTGCATCTGGGCACCGCGCAGGTCGGCACCGCGCAGGTTGGCGCCGGTCGCCTTCATCAGGGTCAGGACACGACCCGCCATGTCGCTGCCCGACAGGTCAAGGCCGCTGATATCCAGCTGGTGGCCTGCCTGCCCGCCGGTCGCCACCCATTGCGCGTGGGCGCGCAGCATGGCGTCCAGGCGTTCGGGTGGCGGCGGGCTGTTGGGGGCAGCGTCTGGTGCCGGTGGGGCCGGCGGCATGTCGGGCGCTTGCCCCACACCGCGCTTGGCCGCTTCCTCATCGGTGCGGATCGCGGCTTGCAGCGCCTGGGCGGAAACCTTGGCCCCTGACAGGTCGGCACCGCGCAGATCGGCATCGGCCAGATCGACGCCATCCATGTTGGCCGATTTGAACTGGGCATCGCGCAGATCGACGCGGGCCAGCTGCGCACCGGCCATTGTGGCACCGGAGAAGTCCGCCTCCCGCGCGCAGGAGCCAGTGAGGCGAGCGCGCGTCAGGTCGGCATTGATCATGACGGCGGAGGAGATATCGGCAGGTCCGATCTCCAGGCCCAGCACCTTGAAGTCAGTGCGGGTGCTGACGGCCATATTGCCGTCACGCAGGTCGCATTCCACCATCTTGGCACCGCGCAGGATGGCCCCGCGCAGGCTAGCGGCACGCAGGTCGGTGCGCACCAGTTGCGCACCCGACAGATCGGAACTGGAGAGGTCGCAGCCGAACAGATCGGCATAGTCCAGCTTGGCACCGACAAAGCTGGTGCCGCGCAGGATGGCACCCGACAGGTTGGCGTTGGTCAGGTTGCGGGCATTGAACGACATGCCCGACAGGTCAAAGAAGGGCAGGCTCAACTTAGCGGCACCTGGCATGCCCGACAGATAGGCCAGATGCCGTTCGCACGCGCGGTCCAGCTGCGCCTGGGACAGGCGCACGCGGGGAGCGACATTGTTGCCATCTGCGGACATGGCGGCTTACCCGAACAAGGCGTCGATATCGGCCTGCGACACCGTGGCACCAGCCGCCGGCGGGGGCGGTGGCGGGGGTGGTGGGGGAGGCGGCGGCGGGGGAGGTGGTGGGGGCGGAGGCGGGGGTGGTGGCGGTGCCATCTCCTCCTCCGACAGGCCCCAATCATCCATATTGTTCAGGTCGTCATTGGCATCGGCCTTGGCCGGCATGGACGGGCCGTCCAGGCTGTCGAACAGCGCATCGATATTGGCCTGACTGACGGCCTCCAACGCCGGGCCATGCAGCAGGTGCTTGTCGGGGCGATCATCGTCGGGACGCAGGGCGATCAGGCCGTCAGTGCCCAGTTTCTTAGCCCCGACCTCGGTATCCTCCACACCCCAGATCTCGATCATGGTGTTCACGCGCTGCTCGATATAGCGCAGCGTGTTGACGACCTTGGTCGTGCGCTGACCGGTAATGTCCTGGAAAGAACAGGCGGTCATGATCTCGATGGTCTGGGCATCGATATCGTTGGTAATGTCGCTGGGCGGCAGACGCGAGACCAGGGCCTGAATGCGTTCGGTCGCATTCAGGATGTCCGATGTCGCCCGTTCCGTCGCGGTGACGATGGCGTCCAGTTCGTTGGTGGCGGCCATGATGCGGTTGGCACCGGCATCCATGGGGCGCAGTTGCGCGATCTCCTGCCGCGTCTGTTCGATATAGTTGGAAAGCTGCTTCAGCTCTTCCCGCATGATGTGGATATGCGGGCTCTGGTCGGCCACCGCCGCAGCGGCAGCGCCACCACCGCCGATCCCCTGCAGGCGTCCCACCTGTTCGGTCATGCTGGAAAGCAAGGCGCGCCAGTCATCCTGGGCCACGATGCGTGTCTGCCGGTCGCGCTGACGCAGAAAGGCACGGCCACGGGCCGACGCCATCAGCGCCTCCTCCAGGGCAGCGTACTCCTTGTCGGAGAGTTCCAACGGATCCATGCCGCTGCTACCGCCAAGCCCCCACATCGGGCCACCCCTTTCAAACGACGCCAGAGCAAAGATGCCGCTAACGCAACGACCGAAGCAAGCCGCCTGTCAGCGGTGCCCGGAACAATTGCCGAAAAATGAACCGCGCTCCCCGATATTACAGTCGATAATTAAAAACGCCAAATTTCGCCATACTCATTTGTCATCCCCCGCTTCGGGCGTGCGTCGCAGGGTCGCTCCGGTGTATTTTGACCGCGCATGTCACAAGAGCGGCCGACCCAGCGGCCGGGTGGGGATGGAACAAGCATGGATATTCTGATCGGCTTTCCCGAAGGCGCGGCACTGGCCGGCAACCTTGCGGCGCGCACGGGCCTTCCCCTGCATCAGGTTTCGCTGCACCGATTCCCCGATGGTGAAAGCTTGGTCCGGCTGGAGGCCGCCCCTGAACGCGCCGTGATCGTGCGGTCGCTGGATCAACCCAATGCCAAGCTGGTGGAATTGCAGTTCCTGGCCGGCGCCCTGCGTGAACGCGGCGCCAAGGAGCTGACCCTGGTCGCCCCCTACCTGGCCTATATGCGCCAGGATATGGAGTTCCGCCCTGGCGAGGTGGTGAGCCAGCGCATCATGGGCCGCTGGCTGGGCGGGCTGTTCGACCGGATCGTCACCGTCGATCCACATCTGCACCGAACCCACGACCTGGGCGAGGTGTTTCCCGGCGGTCGTTCCGCCGCCCTGACCGCCGGTCCCCTGCTGGGCGCCTGGGCCAGGGCGCAGGGCGCGGCGGATCAGGACTGGATCATTTTGGGTCCCGATGAAGAATCGGACCATCTGGTAAACGGGGCGGCCAAGGCGGCGGGTGTGCAGGGCATTGTCGGCCTGAAGGTGCGGCGCGGCGACCATGACGTCTCGGTTGGCCTGCCGGAGGGCACCGACCTGACCCGCCGTACAATCCTGTTCGTGGATGACATCATCAGTTCCGGCGGCACCCTGATCGACGCCGCCAAGGTGGCCTATGCCCATGGGGCGGCACGAGTCCTGGCAGCCACGGTGCATGCCGTCTTCCCGATGGAGCGGCTGGAGGCTTTCAAGGCGGCGGGCATCGAAAGCGTCGTGTCAGCCGACGGCATCCCGCACCCGACCAATGCCATCGGCCTGTCGGACCTGATTGCCGATTGTCTGGCCGTTCTTTAAGGGAGTGACAGCATGGTGCGGCGGTTACGGTGGCTTCTGGCTTTTATGGCGCTGAGCGTCGCCGCCACCGGAGCGCGGGCGGACACGGACCTGACACCTGTATTCCAGCAAGCGCTGGAAAAGGCGGTAACCGCCCTGCCCGACAGCCCCGGCATCACCGTCACCGTGCAGGCCCCTCGCCGGGGCATCGACTGGCGCGCCGCCGTCGGCAAGGCCGATCCAACGGGTACGCCCCTGATGCCCGACCATCCGTTCCGGGTTGCCAGCATCACGAAGGCCTTTGTGGGGGCGGCCATCCTGCGGCTGGAGGAAGAGGGAAAGCTGTCACTGGCACAATCCATCGCACCGCTGATCGCACCGGAAACGGCGGCTTTGCTGCGCAGTGGCGGTTATGATCCGGACCGCATCACGGTACGGCAGCTGCTGGACCATACCAGCGGCCTGCGCGACTTCTATGATGACCCCGCCTATGAGAAGGCGATGCTGTCACAACCCAGACGCCACTGGACCCGGGCCGAACAGATTGCCATCGCCATGAAGGTTGGCCCCGCCCACGGTGCACCGGGGCAGCGGTTCCATTATGTGGATACGGGCTACTCCCTTCTGGGCGAGATCCTGGAACGGGCCACAGGTCAGGGCATGGGCCCTGCCCTGCGCCAGTTGCTCCCTTATGAAAGGCTGGGGCTGACCCACACCTGGCTGGAAAGCCTGGAGCCCGCACCGGCAGGGGTGAAGCCACGTGCCCATCAATATGCGTCGGGTGTCGACATGACGGCGGCGGACCCATCCTATGATCTCTATGGCGGAGGCGGACTGGTCTCTACACTCGATGATGTCGGGCGACTGTTCCGCGCCATCCTGCGTGGCGGGGTTTTCCGGGAAACGGCCACCCTGGCCTCTGCCCTGACCCTGGTCACGGCACAATCGGACGAAGGCTACATGATGCAGGCCCGTCCCGCCCTTTTCGCGCCGGAAAAGGTTGGCCCGCATGCTTGTCTCGGGTTGGGTGGCTATTACGGCACGCTGGTGGTGCATTGCCCCGCCATCGACCTGACCATCGGCTTCAATGCCAATACGGCCAATCCCGAGAGTTTTGACGTGGCCGGCACCTTCATGGCCGCTGTCGGGACGGCGCTGGGCACGGCACCGTCCGCCGCCCCGGTCCGGTAGTCAACCCCAGGGCAGGCCGCGCTTGCGCTTACCACCCGCGTCCGGAACGCTGCCGCTCCGGCGGCTGGGCGCGCTGGCGGGGCGTTGGGGCGGCACGGAACCACCCATCATCATGCTGCGCAGGCGGCGCACGCGTTCGGCCGTGCTGGGATGGGTAGAAAACAGGCTGTCCACACCCCGGCCATGCAGCGGGTTGATGATGAACATATGGGCGGTAGCGGGATTGTTCTCCGCCGCCTGGTTGGTCACGCGGGCCGCCGTGCCCTGGATACCTTCCAGCGCGTCGGCCAGCCAGTCGGGCCGGCCACTGATCTCCGCCCCCATCCGATCGGCTTCATATTCACGGGAGCGGCTGATGGCCATCTGCACCAGCATGGCGGCCAGCGGCGCCAGGATGGAGACCAGAATCACCCCGACAAAGCCCAGCGGATTGCTGCGGTTCTCACCATCATTGGACTGGGACCCGCCAAAGAACATCGCGAAATTGGCCAGCATGGACAGGGCACCCGCCAGCGTCGCCGTGATGGTCATGATCAGCGTATCGCGGTTCTTGATATGCGCCAGTTCATGCGCCATGACGCCCGCCACTTCCTCCGCCGACAGGCGGTTCAGCAGGCCGGTGGTGGCGGCGACCGCGGCATTCTCCGGGTTGCGGCCCGTGGCAAAGGCGTTGGGCTGGTCATTGTCAATGATATAGACCTTGGGCATCGGCAGAGCCGCCCGCTGCGCCAGACGCTGTACCATCGTGTAGAATTGCGGGGCCGTGGCGGCATCCACCTGGCGTGCGCCATACATGCGCAGCACCATCTTGTCGGAATTCCAATAGGCAAAGGCGTTCATGGCCACGGCCACGCCGAACGCGATGACCATGCCCGACTGCCCGCCCAGCATGAAGCCGACGGCCAGGAAAAGGCCCGTCAGTCCAGCCAGCAGCATGGCGGTGCGGAAATAGCCGTTCATTTTTTAACCCTAAGGCTCCTTCGTGCCCGATCCGTTAGGCGGCCCAAGCGACCGCCCATCCAGATATGGCCCCTGCCCTGCCCGCATCAAGGCTTGGCAGGGTAACGGTCACGCGCCATATCTGCGGCGGAAGATGATGGAGAGCCCCATGACCGACGAGAAGAAGACCGTTGAACAGGCCGCAACGGACCAACCCCCGGCCCGCAAGCCGCCCGTGACCCAGCCGCCCGGTGAAATCGGTGGCCCTGCAGGGCCCGAGCCAACCCGCTTTGGCGACTGGGAATTCAAGGGGCGTTGCAGCGACTTCTGATCTTTCCGGTTGCATTCGCGCCTACTAGTGGGCTCATTCTGCGCTAATGATCCTAAGTGTATTCAACTTAGGACGTAGGTCATAAATTCCTGTTCCGTTCCGGGCGACTTCAGCTTAGATTATGCGGTAGTCCTTTGAATGGAACGCTGAAACCCATGTTGCGCCCGCGTCCCCTGCTGCTGCCGGCCCTGGCCGCTGCCCTGCTGATGCTGGGTACGGCGCCGTCGCTGGCTGTCAGCCGGGTCAGTGGTCCGCTGGCGGCACGGGTGACGGAAGTGGTGGATGGCGACACGCTGGGTGTGCGCGTCACCATCTGGCTGGACCAGGAAGTGACGGCCAGGGTCCGGCTCGACGGGATCGACACGCCGGAAAGCCGATCCGACTGCGCCGATGAAAAGCGCATGGCGCAGGCGGCGCGGCAGAAGCTGGCAACCCTGGTGGCCCCGGCAACGGAGGGCAAGGGCGACGGCACCATTCGCCTGCACGATGTCGAGTATGACAAGTATGGCGGGCGTGTCCGGGCGCGGGTGACCCTGGCGGATGGCACCGATCTGGCCCAGGCCATGATCAAGGCCGGCCATGCGAGACCTTACAATGGCGGCAAGCGCCAACCCTGGTGTGCTGGGACCTGAACCGCCGCCGCCTTCACAACGGTTCAGCCATGCGGGAAACCCCTACCCGACCCTGCGTCCCGCACATTGTTGCGGCTTGACTCCGATTTGCCCCTGCCTATACTCCGCGCCTCTGATCCTGACCCAAAGGGATTGGACGCGCGCGACCATGCCCGCCCATCAGCCTGAAAGGGCTGGGGGAGGACTATGTCGTGCGTATGCATTTGGAGGCCCTGGCATCAGTTGGGGTTTCTTCGGATGAGATGTCCCGAAGCCGACTGGACGCCCCGCCACGGGTACCGGAACCGGCAGGCGGGATGTGGACGAAGATCGTCCGGTCATCGTGGCCGGACATAACGAGGAGAAGACACGTGGCGCGTATCGCTGGCGTCAATATCCCCACGGCAAAGCGTGTGGTGATCGCCCTTCAGTACATTCACGGCATTGGTCCGAAGTTCGCTACTGACATCTGCTCCAAGGTCGGCATTCCGGCTGAGCGTCGTGTCAACCAGTTGACCGACGACGAAGTCCTGCGCATCCGCGAGACCATCGACAGCGACTATAAGGTCGAAGGCGACCTGCGTCGTGAAACCGCCATGAACATCAAGCGTCTGATGGACATGGTGTGCTACCGCGGCCTGCGTCACCGTAAGGGCCTGCCCGTTCGTGGTCAGCGCACGCATACCAATGCGCGCACCCGCAAGGGCCCGGCCAAGCCGATCGCCGGCAAGAAGAAGTAAGAGACGGAGTAAGACCAAATGGCCAAGCCCAATGCCAACGCCGCACGTCTTCGCCGTCGCGAGCGCAAGAACATCACCTCTGGCGTCGCTCACGTGAACGCCAGCTTCAACAACACCATGATCACCATCACCGACGCACAGGGGAACACCATCTCCTGGTCCTCGTCGGGCACGATGGGCTTCAAGGGTTCGCGCAAGTCCACGCCCTACGCCGCCCAGATGGCTGCCGAGGACGCGGGCCGCAAGGCCCAGGAGCACGGCATGAAGACGCTGGAAGTCGAAGTGAAGGGTCCGGGTTCGGGCCGTGAATCGGCTCTGCGCGCCCTTCAGTCGGTCGGCTTCCAGATCACGTCCATCCGCGACGTGACGCCGATCCCGCACAACGGCGTTCGCCCGCCGAAGAAGCGCCGCGTCTGATTTCGATTATTCATCGTCCCGGAACAGCATCCGTTCGGGAAAGGCCGCCACACGCCATCGTGGCGGCCAAGCATGGAACGGATATCCCTGTTCCGGGACGTTGTTTTCCCCCGATGGCATGAGGCACAGCCGTGATCCAGAAGAACTGGCAGACTCTCGAAAAGCCGAACAAGTTGGAAATCACGCCGGGAAATGACCCGAAGCGTGAAGCCCTGATCGTTGCTGGCCCGCTGGAGCGTGGTTTCGCTCTGACGCTGGGCAATTCGCTGCGTCGCGTCCTGCTTTCCTCCCTGCAGGGTGCTGCTGTCACGTCGATCCATATCGACGGTGTGCTGCATGAATTCTCGTCGATCCCCGGCGTGCGCGAGGATGTGACGGACATCGTCCTGAACATCAAGGCGATGGCGCTGAAGATGGGTGCCGAAGGCCCCCGCCGCATGCGTCTGCGCGCCGAAGGTCCGTGCAACGTTGTTGCCGGCATGATCGATACCGGTGCCGATATTGAGGTGCTGGACCCCGATCACGTCATCTGCACGCTGGATGCCGGCGCGCGACTGAACATGGAACTGACCGTTCATTCGGGCAAGGGCTATATCCCTGCCTCCATGAACCGTCCGGAAGATGCCCCCATCGGCCTGATCCCGGTCGACAGCATTTTCTCCCCCGTCCGCAAGGTCGCCTACAAGGTGGAAAACACCCGCGTCGGCCAGACCACGGACTATGACAAGCTGCTGCTGACCGTTGAGACCAACGGCGCCGTCACGCCGGAAGACGCGGTGGCCATCGCCGCCCGCATCCTGCAGGACCAGCTGCAGATGTTCATCAATTTCGAGGAGCCGCAGGCAGCCGTGGCCGAGTCGAAGGCGGACGAGATCCCCTTCAACAAGAACCTGCTGCGCAAGGTGGACGAGCTGGAACTGTCGGTCCGTTCGGCCAACTGCCTCAAGAACGACAACATCGTCTATATCGGCGATCTGGTGCAGAAGACCGAGGCGGAGATGCTCCGTACCCCGAACTTCGGCCGCAAGTCGCTGAACGAAATCAAGGAAGTGCTGGCCCAGATGGGTCTGCATCTCGGCATGGAAATCCCGAACTGGCCGCCCGAGAATATCGAGGACTTGGCCAAGCGTCTGGAAGAGCCGTACTGAGCTTGACCTTTCAGGCGGCGGCCCCTATGGTCCGCTGCCTTAACTTCCGGGCATTCCGCCCAAACCTTGCCGTACTGGCCCGAAAGGGTACCGGCGCTTGCAAGGATCGCCATCGGTTCCGCCCAGCGGGGCCATGCTATGAAGGAGAGTACCCATGCGTCATGGAATGTCCGGGCGTAAGTTCAGCCGCACCACCTCCCACCGTCTGGCCATGTTCTCCAACATGGCGAACGCCCTGATCAAGCACGAGCAGATCAAGACCACCCTGCCGAAGGCAAAGGACCTGCGTCCGATCGTCGAAAAGCTGATCACGCTGGGCAAGAAGGGCGGCCTCGCCAACAAGCGTCTGGCCTATGCCGAACTGCGCGACAATGCCGTTGTGGACAAGCTGTTCACCGTCATCGCCGAGCGTTACAAGGACCGCGCCGGTGGCTACACCCGCGTTCTGAAGGCCGGCTTCCGTTACGGCGACAACGCCCCGATGGCCATCATCGAGTTCGTTGACCGCGACGTGGCCGCCAAGGGCCAGGACAGCGGCCCGGTGCTGGTGAAGGACGAGGACGGCGAAGAAGCCGTCGCCTGATCCAGGCCGACCGTTACAGGTTGAGAGAAAACCCGCCAGGAGCGATCCATGGCGGGTTTTTTTGCGATTCTCAGCCAGACATGTATTAAACTCCTTAGTCACTGGATATTTTGACTAACAAGGAGTTTGACATGAAACGGATATCACTCCCATACTTATGCGATATACATAATAAAATCAATAATATTAGAGAAATACCAATAGCGGAAAAGCCATTTCAGGAAATTTTTTATGATCTAATACTCGCAAGAACGGCTATATCTCAACTTCACACGGAGTCTATATATTCGACTTACTTAAAAGTATCATTTGAGTCCTCTCAAAATCTAATTATAATTATTAATAATGAGCTTGAAAACAAAGAATATAATAGAATTGTCAGCCCATATTCTATATCTGCCATAAGACAAGCCGCAGACAATTATAGCATAGCATTAACTTCTGAGTTGGGCATCCTTGATTCATATTTCATAACAAGAAAAGGTCCATTTGATACGTCAAAATTATTGATCAATGGCGAGACGTTGCTTCCTGCAGATTTGGGAGAGAAAGTTCCTGAGGCCATCCAAGACATAAGATCGGCAGCACAATGCTTAGCATACGAAATGCCGACTGCCTGCGCGTTCCACGTTTTTAGAGCCACAGAATCAGTCCTGCGACGATACTACACCCAAACAACAACGGGCTCCCCACCACCACGCGTAAGAAATTTTAGTGTGTATATCGAGGCAATGAGAAAATCCGGAGCCGCTGATGGAAAGATTCTTTCGGCGTTAAAGCAGATGATGGATCTGCATAGAAACCCTCTAATTCATCCAGAGGCGGTACTTACGATCGAAGAGGCAATGTCTGTAATAGGTTTAGCGCGAAGCGTCGTGCAGGCAATGCTTGCTACATTGCCTACCTCGCCACCCACCACAACAATCGCGCCGTTGGATGCACTGACCTAGCACCATCGCCCACGCGCTTACCCGTCATGCCATATCCCCCCTTGGCATAAGGCCACATCCGCGCTAAATAGGCCGCCACCGGGGAACCGAGGCGCTTGGCGCTGACGGCACCCCGGTTTTTTTCGTGCGGGATGGGCGCTGCGGTATCGTGGTTCCTCCCGCCTCATCCACGCACTCGACCTCACCACGCCGGGTCGGTTGATCTTTTGACACGACGCTGGACGACGGAGCCCTTCTTATGCCCCGCACTACCCCGCTTTCTGATATCCGGAATATCGGCATCATCGCCCACGTCGATGCCGGCAAGACGACCACGACTGAGCGCATCCTGTACTATACCGGTCGTAAGCACACGATCATCGACGTTCATGATACCAAGGATCTGAAGACGTCGACGACGACCGACTATATGGAGCAGGAACAGAAGCGCGGCATCACGATTCAGTCGGCTGCCGTGTCCTGCCATTGGAAGGGCAAGAAGATCAACGTCATCGACACCCCGGGCCACGTGGACTTCACCATTGAGGTGAACCGCTCGCTCCGCGTGCTCGACGGCGCTGTCGTGGTGTTCGACGGTGTGGCAGGCGTGGAGCCGCAGACCGAGACGAACTGGCGCCTCGCGGACAACTACAAGGTTCCGCGCATGTGCTACATCAACAAGATGGACCGCTCGGGCGCGAACTTCCGCCGTACCGTGAAGATGGTCGTTGACCGTCTGGGCTCCCGCCCCATCTGCCTGCAGATGCCGATCGGCTCGGAAGACGATTTCCACGGCATGATCGACCTCGTCGAGATGAAGGCTTATGTCTGGTTCTCCGAGGAAAAGGACAGCAAGTGGGAAATCTGGGACGTCACGGATGATCTGGCTGACAAGCTGAAGATCACCAACGCCTATGACCGTGACCTGCTGTCCCAGTACAAGCAGTATCGTCAGGACCTCGTCGAAGCCTGCGTGGAGCAGGACGACGAGGCCATGGAAGCCTATCTGGAAGGCACCGAGCCGTCGGCTGACAAGCTGCGCGAGTGCATCCGCAAGGCCACGCTGAATGGCGCCTTCGTGCCGGTTCTGTGCGGTTCCTCCTACAAGAACAAGGGCGTGCAGCAGCTGCTCGACGCCGTTGTCTGGTACCTGCCGGCCCCGACCGACGTGGAAGCCATCAAGACGGTGGACCCCGATGGTAACCCGAATGGCGAGCGTCTGTGCTCCGACGACGAGCCGTTCTCGGGTCTGGCGTTCAAGGTGCTGAACGACAAGTACGGTTCGCTGACCTTCGTGCGCGTCTATTCCGGCGTCGTCACCAAGGGCACGACCCTGCTGAACGCCACCCGTGGCAAGCGCGAGCGTATCGGCCGTATCGTGGAAATGTTCGCCAAGGACACCAACGATCTGGAAGAATGCCGCGCTGGCGACATCGTCGCCTTCGTGTCGCTGGCCGAAACCGACACCGGTGATACGCTGTGCGATGCCACCGCCCCCGTGGTGCTGGAGCGCATGCGCTTCCCCGAGCCCGTGATCTCCGTCTCGATCGAGCCGAAGAACCGCGCTGACCAGGACAAGTTCGGCGCCGCCATTGGCAAGATGGTCCGTGCCGACCCGTCCCTGCGTCTGGAAACCGACCGTGAGACCGGTCAGACCCTGCTGCGCGGCATGGGCGAACTGCACCTGGAAGTGACCCTGGACCGCGTTCGCACCGAATATGGTGTGGAAGGCGTCATGGGCCGTCCGCAGGTGGCCTATCGTGAGACGATCACCCGTCCGGTCACGCACATCTACACTCACAAGAAGCAGACCGGCGGTTCGGGCCAGTTCGCAGAAGTGAAGATCGTGTTTGAGCCGAAGGAGCGCGGTGAGGGTTACGAGTTCGTCGATCAGGTTGTCGGCGGTACCGTTCCCCGCGAATACATCCCGTCGGTGGACAAGGGCCTGCAGATGCAGAAGGAAGACGGTGTCATCGCCGGCTATCCGACTGTGGACTTCAAGGCCACGCTGATTGACGGCAAGTACCACGACGTCGACTCGAACGCTCTGACGTTCGAAATCGCCGCCAAGGCCTGCTTCCGCGAAGCCATGAAGCTGGCAGGTCCGGTCCTGCTGGAACCGATCATGAAGGTCGAGGTTGTGGTTCCGGAAGATTACCTGGGTGACGTGATCGGCGACGTGAACCGTCGTCGCGGCACGATCCTGGGTCAGCTGGAGCGTGGCAATAACATCGCCGTTGAAGCCCATGTGCCGCTGTCCGACATGTTCGGTTACATCGGTCAGCTGCGCGGCATGACCTCTGGCCGCGGTTCGTTCACGATGGAATTCTCGCACTACGACCCGGTGCCGAGGAACGTCGCTGACGAAATCGTTGCCAAGCAGGGCAAGAACAACTGATCCCAGGTAACCTCGCGTTATCGGTTCAGTCGTAAGGTCGACGGCCGCTCCCCCATCCGGGGGGCGGCCGTTTGCCGTTTCAGGATGTGTCAGATGAATATCCCCTCCTCTCCCTCTGGCAGCCTCGCCACGCCCGATTGGGGCAAGGCGGCACCCGCTTTGTTCGTGCTGCTGTGGAGCACGGGCTTCATTGGGGGCAAGCTGGGCCTGCCGCATGCGGAGCCGCTGACCTTCCTGCTCTGGCGCATGGCGCTGGTGGCCGTCGTGCTGCTGGCCCTGTCGGCATGGCAGAAGGCACCTTGGCCGGCATCCTGGCGGGCGGTGGGCCATATCGCTGTGGCAGGCCTGCTTGTGCATGGCGTCTATCTGGGCGGCGTGTTCGGTGCCCTGAAGCAGGGTTTGCCCGCCGGCACCGTGGCCCTGATCGTCGGGTTGCAGCCGCTGCTGACCGCCCTGGTGGCCGGTCCCCTGCTGGGGGAGCGGATCACGGGCCGGCAATGGCTGGGGTTTGCCCTGGGTCTGGCCGGGGTGACGGCGGTGGTGTGGGAGAAACTGTCGCTGAATATCGGCGGGCCGCTGGGCATCGGCCTGTCTGTGGCAGCCCTGCTGGGTATTTCCATCGGCACGCTCTATCAGAAGCGGCACTGCGCCGACATGGATCTGCGCACCGGTACTACCATTCAGTACGCGGCCACGGGCACCGTGCTGGCCATCGTTGCGCCTTCTACGGAAACCATGCGGATCGACTGGGCAGCTGATTTCATCTTTGCCTTGGTATGGCTCTGCCTCGTCCTGTCGGTGGGTGCCATCTTCCTGCTGTTCGCCCTGATCCGACGTGGAGCAGCTTCGAAGGTGGCTAGCCTGTTCTATCTGGTTCCACCTGTCACGGCCCTGATGGCCTGGGCCTTGTTCGGGGAAAAGCTGGGGCCGCTGGCCTTGAGTGGCATGGTCGTGACGGCAGCAGGCGTGGCCCTGGTGCTGCGTCGGGCCTGATGCCCGTCGCGCGGCGCACCAACCGGCTTGCGTCCACGGCCCCGGCTGGATAAGGTCCCGGCACTTTCCAACATACTTGCCAAGGTAAGAGACACCATGTCTGACGCCGCAACCTCCAATGATGTCGGCGGAATCGCGGCCGACCGCCTGCGTTCCTTCATTGAGCGCATCGAGCGCCTGGAGGAGGAAAAGAAGGGCATCCAGGACGATATCAAGGACATCTATGCCGAAGCCAAGGGCACCGGCTTTGATACCAAGGTGATGCGCCAGATCATCCGCATCCGCAGGATGGAAAAGGAAGACCGTCAGGAAATGGACGCGCTTCTGGAACTGTATAAGGCCGCTCTGGGCATCGAGTGATACCGAGGACCTGATCGACCGTGACGGCCGGGGATTTCCCCGGCCGTTGCCGTTCCCGGGGGTGGCACAGCGGGCTTGACTGCCACGCCGCCTTCAACAAGGGTGTATGACGCGTTCCGCGCCGGAAGGGCTGCGGTTTCCCGTCAAGCCGCCGGAGTGCCATGCTCTCCCTGGACGTTCGTCCCATCTTCTATGTCGTCGGCGCGCTTCTGTCCGTCATCGCGGTTGCGATGGTGGCACCGATGATTGCCGATCTCGCGGCAGGCCAGGATGACTGGCGGGTCTTTGCCGTATCCTCAGCGCTGACTCTGTTTTTCGGTGTCCTGCTGATTTTGACGAATCGCTCAGATCGCATCGCGCTGTCCCTGCGTCAGACCTTCGTGCTGACCACTTTCGCCTGGATCGTGGTGGGGGCCTTCGCGGCCCTGCCCTTCACCTTCGCGGAACATCGACTGAGCTACGCCAACGCCTATTTCGAGGCAATGTCCGGCCTAACCACCACCGGGGCCAGCGCCTATGCCTCGGTGCAGACCCTGCCCCCCGGTCTGCTGCTCTGGCGATCGCTGCTGGTCTGGCTGGGCGGGATCGGCATTGTCGGCATGGGCATCGTGATCCTGCCCTTCCTGCGGGTCGGCGGGATGCAGCTGTTCCGTAGCGAATCCTCCGACAAGTCGGACAAGGTGGTGCCGCGTGCCGCCGACATGGCGCTGGGCTTTGGCTGGGCCTATCTGGCGCTGACCATTGCCTGCATCATCATGCTGCGGCTGGCCGGCATGCCCATGTTCGATGCCATCAACCATTCCATGACGGCGCTGGGCACGGGTGGCTTCTCTACCAAGGACACGTCAATCGGGCATTTTCAGAATGCCGGCGTGGAATGGACCATCATTCTGTTCATGTTTCTGGGCAGCCTGCCCTTTGTCCGTTTCATCTCAATGATCAAGGGCGATACCAAGGCGCTGTGGCGCGACAGCCAGGTTCGCCACTATGCCGCCTTCACCTTGATCGTGGCGGGCCTGCTGGCCCTCTATCTGATCGCCAGGGACCATCTGGAGCCGATGGAGGCGATCCGTCATTCCTTGTTCAACTGTGTTTCCCTGATCACCACCACTGGCTTTGCCTCCACCGACTATCTGGCTTGGGGCCCCGGGCCGGTGGCGTTGTTCTTCATCCTGACCCTGGTGGGGGGCTGCACCGGCTCCACCTCCGGCGGGATCAAGATGTTCCGGTTTGAGATCCTGTGGCTGGCCCTGCGTATGCAGATCAACCGCCTGTTCAGCCCGAACCGGGTTATCCCGCTGACCTATAATGGCAAGCCTGTGGATAATGACGTCATCATCTCGGTGATGAGCTTCACCTTCCTCTATATTGCCCTGATCCTGATCTTCGCCGTCTTGCTGGGCCTGACAGGGCTGGATTATGTGACGGCCATTTCTGCCGCCGCGACGGCGCTGGGCAATGTCGGCCCCGGCCTCAGCACCATGATCGGGCCGGTGGGCAATTACGAACCGCTGCATGATTTCGCAGTCTGGATCATGTCGCTGGCCATGCTGCTGGGCCGGCTGGAACTATTCACGGTCTTCGTTCTCCTCAGCCCCTCCTTCTGGCGCCGGTGAAGCAGCCTCTCGACAGGCCCCCTCCAACAATTTAAACATCTGTTTGAAGGCCTGAGCACAACTCGGGGGCCGCAAATAGATATCGGGAGGGTGCGGGCATGAGCCGGATGGACCGTGGCGAGATCGACTTCATCCTGGATGGCCTGCTGGATCTGGACAGGCTGCTGTCCCGCCCCCGCTTCAGCCACCTGGACCGTGATGCCCTGTCCCAGGTTCTGGACACCGCCGCCGGTCTGGCGAATGAAAAATTCGGACCGCATTATCACGAGGCCGACAAACATGAGCCGGACCGTGTGAACGGCAAGGTCGTCATGCTGCCCGCCGTGAAGGACGCCGTAGACGCCTTTGCCGAAGCCGGCTTCCTGGCCGCCCATCACGACGAGGAACTGGGCGGGCTGCAATTGCCCTGGTGTGTGGTACAGGCGGCCTTCAGCTTCTTCCAGACCGCCAATATCGCTACCGCCGCCTATCCGTTCCTGACCATCGGGGCCGGCAACCTGATCCGCAGCTTCGGCAGCACGGAGCAGCAGTCCAAGTTCCTGGCCCCCATGCTGACCGGCCGGTTCTTTGGCACCATGGCCCTGTCGGAGCCGCAGGCAGGCAGCAGCCTGGCCGATATCCGCACCAGCGCCACGCCCAATGAGGACGGTTCCTACAGCATTACCGGCACCAAACAATGGATCAGCGCCGGTGAGCATGAATTGTCAGACAATATCGTCCATATGGTGCTGGCCAAGATCAAGGGCGCGCCGGCGGGCGTGAAGGGCATCAGCCTGTTCATCGTGCCGCGTTACCGCGTCAATGATGATGGCAGCCTGGGCCCCGACAATGATGTGCGGCTGGTCAGCCTGCTACACAAGATGGGCTATCGCGGCACCACCAGCACCATCCTGTCCTTTGGCGAGGACGGGCGCTGCCAGGGCTTCCTGGTGGGACAGGCCCATCACGGCCTTTCCTATATGTTCCAGATGATGAATGAAGCGCGGATCGGCGTCGGGCTGGGGGCGGCGGCCCTTGGCTATGCCGGCTACCGCTATTCCGCCGAGTATGCCCGCACGCGCCCACAGGGCCGCCCGCTGGAGGCGCGCGATCCGACCAGCCCCATGGTGCCAATCATCGAGCATGCCGATGTCCGCCGCATGCTGCTGCAGCAGAAGGCGGCATCGGAAGGTGCCATCGCGCTGTGCCTGCTCTGCGCCCGGCTGGTGGACGAGGAGAGGACGGCACATGAGGAGGCCGAGCGCCGCCGCGCAACCTTGCTGCTGGAACTGCTGACCCCCATCGCCAAGTCCTGGCCATCGGAACATTGTCTGGAAGCCAATAAATGGGCCATCCAGATCCTGGGCGGCTATGGCTACACCCGCGATTATCCGGTGGAACAATATTACCGGGATAACCGCCTGAACCCGATCCATGAGGGCACCTACGGCATCCAGGCCAATGACCTGCTGGGCCGCAAAGTGTTCATGGACGGTGGTGCCGCGTTTGAAGCGCTGGCCGCCGAAATGGCGACCACGATTACCGCCGCAACCGCACGCCCCGCCCTTGCGGCCCACGCGGCGGGCCTTGGCGAAGCGTTGAGCCGCGTCGCCACCGTGACCGCGCACTTGGGTACGGTGCGGGCCGGCGGACAGGTGGCGCTGTCGCTAGCCAATGCCACCACCTATCTGGAAATGTTCGGGCACACCGTCATGGCCTGGATCTGGCTGCGCCAGGCCCTGGTGGCCGATACCTGGCTCACGGATGGCAAGGGCGATGCCAACCATCTGAATGGCAAGCTGGCCGCCTGCCGCTGGTTCTTCGCCCATGAACTGCCCAAGACAGCGACCCAGGCTGCGATTCTGACCAGCCTGGACCGGACAGTGCTGGATGTGGATACGGCATGGTTATGATGGCCGCTTTCGGTGATGATGAGGTCCGCCGTCCGACCGAAACGCGGCTTCGTGCAACCAAGTGAAACAGAAAACAACAGGGTGTTTCATGTTCCACGCCGTGCCCGTATCGCAACCCAGCGGCTGCGAAGGGGTTCAGGCGCAGGAATGACGTTGATGGGCGGGATTTTACCAGGGTTTGGCGGGGAAGTCAGCAGTTCGCCCCTTTGTGCACCCTGACCTGTCGTTCATGTCCTGTTATGGTGCGGCGCTCCCCCGCCGCCCATGTGACGCATTATGACCGCATCGTTCCTGACCGACATCTGGTACTTCGCCCTGCCATCCGCCGCCCTGAAGCGCGGCAAGATGCAGGCGAAGACTCTACTGGGGCAGCCGGTCCTGTTCGCCCGGGACAATGATGGCATTGCCTTCGCGCTGCGCGATATCTGCCCGCATCGGGGCATTCCGCTGTCCTGTGGCCGATTCGACGGACGGGAGGTGGAGTGCCGCTATCATGGCTGGCGCTTTAGCGGCGATGGCGGCTGCACCGCCATCCCTTCCCTGGTCACCGGCCAGGATTTCGATATCAGCCGAATCAAGGTCCGCCGCTATCCGGTGGCAGAGGCGCAGGGCAATCTGTGGATCTGGATGGGCGATGGCGCGCCGGAGGGTGAGCCGCCGCAGATGCCCGACATGGAAGGAAGGGTGCCCAACCTGACGGAGGTGATGCATTTTCCCTGCCCCGTCGATCATGCCGTCATCGGCCTCATGGACCCGGCGCATGGGCCTTTCGTGCATCAAAGCTGGTTCTGGCGGTCCCCGCGATCCATCCACGAGAAAGCCAAAGCTTTCGGGCCAGCCCTCTTCGGCTTTGCCATGAAGCGGCACCGGCCCTCCTCAAACTCCGCGGCCTATAGGCTGCTGGGGGGCGCACCGGAGACGGAAATCACCTTCCGGCTTCCCGGTGTGCGGACCGAGCATATTGCCGCCGGTCGGCACCGGATCGTCAACCTGACCACCGTCACGCCGCTGGATGCCAATAATACCGAAGTGACCAACAGCTTCTACTGGACCCTGGGCTGGGCCGACCTCGCCAAACCCATCCTACGCCGCTTCGTGCGCCGCTTTCTGGGCCAGGACCGCGATGTGGTGGTGATGCAACAGAAGGGGCTGGCCCATGACCCAACCCTGATGCTGATCAGGGACGCCGACACTCAGGCCCGCTGGTACCACCAGCTGAAGAACGAGTATGAGCGCGCAAGGGCCGAGGGGCGGGACTTCATAAACCCAGTGAAGGATACAGTCCTGCGCTGGAGAAGCTGAGGAGTCCGAAGCAGAGAAGCATAAAAGGGGACGGTCACCCTGTCGGCGACCGTCCCCTTTCTGATCAGTTCGTTCGATCCGTCAGATCAGCCGATGATGGCTTCCAGCTGACGGGTGACCTCATCGATCTCCGCCATGCCATCCACCTGCTTCAACACGCCACGAGAGGCGTAGTAGGGCAGGATGGGAGCCGTATCACGCTCATAGGCTGCCAGACGCTTGCCGAAGGTTTCGGCATTGTCATCGGCACGGCGTGTGAACTCGGTCGAGCCGCAATTGTCGCAGGTACCCGCGACCGCCGTCGGCTTGAACGTGTCATGATAGCCGGTACCGCACTTGGCACAGGTGAAGCGACCCGTGACGCGGGTGACAAGGGCAGGCCCGTCCACCTTCATCTCGATCACATGATCCAGCTTCAACCCCTTGTCAGACAGCATGCTGTCCAGGGCCGCAGCCTGCGGAACCGTGCGCGGGAAGCCGTCCAGGATAAAGCCTTTGGCACAATCCGGCTGATCGATGCGTTCGGAGATCATGGCGATCATGACCTCGTCCGGCACCAGCTGCCCCGCCTTCATGATGGCATCGGCACGCTGGCCCAGTTCCGACCCGCTCCGCACGGCGGCGCGCAGCATGTCGCCCGTCGAAAGCTGCACGGTACCGTACTTCTTCTCCAGGCGCTGGGACTGCGTCCCCTTACCGGCCCCCGGCGGACCCAACAGAATCAGGTTCATCCACGTCTCCCACGCAGCTTGGCCTTCTTGATCAGCCCTTCATACTGATGCGCCAGCAGGTGGGAGTGGATCTGCGCCACGGTATCCATGGTCACCGTGACCATGATCAGCAGGCTGGTACCACCGAAATAGAAGGCGGCACCATATTCCGCCATCATGATTTCCGGCAGCAGGCAGACCACCGTGATGTAGGCGGCCCCCACCACCGTCAAACGGGTCAGCACGAAGTCCAGATAATCGGCCGTGTTCTTGCCGGGCCGGATGCCCGGAATGAACCCGCCATACTTCTTCAAGTTCTCGGCCGTTTCGGTCGGGTTGAAGACGATGGCGGTATAGAAGAAACAGAAGAAAACGATCAGCGCGGTGTACAGCACCATATAGAGCGGCGTGCCATGCGCGACGAAGCGGGTGATCGTGGCCAGCCATTCCGGCCCGCCCGCCGACGAGAAGCCAACAGCCGTCAGCGGCAGCAGCAACAGCGACGAGGCGAAAATCGGCGGGATGACGCCGGCGGTGTTCAGCTTCAGCGGCAGGTGCGAAGCCTCCCCGCCATACATCTTGTTGCCCATCTGGCGCTTCGGATACTGCACGATAAGGCGGCGCTGCGCGCGTTCGAAGAACACGATGCCCGTGATCACGATGACCGCCAGCACCAGCAGGCCCAGGATGAACCAGGTGCTCATGGCACCGGTGCGGCCCAGTTCCAGAATCTGCGCCAAGGCACCCGGCAATGCGGCCACGATGCCGGCAAAGATGATCAGCGAAATGCCGTTACCAACGCCCCGGGCCGTGATTTGCTCACCCAGCCACATCAGGAACATGGTGCCGCCGACCATGGTGATGACGGTCGACAGGCGGAAGAACCAGCCCGGATCGATCACCACGCTGCCGCCGGCCTGATTCATGCCCTCCAGACCTAAGGACAGGCCATAAGACTGCACCAGAGCCAGGGCCACCGTGAGGTAGCGCGTATACTGGTTCAGACGCTTGCGGCCCGACTCGCCTTCCTTCTTCAGCGTCTCCAGCGACGGGGCAACAGCCGTCATCAGCTGAATGATAATCGACGCCGAAATGTAGGGCATGATGTTGAGCGCGAAGATCGACATGCGCTCAACGGCACCACCGGCGAACATGTTGAACATGCCCAGGATGCCGCCCGACTGATTGGCGAAGAAGCTGGCAAAGGCACCGGAATCGATGCCCGGAAGGGGAATGTAAGTCCCCAGGCGGTAGACGATCAACGCCCCCAGGGTAAACCAAATCCGCTTCTTCAGTTCGGTGGCCTTGGAGAAGGCACCGAAATTGATGTTGGCGGCAAGCTGTTCAGCGGCGGATGCCATAAAAGGCCTCTTGGCAAGTCACAGGTCCGGCCGAAACGGAGGGCCGGCCATTCTCACGCGTATCAACAGGACATATGGGCATGTGGTCAACATGAAAAACACCAGCACCAGTATGCCATGTGCATCTGGCAGGTGTCCGTTACACCACAGGACCCGCCATCCGGGCCGTTAACCGCCGCTCTTGTTTCGGGACACAGGGGTAAAGCCATCGGGCGGCAGGGTCAATGCCACCAATGTAGGGGCTGCGGCATCTTGTGCCGACTGTACCGGGCCGGGTTTCAGGTCGCCCGCGTCTCGCTCATCAGACCCACCATATTCCCCTCGCTGTCACGACAGATGGCGAGGTGAATATCCTTGCCGCCAACCCGTGCAATGAGGTGGGCCGGCTGTATGACGGGTGCGCCGGCAGCCTCCAGCGTCGCCTGTGCCGCCGCTGCGTCGGGCACGTTGTAATAAAGGATGGGACCGGCAACCTGTTCCTGCCCTTCCTGCGGCCCCAGCATCAGGCGAGTCTGGCCACACTGAAAGAACGCCAGCGAGGGCGGTGCATCGAACAGATGCGTGAGGCCAAGCACATCGCGGTAAAAGGCCCGCGCTCGGTCAATATTCTGAACAGGAACGGCTACCTGGACAATATGGGACGGGTTCAAAGCCATGGATCGCCTTCCCACGGAATGGTAGTGTTTAGCTAACGACAATTATTAGTAAAACTAACAATGTCCGTAAAGCACCCATATGACCCAGCAGACGGCATCGCCGAGCGGCTGCATTCGGCGTCGATCCGACTGCTGCGTCTGTTGCGGCGGGAAGATGATGACAGCGGCCTGACGGCCCCACGCCTGTCGGCGCTATCCGTACTGGTCTTTGCCGGACCGCGATCACTGAGTGAGTTGGCAGCGGCGGAGCAGGTGCGACCACCGACCATGAGCCGCATTGTTGATGCGCTGGCGGCGGCGGCTCTGGTCAACCGGGAGCCAGACCCGCAGGACAGGCGCGGCGTGCGGATCGCCGCAACAGAGACTGGGCGCGCCCTGCTGCTGGCGGGACGGGCAAGGCGGGTGGCAGCGCTGGAGGCTCGCCTGACGCCGCTCACCGCGGAAGAGCGTGAAACCCTGCGGCAGGCCGCGAAGATCATGGAGCGTGTTCTGCGCTGAGGCGGTATCCGTCTGCCCCAAATGCAAAGACGCCCGGCTCAATCAAGCCGGGCGCCCTTCGCAGCCATACGTCAAGAATTCTCGCCACTCTTGAAATTGGGTACGCCAAACCATCATGGCAGCTCAAAATGCCACGGCTGTAATGCGCCGGGGCGGATGGTGGATCAGAGAAAGTGAACTGGCGTTGCCACCGCCACAGTCTCTTTTGTCACCATCGGTGCCACATCCGAAGGAAAACATAAGCGACTTACTGACGTCAAGTTATTTATCAATCCCATCGCCGGGTCACGACGATCGACGCCAAAAAGCAACAAGGCCCCGGATTGCTCCGGGGCCTTGTCACAAACTCTACCAACCGGGTTGGTGGAACCAATCAGGCCTCAACGGCCGGCAGGTTCACCTTGCCACCAGCAGCCTCGACCGCAGCGACGGCACCGGCGGAAGCGCCAGCCACGTCGAAGGTCACGGCGGTCTTGATGGCGCCCTTGTTCAGCAGACGCACGCCATCGGCGGAAACACGCACCAGGCCGGCCTTCACCAGCGCCTCGGCGTTCACCGTCTCGGCGGCGTTCAGACGACCGTCATCGATGGCCTTCTGCACAGCGCCCACGTTCACCACGGCGTAATCCTTGGCGAACGGAACGTTGGAGAAGCCACGCTTCGGCAGACGGCGATGCAGAGGCATCTGGCCGCCTTCGAAGCCCTTGATCGAGACGCCGGTACGGGACTTCTGACCCTTGACGCCACGGCCACCGGTCTTGCCCTTACCGGACCCGATACCGCGACCGATGCGCATGCGAAGCTTGCGTGCGCCCGGGTTTTCACTGATTTCGTTGAGCTTCATGGTCTTGATCCTTCAGGCCGTATCGGGGAAACCTCTTACGAGGCCTCCTCGACGCGCACGAGGTGCCGAACCTTGTTGATCATCCCACGGACAGCCGGCGTATCTTCCAGCTCGCGGGTGCGGTTCAGCTTGTTGAGACCCAGACCGATCAGGGTCGCACGCTGGTCGCTCTGGCGGCCAATCGGGCTCCCCGTCTGGGTCACGATGACGGTGTTCTTGTCAGCCATTTACGCGGCCTCCTTCTCGCCTTCGCGCTTGCCCAGGATATCGGACACGCGACGACCACGACGGGCAGCCACCGAACGCGGGCTGACGCACTGCGTCAGAGCGTCGAAGGTCGCCTTGATCATGTTGTGCGGGTTGGAAGTGCCGACCGACTTGGTCACCACGTCCGCCACGCCCAGGGCTTCGAAGATGGCGCGCATCGGGCCACCCGCGATGATGCCGGTACCCGGAGGAGCGGCACGCAGCACGACCTTGCCGGCACCGAAGTGACCGAACACGTCATGATGCAGCGTGCGACCCTCGCGCAGCGGCACGCGGATCATGGAGCGCTTGGCCTGCTCAGTGGCCTTGCGGATAGCCTCCGGCACTTCGCGGGCCTTGCCCGAACCGACGCCGACGCGCCCCTTGGCATCGCCAACAACCACGATGGCAGCGAAGCCGAAGCGACGACCACCCTTAACCACCTTGGCGACACGGTTGATCCCGACGAGCTTCTCGACGAGATCATCACCTTCGCGTTCCTCACGACGATCACGGTTTTCACCGCGCTCGCGGCGCTCGCCGCGATCACGGTTCCGCCGCTCACCCTCGCCGCCGGCCGCGCTGTTCTCATTACGAGCCATGCTAACCCCCTTAGAACTGCAGGCCGGCTTCGCGGGCGGCGTCGGCCAAAGCCTTCACACGCCCGTGATACAGGTACTGACCACGATCGAAGTAAACGGTGCTGACACCCTGTGCCACGGCGCGTTCGGCAATCAGCTTGCCGACCACCTTGGCCGCCTCGATGTCGGCGCCGGTCTTCAGGGCTTCGCGCAGATCCTTCTCCAGGCTCGACGCAGAAACCAGCGTGCGGCCGGCCTCGTCGTCGATGATCTGGGCGTAGATATGCTGGCTCGACCGGAAGACCGAGAGACGAGCGCGCCCGCTGCCGACCTTGCGGAGCCGGGCGCGCACCCGCGCCTTGCGGCGCGCGTTGAGATCCTGTTGCTTGCTCATCGTCGTCCGCCTTACTTCTTCTTGCCTTCTTTGCGGATGATCGTCTCGTTATCGTACTTGACGCCCTTGCCCTTATAGGGCTCAGGCGGACGATAGGAGCGGATCTCCGCAGCGATCTGACCAACTTGCTGCTTATCAGCACCGCTGATCGAGATGGACGTCGGCTTGTCGCACTTCATCGTGATACCCGCGGGAATGGGGTAGCGGATGTCGTGCGAGAAACCCAGGTTCAGCACCAGCTCCGAACCAGCGACGGCGGCCTTGTAGCCGACGCCGGTGATTTCGAGATTGCGGGTGAAACCCTTGTCCACACCGGTCACCAGGTTGGCAACGTTGGTACGGGCGGTGGCCCAGTTCTGGCGAGCGCGGACCGTTTCGGTACGCGGCAGGACGGTAATCTTACCATCCTCCAGCTTGGCCTCGATTTCGTCGATCAAGTTCAAGCTGAGCTGACCCAGCTTGCCCTTGGCGGTGACAGTCTGACCGGTGACCTGGACGGTAACGCCGGCCGGCACCGGCACCGGATGCTTTCCGATACGGGACATGTGGCCGTGCTCCTTAGAACACCTTGCAGAGGACTTCGCCGCCGACATTGGCAGCGCGGGCCTCTACATCAGACATGACGCCGCGAGGCGTCGACAGGATCGAAATACCGAGGCCATTATAGACCCGCGGCAGATCGGCGATCTTCGAATAGATGCGGCGGCCCGGCTTGGAAACGCGGTGCACTTCCTTGATAACCGGCTCGCCTTCGAAGTACTTCAGTTCGATGCGCAGGGACTGCACACCGGGACGGTCTTCCTCCACGGCATAACCGCGGATGTAACCTTCACGCTTCAGGACTTCCAGCACATTGGTGCGGAGCTTCGACGCGGGGCTCGTCACGACCGACATACGGGCCTTCTGACCGTTACGAATACGGGTCAGCATATCGCCCAGGGGATCGCTCAGGCTCATTACCCGACCCTCCTTACCAGCTGGACTTGGTCATGCCCGGGATCTGGCCATTGCTGGCGAGATCACGCAGGGCGACACGGCACAAGCGGAACTTGCGATAGAAGGCGCGCGGACGCCCCGTCAGCTCGCAACGGTTCCGGATGCGGGTACGGCTGCCATTGCGGGGCAGCTGTGCCAGCTTCAGGACAGCCGTGAAACGCTCCTCATCGGAGAGTTCGCGGTTCTTAGCGGTCGCCTTGAGGGCGGCGCGCTTTTCCCGGTGCTTGGCCGCCAGTTCAGTGCGGCGCTTGTTCTTCTCGATAGAGCTCTTCTTAGCCATTGGTCCCCGCCTCCCCGGCGAAAGGCATGTCAAAACCCTTCAGGAGAGCCTTGGCTTCCTTGTCGGTCTTGGCCGTGGTGACGAAGATGATGTCCATGCCGCGGATATCGTCCACCTTGTCGTAGTCGATTTCCGGGAAAATCAGCTGTTCCTTCAGGCCCAGCGCGTAGTTCCCGCGGCCATCGAACGCGTTGCCGTTGATGCCGCGGAAGTCGCGGACGCGCGGCAGCGCGATAGTGACCAGACGATCCAGGAACTCATACATGCGGTCGGCGCGCAGGGTGACTTTGCAACCGATCGGCATGCCTTCGCGCAGCTTGAACTGGGCGATGGACTTGCGAGCCTTCGTGATCACGGGCTTCTGGCCAGTGATCGCAGCCAGCTCAGCGGCAGCCTGCGTCACCTTCTTGCCGTCGCTGGCGGCTTCGCCAACGCCCATGTTGATCACGATCTTCTCGAGACGCGGAATCTGCATGTCGTTGGCGTAGTTGAACTCCGCCTTCAACTTTGCACGCAGGGTCGCGTCGTAGCGTTCTTTCATACGAGCAGCCATGGCGCGCCTCACTCGATCACTTCGCCGGAAGCCTTGGCGAAACGGACCTTACGGCCGTCTTCCAGCGTCCGGAAGCCGACGCGGGTCGGCTTGTTGGTCTTCGGGTCGAGGATGGCGACGTTGGACAGGTCCAGCGCCGCTTCGATCTCGACGATGCCGCCCTGCTGCATCGGGGTCTGACGCTGGTGCTTCTTCACCAGGTTAACACCGCGCACCTTGACACGGCCCTCGGACGGCAGAACGGCGATGACTTCGCCGGTCTTGCCCTTGTCCTTACCGGTGATGACAGCGACCTTGTCGCCCTTGCGGATCTTCGCAGCCATCAGAGCACCTCCGGCGCCAGCGAAATGATCTTCATGAACTTCTTGCCGCGCAGCTCACGGGTCACGGGCCCGAAAATGCGCGTACCGATCGGCTCGCCCTGCTTGTTGATCAGCACGGCGGCGTTACGGTCGAAGCGGATGACGGAACCGTCCTCGCGGCGCAGTTCCTTGGCGGTGCGAACGATGACCGCGCGCTGCACGTCACCCTTCTTAACACGGCCGCGCGGGATGGCCTCCTTCACCGACACGACGATAACATCGCCGATGGCGGCGAAGCGACGACCAGCGCCGCCCAGCACCTTGATGCACTGCACCCGGCGCGCGCCGCTATTGTCCGCGACTTCCAGGTTGGTTTGCATCTGAATCATGGAATGTCTTCCTTATCTTCAGGCGTTCGGAGTGTCGCCAGCGGCCGGAGCCACGACGACGGTCCACCGCTTCGACTTGGAGATCGGACGGCATTCTTCGATCTGGACGGTGTCGCCGATCTTGAACGCGTTCGCCTCGTCGTGGGCGGCGTACTTCTTGGACTGCTTGATGAACTTCTTATACACAGGATGCATAACGCGACGTTCGACCAGGACGGTGACGGTCTTGTCACCCTTGTCGGACACCACGGTACCCTGCAGGACGCGACGGGGCATCGTTAACCCCTCCTCAGGACGCGGACGCAGCAGAAACCTGCTGGCCCAGGATGGTCTTGATGCGGGCGATGTCGCGACGCACCACACGAACCCGCGCGGTATTCTCCAGCTGGCCGGAAGCCTTCTGGAAACGCAGGTTGAACTGCTCCTTCTTGAGCTGGAGGAGCTGATCGTTCAGCTCGTCCGTGCTCTTGCCGCGAAGGTCAGTAGCCTTCGTCATGCCTCACCCCCTTCACCCAGACGGGTGACCATACGCACCTTGATCGGCAGCTTTGCAGCAGCCAGTTCGAAAGCGCGGGTGGCCAGCTCAGCCGGAACACCATCGACTTCGAACATGATACGGCCCGGCGCAACGCGCGCGGCCCAGAATTCGGGCGAACCCTTACCGGAGCCCATGCGCACTTCCGCCGGCTTCGAGGACACGGGCAGATCCGGGAAAATCCGGATCCAGACGCGACCCTGACGCTTCAGGTGGCGGGTGATAGCGCGACGCGCCGACTCGATTTGACGAGCCGTAATACGCATCGGCTCGACAGCTTTCAAGCCGAAAGCGCCGAAATTAAGTGTGGTACCGCCCTTCGAGGCGCCGTGGATACGACCCTTGTGCGCCTTGCGGTACTTGGTACGCTTCGGACTCAGCATGGCATGTAGCCTTCTCTATATCCCTTGCCAGTATCCGGATGATCAGCGAGCAGCCGTCTGTTCCGCGGCGCGCTTGTCTTGCGCCATCGGATCGTGGGCCAGCACTTCACCCTTGAACACCCACACCTTGACACCGCAGGTGCCATAGGTGGTCTTCGCGGTGCCAACACCATAGTCGATGTCAGCACGCAGGGTGTGCAGCGGAACGCGGCCTTCGCGGTACCATTCGATACGCGCAATTTCCGCGCCGCCCAGACGGCCGGAGCAGTTAATACGGATGCCCTGGGCACCCAGACGCATCGCCGACTGCACAGCGCGCTTCATGGCGCGACGGAACGCCACACGGCGCTCCAGCTGGCTGGCGATGTTCTCGGCGATCAGGCGGGCGTCCAGCTCCGGCTTGCGGATCTCGACGATGTTCAGGTTCACCTCGGAACCAGCCATCTTGCTGAGCTCGGAGCGCAGCTTTTCGATGTCCGCACCCTTCTTGCCGATCACCACACCCGGACGGGCCGTGTGGATGGTGACGCGGGCCTTCTTGGCCGGACGCTCGATGATGACGCGGCTGACGCCAGCGGCCTGCAGACGGGTCTGCAGGTATCCGCGCAGCTTCAGGTCCTGATGGAGCAGCTTGGCATAGTCGCGGTCGGCGAACCAGCGGCTGTCCCAGGTCCGGTTGATACCGACGCGCAAGCCGATCGGATTAACTTTCTGACCCATTATTCAGCGGCCCCCTCGGCCTTGTCCTCAGCGCGCTCACGCACGATCACGGTCAGGTTGCTGAACAGCTTCTCGACACGGGCGCCACGACCGCGAGCGCGGGCATGGAAACGCTTCATGACCAGAGCCTTGCCGACCGTCGCGTGGGACACGAACAGGCGGTCAACGTCCAGCTGGTGGTTGTTCTCGGCGTTCGCGATGGCGGACTGGAGGACCTTCTTCACTTCGCCAGCGATACGACGCTTGGAAAATGTCAGAAGGGCGACAGCTTCACCAGCGGACTTTCCACGGATCAGCTGTGCAACCAGGTTCAGCTTCTGCGGGCTCGTGCGGATCATTCCGCCGAACGCCTTGGCCTCAGTCTCGCTGAGGCGCCGTTCTGCAGCCGGCTTTCCCATGATTACTTCCTCTTCGCCTTCTTGTCGGCCGCATGGCCGTAGAACGTACGGGTCGGCGAGAACTCACCGAACTTGTGACCGATCATATTCTCGGTCACCAGCACCGGCACGAACTTCTGGCCATTGTAGACGCCGAAGGTCAGACCAACGAAATGCGGCAGGATCGTGGAACGACGCGACCAGATCTTGATGATCTCGTTGCGGCCCGACGCACGCGCCTTGTCTGCCTTCTTCAACAGGTAGCCGTCAACGAACGGCCCCTTCCAAACGGAACGAGTCACGGCAGCACTCCCTTACTTAGCGCGGCGGCGGATAATGAGCTTATCCGTGCCCTTGTTCTGACGCGTCTTCTTACCCTTGGTCGGCTTGCCCCACGGCGTGACCGGGTGACGGCCACCGGAGGTACGGCCTTCACCACCGCCGTGCGGGTGATCGATCGGGTTCATAGCGACGCCGCGAACGGACGGACGCTTGCCCAGCCAGCGGTTACGACCGGCCTTGGCGATGACCACGTTGGACTGGTCCGGGTTGGACACAGCACCGATGGTGGCCATGCACTCGCCACGGACCATGCGCAGCTCGCCCGAGGGGAGCTTCAGCTGGGCATAGCCCTGATCGCGACCGACCAGCTGCAGGTACGTGCCGGCGGAACGAGCCAGCTGACCACCCTTGCCGGCCTTCAGCTCCACATTGTGGATGATGGTCCCGACGGGGATGTTCTTCAGCGGCATCGCGTTGCCGGGCTTCACGTCCACCTTCTCGCCGGAGATGACAACGTCACCGGCCTTCAGGCGCTGCGGAGCCAGGATGTAGGAGAGGGTGCCGTCCTCGTACTTCACCAGAGCGATGAAGCCGGTACGGTTGGGGTCATATTCCAGGCGCTCAACGGTCGCCGGCATATCGAACTTCGTGCGCTTGAAGTCGATGATGCGGTACGTGCGCTTGTGACCACCACCCATGCGGCGAGCGGTGATGCGACCCGTATTGTTGCGACCGCCAGAGCCCGAGAGGCCCTCGGTCAGCATCTTGACGGGCTTGCCCTTGTGCAGTTCCGAACGGTCCACCAGTACCAGCTGGCGGAGGCTCGGCGTAATCGGACGGAAAGTCTTCAAAGCCATAGCTCTACCCTCACACGCCGGTGGTCACGTCGATGGAGCTGCCCTCGGCGAGGGTAACCACGGCCTTCTTGTAGTCCGACCGGCGACCGATCGTCCCACGGAAGCGCTTGGTCTTCCCCTTGACCACGGAGGTATTCACCGCCGTGACCGTCACCTTGAACAGACCTTCAACCGCGGCCTTGATCTCGGGCTTCGTCGCATCCATGCGCACCTTGAAGGTGACCTGGTTGTGCTCGGAACCCATGGTGGCCTTCTCGGTGATAACGGGCGCGACGACGACGTCGTACATACGCTCGGCCGAGATTGTCTTCTTGCTCGTGCTCATTTCAGGCGAGCCTCCAGCTGCTCGACAGCGTTGCGCGTCAGGACGAGAACGTCCTTGCGCAGGATGTCGTACACGTTGGCGCCCTGTTCCGGCAGCACGTCGATGTGCGGAATGTTGCCGGCGGCACGGGCGAAGTTCACATCAACGTTGGAACCGTCGATGATCAGCGCCGACTTCAGACCCAGGGCCTGCAGCTGACCGAACAGCACCTTGGTCTTGTGGCTATCGGCCTTGGCGGCCTCCAGCACGACCAGCTTGCCTTCGGCGGCCTTGACCGACAGCGCGGTCTTCAGAGCCAGCTTGCGGACCTTCTTGGTCAGGTCATGTTCGTGAGAACGAACGACCGGCCCGAAAATACGCGCACCACCACGGAACTGCGGCGAACGCAGGCTGCCGGCGCGAGCGCGACCGGTGCCCTTCTGGCGCCACGGCTTCTTGGTGGTACCGGAGATCTCGGAGATCCCCTTGGCCTTGTGGGTGCCAGCGCGGCGCTTTGCCAGCTGCCACAGCACCATGCGGGCCAGGATGTCCTGACGGGCCGGCAGGCCGAACACGTCTTCCGACAGCTCAATCTCGCCGACGGTTTCGTTGTTCAGATTCTTGATGGACGTCTTCATTTATCAGCCCTCCGCCGCGACAGCTTCAGCAGCCGGAGCACGGAAGGCGCCGGGGAACGGCACGCCCTCGGGCAGCTTCTTCTTGACGGCGTCCTTGACGAGGACGAAAGCGCCCTCATGGCCCGGGACAGCGCCCTTGACCAGGATCAGACCGCGCTCGGCATCGACCGACACGACCTTCAGGTTCTGGACGGTGACGGTGTCGACACCCATGTGACCGGGCATCTTCTTGTTCTTGAAGGTCTTACCGGGATCTTGACGGCCACCGGTCGAACCGATGGAGCGGTGCGACACGGACACGCCGTGGGTCGCACGCAGACCGCCGAAATTCCAGCGCTTCATACCGCCGGCAAAACCCTTACCCAGGGTCGTGCCCTGCACGTCCACGAACTGGCCGGCAACGAAATGATCCGCGGTCAGCTCAGAACCAACCTCGATCAGGTTGGCGGGAGCCACGCGGAACTCGACGAGCTTCTTCTTCGGCTCGACCTTGGCCTTGGCGAACACCTCACGCTGGGCCTTGGCGACGTTCTTCACCTTGGCCTTGACGGCGCCGAGCTGGAGGGCCGTGTAGCCATCCTTCTCTTCCGTCTTGTGGGCGACGACCTGGACCTGGTCCAGCTTCAGCACAGTCACCGGCACGCTTTCACCCTCGTCTGTGAAGACGCGGGTCATGCCGACCTTCTGCGCGATCAATCCGGATCGCATCTGTTTTTCTCCATAACTCGGGACATCCTCAGATCGGGAGAGGTCCCGTACTCGACCAAACTTGATTACAGCTTGATTTCGACGTCGACACCGGCGGCCAGGTCGAGCTTCATCAGCGCATCAACCGTCTGGGGCGTCGGATCGACGATATCCAGCAGACGCTTGTGGGTGCGAATCTCGAACTGCTCGCGCGACTTCTTGTCGATGTGCGGGCTGCGGTTCACCGTGAACTTTTCCAGCTGCGTGGGCAGCGGAATCGGACCGCGGACGCGCGCACCGGTCCGCTTCGCGGTGTTGACGATCTCGCTGGTGCTCTGGTCGAGCACGCGATGATCAAACGCCTTAAGGCGGATCCGGATATTCTGATTGTCCATGTCCTAGACCCCAAAAAGAGCAGGGTTTATACCCAAAGAGTGGGCCGGCCCCAAGTACTTTCGGGCCGGCCCCACCACATTGCTGTGATGCGTCGAAGCGATAGGTTTACTTGACGATCTTCGACACGACGCCGGCGCCGACGGTGCGGCCGCCTTCACGGATGGCGAAGCGCAGGCCTTCGTCCATGGCGATCGGGGCGATCAGCTTCACGGCGAAGCGGATGTTGTCGCCGGGCATCACCATTTCCGTACCTTCCGGCAGGGTCACCGAACCGGTGACGTCCGTGGTGCGGAAGTAGAACTGCGGACGATAGTTGGCGAAGAACGGGGTGTGACGGCCGCCTTCTTCCTTCGTCAGGATGTAGGTCTCGGCCTCGAACTCCGTGTGCGGGGTGATCGAACCGGGCTTGGCCAGAACCTGACCGCGCTCGACGTCCTCACGCTTCGTGCCACGCAGCAGCGCGCCGATATTGTCGCCAGCCTGGCCCTGGTCCAGCAGCTTGCGGAACATTTCAACGCCGGTCACGGTGGTCTTCACGGTGGCCTTCAGGCCAACGATCTCGACTTCCTCACCGACCTTGACGATGCCCTTCTCGACGCGGCCCGTCACCACGGTGCCACGGCCCGAGATCGAGAACACGTCTTCGATCGGCATCAGGAACGGCTTGTCAACCGGACGTTCCGGCTGCGGGATGTAGCGGTCAACTTCAGCCATCAGCTTAAGAACGGCTTCGCGGCCGATTTCCGGCTGCGTGTCGTTCAGGGCGCAAACGGCGGAGCCGGGGACGATGGGAATGTCATCGCCGGGGAAGCCGTAGGAGGTCAGCAGCTCGCGCAGCTCCAGCTCCACCAGCTCGACCAGATCCGGGTCGGCCAGATCCATCTTGTTCAGGAACACGACCAGGGCCGGCACGCCGACCTGACGGGCCAGCAGGATGTGCTCGCGGGTCTGCGGCATCGGACCGTCAGCGGCCGAGCACACCAGGATCGCGCCGTCCATCTGCGCGGCACCGGTGATCATGTTCTTCACATAGTCGGCGTGGCCGGGGCAGTCCACGTGGGCATAGTGACGGTTGTCCGTCTCGTACTCGACGTGAGCGGTCGAGATCGTGATGCCACGGGCCTTCTCTTCCGGCGCCTTGTCGATCTGGTCATACGCCGTGAACGTGGCGCCGCCCTTTTCGGCCAGCACCTTCGTGATGGCGGCCGTCAGCGACGTCTTGCCATGGTCAACGTGACCGATGGTGCCGATGTTGCAGTGCGGCTTCGTCCGCTCAAACTTAGCCTTAGCCATGATGTTCCGTCCTCATTTCAATCGGTTGACGACCAGTTCAGGCCACCTTGCTGCGAAGCTCGTCAGCGATGGCGTGCGGCGCCGGTTCATACGTTTCGAATTGCATCGAGTACTGTGCCCGGCCCTGACTGCTGGACCGCAGCGTATTCACATAACCAAACATCGTCGCCAGCGGCACCTTGGCATCGATCACTCGGGCATTGCCCCGCTGATCCATGCCGAGGATCTGCCCCCGGCGGCTGTTCAGGTCGCCGATGATATCGCCCAGATATTCTTCCGGGGTCATCACCTCGACCTTCATCACGGGCTCCAACAGGACGGGGCGAGCCTTGGCCAGCCCTTCCCGCAATGCCGTCCGCGCAGCCATTTCAAATGCCTGTGCGGAGCTTTCCACATCGTGGAAGGCGCCATCGACCAGTTCGACCCGGATATCGACCACCGGATAACCGGCAACCACACCCGACGTCCTGGCGGCCTCAAGCCCCTTCTGCACGCCCGTGACAAATTCCTTGGGCAGCGTTTCCGCCGACACCTTGTTCACGAACACCAGCCCTCGACCCGCCTCCGCCGGCTCCACCACCAGCTTGACGCGGGCGAATTGGCCGACATTGCCGATCTGGCGCCGATGCGTATGATCCACTTCACCCCGAGCGGTGATGGTCTCGCGATAGGCAACCTTCGGCTTACCCACCGCCGCCTCCACCCGGAACTCCCGGCGCATGCGGTCCACGATGATCTCCAGATGAAGCTCACCCATGCCCCGCAGGATCGCCTGGCCCGATTCGGGATCGCGGCCGATCCGGAAGGAAGGGTCCTCGGCCGCCAAACGGCCAAGCGCCACTGCCATCCGGTCATGATCGGCCTGCGTGCGCGGCTCGACCACCACCTCGATCACCGGTTCGGGAAACTCCATCCGCTCCAGAAGGATCGGATGGACCGGATCACACAGCGTATCCCCCGTCGTCGTCCCTTCCAGAGAAGCAAACGCGACGATATCGCCCGCATGGGCTTCCTCAATCTCCTCCCGGCTGTTGGCATGCATCAACAGCATGCGGCCAGCCTTCTCTTCCTGCTTCTTGCCCGGATTAGCCATGATGGCATCCTGACGCAGAGAACCGGAATAGATACGGGCGAAGGTCAGGGACCCCGCGAACGGATCATTCATCACCTTGAACGCCAGCGCCGCGAAGGGCGCCTCGTCATTGGCGGCGCGGATGACCGCATCGCCCGACGGCGTCGTACCCTGGATGTCGCCCTTGTCCGCCGGGGAAGGCAGGAAATCGACGACGGCATCCAGCATGGGCTGCACGCCCTTATTCTTGAAGGCCGACCCACACAACACCGGAACGAGCTTGAGCCCGATGGTGCCCTTGCGGATCAGACGGCGCAGTTCCTTCTCATCCAGCTCAACACCGGAAAGGAAGGCATCGGTTGCCGCCTCTTCCATATCGACCGCCTGCTCGACCAGCTTGGCGCGCCAGCGCTTTGCCTCGTCCAGCATGTCGGCCGGCACATCCACAACGTCGAACCGGGCGCCAAGCATATCATCGGCCCAGATGACCGCCTTCATAGCGATCAGGTCGATAACACCCTTGAAGCCCGCCTCCACACCCAGCGGCAACTGAAGCAGCGCGGGGTTGGCCCCCAAACGCTCCTCAATCATCGCCACCGTCCCCAGAAGGTCCGCACCGACACGGTCCATCTTGTTGACGAAGCAGATGCGCGGCACGCGGTACTTGTCCGCCTGACGCCACACCGTCTCCGACTGGGGCTCGACGCCCGACACCGCATCGAAAAGGGCAACCGCACCGTCAAGAACCCGCAGGGAACGCTCAACTTCAATGGTGAAGTCAACGTGACCCGGCGTGTCGATGATATTGATGCGGTGGTCCTTCCAAAAACAGGTCGTGGCCGCCGAGGTAATGGTGATGCCCCGCTCCTGCTCCTGCTCCATCCAGTCCATCGTGGCGGTGCCGTTATCGACCTCGCCAATGCGATAGGACTTACCCGTGTAAAACAGGATCCGCTCCGTCGTCGTCGTCTTGCCGGCATCAATGTGCGCGGCAATGCCGATATTCCGATAGGAGTGGATGGGATGGGACCGGGCCATGGATCAGGGCGTCCAGACTTACCAGCGGTAGTGCGAGAAGGCCTTGTTGGCTTCGGCCATGCGATGCGTGTCTTCACGCTTCTTCACGGCCGTACCGCGCTGCTGCGCGGCGTCCAGCAGCTCACCCGACAGACGCTCGGTCATGGTGTTCTCCGAACGGTTGCGAGCGGCACCGATGATCCAGCGGATCGCCAGAGCCTGCGCACGGTCAGAACGCACTTCCACCGGAACCTGATAGGTCGCACCACCGACGCGGCGGGAACGAACTTCCAGATAGGGACGGACGTTATTCAGGGCGTCATGGAAGAGCTGCAGCGGGTCCTGCTTCGCCTTCACCTCGATGCGATCCAGGGCACCATAGACGATGGACTCAGCCACCGACTTCTTGCCGTCGTACATCAGGCAGTTCATGAACTTCGTCAGCACGATATCGCCAAACTTGGCGTCGGGCAGAACTTCGCGCTTGTCGGCTTTACGACGACGGGACATTGCTCGCTCTCCTTACTTCGGACGCTTCGCGCCGTACTTCGACCGGCGCTGCTTCCGATTCTTCACGCCCTGCGTATCGAGCGTGCCGCGGATGATGTGGTAACGCACACCGGGAAGATCCTTCACGCGGCCACCACGGATCATGACGACCGAGTGCTCCTGAAGATTGTGACCTTCACCGGGAATGTAGCTGATGACCTCGTAGCCGTTCGTCAGGCGCACGCGGGCGACCTTACGAAGCGCCGAGTTCGGCTTCTTCGGAGTGGTGGTGTAGACACGGGTGCAGACGCCACGCTTCTGCGGGCATTCCTGCAGGGCCGGCACCTTATCCCGGGCCACCAACGGAGCCCGCGGCTTGCGGATCAACTGACTGATCGTCGGCATGAACGCCCTTCGCCTTTTCTCATATCCCCGAGACGGGGATGTCATTCCAAACCGGTCGCACCACCAACCCCATGACGACGGACGAAAAACACCCGCATACGAAGCTTGAGGCTCCGTGCGGGAGAATCTCATGCGCCGTCCGAACAAGGACTCGGGTGCGGCTATCGACTGTTCCGGGGAGGTTCCTTGGAGCTGGCCAACGTCCCTGATGGGTAAGCGCTTGATGCCAACAGTGGGGACAGCGTCTAGACGCCACGAGGGCGGGCTACAGCCTGCCCCCCCGAAATAGGTTGGCGGACTATAGGGATGTCGCCCCACCCCGTCAAGCGCGACCCTAGGTCTTCCGCCCCGTTGGCAACGCATCGTGGCCCCCTGGACTCCGCAGGGCTGGCGGACCGATCAAGAAGCGGACCCTGCCGCCACCGGCGGGCCATCGGCGGCAAGGGTCAGCTCCACATCCTCATAGATCTCGGCCATGGGGATGGTAACACCGATGCTGCCGAGCGTAATGGAGGCTTCCAGACCCCGGATCGTTTCGACAATCCAACGGTCGCCATCGACCTGCCAGAGCAGGGCGCGCGCCTCCTCCTGGTCCAATTCCAGGACCTGCTGGATACCCACCGAGGCATAATCATCACGCTTGCGGGCCATTTCGCTGGCGGAATTGCTGGGCGACAGGATTTCAACGGCCAGCAGCGGCATCTCCGCCGTCTGCCGATCAGGGCCGCAACGGACCAGCAGGTCCGGCGCGCGGACAGTCCAGCGTTTGTCGATGCGCAATGCGCTGCCACTCTCAACAACGCAGGGACGGCCCGCCTGCTTCAGTCCCTGCTTCAGGCTGGCCCCTATATTGACGTCCATGCGCCCATGGCTGCGGGTCGGCGCCGACTGTGCCACAGGCCAACCCTCTATCAGCTCATAAGGCAGGTCATCGCCCGAGTCCCACGCCAGAAACTCATCAATGGTCATGCGGCTGACATCGATCTTTTTGACGGCCTTGGCCATAACGGCATCCCGGATGCTGTATCTGAGGGGCGATCATACCCCGAATCGTACTGGCACACCATCCGCGCTGCTTTCCGCCACCCCGCCATGCTTGCGGCCCCACTGGCCTCAACGCGCGCACGAGATTATATAGGCCGCTTGTTTTCAAGGACCCTTCCCCATGACCAAGCAGACCCATTCCCCCGCCGCCGCCCCCAAGGTTGGCATCGTCTCCCTCGGTTGCCCCAAGGCGCTGGTGGACAGTGAACGCATCCTGACCAAGCTGCGGTCGGAAGGGTATGAGATTTCCGGCTCCTATGACGGGGCGGATGTGGTGCTGGTCAATACCTGCGGCTTTCTGGACTCTGCCAAGGCCGAAAGCCTGGAGGCCATCGGGGAAGCCATCAAGGAGAATGGCAAGGTCATCGTCACCGGCTGTCTGGGCAAGGAAGAGAGCCTGATCCGTCAGAACCACCCCAACGTCCTGGCCGTGACGGGTCCGCACCAGTATGAGCAGGTGGTCAGCGCCGTGCATGAGGTGGTGCCGCCGCGCCATGACCCGTATCTGGATGTGGTGCCGCCACAGGGCCTGCGCCTGACGCCCCGGCACTACGCCTATCTGAAGATTTCGGAGGGCTGCAACAATCGCTGCACCTTCTGCATCATTCCGTCGATCCGTGGCGACCTCGTCTCCCGTCCCGCCAACATGGTGCTTGCCGAGGCAGAGGCGCTGGTAAAGGCCGGTGTGAAGGAAATCCTGGTGGTGAGCCAGGATACGTCCGCCTATGGCATGGACACCCGCTATGCGGAAAGCAAGTGGAAGGGCCGCCAGGTCCGCGCCAAGTTCATTGATCTTGCCCGCGAACTGGGTGACCTGGGTGCCTGGATTCGCCTGCACTATGTCTACCCCTATCCGCATGTGGATGAGGTGATCGGCCTGATGGCCGAGGGCAAGGTGCTACCCTATCTGGATATTCCGTTCCAGCATGCGGCTCCCAATGTCCTGAAGGCCATGAAGCGCCCGGCGAATACCGACAAGGTGCTGGACCGGATCAAGATGTGGCGCCAGGGTTGCCCCGACCTGACCCTTCGCTCCACTTTCATCGTGGGATTCCCTGGGGAAACGGAGCAGGATTTCCAGTATCTGCTGGACTGGCTGACCGAGGCGCAGATCGACCGTCTGGGTTGCTTCAAGTATGAGCCCGTGGAGGGTGCGCCCGCCAATGAGATCCCCGGCGCTGTGCCGAAAGAGGTGCAGGAGGAGCGGTGGAACCGCCTGATGGCGCACCAGCAGGAAATCAGCGCCAAACGCTTTGCCACCAAGATTGGTCGCGAGATGGATGTGCTGATTGATGAGGTGGACGAGGACGGCGCCATCGGCCGTTCCTGGGCCGATGCCCCGGAGATCGACGGCGCGGTCTACCTGAATGACGAATTCAAGGTAAAGCCCGGTGATATGGTCCGCGTGAAGATTGAGGAAGCGGACGAGTATGACTTGTGGGGCAGCGTCATCCGCTGAATTCTTCATGTTCCCTTTAACCAGACCATTGATTTTCCAGTCTGGTTTGTCCGATAGGTTGGAAAAACCTATCGGACAGGGGATTTAAATTGCAGGGTTTTGATCTTTTCCTGAGCGCCCCGGCGCTGATCCAGCTTCATGCAGTGCTGGCGGCCACCGCCATCATCCTGGGTGGCGTGCAGTTAGCCAGCCCCAAGGGTACGCCGACCCACCGGCTTCTGGGCCGTATCTGGGTGGCCTGCATGGCCATCGTTGCGCTGTCTTCCTTCTTCATCCATGAAATCCGGATGTTCGGGCTGTTCAGCGCCATTCACCTTCTGTCGGTGCTGACCTTAATCGCGCTGTGGCAGGCCATTCGTCTGGCCCGCAGGGGCGACATCGCGCGGCACAAAAAGGCGATGGTGCGACTTTACATCATGGCGCTGCTGATCACTGGTGCCTTCACGCTGTTGCCCGGACGCCTGATGCATAAGGTATTCTTCGGGGCCTGACCGCAGTCGGGGGCTATTCGTCCCCGATCCAGACCTTTGCCGCCAGCAGCCGCTGCGCGCCTTCGCGCAACTCGTCATGCAGTTGTCGGACCTCCGCCACAACCCGTTCCTCCAACTGATCCAGCTTACGGCCTCGATGGGCGTGCAGCAAACCACCGAGCTTCTTGGCGGTCCGGGCCAGCGGCGCAAAAGAACGACCGACTCCCAACACCTCATCCCGGTAATCGGGCTGAAGCACGTTAGGGTACAGCCTGTCCATACGGTCGAGTGCCAGGGTCAGCTGGGTACGGTTCATCGCCGTACCCTCAGTTACGGATGACAGGCCGCCAGCGCGGGGGCTTGCCCCCGCTCTGCCCGTCATCCGGGGGCGGCACCAGAGTGCGGGCCGGTGTCGCCATTGGTGCTGCGGGCACGGACGACCGGGCGGTCAGGGACCGCAGCCAGAAAATCTGTGCAATGGCCACTGCCGCGCCGATGGGGATGGGTGCCGCCACCAGCAGCATCGGATTCTGTGCCGCAATGGCCTGTGCCTGTGGCAGGGCGCGCAGCAGCTCTCCCACGATGGATGCCGCACCGACACCGGACAGGGCTGCGAACAGCAAGCCCACTTTGCCCGACAAACGACCACCCGCCATGGCGCATACCTCCCGCCTGAGAACAACGCCGGCAATTTAGGCGGCAGCAGGAGCGCTTGCCAAGGGAGAAGGTTCAGCCGCGCGCCGCGACCCGCTGCCTGACGGCGTCAATGTCGATGCCCCCGGCCCGCATCTTGGCTTCTGCCTGCCCTGCTATAGCCTGCGCAAAAGCCGTCAGGAACGGATCATGGGCACATGGCTTGTCCATTTTCCAGTAAACCAGCTCATGCTCAACCGGTTCCCAGCTGGCAAGATCCGCCAGGTTATGTTGGGCCTGGACCTCCAGATGATCCAGCGCACCGGCGAAACGGGCCTCCGGTGTTATCCGCGCTTCGAACTCTTCCCACAGGTCACGAACCTCGCGACCCAGGTCGCCGGGCAGCCGCCTCTCGATCTCCAGAATGGCCTCCTGCTCACGCTGGCGCTTCATGGCCTTACGCTCACTGGCCTCAAAGAAGGGGATATCGCCAACCAGCGCCTCAACCAGATCATGGATCAGGATCAGCTTCAGGGTGTGCCCCAGATCGGTCGGATGTGAGAGATGCCGGTGCAACAGCATCGCCATCAGCGCCATGTGCCAGCAATGCTCAGCCACGCTTTCGCGCCGGCCATCGGACAGCCAGCTATGGCGCAGTTCCAGCTTCAGCCTTTCAGACAGGGCCAGGAAGTCAAGGATGCGAGGAATAGCGGCAATGGATTCAGCGGGAAGGGGCATGGGACAGTTCCAGGAAAGAGAAAGCTATCGCGCTCTGTTGCCCCCAACCCGATCTTAAAACTACGCCTATTTCAGGCGTGGAGCAGTTGTGACGGCGGTCGGTGCAGGCCGGGCCGGATGGCGATTTCCGGGAAATCCGTGCAAAGTCGCGCCGTGCCCCCATCGGCCAGCGGCAATCTTTCCCAGAGCATCATCACGGGCATGATAGGCAACGTCCCATTACGCCCGTCCCCGGGCCACAGCATCAGGCTGTCGACTGCCCCGTCATGCCAGCCCAGATCATCCAGGCGCGTCTCCGCGGCCTCAATCTCCAATGTCGCAAAACAACGAAGCCCAACGCCCAGTAGATCGGTGGCGGACACGCGCCATTCCTTTTCACGCGGCGGAGAGGCCGCCAGCAGCCGATGCGTTCTGTCACAAATCAGATGCACCGACGCCGTTGAATGGCGGACCAGTCGGGCCAGGGCGCGGTCCAGCGTTGGCGTTCCGTCCACACCCACCAGACGCAGCAACTCTGCCGCCCGCTTTGGATCGGGAACAAGAACGCCTCTCTCCCACCGCGACACGGTGGTCTGATCAACGCCGGCAAGATCGGCGAGATGCGATTGCTTCATTTCGCGCAGGCGGCGCAGACGTTTGAGACGGGCACCGAACGATATGGGCGTGGACATGGACAATGCACCGAGACCAGAGAACCTAGACCCTATACTGGACTTGTGCCGCCGGGATGAGAAGCCTGCTGCGGCTCATAGCCGGGATCGACCTGCAGGGGAAGTTCGCCATGGCACAACGGCTTTGCATGGCCGTGGGTGCGCAGGTAACGCTCGTCCAGTTCTGTAATCAGGCTGTCGGCACGGTCGCCCGCCTGTAGGCGAAGCAGGGCGTCGATCTTGGCCTCCATGCGGTCGTCATTCTCCTTCGAGGCGGGCGAGCCGGCATAGAGGAAATAGGCCAGGCCGCAGACCTGCCAGAGCAGCTGCAGGAACTCCGACTGCCAGTTCTCGAAGGTCTCCCGACCCATCTGCATGATGAAGGGCACCAGCGTGGGGGCGCTTCCATGCTGGATGGCGTCATCGGCATAGGCGAACCACCCAAATATCCAATGGCCGAAGATTGAGACGATGAAGAAGGCCAGCGTGATCCAGCCATAGGCGTAGCGCTGCATGGGAACCTCTCCGAACCCTGCGCCGGCGACGGCCCGCGCCATGGGGAGGAACCCGGCAGGGGCGCGATTGTTCCTGACGTCCCGAAACGAAAAAGGGCCACCCCGTTGCCGGGGTGGCCCTTTCCTTGCTTGCTCTGCGACGGCCGATCTTACTCGGCCGCTGCGTCCGGCAGGGCCGGGGCATCGGCGTCTTCGCCCAGCTGCATGGCGCGGTCGCGCTCGGCAGCGATGGCCTTCAGACGGTTGACGACCGAACCGGTACCGGCCGGGATCAGACGACCGACGATCACGTTCTCCTTCAGGCCTTCCAGATTGTCGACCTTGCCCTGGACGGCAGCTTCCGTCAGGACGCGGGTCGTTTCCTGGAACGACGCGGCAGAGATGAAGGAACGGGTCTGCAGCGAGGCCTTGGTGATGCCCTGCAGAACCGGCTTGCCGACCGCAAAGCGCAGATCGACTTCGCCTTCCTTGATCCGCTGCTGAACGGCGCGGTTTTCCTGCTCGAACTCCACGCGATCAACCTGATCACCGATCAGCAGGGTAGTGTCACCCGGATCGGAGACCTCGATCTTCTGCAGCATCTGGCGGACGATCACTTCGATATGCTTATCGTTGATCTTCACGCCCTGCAGACGATAGACGTCCTGGATCTCATTGATCAGGTAGTTCGCCAGCGCTTCGACGCCCATGACCGACAGGATGTCGTGCGGCACCGGGCTACCATCCATCAGGCTGTCGCCCTTCTGGACATAGTCGCCCTCCTGAACGGCAATGTGCTTGCCCTTCGGGATCAGGTACTCGCGCTCTTCCCCCGTCTCGTCATTCTTCACAACGATGCGGCGCTTGGTCTTGTAGTCCTTGCCGAATTCCACCCGACCCTCGATCTCCGCGATGATCGCGAAGTCCTTGGGACGGCGGGCTTCGAACAGCTCGGCCACGCGCGGCAAACCGCCGGTGATGTCACGCGTCTTGGAGCTTTCGCGAGGGATACGGGCCAGCACGTCACCGGCCTGAACCTTCGCACCATTTTCCACCGACAGGATGGCATCGACGCTCATGAAGTAACGGGCCTCGGTGCCGTTCGGCAGCTTGACCACATCACCATTGGCGTCCAGCAGGGCGATGCGCGGACGCAGGTCCGCACCGCGCGGCTGCTGACGCCAATCGACCACCACCTTGGAGGAGATGCCGGTGGCTTCATCCATGACTTCGCGAACCGAGATGCCTTCCACCAGATCGACATAGGTGGCCGTACCCTCACGTTCCGTCAGGATCGGAAGGGTGTACGGGTCCCACTCGGCCAAGCGGTCACCGCGCTTGATGGGCGCGCCATCAACCGCCAGCGCTTTGTTCAGCTTGGCACCATAAGGCACGCGGTGCTTGGCGCGCTCACGGCCCTGCTCGTCGAGCAGCGCCAGCTCGCAGTTGCGGCCCATCACCACCGGCACACCCTCGCTGTTCATGACGAGGTTGCGGTTACGGACGATGACCTTGGCGTCGAGCGTTGCCTCGATGAAGCTCTGCTCCGCACCACGCTGTGCCGCACCACCGATGTGGAACGTGCGCATCGTCAGCTGCGTGCCCGGCTCACCGATCGACTGCGCGGCGATGACGCCCACAGCCTCGCCCATGTTCACCCGCGTACCACGGGCCAGATCGCGGCCATAGCAGTGGGCGCACACGCCGTCCTGCGTTTCGCAGGTCAGGACGGAGCGGATATGGACGGTGTCGATACCGGCGCGGTCGACCAGTTCGATCTCGCGCTCGGTGATCAGCTCACCAGCCGGCAAGATCATCTCGCCGGTCAGCGGGTTGACCAGATCGACGGTCGAGGTACGGCCCAGGATACGCTCGGACAGGGGAACAATGACGTCGCCGCCATCGATCACCGCCTTCACAGTCAGGCCATTCTTCGTACCGCAATCCGTCTCGGTGATGATGGCATCCTGCGCCACGTCCACCAGACGGCGGGTCAGATAACCGGAGTTCGCCGTCTTCAAGGCGGTGTCGGCCAGACCCTTACGGGCACCGTGGGTGGAGTTGAAGTACTCCAGAACCGACAGGCCTTCCTTGAAGTTGGAGATGATCGGCGTCTCGATGATTTCGCCCGAAGGCTTGGCCATCAGACCGCGCATACCGGCCAGCTGCTTGATCTGGGCCGGCGAACCACGGGCACCGGAATGGGCCATCATGTAGACCGAGTTCACGCCGAAGCCCGGACGCGGCTGCTCGATCACCTTCATCATGGCGCCGGCGACCTTTTCGGTCGTTTCCGACCAGACGTCGACCACCTTGTTGTACTTTTCGCCCTGGGTGATCAGACCGTCCAGATACTGCTGCTCGAACTCCTTCACGCGGTCCTGGGCTTCCTTGACCAGCGTTTCCTTCTCGGCCGGGATGACCATGTCATCCTTGCCGAAGGAGATGCCGGCCTTGAACGCGTTGGTGAAGCCCAAACGCATCATCCGGTCGGCGAAAATCACCGTCTCCTTCTGACCGCAATGGCGGTAGACGACGTCGATGATGTTGCCGATTTCCTTCTTCGTCAGAAGGCGGTTGATCAGGTCGAACTTAATGGCCGGATGGCGCGGCAGGATCTCCGACAGCAGCATGCGACCGGGGGTGGCCGTCACACGGGTCGTGATCGGATTGCCATCCTGGTCCACCGTGTGATAGCGGGCCTGGATCTTGGAATGCAGCGTGACGACCTTGGCCGCCAGCGCATGCTCAATCTCGCCGATGGAGCCGAAGGCCATGCCTTCACCAACCGCACCCGGCAGTTCCATCGTGATGTAGTACAGACCCAGGATGATATCCTGCGACGGCACAATGATGGGACGGCCAGAGGCCGGCGACAGGATGTTGTTGGTCGACATCATCAGGACGCGCGCTTCCAACTGGGCCTCAAGGCTCAGCGGGACGTGCACGGCCATCTGGTCACCGTCGAAGTCGGCGTTGAACGCCGTGCAGACCAGCGGATGCAGCTGGATCGCCTTGCCTTCGATCAGGGTCGGCTCGAACGCCTGGATGCCAAGACGGTGCAGGGTCGGCGCGCGGTTCAGCATCACGGGATGCTCGCGGATGACCTCTTCCAGGATGTCCCAGACCTCGGGACGTTCCTTTTCCACCATACGCTTGGCGGCCTTGATCGTGCTGGCCAGACCATACAATTCCAGCTTGGCGTAGATGAAGGGCTTGAACAGCTCAAGCGCCATCTTCTTCGGCAGGCCGCACTGGTGCAGCTTCAGTTCCGGGCCCACGACGATAACCGAACGACCGGAATAGTCGACGCGCTTACCCAGCAGGTTCTGACGGAAGCGCCCCTGCTTGCCCTTCAGCATGTCGCTGATGGACTTCAGCGGACGCTTGTTGGCGCCTGTAATGACGCGACCGCGACGGCCATTGTCGAACAGCGCGTCCACAGCTTCCTGCAGCATGCGCTTTTCGTTACGGACGATGATGTCCGGGGCCTTCAGCTCGATCAGGCGCTTCAGACGGTTGTTACGGTTGATCACGCGGCGGTACAGATCGTTCAGATCCGACGTCGCGAAACGACCACCATCCAACGGCACCAGCGGACGCAACTCGGGCGGGATGACCGGAACGACTTCCAGAATCATCCATTCCGGGCGGGTGGCTTCCGGGTAGGTTTTGTAGATGGTCGGGCCGTCGGCGCGCTCGATACGCTCCTTATAGCCTTCAAACCGCTCGTAATCGGCGACCGTTTCCACCTCGACCGGGTTGCCCAGGAAGGCTTCCAGCATCTTCAGACGCTTGACGAGCTTCTTGCGCTTGGCCTCAGACGAGGTCTCGCGCAGGTCGTCACGGCAGTTCGCCTTCTCGGTGACCAGGTCCAGGGAGGACAGCATGTCCTTGAGGGCCTCGGCACCGATCTTGGCGGTGAACGTGTCTTCGCCGTACTTGTCCTGGAAGTCGATCAGCTCGTCTTCAGACAGCAGCTGACCCTGCTTCAGCTCGGTCAGGCCCGGCTCGATAACGACATAGTTCTCGAAGTAAAGGATGCGCTCCAGATCCTTCAGCGTGTTGTCGAGCAACAGGCCGATACGGCTGGGAAGCGACTTCAGGAACCAGATATGGGCAACGGGCGAGGCCAGTTCGATATGGCCCATGCGCTCGCGGCGGACCTTGGACAAGGTCACTTCCACGCCGCACTTTTCGCAGATGATGCCGCGATACTTCATGCGCTTGTACTTGCCGCACAAGCACTCGTAATCCTTGATCGGACCGAAAATGCGGGCGCAGAACAGGCCGTCGCGCTCCGGCTTGAAGGTCCGGTAGTTGATCGTCTCGGGCTTCTTGATCTCGCCAAACGACCAGGAGCGGATACGCTCCGGGCTGGCGATCGAGATGCGGATCTGGTCGAAGCTCTGCGGACCCTGCGGGGTGCCGAAGATGTTCATCAATTCGGTATTCATATGCCGTCTCCCCTGGGGGTCATGGCTTCGTCAAACGATGAGGACGCCCGGCGGGCGGTGACCCGCCGGGCGTCGACCTGATCGGCCCTTAGTAGTCGCGCTCGTTCAGCTCGACATTCAGGCCCAGAGAACGCAGTTCCTTGACCAGAACGTTGAAGCTTTCGGGAATGCCGGCTTCGAAGTTGTCGTCGCCACGGACGATGGCTTCGTAAACCTTGGTACGGCCGGACACGTCGTCCGACTTCACCGTCAGCATTTCCTGCAGCGTGTAAGCGGCGCCGTAAGCTTCCAGTGCCCACACTTCCATTTCACCGAAGCGCTGACCACCGAACTGCGCCTTACCACCCAACGGCTGCTGGGTCACAAGGCTGTAGGGGCCGATGGAACGGGCGTGGATCTTGTCATCGACCAAGTGGTGCAGCTTCAGCATGTAGATGTAACCGACCGTGACGCGGCGGTCGAACGGCTCACCCGTGCGACCGTCGATCAACTGCATCTGACCCGAACGGTCGATGCCGGCATCTTCCAGCATGCGGCAGATGTCCTCCTCGCGCGCACCGTCGAAGACGGGCGTGGCGAAGGGAATGCCGCGACGCAGGTTGTTGGCCAGCTCGATCAGCTCGGCATCGCCCATGTCGGCGATGTCGGCGCCCCACACATCCTCACCATAGATGTGGCGCAGGCGGGCCCGCAGCTCATCCAGGGTCTTGGACTTGATGGCCGCGTCGGTCGCCTTGGCCCGCATCTTGTCCAGCATCTCGCCGATCTGACGGCCCAACCCTGCTGCGGCCCACCCAAGGTGGGTCTCCAGGATCTGACCGACATTCATGCGCGACGGCACGCCGAGCGGGTTCAGCACGATGTCGACATTCCGGCCATCTTCCAGGTACGGCATGTCTTCGATCGGGGTGATGCGCGAGATAACACCCTTGTTGCCGTGACGACCGGCCATCTTGTCGCCGGGCTGCAGCTTGCGCTTCACAGCCACGAAGACCTTGACCATCTTCATCACGCCGGGCGGCAGCTCGTCACCGCGCTGCAACTTCTCGACCTTGTTCTCGAACTTCTCCTGCAGGCGCTGGACGCTGTCGTCAAACACCTTGCCGGTCTGCTCGATGAACTCCATCACGCCATCATCGGCGACGGAAATATGGCGCCACTGATTGCGGCTCAGACCCGACAGCAGCTCGGCGGTGATCGCCTCGCCACCCTTCAGGCCCTTCGGACCCGACACGACGGTCTGCCCGATCAGCAGTTCCTTCAGACGGGTGTAGAAGGAGCGCTCGAGAATGCCCTTCTCGTCGTCGCGGTCCTTGGCCAGCTTCTCGATCTCGGCCCGCTCGATCGCCAGGGCGCGCTCGTCCTTGTCAACGCCACGGCGGGAGAAGACGCGCACTTCCACGACGGTACCGACGACACCCGGCGGCAGGCGCAGGGACGTGTCGCGCACGTCAGAGGCCTTCTCACCGAAGATGGCGCGCAGCAGCTTTTCTTCCGGCGTCATCGGGCTTTCGCCCTTCGGCGTGACCTTGCCGACCAGGATGTCGCCCGGACGGACTTCGGCGCCGATATAGACGATGCCGGCTTCGTCGAGGTTCTTCAGAGCCTCTTCGCCGACATTCGGAATGTCGCGGGTGATTTCTTCCTGGCCCAGTTTGGTATCGCGGGCCATGACCTCGAACTCCTCGATATGGATCGAGGTGAAGACGTCATCGCGCACGATCCGCTCGGAAATCAGGATCGAGTCTTCAAAGTTGTAACCGTTCCAGGGCATGAACGCGACCAGCACGTTACGGCCCAGGGCCAGTTCACCCAGGTCGGTCGAGGGACCGTCGGCGATGATATCGCCCTTGATCACCCGGTCGCCCACCTTCACCAGCGGCTTCTGGTTGATACAGGTGTTCTGATTGGAACGCTGGAACTTCAGCAGGTTGTAGATGTCAACGCCGGGGGCCGCCGGGTCCGTATTCTCGGTCGCGCGGACCACGATACGGGTGGCGTCCACCTGGTCGACGATGCCGGCGCGGCGGGCGACGATGGTCACACCCGAGTCACGGGCAACCGTCGCTTCCATGCCGGTACCGACCAGCGGGCTGTCCGCCTTGATCAGCGGCACGGCCTGACGCTGCATGTTGGAACCCATCAGCGCGCGGTTCGCGTCGTCGTTCTCCAGGAACGGGATCAGTGCTGCGGCGACGGACACAACCTGCTTGGGCGACACGTCGATCAGGTCGATCATGTCCGGACGGGCCAGCAGATACTCGCCACCCTTACGGCAGGAGACCAGCAGTTCGGCGAACTTGCCATCGGCCTGCAACGGCGCGTTGGCCTGGGCCACCATGTAGCGGCCTTCTTCCATGGCCGACAGATAGACCACTTCCGACGTCACCTTCTGGTCCACCACCTTGCGGTAGGGGCTTTCGATGAAACCGTACTGGTTCACGCGGGCATAGGTCGCGAGGCTGTTGATCAGACCGATGTTCGGGCCTTCCGGCGTCTCAATCGGGCAGATACGGCCATAGTGGGTCGGATGGACGTCGCGGACTTCAAAGCCCGCGCGTTCACGCGTCAGACCGCCCGGCCCCAGGGCCGAGAGACGACGCTTGTGCGTGATTTCCGACAGCGGGTTGGTCTGGTCCATGAACTGCGACAGCTGCGAGGAGCCGAAGAATTCGCGGACGGCAGCGGCCGCCGGCTTGGCATTGATAAGGTCATGCGGCATGACCGTATCAATCTCGACCGAGCTCATACGCTCGCGGATCGCACGTTCCATGCGCAGCAGGCCGACGCGGTACTGGTTTTCCATCAGCTCGCCGACAGAGCGGACGCGACGGTTGCCCAGATGGTCGATGTCATCGATCTCACCCCGGCCATCCTTCAGTTCCACCAGGATCTTCAGGATCTTCAGGATGTCTTCCTTGCGGAGCACGCGCATCTGATCATCCGTCTGGAAATTCAGACGGGCGTTCATCTTCACGCGGCCCACGGCCGACAGGTCGTAACGTTCCTGGTCGAAGAACAGACCCTGGAACAGCGCCTCAGCGCTTTCCAGCGTCGGCGGCTCACCCGGACGCATGACGCGATAGATGTCGACCAGCGCATCCTCACGGGACGCGTTGCGGTCGGCGGCCATCGTGTTGCGGATGTAGGGACCGACATTCAGATGATCGATGGCCAGGACGGGCAGTTCCTGCACACCCAGCTTTTCCAGCTTGTCCAGCGAAGCGCTGCTGATCTCGTCACCGGCCTCGTACAGGACCTCGCCAGTACGCTCATCGATAATATCGACAGCCAGATAGCGGCTGATGATCTCTTCGATGGGGGCGGCCACTTCCGTCAGGCCCTGTTCGACCAGACGCTTCAGGACGCGCGGGGTCATCTTGGTCTCGCGCGTGACCAGCACTTCGCCCGTGCGGGCGTCGATCAGGTCCGTCGCGAGCTTCTGCCCCTTCAGGCGCTCCGGCTCGAAGGCGGTCTTCCAGCCGGCACCGGAACGGGTGTAGGTCACGGTCTCATAGAAGGCACCAAGGATTTCTTCCTTGGTCATGCCCTGCGCCTCATAGGGCAGCAGATCCTTGCCCAGCGCCTTGCGGGCGGCGCGGGAGGCTTCCGTGTCCAGGCCATCCAGCGCGTAGAGCAGCGTGGTGGCCGGCAGCTTGCGGCGGCGGTCGATGCGGACATAGACAATGTCCTTGGCATCGAACTCGAAGTCCAGCCACGAGCCGCGATAGGGGATGACGCGGGCGGCGAACAGGTACTTGCCCGAGCTGTGGGTCTTGCCCTTGTCGTGGTCGAAGAACACACCGGGGCTACGGTGCATCTGGCTGACGATCACGCGCTCGGTGCCGTTGATGATGAAGGTGCCGTTGGCCGTCATCAGGGGCATATCGCCCATGTAGACGTCCTGTTCCTTGATGTCGCGGATCGACTTCAGGCCGGTATCTTCATCAACGTCGAACACGGTGAGACGCAGCGTCACCTTCAGCGGGGCGGCGAAGGTCATACCGCGCTGCTGGCATTCCTCGACATCATATTTCGGCTGCTCAAGCTCGTACCGGACGAAGTCCAGCACGGCGCGCTCGGAGAAGTCCTTGATCGGAAATACCGACTTGAAGACCTCCTGGAGACCGAGGACCGCCCGCTTTTCCGGCGCCACGTCCATCTGCAGGAAGTGGTCGTAGGAACTGCGCTGAACCTCGATCAGGTTCGGCATGCGGGTCACCTCGGGGATACGCCCGAAGCTCTTGCGGATACGCTTACGTCCCGTGAACGACTTGGCCATAGAGTGCCTCTCGTGAACTCGCCCGGTGCAATGCGCGCTCTAGTCAATGCCTAAATTCGAGGCATCGGGCCGAAACCCGCCACCCCAAAACACGAATCGACGCGGGCGCAAATCCAGTTCGGATAGGCGCTTAGCCACGTCGTTATCATCAGCGTCACCCACTTCCGCTGCCGGTGGAAGCCAGGATCCGCCTTGGTTTTTCCCGTCTGGAGCAGGGTTTGATCCCACCCCTTCCGGAACCGCCATGGTCCCGTCCCGGAAAAGCCCGCCATGATAGCGGAACGTTCCGGTTCAGAAAAGACAGACGACGCCGGGCGGCGACCCCCGTTCCCGGGTGCCACCGTCCAGCGCCTTCTTATGCAGCGAAGATCGCCACTATTACTTGACGGCGACCTTGGCGCCGGCATCTTCCAGCAGCTTCTTGATCTTGGCCGCTTCGTCCTTCGGCACGCCTTCCTTGACGACCTTCGGAGCGCCTTCGACCAGGTCCTTGGCTTCCTTCAGGCCCAGGCCGGTGATGGCGCGGACTTCCTTAATGACGTTGATCTTCTTGTCGCCACCGTCAACCAGCTCAACGGTGAACTCGGTCTGCTCTTCAGCAGCCGGAGCAGCGGCGCCAGCAGCGGCCGGGGCAGCGGCAACGGCAACCGGAGCGGCGGCGGAAACGCCCCACTTCTCTTCCAGCAGCTTCGACAGTTCGGCGGCTTCCAGGACGGTCAGGGCCGACAGTTCTTCAACCAGCTTTTCCAGCTTGGACATGATGCTCTCCTAAGGGAACTAGATAAACGTTGGGTAAGATGCGGCTCAGGCCGCCTCGTCCTTCTTGGCGTAGGCCGCGAGAACGCGGGCCACTTGGCCACCCGGTGCCTGCAGAACACCAGCGATACGGGTCGCCGGGGTCTGGATCATGCCGAGCAGGCCAGCACGCAGTTCCGTCAGCGACGGCAGCTTGGACAGGGCTTCGACACCCGAAGCGTCCAGCGTGACAGCGCCGATGGAGCCGCCAATGACCTTGAACTTGTCGTTGGTCTTGGCGTAGTCGATCGCAACCTTGGCCGCCGCAACCGGGTCCTTGGACCAGGCCATGGCGGTCGGGCCCTTGAACAGGCCCTCGGTCTTCTCGAACTGCGTGCCCTTGAGGGCGATGACGGCGAGCGAGTTCTTGGTCACTTTGTAGCTAGCGCCCGCAGCCCGCATCTTGCGGCGCAGGTCGGTAACTTCAGCCACCGTCATGCCGGACTGCTTAGTCACGACGACGAGGGCTGCCGACTGCAGCTCAAGATTAAGGGCCGCGATCGTAGCTTCCTTCTGTGAACGATCCACGGTTCGCCTCCATTTGGGACAGGACAGCCAAAAGGCTGTTCCGCCCGGTTACAACACATCCAGGCCGGTTCAAACGAACCAGCCCAGACGGGGTTACCTGTCCCAGAAGCTTCAAGCCATCATGTCCAGGGCGGCTGTCGCCGTCCCGGCGTATCAATGCTTTCGCTCCTGTCTGCGCCGGCTGGTCTATTAAGCGTCAGGAGACAAGTCTCCATCGGCGCGCGGCGGTCTCGGACAGGGTGGGCCTTCCTTGTGAGAAGGCCCGATCCCGTTCCGGCCGAGACCGGAACGGGAAATTCGTTCTCTGAACTTAGGCGTTCAGAGCGGCGACCAGCGCCTGCACGTCCAGCTTCAGGCCGGGACCCATGGAGGAGGACAGCGAGACCTTCTCGACATAGGTGCCCTTGGCGCCAGCCGGCTTTGCACGGTTGATGGCCGAAACGAACGCCTTGACGTTCTCTTCCAGCGCTTCGGCGGAGAAGCTGGCCTTGCCAACGCCGGCATGAACGATACCGGTCTTCTCGGCGCGGAACTCAACCGAACCACCCTTGGCGGCCTTGACGGCCTCGGCGACGTTCGGGGTCACGGTGCCCAGCTTCGGGTTCGGCATCAGGCCGCGGGGGCCCAGGACCTTACCCAGCTTACCGACAACGCCCATCATATCCGGGGTGGCGATGCAGCGGTCGAAGTCCATATTGCCAGCCAGGATCTGCTCGGCCAGATCGTCGGCACCGACCAGATCGGCACCAGCGGCCTTGGCTTCCTCGGCCTTGGCGGCGCGAGCAAACACGGCGACGCGGACGGTCTTGCCGGTACCGTTCGGCAGAACCACCATGCCACGGACCTGCTGGTCAGCGTGACGCGGATCGATGCCCAGGTTCATCGCGATTTCGACGGTTTCGTCGAACTTGGCGGTGGCGTTGCTCTTCACCGTGGCGACAGCGTCACCCAGGGCGTAGAACTTGGCGCGGTCAACGTTGCCGTTGGCCTTCTTCAGACGCTTACCGATGGCCATGATCAGCCCTCCACCACTTCGAGACCCATGGAACGGGCGGAACCGACGATCATGGTCATCGCGGCTTCGACGTCGTTCGCGTTCAGATCGACCATCTTCTGTTCGGCGATGGCGCGGACCTGAGAGGTCGTGACCTTGCCAACAGCGGCAGACTTGCCGACCGTGGAGGAGCCCTTGGTGATGCCCGAGGCCTTCTTCAGGAAGTAGGTCACCGGCGGGGTCTTGGTCACGAAGGTGAAGGTGCGGTCACCATAGGCGGTGATCACGACCGGAATGGGCATGCCCTGTTCCAGCTGGGCCGTCTTCGCATTGAACTGCTTGACGAACTCCATGATGTTCAGACCGCGCTGACCCAGCGCCGGACCGATGGGCGGGCTGGGGTTGGCCTTGCCGGCCGGAACCTGCAGCTTGATGTAGCCGACGATTTTCTTCGCCATGATGATCCTCATAGTCTGACGGAAGGCCGGGCCGTTCCGTCATGGGATTTGCGTGGTGCGGCCGCCCTTGGACTTGCGGACTTAGCCTCCCACGCGGGAGCCGGCCGATGGAGACCACCAGCCGGAAATTCGTCAGATCTTTTCGACCTGGGTATATTCGAGTTCCACCGGGGTGGCGCGGCCGAAGATCGAAACCGCGACCTTGAGGCGGGACTTGTCCTCGTCCACTTCTTCCACCAGACCGGTGAAGGAGGTGAAGGGACCGTCCGTGACACGGACATTCTCGCCCACCTCGAAGGTGATGGAGGGCTTGGGCCGCTCCACGCCTTCCTGCACCTGATTCATGATGCGCAGCGCCTCAGTTTCCGAAATGGCCTGCGGCTTACCGCCACCGCCCAGGAAACCCGTCACCTTCGGCGCATTCTTCACCAGATGCCAAGTGTCGTCCGTCAACTCCATCTTCACCAGCACATAGCCGGGAAAGAACTTGCGCTCGGAGTTGATCTTGGCGCCACGGCGCACTTCCACGACCTCTTCGGTCGGAACAAGGATGTCGCCGAACAGCTCTTCCAAGCCCTTCTGCGCAGCCTTCTCACGAACCGCCTGAGCGACCTTCTTTTCGAAGCCGGAATAGACGTGGACGACGTACCAACGCATGGCCATGGGATCAGCCCCCGATACCAAGAATGAGGCGAATGCCGAATCCGAGGATCTGGTCCACCGTCAGAAAGAAGACAGAGGCCAGGATCACCATCACGAAGACCATGGCGGTCGAGACAAGAGTCTCCTTCCGCGTCGGCCAAGTGACCTTGGCGACCTCACGGCGCACCTCGCGCAAGAATTCTGCGGGATTGGTTTTAGCCATGTCGGCGTTGGCCATCATTCCTGAATGCACATACCGTGTTGTCACCCTGGCACTGGCACCGGCTGGGGGCCGGACTTCGGCAGGGGGCCATCCTTATTTAAGGGATGGCAGGAGTGGAGGGGCTCGAACCCCCAACCCCCGGTTTTGGAGACCGGTGCTCTACCAGTTGAGCTACACTCCTACACCGTCGGTTCCATTCCGGGCGTCAGTGACAAAACATCACCGTCGCCCCGAGCGGTCCCGGGGAGTGCGGGTTGATAGCGCAGTTGCGCCCGCAACGCAACAACCAGTTTTCACCGATTGCTGACAGCCGTTGCAGGGGATCATTGCGCCCACCGCATTCCCGGGAAAACGTCGCCGTTACCAGCAAAGCCTTCCTACAAAAGGAAAAGGGCCGCTGTTACCAGCGGCCCTTCCCCATCAACAGGCCCGAGGGCCGTTGGCTTACTTGACGATCTTCGACACGACGCCGGCGCCGACGGTGCGGCCGCCTTCACGGATGGCGAAGCGCAGGCCTTCGTCCATGGCGATCGGGGCGATCAGCTTCACGGCGAAGCGGATGTTGTCGCCGGGCATCACCATTTCCGTACCTTCCGGCAGGGTCACCGAACCGGTGACGTCCGTGGTGCGGAAGTAGAACTGCGGACGATAGTTGGCGAAGAACGGGGTGTGACGGCCGCCTTCTTCCTTCGTCAGGATGTAGGTCTCGGCCTCGAACTCCGTGTGCGGGGTGATCGAACCGGGCTTGGCCAGAACCTGACCGCGCTCGACGTCCTCACGCTTCGTGCCACGCAGCAGCGCGCCGATATTGTCGCCAGCCTGGCCCTGGTCCAGCAGCTTGCGGAACATTTCAACGCCGGTCACGGTCGTCTTCACGGTGGCCTTCAGGCCAACGATCTCGACTTCCTCACCGACCTTGACGATGCCCTTCTCGACGCGGCCCGTCACCACGGTGCCACGGCCCGAGATCGAGAACACGTCTTCGATCGGCATCAGGAACGGCTTGTCAACCGGACGCTCCGGCTGCGGGATGTAGCGGTCAACTTCAGCCATCAGCTTCAGAACGGCTTCGCGGCCGATTTCCGGCTGCGTGTCGTTCAGGGCGCAAACGGCGGAGCCGGGGACGATGGGAATGTCGTCGCCGGGGAAGCCGTAGGAGGTCAGCAGCTCGCGCAGCTCCAGCTCCACCAGCTCGACCAGATCCGGATCGGCCAGGTCCATCTTGTTCAGGAACACGACCAGGGCCGGCACGCCGACCTGACGGGCCAGCAGGATGTGCTCGCGGGTCTGCGGCATCGGACCGTCAGCGGCCGAGCACACCAGGATCGCGCCGTCCATCTGCGCGGCACCGGTGATCATGTTCTTCACATAGTCGGCGTGGCCGGGGCAGTCCACGTGGGCATAGTGACGGTTGTCCGTCTCGTACTCGACGTGAGCGGTCGAGATCGTGATGCCACGGGCCTTCTCTTCCGGCGCCTTGTCGATCTGGTCATACGCCGTGAACGTGGCGCCGCCCTTTTCGGCCAGCACCTTCGTGATGGCGGCCGTCAGCGACGTCTTGCCATGGTCAACGTGACCGATGGTGCCGATGTTGCAGTGCGGCTTCGTCCGCTCAAACTTTGCCTTAGCCATGGTATCCTGTGCCCTTGCCTGCTGCGATCTCTAGAAGACGCCGGGTCGTGGAAGAGGTTCGGTATGGAGCGGGTGAAGGGAATCGAACCCTCGTCGTAAGCTTGGAAGGCTTCTGCTCTACCATTGAGCTACACCCGCACGGGTCGTTCGCCCACCGCCCGACAACGTCACCACAAGCAGAACGGCGCGCCCCATATTCTGAGGCGCGCCTGAACTGGTGGAAGGGGCTGGATTCGAACCAGCGTACGCTATGCGGGCAGATTTACAGTCTGCTGCCTTTAACCACTCGGCCACCCTTCCGCGGTGCCGTTCCCGGCCAGCGGCCTGAACGGAGTGCGGGTTATAAGGATTAAATCGCCCCTGTCAACGCCAATCTGACATGCGTCTTCATTCTTTCTATCCGCTGGCGGAAATCCTGGGTTTGAACGAAAGTGCGTAAATGAGAAACCGACCCCCCTCCCCTAAATCCGGTCGCCCCGGTGGCAAAGGCGGCGCCAGCGGTAGCGGCGCCGGACGCCCCGGCGCCCGCTCCCCCTCGCGCGATACCCGTCGTGACGATGACAATCCCCGCGCGGCGCGCGGCCCCAAGGCCGGCGGCAAGCCCGGCTTTGCTAAGCCCGCCCGCGATGGTGACGCGCGCCCGCCGCGTGGCCCCCGCCGTGATGATGATACGCGCGGCGCGCGCACGGGCAGCGACAGCCGCCCGCCCCGCGGCCCGCGGCCCGAACGGCGCCCAGAGCGGAACGATGACCGCCGGGATAATCGGCGTGACGAGCACCGCGATGATCGCCGGCCCGCCGCCGGCCAGGACCGGGGTGGTGCGGAGCGCCGCCGTCCGATAAGTGCCGCCGAGGAACTGGGTTTCGAACCCACGCCGCTGCGCGCCACCACCGGCCCGGCGCTGAACAAGCATAATCTGCTATATGGCGTGCATGCTGCCTCGGCCGCCTGGATGAATCCGCGCCGCAAGATCCGCGACCTGTTCGTCACCGAATCAGGCCTGGAGGCGCTGGAGGAGGCGTTCCAGAAGGCGTCCGACGCCGAACTGGACCGGCCCGAGCCGCGTCTGGTGGAAAAGGAAGAGATCGACAAGCTGCTGCCGCCCGGCGCCGTGCATCAGGGCGTGGCCCTGTCCTGCGCACCGCTGCCCGAGGTGGAGATAGAGGATATTGTCGATGCCGCCGCCGACGATCCGCTGGCCCTGGTGGTCGTGCTGGATCAGGTGACGGACCCGCACAATGTTGGTGCCGTGCTGCGTTCCGCCGCTGCCTTCGGCGCCAAGGCCGTGATCGTGCAGGACCGCCACGCCCCGCCCGTCACTGGCACCTTGGCCAAGACGGCGTCGGGTGCGGTGGAGGCGGTGCCATTGGTGCGTGTCACCAATCTGGCCCGCGCCATCGATCAGCTGAAAGCCGCCAGCTTCTGGACCGTCGCATTGGCCGAATCGGGTGCCCGCCACCTGCATGAGGTTGATCTGTCGGGCCGCACGGCCCTGATTCTGGGCTCTGAAGGCGATGGCATCCGCCGTCTGACGGGGGAGCGCAGCGACGAAATCGCCAAATTGCCCACGGGCGGCCCCGTCGGCAGCCTGAATGTTTCGACAGCAGCCGCCGTAGCTCTTTACGAGGTCGCTCGGCGACGCTAATGTCCCCGCCCGTTCGCCGGAGGGGTTCTCCCTCCGGCAACCCCGCCTGGATCGCCGGCTTAGCTCAGTGGTAGAGCAACCGCCTTGTAAGCGGTAGGTCGTCAGTTCAATCCTGACAGCCGGCACCAGTGCTCGTCGCGTTTGGCAGAGTTTCCCCCATAGTCCAAACCCTGATCTCCACCCGTTGCGTCATCTGTTGACAGCGGGTGTGGTTTTCTGACAAGAGCTTAGGAATAAATTCCACACCTTCGCCCGGCCGCATCCTGCGCGCCGGGCTTTTTTGTTTCCGCTTTCCGCAGCCGCCCTAGGCATGGAGGTGGGAGCGGCAGCGAAGGAGCAGTGTCCATGCCCAATCCATTCGGCTTCACCTCTGGCCTCACGTCTTTGCTCGACACGGTCAGCGACTGGTTCGATGGCGACGATGAGGATGAAAAGCGCGGACGGCAGCGCAGGCCTGAATATCGCACGCTGTTCGATGAGGAACCGGAGGTCGAGGATGGTCCAGGGGCTGGTTTTGCCGGTATGCAGCAGCAGGCCCGGCAAACCCGTTTGGTTGACGATGCCAACGACCAGCGCTTCCCTGCCTTTCAACAGGCCTGGCGTGACGGCAAGCCGGTGGAGGATTTGCTGGGAAGCCAGCCTTTCCGCCTGAAGGCAACGGTTAACGGCAATGGCGGTGACAATCTGCGATCGGACATCGCCAAGGTTCAGGTCCTGCTGAACAAGGCCGGCTATCACGATATTGACGGCGAGGAAGGTCCCAACGGCTATCACAGCGCACGGCTGGACAAGGATATCCGTAAGTTTCAACAGGCTCATAACCTCAGGGTGGATGGAAAGCTTCTGCCCGATGGCGAAACGATGCGCATCCTGGAAGAACGGGTGCCAACCAGCGCCAGCAAGAAGCCCCCACGCCTGACCAACCGCAACATGGGATATGACAGTTTCAGGGATCAGGAAAACTGGGCGCGGCAGGTTCGCATCATGCCATCCGGCGAAGCCCCCCTTCTGACACCTTACGACTTGCTTGGAATGACGCCGGTCATTGGGGATGGGTTGTCGGTCATTGACACTGGAAAGGCGCTTTATGAGGGGGACTACAAAGGCGCGGCCGCGAATGCACTCGGGATTCTGCCAATTGTTCCGGGATTTGCTGGCAATCTCGCCAAACGAGCAGAAGGCACCAGTCTTGCTCAGAAAAAGGCGTTCATCTATGATGCACCTTCGGTTCCGCAGCGGCCTTTCACGGAGGATTACCCTCATGGAAACAAAAATTTACCGGACCACGATGAAGGCAGCCCGCTCCATGCAGATCGTGAAGGAAGACCCCTCACTGCACCCTTCGTGGCTGGACGACGGGTCGTGGGACCGGATGAAAGAATCGATCCGGAAACAATGGCAACAGTTGCGAAAGGACTCACAGGACGCCCAATAGAACTGACAGCGGACCGAAATCGTATTGGATCAGATGCTGAGCGCTACGTCCGCTATGGAGAAGAAAAGGCCATCCGTATTGACCCCAATCTCGGCGACAAGGTTGGACCGCGTGTTGTCGCGCACGAAGTAGGTCATGCTATAGACGATATTGCCGGAACCATCCCAACCGACGGGTTGGTCAAAGAACTTGAAGCCGTGTACAATACCCTCAACAACCCGCAAGAGCACGGCCCTCCGGTGAAGCCCCAGCATATGGGATACAAGGGCGACGACATCAAACGCGAGTTGATGACGGAAGCGATCCGGGCCTATCTGACCAACCCGAATTATCTGAAAACGGTCGCGCCCAAGACAGCCGCCCGCATCCGCGAATATGCGAACACCAACCCCAAGATCAGCAAGTTTGTCCAGTTCAATGCCTTGACGCCAGTGGGCGTTGGCATTGCGACCAACCGGGATGGAAACGAATAGCAGGATAAAGCCTCCAGGACTGGCTGGACAGCGGGCAAACGTTCGGCTCGCTTTGCCGGCGTAATGGACCGGTGCCAATGGGCGGGGATGGCGGCACCCCACCCCGCCCCTTGCGCACCAGCGCCCACCGCACTAGCGTGGCGGCACCAATAAAGCTCGCGGGAGCCATAAAGTGTCTGTCAGCCTCCATACTGTTGCCTACCAGGGTGACGCCGTCCTGGCCGATCTGTTGCGCACCGACGGGATTGACCGGTCGGTTTCGTCCATCCGGGACCTGATCGCCGGGGTCAATGCCGCGCCCGATGGCGAACTGCCCGATGCCTGGCTGGACCTTGTTTCGGCCCGCCGGTCGGACGCGACGTCGGAGCAGCTGACGGCCCTGCGCGCAACCATCGACCGGCCCGCCGATCCGGCCAAGGGCGACCACGCCGCCCGTCTGGGAGCCCTTCGCGCCGAGTTGAAGCGCCGGGGCCTCGACGGGTTCGTGGTGCCGCGCGCCGATGAATATCAGGGTGAATATGTGCCCCTGCGCGGCAGCCGTCTGGCCTGGATCAGCGGCTTCACCGGATCTGCGGGGGCGGTTGTCGTGCTGCTGGACAAGGCCGCGATCTTCATCGATGGCCGCTACACAATCCAGGCGCGTCAGGAAGTGTCGCCGGGCCTGTTCAGCTATCATCACCTGATTGAGGAATTTCACGGCGACTGGGCAGCGGCCAACCTGCCGGCGGGGGCCAAGCTGGGCTTTGATCCCTGGATGCATACGGGCGCCTGGGCCGACAAGATGCGCGCCAGCCTGTCGCCCGCCGGCGTAGAACTGGTGGCGACCGAGGGCAGCCCGGTTGATGCCGTCTGGGAAGATCAGCCGCCCGCCCCGCTGGGCGTGGTCAATATCCAGCCGCTGTCCGCCGCAGGCCGTGCCGCGTCTGACAAGCGTGCTGACATCGCGCAGGCGCTGGCGAAGCTGAAGGCCGATGCCGCCGTGCTGACGCAGCCGGACAGCATCGCCTGGCTGTTGAATGTGCGCGGGGCCGATGTGCCCTGCACGCCGCTGCCCCTTTCTTTTGCCACCATCCGCGCCGACGGCAATGTCGACTGGTTCGTGGATCGGCGCAAGCTGGCACCGGGTCTGGAGGAGCATCTGGGCAATCAGGTTTCCATCCGCGCGCCCGAGGAACTGGCCGGCGCGCTGGACGCCCTGGGGGCAGAGGGTGCCAAGGTCCGCCTGGATGGCGGCACCGCCGCCCTTTGGGTGGTGGACCGTCTGGCCCAGGCAGGGGCCAAGCTGGATCAGGGTGGTGATCCCTGCGTCCTGCCCAAGGCCGTGAAGAACCCGACCGAGATCGAGGGGGCCAAGGCCGCGCACCGCCGCGATGGTGCCGCCCTGGTCCGCTTCCTGCGCTGGTTCGATGCAGAGGCACCAAAGGGTGAGCTGGACGAACTGACCGTGGTGGAAAAGCTGCACAAGGCCCGCCAGGGTGCTGCCGACTTCCGGGGTCCCAGCTTTGAGACCATCAGCGGGGCTGGCCCCAACGGCGCCATCGTGCATTACCGGGCAACCGAAGCCACCAACCGCCGGATCGAGAATAACAGCGTCTTCCTGCTGGACAGCGGCGGGCAGTATCTGGACGGCACCACCGACATTACCCGCACCCTGGCCGTCGGTGATGTCGGGCCACAGGCGCGCCGGCATTTCACCCTGGTGCTGAAGGGCCATATCGCCCTGAACCGCGCCCGTTTCCCCGCCGGCACCGCCGGCAGCCAGCTGGACAGTCTGGCCCGGCAGTTCCTGTGGCAGTACGGGCTGGATTATGACCATGGCACGGGCCATGGCATCGGCAGCTATCTGTCAGTGCATGAAGGGCCGCAGCGTATCGGCAAGCAGCTGAACAGCGTCACCATCCTGCCCGGCATGATCTTCTCTAACGAGCCGGGCTATTACCTGACTGGGTCCTATGGCCTGCGCATGGAGAATCTGGAACTGGTGGTGCCGGTGGCCATTCCGGGTGCGGAGCGGCCCATGCTGGGCTTTGAGACGCTGACCGTCTGCCCCATCGACCGGCGCATGGTGGACCGCGACCTGCTGACTGCGGATGAACGGGACTGGTTTAACACCTATCATGCGCGGGTAAAGGCGGAATTGTCGCCGCTGGTCTCGGGCGATGATCTGGCGTGGCTGGAACAGGCGACAGCGCCGTTGTTGTAAGGACGAATGTCGCATGCGGCCCAATGGGCCGCATGCGACAAACCCCGTCACCCCTTTGCCGTGTACGGCGCTTCCAAACCCGCCGTCACATAATCGATGACGCGGGCGGCCACGGCCTCCAGATCATCCAGCTGGCACAGGCCGCCCGACAGCGTTTCCAGACGTTTCATGTCGGTATAGAGCGAATGCTGCACGCCCATGGCGAAATGCAGCCGCCAATAGACCTCATGCTGCGGCAGGTGCGGCAGGGCGCGGGCCAGGGACAGGGCGAAGCGCTGCAAATGCCCCACCTCTTTGTCCAGCATCTCCCGCGCTTCCGGCGGGCCATCGCCGCGCGCAAAGGCCACGAACTGGTTGTAAAGCGCCAGCCGGGTGGAGGTGAAGGAATAGCGGATGGCCGGCAGCACCAGGGCCGCCACAATCTCCCGCACGGGCGGGGTGCCGCCGCCGGCCCGTTCCTCGGCTTCACGCAGAAGCCGGGCGCGGGCGCGGTTCAGCTCAATGGCACCGCGCCGGAAGAGGGCGATCAGCAGCGCATCCTTGGACCCGAAATGGTAATTCACGGCGGCCAGATTGACACCCGCCGCCTGCGTCAGCTCCCGCAGCGACACCGCGGAGTAGCTTTTTTCCGCGAACAGCTTTTCCGCCGCATCAAGGATCACCTCCTTGGTGTCCTGACGCCCGCCGGTCGATTCCATGTCGGTGGCAATATCGGCCCCTGCCTTCATCCTGCTTCGTCCCCAGTTTGCCCTGAACCACCCCTTGCCGGGGCCTCTTGAGTCCGTATCAAACGACTGTTCATACTTTATCGGTCCGATAGGCCGACGCCAACCATCCTGTAACCCCATCATCCCGCATGGCTGACGTAACGTAAGCTATCCATCCCGGCATGCATTGACTTAAACAGTTGTTTGAAACTAGCATGGTGTCAAGGAACAACAGGGCGCCATGGTTGCGCGCCGGTATCAAGGGGAATGCCAAGATGACCCAGTCGCCCGTCCGTTACGACCGCCAGGGCGCGGTCGGCATCGTCACCGTGGACAGCCCACCCGTGAACGCCCTGTCCCAGGCCGTGCGCCAGGGCCTGTGGGACCGGGTGACCGAAGGGTTCAACGATCCCGATGTGACGGCGCTGGTCATCGTCGGTGCTGGCCGTACCTTCATCGCCGGGGCCGACATTGCCGAATTCATCAAGGGCGGCATGGGCGAGCCGGACCTGAACGACGTCAACGCCCTGATCGAGTCGGGGCCGAAGCCGGTGATCGCGGCCCTGCACGGCACGGCCCTGGGCGGGGGGCTGGAGGTGGCTTTGTCCTGCCATTACCGTGTGGCCGTGCCCAAGGCGCTGGTCGGTCTGCCGGAGGTGAAGCTGGGCATCCTGCCCGGCGGCGGCGGCACCCAGCGCCTGTCGCGGCTGGTGGGTGCCAAGACCGCCATTGAGATGATTACCAGTGGTGCCTTCATCCCAGCGGCCAAGGCCCAGGCGTTGGGCATTGTCGATCATGTCGGCGAGGGGGCAGACCCGCTGGCTATTGCCCTGCCCTTCGCCGCATCCCTGCCCGCCGGCCCGCATAAGCGCACGCGTGACCGGGAGGAAGGCTTGGCCGCCGACCGGGGCAGCAGCGTGTTTGACGAGGCGAGGGCGGCGCTGGCCAAGTCCGCCCGCAACCAGTTCGCGCCCCAACGCTGCGTCGATGCTGTGGAAGCCGCCTTCACCCTGCCGTTCGACGAGGGGCTGACGCGGGAACGCGAGCTTTTCATGCAGTGCATGGCACATGATCAGGCCAAGGCCCTGATCCATGTGTTCTTTGCCGAACGCGCCGTGACGAAGATCCCCGACGTGCCGCCCAGCGTGCCCGCGCGCAAGATCGGTCAAGTCGCCGTGCTGGGCAGCGGCACCATGGGCGGCGGCATCGCCATGAATTTCGCCAATGCCGGCATTCCGGTCCGCCTGCTGGACCTGGATCAGGCAGCACTGGATCGTGGCATGGGCGTGATCGCCAAGAATTATGCCGGTACCGTCGCCAAGGGCAAGTTGACGCAGGCGGAGATGGACAAGCGCCTGTCCCTGATCCAGCCCACCACTGACTATGCCGATCTGGCCGATGCCGACCTGATCGTGGAAGCGGTGTTTGAGGATGCGGATGTGAAGGCCAAGGTCTTCCGCCAGTTGGACGCGGTGGCGAAGCCGGGTGCCATCCTGGCGTCGAACACCTCCACGCTTGACCTGGACGCCATCGCCGCCCACACGAAGCGCCCGGCCGATGTCATCGGCATGCATTTCTTCAGCCCGGCCAATGTGATGAAGCTGCTGGAGGTGGTGCGCGGTAAGCACACGGCCCCGGACGTCATCGCCACCGCCATGGCCGTGGGCAAGCAGATCGGCAAGGTCAGCGTCCTGGTCGGCAATTGCGACGGCTTTGTCGGCAACCGCATGGTGCAATATTACGCGACCGAGGCGCAGCGTCTGGTGATCGAAGGGGCGTCCATCGAACAGGTGGATCAGGCCGCCCTGGAATTCGGTCTGGCCATGGGGCCGTTCGCCATGGGCGATCTGGCCGGGCTGGACGTCATGGCCTTCATCCGCGCCCGCCGCGTGGCCGCCGGCCTGATCTATGGCACCCCCCTGTCCGACCGCATCGACCCGGCGCGTAAGGGACAGAAGAACGGGCGCGGCTGGTACCGGTATGAGCCCGGCAACCGCACCCCCCTGCCCGACCCCGAAGTGACGGCCATGATCGACGCCTACCGCGCCGAACGCGGCATCACACCCCGGACCTTCAGCAATGACGAGATTGCGAAGCGCCTGATCTATACGCTGGTGAATGAGGGGGCCAAGATCCTGGAAGAAGGCATGGCGCTGAGGGCCGGCGATATCGACATTGTCTATATCTATGGCTACGGCTTCCCCCCCTGGCGTGGCGGGCCCATGAAGTTCGCAGAGCTGTCGGGCCTGGATAATGTCCTGGCCGACATCACCCGCTACCATGCCGATGCGGTCGCGGCGGGCGATGCCGATGGCGGCTATTGGGAGCCGGCACCGCTGCTGACGCGGCTGGTGGCGGAAGGGAAGAAGGGGTTCGGGTGAGCGTCGGTTAACTGCCCCTCCCCTCTCCCTCCCCTGACTGAAAGCCATCGCCATGACCGCCATATTCGAGATGTCGCCCCGCGCCCGTGACTTGCATGAGCGGGTCACCGCCTTCATGGACGCCTATATCTACCCCAACGAGAAGACGCTTTCCGCGCAGGTGGCCGAGGGGCCGACGCGGTGGAAGCCAGTGCCGTTGCTGGAGGAACTGAAGGCCAAGGCCTGCCAAGCCGGCCTGTGGAACCTGTTCCTGCCGGAAAGCGACCTGGGTGCCGGCCTGACCAACCTGGAATATGCGCCGCTGTGCGAGATCATGGGACGCAGCCATTGGGCGCCGGAGGTGTTCAACTGCTCCGCCCCCGACACGGGCAATATGGAAGTGCTGGTCCGCTATGGCACGGACGAACACAAGGAACGCTGGCTGAAACCACTGCTGGCCGGTGAAATCCGCTCTGCCTTCGCCATGACAGAGCCGGAAGTTGCGTCCTCTGATGCCACCAACATCGCCACCCGCATCATCCGCGACGGCGACGATTACGTGATCAATGGCCGCAAATGGTGGATCAGCGGAGCCAGCGACACGCGCTGCAAGATCATGATCGTCATGGGCAAGACCGACCCGGACGGCACCGACCGGCACCGTCAGCAATCCATGATCCTGGTCCCCACCGATACGCCGGGCGTGACGGTGAAGCGCCCCCTGCCCGTCTTTGGCTATGACGACGCGCCGCACGGCCATTCCGAGGTGCTGTTTGAGAATGTGCGTGTGCCGGCCAGCAACCTGCTGCTGGGCGAAGGGCGCGGGTTTGAGATTGCGCAGGGCCGCCTGGGTCCCGGCCGCATCCACCATTGCATGCGCCTGATCGGGGCATCCGAACGCGCCCTGGAACTGATGTGTCAGCGGCTATCCACCCGCGTGGCCTTTGGCAAGCCGGTGGCCGCACAGTCGATCTGGCTGGAACGCATTGCGGACGCCCGCATCGCCATTGATCAGGCCCGCCTGCTGACCCTGCAGGCCGCCCACATGATGGATACAGTGGGCAATAAGGTGGCCAAGGCGCAGATCGCCATGATCAAGGTCGTGGCCCCTAATGTCGCCTGTCAGGTCATCGACATGGCTATCCAGGCGCATGGCGGCGGCGGCGTCTGCGACGACTTCCCGCTGGCCTGGGCCTATGCCAGCGCCCGCACCCTGCGCATCGCCGACGGCCCGGACGAGGTCCACCGCAACCAGATCGGCAAGATGGAGCTGGGCAAGTATAGGGGGTGATTCACCCCATCCCGAACCACCCCGCATCGCGGGCAGCATCCAGCCGTCCCGCGATATGATCCCACAGTGCCGGGCATCCAGCGGCGATTGGGGGGCCGACACGGCCCACCACCTGTTCATAGCGTACCCCGTTTTCCCGCCAGCTCTGGCCATTATTGGCAAGGTTCAAGAGGACGGGGGCGGCGCGGTCCATGGCCTGGGCGAAGCGCGCCTCAAGGCTCTGCCCTGCCTCAAACTCCCGCCACAGATCCAGCAGCGGTGCCCCTTGTCCATCGGGCAGCAGGCCCAGGATACGGGCCACGGCCTGTTCCTCCGCCGCCTTGCGCTCCTGTCGGCCTGCTTCGATGAAGAACAGGGTGTCGCCCGTCTCAATCTCCCCGATATCATGGACCAGCAGCATGCGGATCACCCGGTCCATGTCGGTGCCGGGTTCGGCATAGGGCGCCATGCCCAGGGCCAGCATCGCGAGGTGCCAGCTATGTTCGGCTGAATTCTCGTACCGATCCTGGCTCAACGGTTTCACCTTGCGCGTCACCGCCTTCAACCGGTCCAGTTCCAGAACGAACGCCACCACCTGCTCCATCACACCCATCCTGTGCCTTGCCTGCGCGGCAGGATAAGGGCGGGCAGCGCTGAACAAAACCGGCTATGGTTCGTGACAGTGCGGACGAATTTGTCCGTAATAGGAGCGGATTGCGGATTATGGATCGGTTCGGTGGCATTCACCTGTTCATGCAGGCGGCCCAGACACGCAGCTTCGTGGAGGCGGGACGGCTGTCAGGCGTGTCATCATCCGCCGTGGGCAAGGCAGTGGCGCGGCTGGAGGAACGGCTGGGCGCGCGGCTGTTCCACCGCTCCACCCGCAGTGTCACCCTGACGCCGGAAGGCCAGCTTTTCCTGGACCATTGCCAGCGTATCCAGGCGGAAATGATGGCGGCAGAGGCGGCCCTGGCCGGCGCCCGCACTACCCCCGCCGGGCCCCTGCGCATCGCCATCCCGGCGGTGGCGGAGACGGCGTTGCTGCCGCTGCTGTCCGGCTTCATGCGGGCCTATCCCGACATCATGCTGGAGATTGACGCCAGCGACCGGTTGGTCGACCTGATCGAGGAGGGTTTTGATGCGGCCATCCGCACGGGAATGCTGGCCGATTCGCGGCTGATGGGCCGGCGGCTGGGCGGTTTCCGTCACCAGATCGTGGCGTCGCCCGCCTATCTGGCGGAACGGGGCACACCACAGACGCCGGCGAACCTTTGCCGGCATGCCTGCCTGCATCATCGCCACCCGGTGACGGGCAAACCGGAGCCCTGGCCCCTGATCGCGGATGACGACACCTCGCCGCCGGACCTTCCCGTCACCGGGATCGCCGGCACGGCGCAGGCGCGTGCCATGCTGGCTGCCGATGGATTGGGGATCGCCTGCGTACCCGACTTCGTGGCCCGCCCGCTGCTGGAAGCGGGGCTGCTGGTCGATATCCTCAGCAGTCAGGTCCAAGCAGTGGGGCAGTTCCATCTGCTCTGGCCGACCGGACGCCATCTGTCGCCCCGCGTCCGCGCCTTTCTGGATCATATGACTGCTGGTTTCCCCCTAGTGAGCAGTTGAAAACAAATCGCGTTTTCCACTTGCTCAAAGGGCGAATCCGATGTGTCCTGATAGTCATACGTGGGCATGCAATAAGCCTGAGAAACAGGCGAACGGGGGAATGCATGCGGTGGCTGGGGTGTCTGCTGCTGTCATTGGCAATACTGACGCCGTCCGGGGGCTGGGCGGCGGACAATGAGGTTCGCACCTACCGCATCGAACATAACGCCTCCCCCGCCGGTCACAATGTCCGCTCCTATTACCTGGACCTGATTGAGAAAATCCTGGCCGATACGGAGGCGGAATATGGGCCAGCCCGGTTGCAGAAGGTGCCGGAGGATGTGCCGCAGGCCCGGCTTCTGGCGCAACTGGCCCATAACAAGTTGGACCTGCTCTGGACCACCACCAGCAATCTGCGCGAAGGGATCGTAACCCCCATCCGCATCCCCCTGGATATGGGACTGACGGGGCAGCGCGCCTTGGTCATCCGGGCTGACCGCAAGGCCGAATTCGACAAGATCACCAAGCTGGAGGAACTGTCGCAGCTGAAGGCCTGCCAGGGTTCCTACTGGCCCGATACCGTCGTGCTGCGCGCCGCGGGCCTGCGGGTGGTGGAATTCACCTGGATCGATATGGCCTATCCCGGCCTGCATGATGGCCGCTGCGACTATCTTCCCCGCGCCTTGAACGAGATTGATGGCGAAGTGGATGCCATCGGCGACAAAAATGTCATCGTCTATGACCGGCTGCTGCTGACCTACCCGCTGCCCATGTATCTGTTCGTGGCACCCAACCGGCCGGAGCTGGCTGAACGTATGCGGGTCGGCCTGGAACGGATGGCCTATGGCGGGGCTTTGCGCCGCTTCATGGAGGAACATCCCGCGACCGCCATGATCTTCCCCCTGACCCGGTTCCAAGGCGCGCGCATCTTCCAGCTGCCCAATCCCGACCTGCCCGCCCAGACACCCCTGACCGACAAGGCCCTGTGGCTGGAGGTAGAGGCGGAGATGACCCCACGACCAAGGTCGTAAGGTTCCGGGCGGACATTGCGCCCTGTTCATGGCCGGTTTACTCTGCACACATGGCAAAAAGCCCACCATTCGGCACCCGGCAATCCCGGAGAAGCCGGAGGTTACAGCAGGGGAGGGATGGACGCATGCGGCGACCCGTGACCGGCAGCAACCGTCATGCTGGGGAGCGCCGCGATGCGTGTGCGTAGCCCCCAGGATCTGGTGGGCGGCCTCGCCCTCATCCTCCTGTCCCTGCTGGCCTTCAGCCAGATCGGCGATCTGAAGTTCGGCACCGCGTCGCGCATGGGACCGGGATATTTCCCCACATTGCTGGCCGGCCTGACAGGCCTGATGGGCGTGATCATCGCGGGCCGGTCCCTGGTGCTGGACGGGCCCGCGCGGGACCCGCTGCATTGGCGGCAGGCCCTGCCCATCCTGGGGGCCATCCTGGCCTTCGGGCTGAGCATCCGGCCGCTGGGTCTGGTCATCGCGTCGGCCCTGCTGTTCGGGATCGCAGCCTTCGCGTCGTCCGATACGAAATGGCGGGAATTGCTGGTGGTCAGCACCGCCCTGATCCTGTTTGCGGTCGGGCTGTTCGTGCTCGCCCTGGGCCTGCCCTTCCCCCTCTGGCCAAGGTTCTGAGCCATGGATAATGTGTTTTCCAACCTTGCCATGGGGTTCGGGGCAGCGGCCACGCCCATCAATCTGGGCCTGTGCTTCATTGGCGCCCTGGTCGGCACGTTGATCGGTGTGCTGCCGGGACTGGGTCCCATCGCCACCATCGCCATCCTGCTGCCCATCACCTTCTATCTGGACCCGCTGGGCGCGCTGATCATGCTGGCCGGTATCTATTACGGCGCGCAATATGGCGGCAGCACCACGGCCATCCTGGTCAATATGCCGGGCGAAACCTCGTCCGTCGTCACGACCCTGGACGGGCATCAGATGGCGCGCAAGGGCCGGGCCGGGCCGGCGCTGGCCATCGCGGCCCTGGGCTCCTTCTTCGCGGGCTGTGTCGCCACCTTCATCGTGGCCCTGTTCGGCCCTGTGTTGGCCGCCTTTGCGCAGAATTTCGGGCCGCCGGAATATTTCGCGCTGATGCTGGTCGGTCTGATCGGTGCCACCGTGCTGGCCAGCGGATCGGTGGTGAAGGCCGTGGCCATGATCATTGTCGGGCTGCTGCTGGGTTGTGTCGGGTCGGATATCGAAACGGGCGAACCCCGCATGACCTTCGGCATCCCGCAGATCGCCGAAGGGATCAATTTCACGACCTTGGCTGTAGGCCTGTTCGGTGTGGCCGAAATCCTGCGCAATCTGGAAAAGACCGCCGACCGCTCCGTCCTGGGGGCCAAGATCACGGGCCTGATGCCGACCTGGGCTGATATCAAACAGAGCGCCATGCCCATCCTGCGTGCCACCGGCATCGGGTCGGTCCTGGGTATCCTGCCCGGCAATGGGGCCGTTCTGGCACCCTATGCCAGCTATACGCTGGAGAAGAAAATCTCCAGGACCCCGTCGCGATTCGGCAAGGGTGCGATTGAGGGCGTGGCGGGACCGGAAAGCGCCAATAATGCCGGCGCGCAGACCAGCTTCATCCCCCTGCTGACCCTGGGCATTCCGCCCAATGCCGTCATGGCCATGATGGTCGGCGCCATGACCATTCAGGGCATCGTGCCCGGCCCACAGGTGATGAATGAGAACCCGACCCTGTTCTGGGGCATGATCGCCAGCATGTGGATCGGCAATGCCATGCTGGTCATCATCAACCTGCCCTTGGTCGGCGTCTGGGTCAGGCTGCTGAAGGTGCCCTACCGCATCCTGTTTCCGGCCATCCTGATGTTCTGCTGCATCGGGGTCTATTCCATCAATTCATCGGGGGTGGAGGTGATGCTGGTCGCCCTGTTCGGCGGTGTCGGCTACTTCCTGCTGAAGCATGGGTTTGAACCCGCCCCCCTGCTGCTGGCCTTTGTGCTGGGCCCGCTGATGGAGGAGAATCTGCGCCGGTCCTTCCTGATCGCGCGCGGCGACCCGTCGATCTTCGTCACGCGGCCTTTGTCGGCCAGCCTGCTGGTCATTGCCTTGATCCTGATCGCCATCGTGCTGCTACCATCGGTGCGCAAGCGGCGCGAAGAGGTTTTCCACGAGGAGGATTGACCCCTCCGCCATCCCGGAACAGTTCACATAAGACCAACCCAGGAGGATCCATGCGCTTCGCACCCATCGCCCTTGCGGCGGCCCTGTTGATCGGGGCCGGCACGGCCCAGGCCCAGGATTACCCGACTCGTCCCGTCACCATGGTCGTCCCCTTCGCGGCCGGCGGTCCGACCGACACCGTGGCCCGCCTCGTCGCCCAGTCGATGAGCAAGACGCTGGGCCAGCAGGTGATTGTGGAGAATGTTGGCGGGGCCGGCGGCACCATCGGGGCGGCGCGCGTGGCCAAGGCCGATCCCGATGGCTACACGATCCTGCTGCACCATATCGGGCAGGCGACGGCGGCCACCCTGTACCGCAAGCTGCCTTATGATGCGAAGGCCGATTTCGCGCCCGTGGGGCTGGTCACTGATGTGCCCATGACCATCGTGGCCAAGAAGGATTTTCCGGCCAAGGACCTGAAGGAACTGGTGGCCTATGTGAAGGCCAACCCGGACAAGGTGACGCTGGCCAATGCCGGCGTGGGTGCCGCCTCCCACCTGTGCGGCATGCTGTTCATGCAGGCGCTGGGCACCGCCCTTACCACCGTGCCGTACAAGGGCACCGGGCCTGCCATGAATGATCTGGTCGGCGGTCAGGTCGATCTGATGTGCGACCAGACCACCAATACCACGGGCCAGATCAAGGGTGGGGCCATCAAGGCCTATGCCGTGACGACTGCGACCCGCGTCTCCTCCCTGCCTGACCTGCCGACGACCAAGGAAGCCGGTCTGCCGGCGGTGCAGGTCGCCGTCTGGCACGGCATCTATGCGCCCAAGGGCACGCCCGATGCCGTGACCAAGAAGCTGTCCGACGCGCTGAAAGTCGCGCTGAAGGACGACACAGTGAAGCAGCGCTTCAACGAGCTGGGCACCGAGCCGGTCAGCGACGCTCGCGCCACGCCCAAGGCGCTGGGCGATTTTGTGGTGACGGAGATTGACCGCTGGAAGCCGATCATCACCGCAGCGGGGGTTTACGCGGATTGATCATTACAAATGGGGTGGGCCGTGATCATGCGGCCCGCCTTATATTTTTCGGCGATAGGGGCGGCATAGTGCGTCGAAATTCTCCCGAACATTAACCACTCCCACCGTCAGCCTATCAACGATCTCGTCTGGGTAGGACCGCGCCCGCGATAGATAGAGCATGATCGGTTGAGTCCCCATCGAGAAGAACGGTCCGAACAGTCTTGCATCCATATCGTGCTGATGCATATGCCATTCGCTGGCTAGGTGGCTGCCGACAAAAGCATCGATACGACCACCGGCGATCATATCCAAACCTTGGGCGACATCCCGAACGGTGATCCGTTCAACGCTGGGGGGTATCATTTCAATCAGCGGCCCAAGACCGCTTCCGCGAACAATACCCACCGAGCGGCCCGCCAGATCCTCGACCTTCGTCACGGTAAGTCCTGCACGGATAGTCAGGCCCATCTCTACAAAGCCCAGTTCCCCGAGGGATCGGCCGGCTTCCTCCAATTCCGCTTGCGGTACAAAGGCGACCAGATCGATTTGCCCGCTGCGTAACTCCATCAACAGCCTGGGATGGGGGGCCGGTTTCACATCAATCGGGATACCGCTATCTGCAACCATACGGTTCACGATATCGACCCCGGCACCCGGCATTTTGCCACCGCGTATAACCCAGGGTGGGACATCAATAATACCGCAGACAAGCAGCGCACTCTGCGCCGGCGCACGACGCCCCATAACCAGTCCGGCCAAAGTGCCCGCCAACAGGCCCCGTCTGGTCAAGGCATCCATGAGGTCATTGATCCCCATAGCCATCCATGATGATCGGGTCGCCGCCCAGTCCGCGCAACATGTCCGCCACCAGCGCTGTCACCGTCTCCAGCAGGTCGGGATCGGTGCAACGCAGGACCAGGGCGGTGGAGACCTTGCCCTGCCGGAAGGCGGGATAGGAGCCGATATCGACGCCGGGATAATCGGCGGCGATGGCGCGCAGCGCGTCGGCAAAGCTGCCCTCGGGAATAGCCGACGCCACCGATTTGGTCTTCACCACCGGCCCGCCCACCAGACGGTTGCCGATACCGGTCAGCATGGCCTGCATGATCATCGGCACGCCCGCCATCACGAAGACATTGCCGATCTGAAAGCCGGGAGCCGTCGACACGGGGTTGTCGATCAGGATGGCCCCTTCCGGCGTGTTGGCCATGCGCAACCGCGCCTCGTTCAGCATGCCCGTGCCGGCATAATGCAGCTCCAGCCGGCGGACGGCCTCCGCATTGCGGATCAGGGGCAGACCAAAGGCCTTGGCGATGCATTCGGCGGTGATATCGTCATGGGTGGGGCCGATGCCGCCCGTCGTGAAGACGTAGGTGTAGCGGGCGCGGAGCGCATTCACCGCCGCCACGATCTCCGCCTCTTCATCCGGCACGACCCGCGCCTCCCGGAAGCGGATGCCCAGCGTGCCCAGATGCTTGGCGATGAAGGCCATGTTGGCATCCTGGGTCCGGCCGGACAGTATCTCGTTGCCGATAATCAGCAGGGCTGCCGTGGGGGCGGTATCGGTCATTCAAGGCTCCGATTTCAGGACGCGGGGATCATAACGCCGGGTGCCTTCATTGGCGAGGGGAAGGCGGGAGACAGCGGTAGCTCTCTTACCCCAGCACCAGATCGTCGCGATGCACCATCTCGTCCCGACCGCGATAGCCCAGGACGGCCTCGATCTCTGCACTGCGCCGCCCGGCGATGGCGCGGGCATCAACCGCACCATAGGCCGACAGGCCGCGCCCGACGGTGCGCCCGTCCGGCCCCTGGATCAGGACCAGATCGCCGCGTTCAAACTCGCCTTCCACCCCGCGCACGCCGGCGGGCAGCAGCGACCCACCTTTAAGCAGCGCCTTCACCGCCCCGTCATCCAGGATCAGCGTGCCCAGCGGCTTCAGGCTGCCGGCGATCCAGCGCTTGCGCGCCGTGCGCGGTTCCGATCCCGGCACAAACCATGTGGCCAGCACCCCGCCCTGGTCCACGGGCGTCAGCAGGGCGGATAGCGGGTTGGGGCGCTTACCCATGGCGATGGCCATGCGGCAGCCGGCAGCCAGCGCGATACGCCCGGCCACGATCTTGGTGACCATGCCGCCGCTGCTGTAACCGGGCGGCGGCTCACCGGCCATGCCCACAATCTCCGGCGTGATCTCCTGCACGATCGGGATGTGCTTCGCGTCCGGGTCCTTGCGCGGATCGGCGGTGTACAGCCCGTCAATGTCGGACAGCAGGATCAAGGTATCGGCGCTGATCATCTGTGCCACGCGGGCGGCCAGCCGGTCATTATCGCCAAAGCGGATTTCGGCGGTAGCCACGGTATCATTCTCATTGATGACCGGTACCGCCCCCAGCTTCAGCAGGGTTTCGATGGTGGCGCGGCCATTCAGGTGGCGGCGACGATCCTCCGTATCATCCAGGGTCAGCAGGACCTGCGCGACGGTGATGCCGTGCCGCGCCAGCGTTTCCTGATAGGCGTGGGCCAACCTGATCTGCCCCGTGGCGGCGGCGGCCTGTTTCTCCTCCAGCCGCAGGGGACGGCCCACCAGCCCCAGATGTTCGCGCCCGCAGGCCACCGCACCGGAGGTGACGATCACCACCTCCACCCCGCGTGCGCGCAAGGTGGCGACATCATCGGCCACCGTGTCCAGCCATTCGGTGCGGATTTTGTGGGTGGCGGCATCGACCATCAGCGCCGACCCGATCTTCACGATCAGCCGCCGCGCCGAACCCAGATCCTGCGAACCCGCCAACACCGCACCCATGGTACCCATCCCGGCAATAGACCTGCCCCGCTTATGCTTTTCGGCAAGCATCGGGGTCAATGCACGAAGGAATATTGCCGCTATGCTTTGATGGCGGGGTGGTTCCGCGGATTACGGCTACACCTAATCCGCGCTACAATTTCAAGCATGGGATGGAGCGTAGCGCGGATTAGCGAAGCGTAATCCGCGGAGAAACGGTGTGGATCAGCGCTTGAACCGGTAACTCACCTCCACGATCCCGTGATCGTCGGGGCTGTCATGGAAGGTGAAGCCCAGATCGCGGCAAAGGCCCAGCATGCCGGCATTTTCGCGTAAGACCTCGCCAAACACCTCATGAATGCCCCGGCTGTCGGCATAGGCCAGGATTTCCTTCATCAGGCGCGATCCCAGGCCCTTGCCCTTCATGTCGGACCGGACCAGCACGGCATATTCGGCGCGCTCATTGTCCGGGTCGGCGGTGATGCGGACCACGCCGAAAATGGGGCCAGGCTTTTCCGGGTCGCTCAAATCCTGCGGGATGGCAACCAGGGCCATTTCGCGGTCATAGTCGATCTGGGTCAGGCGGGCCGCCATCTGATGCGACAGGCGGCGCATGGGCGCAAAGAAGCGCAGGCGCATGTCCTCCACACTGGTGGCCGCGATCATGTCATGGATGGCCGGCTCATCCTCCGGCCTGATGGGCCGGACCAGGAATTCCCGGCCCGAACGCAGCGTTACCGTATGTTCGAGCTTCTTTGGATAGGCGCGGATGGCCAGCCGCTTTAGCGATCGCTCGGTCAGCGGCTTCACTTTGATGCGGGCATCCAGGGCCAGCACGCCTGCCTCATCCGCATAAAGCGGGTTGATATCCAGCTCCGAGATTTCCGGGAAATCGGTGATCAACTGGCTGACCTTGGTCATGGTCAGGGCCACAGCGTCCAGGTCGGCCGGCGCCATATGGCGGAATCCCTGCAACAGCTTATAAACGCGCGTGCGGGCCATGGCGTCGCGCGCCAGATTCAGGTTCAGGGGTGCCAGGGCTAGGGCCTTGTCGTCCAGCACCTCCACCGCCACGCCACCAGCCCCGAACAGGATGACCGGCCCGAACAGCGGATCATCCACCATGCCCAGGATCAGTTCCTGCGCACCGGGCCGATGGGCCATTTCCTGCACCGTGAAGCCTTCGATCCGGGCGTCGGGCATGGCGGTGCGGATACGTTCCAGCATGGCCTCCGCCTCTGCCCAGACCTGGGTCGGCAACAGGTTCAGGGAGACGCCGCCCAGGTCGGATTTATGCGTGATGTCGGGCGACAGGATTTTCAGTGCGATACGCCCGCCCAGACGCTTGGCCGCCCGTTCCGCCTCTGCAGGTGTGGCGGCGGTCACGGTCTGGACGCAAGGGATGCCATAGGCGCGCAGCACTTCCTTCGCCTCAAACTCCGACAGCCAGCCACGGCCATCGGCCAGGGCCGTATCGATGACGGGGCGCACCGCACCCATATCCACATCGAACTGTTCCGGCGCGCTGGCCGGGGTTTCCATCAGCAGTTCCTGATTGCGGCGATACTGCACCAGATGCAGGAAGGCACGGATGGCCTGGTTCGGCGTCTGGTAGTGCGGAATGCGGGCATGGTCCAGAAGACGGCGCGAGGGGGCGGCCTGCTGTTCACCCAGCCAGCAGCCCAACACCGGCAGGCGGCGGCCACCGCCGGGCCGGCTGTTCTGATCACGCACGATATCGGCCACGGCCTGGGCCGCGTCGGCCCCATCGGCCACCGCCGTGGGACAGTTCATGACCAGGACGGCATCGATATTCTTATCCGCCATCACGATCTTCAAGGCGTCGGCATAACGCCTGCCATCGGCGTCGCCGATAATGTCCACGGGGTTACCATGGCTCCAGGTTGGGGGCAGCACCTTGTCCAACTGTGCCAGCGTCTCGGGCGACAGTTGCGCCAGCCGTCCCCCGCCGGCGATCAGAGCGTCGGTTGCCAGCACGCCCACCCCGCCGCCATTGGTGACGATGGCTAGCCGGTCGCCGCCGATCTGCACACCGGTGGCCAGCGTCTCCACCGCCGCGAACAGCTCATCCAGCTCACCCACGCGCAGCATGCCGGCGCGGCGGAAGGCCGCGTCATAGACGGCGTCGGCCCCGGCCAGGGCACCGGTATGCGAGCTGGCGGCACGCGACCCTTCCTCGCTGCGCCCTGCCTTGATGACGATCACGGGTTTGGCACGCGCCGCCGTGCGGGCCGCCGACATGAATTTGCGCGCGCTGGTGATGGCCTCCACATACAGCAGGATGGCCCGCACCGACCCGTCCTGCGCCAGATAATCCAGCATGTCGCCGAAATCGACATCGGCCTTGGAGCCCAGCGAGATCAGATGTGAAAAGCCGATGCCGCGCGGGGTGGCCCAATCGACGATGGAGGTGACCACGGCACCCGATTGCGCCACCAGGGCGATATCGCCCTTCAGCGGCGGCACATGGCAGAAACTGGCATTCAGCCCCTGGCCCGGCACCATGATGCCCAGGCAGTTCGGCCCGATGATGCGCAACAGATGCGGGCGAGCGGCGTCCAGCACCGCCTGCTGAAGCTTGCGCCCCTCCTCCCCCATCTCCGCAAAGCCGGCGGTGATGACCACGGCGGCCTTGGTGCCGCGAGCACCCAGCTCAGCGATCAGGCCCGGCACGGTGGCGGGTGGGGTGGCAATAACGGCCAGTTCCGGCGTGATGGGCAGGTCGGATACCGACGGATAGGCCAGCACCCCCTCGATTGAGCGTTCGCGCGGATTGACGGGCATGATCGGCCCGTCGAACCCGGCATTGAACAGATTGCGGGCCACCACCTTGCCCACCGATTTTTCCCGCCGACTGGCCCCGATCAGGGCGACGGAGGCGGGCTTGAACAGGCTGTTCAGGTTACGGATGGTCATGGTGGCTCCTGGTATCCGGGATCACGCCGCACGGCAGCATGCCGGAAGCAGGGGCCACCATAAACCAGGATCATGGTCGGGCGATGACATGGGTCAATCATTCGCCTTTGGAGCTTGTTTCCGCCTGTTGGAAACAAGCTCCAACCTTTCGTTCTCCCTCAATCACCGGGCGGGTAGCGCGGCGGCAATCGCCGCCAGAACTGTTTCCGGTCACCCGGAAACAGCAGTCAGATCCACCAGGTCTCTGGGTTCAGGATGGGCCGGTCGTCAATGGCGCGCAGCAGGCCGACGACAGCCCGGACTAACCACCAGATGCCAACCACGAAACCCAGTAGAATCCCGATACCGATGAAGCTCAGTGAGGCCGGCCACCACGATACCCAGCACACCCAGCCAGAAAGTGCGGATGATGAATGTGATGTGCGTTTCCCACAGCGTGCCAGCAGCCTCACCCCGCTTCAGATAGGCAATGATCACCCCGATCAGGCCGAACCCGACAATGGTCAGCACATTGCAGATCACGATGATCATAGCATGGAACCGTTGTTCCTGCCTCTCTCGTACAAATCACTCATTCCCTTACCCCCAACTTGTGTCTCCCTATGGAACCGCCATTTGTCGGCCTGCGCAAGTCGGACCGACATCGCGTCCTGCCATCACAGGAAACTGTCAGGCCCCCAGCCAGTATCGGGCGTGAAGGTTGACAGTTCGGCAGGGGCGTTGGGGGTGAGACCCAGCAGGCTGAAGGTCTGGCGGTTTTCCGACACGCCATTCTGAACATAGTGGCGAACCAGGGCTTCGCGGTTCAGACCGAAGGCGGCGAAAACGTCGCTGTTGAAGGCGGCATAGGCCTCCACGCTGAAGCCGGTGATGGCCCGCCCTTCCTTGTAGCCCATGGTCACATAATGGTTGACCAGCGCCTGTTCATTCAGCCCGAAAGCATAGAACAGGTCGGGGTTCAGCGCGGCATAGGCTTCTGCGTCGAAGCCGCTGGCCAGACGCCCCTCCGCCTCGCCATAAAGGATATAATGCTGAACCAGGGCGCGGTGGTCGAGGCCATAGGCTGCATACAGATCCTTGTTCAACGCCGCATAGGCGACGGCATCGAAGCCTTCGGCCACCCGGCCCTCGCGCATGCCCGTCGTCTGGTAGTGGGTCAGCAGGGCCTTGGCATCCAGACCATAGAGATCGAAGATGTCCTTGTTCTGGGCGGCATAGGCCTCGGCATCAAAGCCCGTCGCCAGACGGCCCTCTGTCCGGCCTGTGCTGATATAATGCTGCACGAGACCGGCATCATCGCCGGCGAAACGGGTATCCAGTGAGGTGTTCAGCGCCCGGTAGGCGGCGACGGAGAAATCAGCCTGGAAATCGTCGTTCAGGATGGTCGATGATGTCCGCATGGTGCCGTCGGACGTCTGCACCACGGCACCGCGCACATTGCTGACGGTGCCGATCAGCGTGTAATCGGCCGCGACCGATGTATTCCCGGCATAGGGGAAGCGGATTTCCAGCGACGTCTGACCGGCGGCGATGGTGTAGCTGCGGGTCCCGATCTGGAAGCCGGTCGAGGTGGCGTGGCTGAAGTCAAAGGTCACCGCCTCCGTCCCTGCACGCGACAGGTTGATGGTGAAGACCGCATCGGTATTGACCACCCGGCCCTGGACCGATCCTTCGATCTTACCCTCCACCACAACCGTGTAGGTGCCACGGTCACCTTCGATCCCGTAGGAGCCGGACATGGTGAGGAAGGGTGCCTCGGCCGGCGTGACATTCACCGTCTGATCCAGGAAGACCAGACGTTCGACCCCGACCAGGAGGTCGGTGCCATCGCTACCCGTCTTGTGCCTGACGGTCGTGATGCCGTTGATGGTGGCGATCTCGTAATCGGCATAAAGGCCGCTGAAATTGGCGGTATCAGTGCCCGCCCCGCCATAGAGCCGGTCGTCACCGGCACCGCCCGTCAAGGTATCGTCGCCGCCATCGCCGAACAGACGGTTGGCATTCGCATTGCCCCGTAAAGTGTCGCCCCCCAGGCCGCCGATCACATCCTGGTTACCCGTCGCCTCCCGCGTTACCGGCGTCGTCTGTGTCGCCAGAACCAGATCAGCCACCGTCAACTTTGCCGGGTCGGCAACAAAGGCAACGGCACCCACGTCGAAAGTGGAACCGCCCCGCAGCATCATCCCCGCCTTGCCGCCCACACGCACATAGTCGGCCATGTAGCGGACCGTCTCCATGCTGCTGATGCCCAAGGCCGACAGGTCCAGCCGGTCGGCACCCTGCGTGAAGTCGGCGATAACGTCGCGGCCATACAGGTTCTGAATGATAAAGGTATCGCGACCGGACCCGCCCACCCAGACATCGCTGCCATAGCCGCCATAGGGCTCGTAGGGATCGTCCCGTATGATGTCATCACCCGGACCGCCGAACAGCCGGTCGCTGCCGAAACTGCCGGTCAGGCTGTCATTGCCGCTGCCGCCCACCAAAACGCCCGGGCCGCCGCCATAGGTCGTGATCTGCCGTCCCGGCAAATCTTCTGCCAGGATGAAGTCTGCTGCCGTCAGCTTGTTTCGGTTGATATTCAGCGCCAGATTGGCGCCCGCAATCTGGAAATATCCAGAGGCAGGCGACAGGGCCATCATGTCGCGCAGCACATCAAAGCTGCTGATACCCAGGCCGGATACATCAATCCGGTCCTGCCCCTGGGTAAAGTCGGTGATGACAACCGTGGAACCAGTGGCCAGGGTAAAGACATCACGACCCGGACCGCCCGTCATCCGGGCAGGGCCATAGGCAGCGGCATAGAGAATATCGTCGCCAGCGCCGCCGAACATGGTGGCACCGTTGGCCGAGCCGTGCAGCCGGTCATTGCCAGCCCCGCCGAAGAGGTGACTGTTCTGACCGTCAAATATCTCACGCGGCGCATCGCCGTCTGCCAGAATGAAATCACGTTCCGACAAGGTCCAGTAGTTGACCCCGGTCAGCGTTATGGAAATCGTTCCCCCACGGGAGAAGGTAAAGCCGGTATCGCCCGAGCCTGCCATGCCGTAGGGGATCAGGCCTTCAAGGTCTCCCAGCTGCTGATGCCAAAGGCCGAAAGATCAATCCGATCCTGACCCGGGGTGAAATCCGTAATGGTCAGGCTGTTGCTGTAATTACCGCTGACATTGGGCAGCAGGACAAAGGTGTCCTTGCCGGACCCACCGCTGACGCGGTCATACCCGGCGCGGGAGATGATGCGGTCATCGCCGGCACCCGCCAGGATCAGATCATCACCCGACCCGCCATCGATGGTGTCATTGCCGGCACCACCCAGGATATCCTCATTGCCACTGCCGCCAAGAATGACAGCGCCCACCGTGCGCGGCGTGGCGAAGATGAAATCGGCCTCCGTCAGCTTGTCGATGGGGCTGTTCATCGTGAAAGTATAGACGCCGTTGGTGGCGCGGAACAGGAAGCGGGACCCGCTGTCATAGCCGCTGGACAGGAACAGCCGCGCCGTCGCCAGATCGGTAATGCCCAGGGCAGACAGGTCGATCCGATCCTCGCCAGGCGTGAAGTCCGTGATTCGGGACTCACCATAGCCGTAATAATTCAGAGCCAGGTTGGGGATGAACAAGTCGCGGCCAGCACCGCCGGTCAAAAGATCGTTTGAACCTATATATAAACTGTCATTCCCAGCCCCACCGAACAGGACGTCGGTCCCCTCGCCACCTATCAGCGTGTCGTTTCCGTCCATGCCGGACAAGGTATCGTTACCATTGGAACCATTTATATTATCATCCTCAGCGCCACCAACCAAAGAATCATCGGTATTTTCTCCAATAATATTAGCCATGACTACCCCATAATACAGTATAATTGGCCACTATCGGCCAACTGTCGGATAACACAGCAATGGCGGAATATCTATCAACCAGCATTCATTAAACAGTATTATGCCAAAAGGATCGTATCCTGTTGGCATAGGGCGGAAACATATCCGTCAGACATGAAAAAAGCCGGGACCCCGTCGGGATCCCGGCTTTTCCAGCGATACCAGGGCGGTTTCCCGCCTGTCATCACGCGGTAGCGGCAGCGCGATCCACGCTTTCCTGGATCAGCTTGGCGGCGACGTCAGCCTCGTCCCAGCGGACGATGCGGACCCACTTGCCGTGCTCCAGGTCCTTATAATGCTCGAAGAAGTGGGCGATCTGTTCGACCAGGATCTGCGGCAGCTGACGGTAGCTGGTGATGTCCTTGTAGAACGGATGCAGCTTGTCCACCGGCACGGCCAGGATCTTTTCGTCCATGCCCGCATCATCTTCCATGATCAGCACGCCGATGGGGCGCGAACGCAGGACGACGCCGGGGACCACGGGGGTCGTACCCACCACCATCACGTCGATCGGGTCGCCATCCAGGGCCAAGGTGTGCGGCACGAAACCGTAATTGGCCGGATAGAACATCGCGGTGTGCAGGAAACGATCGACGTAGAGCGCGCCGCTATCCTTGTCCAGCTCGTACTTCACGGGCTGGCCGCCCTGCGGGATCTCGATGACGACGTTGATGTCCCAGGGCGCGTTCTTGCCGACGGGGATCTTGGTGATGTCCATGGTTACGGCCTTCTTGGCAACTGAACAGAGTGAATAACCGACGCGATCCTAGCCGAGTGCAGGTGCGAAATGAAGTTTATGGAAGGATGGTCCCCTGTGCATTTCCGCCGCATCTACCAAGGTCGTAGACGCAAGCGCGGGGTGAACGGCGTCAAGCCATGCCCACCCCGCATTGCAACAGAATCAACCCGTCAGGGGGCCGGCGGGACCGCGTCCGGCACAGGGGGCACCGCCGGGGGCACCGCCGGGGCCGGTGGCAGCACCGTCAGCGTGCCGGCGGCGGTCCGGGCATAACGGCTGCCGTCGATCAGATCGTCCAGACGCGCCGATGGCAGAGTGAAATTACCCTGGGTGACGGCGCGCGCCAGATAGACCAGACGGAAAGTGCCGCTGTCGGGCATGCCGTCCAGGGCCGCCACGAAACGATCGTCACGGAATTCCACCAGGGCCGCCTCTGACAAGGTGCCCAGCCAGGACAGGTCGCCCAGCTGCGCGCTGCCGGCCAGACGCACATTTTCCACCACCAGACCGGCGGGCAGCGGGTCGATCAGCAGCAGCGGACCCGTCAGCGGCTGTTCGGCCTTGCCCTCCAGCACCACCACCAGCAGGTCGCCGGCGCGGATGTTCTTCAGGTTGGCGGGCCGCCCCTTGCCATCCTTGAACTGCCGCGTCAGGGTCAGGCCGCCCGCCGCTTCCGCCTTGTCGGGCGTGGACAGAATGCCGGCGATGGTGGTCAGGGTGCGCACCGGCGCATCGCCCCGGTTGGCGACAGACAGCGACGCCCCGTCGGCCAGCGCCCGCAGCAGCGGGCCGTTATTGCCCGCCACGGCCTGTCCATCGACCGCTAGATTGAGCGCCGGGCCGCGTGTGGCCAGCGCCTGTGCCGCCAGCAGCAGCCAGGCGCGTTCCTGCGTGGCGACCAGGGCCGGATCGCGCAGCATGCCGGCCAGGGCGTTTTCTTCGGCCTGGATGCGGCCGGGATCAGCATTAGCGGCGATCAGCAGGGCCAGCGTTGCCGCGCGGTCGCGCAACGGGCTGCCGAAATCTCGCACGCCCGCCACACCCGGCAGCGGATCATCCAGACGCGACAGGATGTCGCCCGCCCGTTGCCCATCGCCCAGAAGGGCGAAGGCAGCGGCGATCTGCGCCCGCGCCAGACGGGTGGGCACGCGGGCCTGGAACGTCTCCTGGAAGAAGCGCAGCGGCGTGGCGTCGATGGCGCGCGCACGGGCCGCCACATAAAGAGCATAGGCACGCGCTGGCAGTTCCCCATCCTCCACCCAGCTGTTGCCGATGGAGCGGACCAGCCAGTCCATGCCGCGGCGATAGCCATCTTCGGGCACGGTAAAGCCGGCCTCCCGCGCGCGGGTCAGCACGTCGAGCGCAAACGCCGTCAGCCAGGGATCGGCCGGGCCTTCATGCGACCAGAGCGAGAAGGCACCGTCGGCCCGCTGCCGCCCGATCAGCCGTTCGACCAGATCGTCGGCCTTGGCCTTCAGCTTCTCATCCGCCGGCAGGCCCAGTGCCTTCTGCCAGTCATTGGCACCGGGCAGGGGCAACAGACGCGATGCGATCTGATCCGCCGAGCCGAAGGGCCGGGCATCGATCAGCAACAGATGGGTCAGCGCGTCCAGCGTGTCATGGCTGCTGGCCATAGCCAGCTTCCAGGAGGCACCGGCAATGGCCCCCTCCGGCTTGGGCACCGACAGGGTGGCCATCTGGCCGGGCGCGATCTGGCCGCGCGCCTGCGTGGCCGCGACGGCATGCGCCGGGCGGATATTGAGGGGGAAGCGGCGGGTCAGGCTGTAGCCCTCGGGACCCGTTACATTGACCACCAGCACGCCATAGCCGGGATCGCCCGCCACCAGCGTCCGGTCGATGGAGAGTTTGCGGCCACGCGCCAGGGCCTGGAAGCTGGTTTCGGCCTTACCGCCTTCCAGCTTCACCGGGCCTTCGGCGGCCAGCGACACCTTATAGGCACCGCGCACGGGGCCGGACACATTCTCCAGGTTCAGGGCAATACGCGCCCTGTCGCCGGGTGCCAGGAAGCCCGGCAGGGTCATGTCGGTGGCGATATCGTCGCGCACATCCAAGGCCCCCTTACCCACGCCGACCTTGGCATCGGACCAGGCGATGGCGGTCAGGGACAGGCGGCCCGCCATGTCGGGCAGGACCAGATTGACCTCCGCCCTGCCATCGGCACCGACCGTCACCACACCGGAATGCAGCGCCGTGACCGGCCCGCTGCGCGGGGCCGTCGTGATGCGGGTACCGCCCTTGTCCTTGTCACCGCCAATGGCGGGGGCGGGGGTGACAGTATTGTCAGGATTGACCAGACGGCCATAAACATCGCGCAGTTCCACGGCCAGCCGGCGCTTGCCCAGGAACCAGCCGACCGGATCGACCGCTTGGGTTTCCGGCAGGCGGGCCACGCTTTCATCCACCGCCGTCACCAGCAGGCGGAGGGTCGATCCCGGTTCAGCCCCCGTCACGGTCACGGGCAGCTTCACGCTGCCGCGCGGATGCACCGCCGGCTGTTCGGCGATGGCGACCGACAGGGAGCGGTCGGCGGGGTCAACGGCAACCCAGCCCATGCCCAGGGCACGGCGCGGCGGCGTGCGGTTGCCGGCATCGGCGGGCGCGAAGGAGGTTGCCAGGACATAGGCACCGGCGGTGATGTCATCGGGCAGCGGCAGTTCGACGAAGGCCCCTTCCGTCCCGATCTCACTGATCAGCGTATGACGGATGGCGCGGTCGGCCAGCGCGATGGCGACCGTCCCGGCATAGGGCGGACGCACGAAGACCCGCACCTTCTGACCCGGCTTGTGCAGCGGTTCCTGCACCTTCACCTCCACCGCGTCCGGCGTGTCGGCCAGCTTGGCCGACACCCACCAGCCGGCGGAGAAACGCAGGGAAGAGGCGATGCCCGTGGCGGGATCGAAGACCTCCAGCCGGTAACGGCCGGCGCGAACCTGTTCCTCAATCGTGGCCGGCTGACCGGCGGCGATATTGATCGACCCGCCCGTCAGGCGGCGGTCCTTCACGATGGTGCGGTATTCCCAGCGGCCATCGGCGGCGTACCATTCGTAATCATATTCTTCTTCGAACAGGTCCCAGGTCAGGCCGTTGCGGGCGAGCTTCTGCCCGTCCGGGGCCACAGCCAGGACATCGACGGCGACCGTCGCCCCCTCGGGCACGGCGTCACCGCTGAAATTCGGTTTCAGGCCCAGGGTGAAGGGCTGAAACTCCACCGGCAGGACCAGTTCCTGATCGACCGAGCGGCCCCCGACATCGTGCAAGGTGGCGCGCAGCACCGCCTCCAGCCGGCGGCTGGTATCCGGCAGCTTGCCCAGGTCGAAGGTCAGCAGCGCCTTGCCATCGGCCCCCGTGGTAAAGCCAGGCAGTGCGCGCTTCTCCGGGGCCAGCGATTGCTGCGCCAGACCGAAACGATAACCGTCCAGGCCAGGGCGCGGCCTGTCCGTGGGACGCAGGGTCAAGGTCATCTCACCGGGCAGCAGGCCAGCAGCCCCGCCATTCACGTAACGGGCATCCACCGTCAGCCCAACCTTGCCATCGGCACCGATGCGGGCGCGGTCGGCGGTCAGGTCAAAGGCGATGCGGGCGGGGGCGACCTCCCCCACATTGAACTTCGCCTGACCCACGGCGGGACCGCCGGGGTCCAGATGCGCCGTGGCCGTCCAGCGACCGGCCGGCGCATTGGCGGGCAGTTCGACGCGCCAGACATGGGCGCCGGCCCCGCCATCATCGACCAGCCGGCGTTCCACCTCCAGCCCGTCCGGGCGCACCAGCTTGAACGTCAGTTTCTGGCCCGACAGCGCCCTGGCATCCGCATCGCGCAGTAGGGCCGTCAGCCAGACCGGGTCACCGGGGCGATAGGCACCGCGTTCGGGGAACAGATAGGCATCGGCATTGCCGGCCAGCAGCCGCCCGCCATCGCCCTTGCCCACCAGTTCCACCGCCGGCGCGCCGAAATCCAACAGCGAGAAGCCGCCATCGGGTGTGGAGGCGAACAGGGCCTGGGGGGCAGCCTCATTGACGCCGCCCACCTGGGCCGCGTCGAATCGGGCCAAGCCATCAGCACCGGTGACGGCGCGTCCCAGTTCCCGCTTGTCGCGCGCCACCAGACGCAGTTCGACGCCGGCCTGCGGCTTGGCCGAAGACAGGCTGCGCGCGAAGACATAAAGGCCGTTGCCGGCCTTGAAGCTGGTCAGGCCCAGGTCGGAGACGACGAACCATTGCGTAGCGCGCTTGTCCCAGGCCTGGAAGGACAGAGCCGCATCCTCCGCCACTGCGACATAGACGCCGGGGGCCAGATCGCCGATCACGGCATCAATAGGAAAGGCGATCTGGGCAGTCTTGTTCCGCTCGCCCCCAATGGCCATTTCGCCGCGCCAGACCTTTTCGCCCTTCTGGTCCAGGACGTCGCCGATCTCAAACTCCGTCATGGTCTGGTTGGATCGGCCGTAATAAAGCTGTTCTACCAGGGCGCGGTCATTCAGGCGCAGCACCGTCAGGCGGGCGCGGTCCACATTCACCCCGCGGAGCGGCAACCCCTCAGCATCCACGCGCGGCAGGATATAGCCCTGGCCCCGGAAGGACAGGCTGGGCTTGCGGTCGGGCACGGCCAGATCGCGGGTGATGGCATCGGCCAGCTTTTCCTTGGCGCCCGCCGCCGGCAGTCCGGCATTGATGGTCACGGCATAGCGCTGACCATGCTTCAGCCCGTCCAGGCACAGACTCTGGTCGCGCACGGCGATGGACACACCCTGCCCCGGCTCCACACTGACGAACCGTGTCAGTTCATTGCTGCGGCCACGCGGGCGCGGCAGGGGGCGGGAAAAGGCGAAACAGGCCTGGGGCTTGTCACGCTCCGCCGCCACCTCCACCCCCGTCAGCTCAAACGGGCGCGTCTCCGGCCCGACCTTTGGCGGGGCGGCAGGTGGCGACGCCCCCTCCTGCGCGGCAAGGGCGGCGGGCGCCAGGAGAAGACCCGTGGCGAACAGCAGTGCGGGAATGCGCGGCATATTGATCGGAATGCGGATGACGGGAGGGAACATGCATAGCATGAAACGCCGGGAATATGGCGTCACAACGGCCAGAGGACGCTGTTTTCAGGCAGTTTGCAACAGGGTCGTTGTCATGGCGCCGTTCCGCTGGCCCGCGATATGGGGTTTGATTGCCTGATCCTCGCCATCATGTTAGCGCCTTGCTGGACAAACCATGTTCCGCGCCCCAGAGGTCCCATGACAGACGCCGATGACAGCCAGACGATACAGCGCCGCATACCGCAGCTGGACTGGCCCCGGCTGATGTTGTGGCTGGGCGGCTTCGCGCTGCTGGGACCCGCTCTCTGGAACGGCTTCCCCATCGTGTTCTTCGACACGGCCGGATACATCAAGCGTGTGCTGGACTGGGACCTGGAGCCGGGCCGGTCCTTCTTCTATGGCCTGTTCCTTTATGTCACGTCCGGCGGCTGGTTCAGCTTCTGGGGGCCGATCCTGATGCAGGCGGGGGCGACCTTGTGGCTGATCCATCTGCTGCTGCGCGCGCATGGAATCGGGTTTCGGGACTGGCCGTCGCGGCAGGTGACGGGGGCGGTCGCCATCGGCCTGTCGGCCCTGACGGGCGTGTCCTGGTATGTGGCGCAGGTGATGCCGGATATCCTGCTGCCGCTGCTGGTCCTGTGTTTCTGGCTGCTATCATTCCGTTTCGATGATCTGGACTGGCGGGAAAGGCTGGGTGTGGCGGTCATCGGGCTACTGGCCCTGATGTCGCACATGTCGTCCATGGCGCTGGCCGGCGGGCTAGTCCTGACCATCGCGGCGGCCAAGGGGTTGGACCGCTGGCGCGGCTGGGGCCTTGCCCCGCGTATCTGGCCGGCGGTGGCCCTGCTGGCCCTGTCGGTTATCGCCATGCCGACCCTGCACATGGCCCTGATCGGCAAGCCGGGTTTTACGCCGGGCGGCCCCGTCTTCATCTTTGGCCGGCTGGTGCAGGATGGGCTGGCGCAACGCTATCTGGCCGACCATTGCCCGGACCCGACCATCAAACTGTGCGCCTATAAGGACAATCTGCCCGCCACGGCGGATGATTTCATCTGGCACAAGGACAGCCCGTTTGTAGCCATCGGCGGCTGGGACAGCGCCACGCCGGAACTGTCGCGGCTGGTGGGGGGCATTGTCGGGGCCTATCCCGGCGCCTTTCTGTCCACCGCCCTGGTCGCCACCAAGGATCAGCTGTTGATGGTTCAGACGGGCGACGGGCTGGATGAATGGCAGGAGGTGACACGCTGGATCTTCCGCGCCTTCATGGCCGATGGCATGCACGAGGCCTTTGCCGGGGCCAAGCAACAGCGGCAGAAAACCACGCAGGAATTGTTCGACGCACTGAACCTTGTGCATGTGCCCGTGGCGCATCTGTCGGGCTTGGGCCTGATCCTTGTCGCCATCTGGGGGTTCCGCACGGGCCGGCGCGATCTGGCGGCGCTGGCCCTGTTCGTCCTGATCGCCCTGATCGGCAATGCCTTCATCAACGGCGCCCTGTCCAACCCGCACGACCGATATCAAAGCCGCATCGTCTGGCTGGCGACACTGGTGGTGGGGCTGGGCGGGTTGGGGCGGTGGGGGCCTCGCCAATCCCGCATCTGACAGGGCCGGAAGCCACCAGCTTCAGCCGACATCCACTAGCCCGACGAGGTCTAGCGTGGACGGGGCGGCCGCGCCGGCATCACCCAGAAACGCGCTACGGCCTTCCGCCCGCCCGTAGCTGACATAGTGGCCGACCAAGGCTGCATGATTGAGGCCGAAAGCCGACATCAAGTCGGAATTCAATGCGGCATAGGTCTCGGCGTCGAACCCCGTGGTAACCCTCCCCTCCACACGACCGTTGCTGATGTAGTGGCTGATCAGGCGACTGGCATCGAGGCCGAAGGCTTTGAAGAGATCGGGATTGAGGGCGGCGTAAGCTTCGGCATCAAATCCGGTGGCCACGCGTCCCTCCGCCCGCCCGAAGGCCACATAATGGTTGATCAGGGCACGGTGATCCGTGCCGAACGCCGCAAACAGGTCGGGATTCAAGGCTGCGTAGGCCTCGGCATCGAATCCATCTGCGCCCCGTCCTTCCGCCCGGCCAAATTTCTGATAGTGGTTTGCCAAATCCAGCGGGTTCAGGCCAAATATGTTCAGCAGGTCAGGGTTAAGGGCAGCGTAAGCTTCGCTGTCATAGCCGGCGCTGGCACGGCCGTCGGCCCGGCCCTTGCTGATATAATGCCGGACATACGCCGCATCATCTGCGCCAAACATCGTCAACAGATCGGGGTTCAGCGCACGATAAGCATCCACAGTGAAGGCGGCTCGGGCGATGTCATCATTCAGAATGGTCCCCGTGGCGCTGCCGCCATTCAGGACGGCGCCGACGACCTGCGACAGGGTCAAGATGACGCTTTCATCCTTCTCCAGCCTGTCGTCGTCTTTCACGCTCACCTCAATACTGGTGCTGGTGGCACCAGCAGCAATGGTGACCGTCTGATTGACCGCGACATAATCACCGCCCGCGGTCGCTGTGCCGCCGCTGGTCTTGACCACGAAAGTCACGGGTGTCGGTGCGGCATCTGACAGGGTGGCAACGTAAATCAGGGGACCCTTCGCCTCCTTTACCGTTGGGTTGCTGACGGTAAGTGTGGGAAGTTTGTAAGCGGATGCGCTCAGGGTGTAGGTGCCTGTGTCGGACCGCACACCGCTGGCAGCCAAGAAAAAGCGACCGCCAGCTGTCGCCGTATAGCCGGGGCCGCCCGTGAAATTCACGCCCGCAACATCCGTCCCTGACGGGTCTTTCAGTGCAAGAACAACGTCGAGCAGCGTCCCCCCACCATCGCTTGAACCAAGCCCGGTGAAGCGATAGGTCATGCCCGCGACCAGATCGACCGCAAACCAATCTACATCACCCGCGACGCCGATGACGCCTGTCGTCTGACCGCCGATGGGCAAGGCACCCGTCGTCTGCGTCCCCGCAGCATGCGCGTCCGGCCCGATCTCCGTCGCTGTCACGCTGTAACTGCCCCGGTCGTTCAACGTGGCGCTTTCTGCCGCCACATAGAAACGCCCCGACGTCGCGGGCGTAACGTTCAGCTTCCCACCGCCGGCCGCCATCAGGGACCCTGTGTCAGAATGGAGCCGGAACCCGACATCTGGCAGAGTGCCACCACCTGTGCGCAGATCGAAACCATCGAACTGGTATGTCTTGCCCGCCTCCAGTTCGACGGCGAACCAGTCCCTGTCGTCGGGCGTGCCAATCACACCTTGTACCCGACCGCCGATCGCCAGCACCCCAGTTGTTCGCACACTGCCAGCATAATCGTCCCCCACTTCCTCAAATGCTTGAAGCAAATAGGTGCCGGTGCGATCCGGATAGCCGACGACATCCAGGAAGTATCGCCCGGAAGAGGTCGGCGTATAATTGATGATATCACTGATGGAACTGGTTGAAATCGATGTCCCGGCGGGCGACCGAAGCGTCAAGGACAGACCCGAGAGCGAGCCGCCAAAGCTGCCAGAATCGTAGCCGGCGAAGCGATAGTTCTTGCCCGCCACCAGATCCATGGCGAACCAGTCCCTGTCGCCTGTACTCTCGATGACGCCTCTGACCTCGCCACCGACCGGCAGCACACCTGCGGTCTGCGTGGTGGAGCCGTAATCGTCGCTCGAAGCAACCACAGCCCGCAACTTGTAGGAGCCCATGCCATTGCTGCTGTAGGTACCGACAGCATAAAGGCTTTTCGCGGAAAGAAAATAAGCCCCCGACACAGACGGCGTATAGCCAATCGTGTCGTTCTCACCGGCGCTGGTCAGCAGGGAGCCCGAGGGGCTATACAGCGAAATGCCGACCCCCATAAGCGTGCCGCCACGGCTGAGCAAGTCATAACCGTAGAATCTGTAGGACGTGCCTGCCATCAGGTTTACGGCGAACCAGTCCTCGTCGCCCACACGCTCAATCACACCGGAGGTTTCACCGCCAACAGGCAACCGACCGGTGGTCAGTGTCGTTCCCAGATAATCATCCGCCATGATCAACCCATGCGAAATAATTCTAAGTTATCTACAACCCAATAACGCAGTTTCATCGCTTGTAAAACTGCAAAGTAGGATCGCATGCAGTGAGGTATGAGCCTCCATCCGGCTACCACCGCGAAAGCGCAAACACAAAGGGCCGCCGGGTTGCCCCGGCGGCCCTTTCAGGCGGAATGACCCAGCCTTACTTCTTCTGCGGTGCCGGGGTAGCCGGCGCGGCAGCCATCGGCGAGCCGTCGATGTTGAACTTTTCGACCTTGGCGGTCTTTTCCAGGCCCTTCACCACTTCCTCGGCGATTTCCTGGGCCACCATCTGACGCAGCTGCGGTGTCGCATCCTGCAAGGTCGGGACAATCTGCTTGCGCTTGTCGGCCAGCTTGATGACGTGGAAGCCGAATTCGCTCTGCACCGGGGCGGCGCTGACATCACCGACCTTCATGGCGAAGGCGGCGTTGGCGAATTCCGGCACCATGCGGTCCTTGGTGAAATAACCCAGATCGCCACCATTTTCCTTGGTGCCGTCGGTGCCCTTCTCGGCCGCCAGCTTGGCGAAATCGGCGCCACCCTTCAGCTGCTTGATGATGGCGTCGGCTTCTTCCTTGGTCTTGACCAGGATATGGCTGGCGCGCACTTCGTCCTGCGGCGGGTTTTCCTTGACCCACTTGTCATAGGCGGCCTTGATCTTCTCCGGGCTCATCTTCTTGTCGATCTCGGCCTTCAGCCAGGCCTGCTGAACGAACTGTTCCTCGGCCTGCTTCAGGCGCTTCTTGACCTCGGCGCTGTCCTGGAGCTTGGCCTTGTAACCGGCCTCGGTCACCAGCTGCGCCTGGATCAGCTGATCGACCAGCTGCGGATAGATCATCTGCAAGGGCATCTGCTGCACCTGCGGGTCCAGCTGCTGCAACAGGGCGATCACGTCGGAGCGCTTGAATTCCTTGCCATTGGCGCGGGCGACGACCGGGTCGTCGGCCAGGGCCGAACCGCCGGCGGCGGGCTTCGCAGCCGGTGCCGCCGCAGGCTTGGCCGCGTCCTGCGCCATGGCCGGGGAAAGAGCAACGGCCGCGACCGACCCGAGGGCGGCGACAACCAGGGCGGCACGCATGGTCTTGAACGACATCTGTGGGGGTTCCCTGCAAACAATCCGGTCGGTCGGCGGGAATATCCCCAGCAGACCGCACCGGCATAAAGCATGACAGGCCATGGGCAGGCAAGGGGCCACGCACATGCCCTAAAGACCAATTCCCGGCAAGCCGGGCGTGCCGGGAATTGGTCCGGCGGCGACCGCCGACGCGCCGCCCATGCGGCGTAGCCAAGCCGCCGGATGCCGGTGCCAGCGATTGAGGCCCGATGATCGGTACCGATCATCGAGAACGCTGAAAGCATCCATTTCATGGCTGCAACGCCCAGGAAAGGCGCTTTGATGTGGCAATGCCGCATTGACCGATGCGATGCGCGGTCTTATCTGTGACGGGCGCTGAAATGGGCAAGGCCTGTTCCGGCGCAAACAGCCTTCCCGGCGGCCTGTCCGGCCCGTGACCGGGATATCGTCATTTCCGGTGTCCTTCGCGCCTGTTCCTTTTCTGGAGTGCGTCTATGTTCGGTTCCATCGCCCGCAAGCTGTTCGGCAGCGCCAATGAGCGGGTGGTCAAGGGTCTGCGCAAGCGGGTGGAAGCCATCAACGCGTTGGAGCCGAAGCTGTCCGGCCTGTCCGACGCCGAATTGCAGATGCGCACCGACTGGCTTCGCGACCGGCTGGAAAAGGGCGAGACGCTGGACGCCATCCTGCCCGACGCCTTTGCGACGGTACGTGAGGCGTCCAAGCGCGTCATGGGCATGCGGCATTTCGACGTACAGATGATCGGCGGCATGGTGCTGCATTCCGGCAAGATCGCCGAAATGCGCACCGGCGAAGGCAAGACCCTGGTCGGCACCCTGGCCGTCTATCTGAACGCACTACAGGGCAAGGGCGTGCATGTCGTCACCGTGAATGATTATCTGGCCCGCCGCGACGCCACGCATATGGGCCGGCTGTACAGCTTCCTGGGCCTGACGACGGGCGTCATCGTGCACGGGCTGGATGATGAGGAACGGCGCGCCGCCTATGCCTGCGACATCACCTATGGCACCAACAACGAATTCGGCTTCGATTATCTGCGCGACAATATGAAGTACCGCCTGTCCGACATGGTGCAGCGGCCCTTCAATTACGCCATCGTCGACGAGGTGGACAGCATCCTGGTCGATGAGGCGCGCACACCCCTCATCATCTCTGGCCCGTCCACCGACGGCTCTGAACTGTACATCGCCATCAACAAGGTGATGGAACATATCGGCGAGGGCGATTTCGAGAAGGATGAGAAGGCCAAGGCCGTCTCCATGACCGAGTCGGGCACCGAGAAGGTGGCGCAGATCCTGAAGCAGATGGACCTGCTGAAGACCGGCGACCTGTACGACATCCACAATATCTCCCTGGTCCATCACATGAACCAGGCGCTGAAGGCCCATCAGCTTTTCACACGCGACGTGGATTACATCGTCAAGGATGACAAGGTCGTCATCATCGACGAGTTCACGGGCCGCATGATGGAAGGCCGCCGCTATTCCGAAGGCCTGCATCAGGCGCTGGAGGCCAAGGAAGGTGTCTCAATCCAGCGCGAAAACCAGACGCTGGCCAGCATCACCTTCCAGAATTATTTCCGGCTCTATCCCAAGCTGGCCGGCATGACCGGTACGGCCATGACCGAGGCCGCCGAATTCGCGGAGATTTATGGCCTGGACGTGGTGGACATCCCCACCAACCTGCCGGTGGCCCGCAAGGACCAGGATGACGAGGTCTATCGGACAGCTGCCGAGAAATATGAAGCCATCGTCAAGCTGGTCGAGGAATGCCGCGCCCGACAGCAGCCGATGCTGGTCGGCACCGTTTCGATTGAGAAATCAGAGACGCTGGCAGCCCTGCTGAAGAAGAAGGGCATCCCGCATAACGTGCTGAACGCGCGCTATCATGAGCAGGAAGCCTATATTGTTTCGCAGGCGGGTCGTCCCGGTGCCGTAACGATTGCCACCAACATGGCCGGTCGCGGCACCGACATCCAGTTGGGTGGCAATTTCGAAATGCGGGTGGAGTTCGAGCTGGCTGACGTGCCGGAAGGCGAGGAGCGCCAGCGCCGCATCCAGACCATCCGCGACGAGATCGCGGCGGCCAAGGATATCGTGTTGAAGGCCGGCGGCCTGTATGTGGTCGGTACTGAGCGCCATGAGAGCCGCCGTATCGACAATCAGCTGCGCGGCCGTTCGGGCCGCCAGGGCGATCCGGGTGCGTCGAAATTCTTCCTGTCGCTGGATGATGACCTGATGCGCATCTTCGGCAGCCAGCGCCTGGACGGCATGCTCCAGAAGCTGGGCCTGCAGGAGGGTGAGGCGATCATCCATCCCTGGATCAACAAGGCCCTGGAAAAGGCGCAGCAGCGCGTCGAAGCCCATAACTTCGAGATCCGCAAGAACCTGCTGAAATACGACAATGTCATGAATGACCAGCGCAAGGTCATTTATGAACAGCGCAAGGAGATCATGGAGGCCGAGGACGTCCAGGAAATGGTCACGTCCATGCGCCATGAAGTGATCACCGACATGGTGCGCCGCGCCATCCCGGAAAACGCCTATGCCGAGCAGTGGGACGTAAACCTGCTGCACGAGGAATGCCTGCGCCTGCTGGGTGCCGACCTGCCGGTTCGGGAATGGGCCAAAGAGGAGGGCATCGCGGATGAGGAGATCAGCGAGCGTCTGCTGAAATTCGCCGATGACAAGATGGCGGAGAAGGAAGCCGCCTATGGCGCAGGCCTGCTGCGCAATATCGAGAAGAGCCTGCTGCTCCAGATTCTGGATCAGGTCTGGAAGGACCATCTGCTCTCGCTCGACCATCTGCGGCAGGGCATCAATCTGCGCGCCTATGCGCAGCGCGATCCGCTGAACGAATATAAGAAGGAAGCGTTCGAGCTGTTCTCGGGCCTGCTGGATAATCTGCGTGAGCAGGTGACCCAGATGCTGATGCTGATCCAGGTCCGCGTCAGCGAGCCGGAACCGATGCCCATGCCGATGCCGGAATTTGGCCAGGAAACCCGCCTGGACCCGGCCTTTGCCGGGGGCCTGCCGCCCGCCGACGCGCCGCTGCCCGAGGGCATGGTGCGCCGTGCGTCCGTGCCGAATTTCGGCATGGGGGCCGCCGCCCTGCCGGTGGCACAGGAAACCGACCTGACCGATGGCGACGCCTGGGTGAACACCCCGCGCAACGCCCCCTGCCCCTGCGGCAGCGGCAAGAAGTTCAAGCATTGCCATGGTGCCGCCGGCTGACGACGGCACCCGCAAATCCATCCTAACAGCGCCGCCCCATCACCAGGGCGGTTCATTCAGTATCGGGAGTTGAGGCGTCATGCCGAAGATGGTGTTCATTGAAACCGACGGCACCCGCCGCGAGGTGGATGCCCCCCTGGGCCTGTCGATCCTGGAAGTGGCCCGCCGCCACGATATCGACCTGGAAGGTGCTTGCGAAGGCTCGCTGGCCTGTTCCACCTGCCATGTCGTGGTCGCCCCGGAATGGTACGACCTGCTGCCCGACGCGCAGGAAGATGAAGAGGATATGCTGGATCTGGCCTTCGGCCTGACCAAGACCTCTCGCCTGGGTTGCCAGATCCGCATCACCCCGGAACTGGACGGGCTGACCGTCAAGCTGCCGGGCGCGAAGTAAAGCGCTCACCATGGCGCTGATCCGTCAGACCCTGCCAGACATTGCCACGCCGGGCGGCCTGTTCGACCGGCTGCGCGGGGCCACGCGCCCATCCTGGGACCGCTATGTCCGCCACCCTTTCGTGGCGGGCATGGGCGACGGCAGCCTGCCGGAGGCCTGCTTCCGGCATTACCTGATCCAGGATTACCTATTCCTGATCCATTTTGCCCGCGCCTATGCGCTGGCCGCCTTCAAGGCCGACAATCTGGCCGATATGCGGGCGGCGGCGCGGTCCATGGCGGCGATCCTGGATCTGGAAATGGGCCTGCATGCGAAATATTGCGCGGGCTGGGGCCTGGACGAGGCGGCGATGCAGGCCGCACCCGAGGCGCAGGGCACGCTCGCCTATACGCGGTTCGTGCTGGAACGCGGGCTGGCCGGTGATCTGCTGGACCTGCATGTGGCGCTGGCCCCCTGCATCATCGGCTATGCCGAGATCGCGGCAAACCTGCTGTCCGATCCGGCGACCAAGCTGGACCGCAACCCCTATGGCGACTGGATCGCCATGTATGCCGACCCCGAATATCGCGCCGTGGCGGCGGCACAGGTGGCACTCCTGGACCGGCTGTCGGCCACGCGCGGGGGTAAGGCGCGGTTCAACGACCTGACCCGCTGCTTTGATGCCGCCAGCCGGCTGGAAGCCGGGTTCTGGGATATGGGCCTGGGGCTGCTGCCATGAAGGAGGCGGCGCATCCCGCTCGCGCCGACCGCCTGACCCTACTGGCACCGTTTCTGCTGGTCCTGTCGGTCTCCATGCCACCGCTGGGCGGTGGGCTGGCCAAGGATGTGTCGCAGGGGCACGACATTCTGGCGCTGGCCTTCCTGCGCAATGCCATTTCCGCCGCCATCATGCTGGCTATCGTCCGGCCTTCCTTCCGCAATCTGACGGGCGCGCAATGGCGGGCGGCGGCGGCACTGGGCGCGTCACTGGCCGCCATGAATGCCTGCTTCTACCTGGCGCTGGCCCGGCTCCCCCTGGGTGTGGCGGTGGCGATAGAATTTCTGGGGCCGCTGGCGGTTGCCATGGTGGGCGCGCGGCGGGTCGTGGATTATCTCTGGCCGCTGCTGGCGCTGGCGGGTGTGCTGCTGCTGACGCCGTTGGCAGGGGCGGACCGGCTGGACCCGCTGGGTCTGTTCTTCGCTATCGTCACGGCCGTGGGCTGGGCCGCCTATATCCTGATGTCGCGGCATGCGGGGCGGCAGATACCGGGCATGACGGGGCTGGCCCTGGCGCTTTTGTTCGCGACCCTGTTCACCGCCCCGGTCGGCCTGCCCGTGTCCGGCCCCTATCTGACCAGCCCGGAAATGATGGCCAAGGTGGCGGCGGTGTCGATGCTGTCCACCCTGCTGCCCTATGCCTTGGAATTCGTTGCGCTGCGGCGGGTTTCCACGGCCCTGTTCGGCATCATGATGGCGATGGAACCGGCCCTTTCCGCCGTGGTCGGCCTGTTCTTGCTGAACGAGGTGCTGTCGCTGTCGGCGGTGGCGGCCATCGTGCTGATCTGTCTGGCGGCGGTGGGGTCTAACCTCACGCGGCGCGACGCCTGAGCCAGCCCTTCTCGATAAAGCCGGTCCTGATCCCGGCCAGCCAGAAGAACCCGATATGTATCGCCTGATAAAGGGCGAATTCACCCCAGTCGATCCAGCCCGACAGGTCGGGCGGGTCCAGGTCCACACGCGTGGTCAGGTCCGGGAAGGACAGGTCAGCACTGCCCACAAAGAATGAGAACAGCACATTATTGATGATGTGCACGCCCATCGCCGCCTCCAGCCGACCGAAGCGGGTGGTGATCCAGGACAGGAACAAGGCCATGCAGAAAATCTCCGCCCGCATGGCCCAGACCGCCTGCGCGCCCGCCCCTTCATGCACCAGCGTGAACAGCAAAGCTGTCAACAGCGATGCTGGCAAGACGTGGCGGAACAGCAGCTGCGCGCCCTGGGCCAGATAGCCCCGGAACAGCAGTTCCTCTGCCGACGCCTGCAGGCCAAACAGCAGCACCGACAGAGGGGCCAGCATCAGGAAGGTCGTCAGGCTGGTCTGCGACAGGCGCAGTTCCCCGGTCCACAGCCCGCCCGCCACCTGCGCCAGCATGGGCAGCGCGAAGATCAGGGCCGCCCGCGCCATCATCCCCCAATCAAGTGGACGGCCCGGCGCGATCAGGTCCGACAAGCGCAGCCGATGCAGCCAATGCAGCACCAGGGCCAGGACGGGGATGGCGGTTGAGTTGATGGTCAGCAGGCCATAGGTCCGCAGATACAGATTGTCCGGCAGCCTCTGCCCCAGCCCGGCCACCACCATGTAGATGGCGATGCCGGCCAGCAGCATCAGCAGGAAGATCATGACGGTGCCGAACAGATACGCTCCGCGCGATTGCCCCGTCGCCACACCGGCCAAGTGGACGGGAACTACCTCCTCTGTCATTCCGCGTGTCCCTGTGATTGGCCCGCCACGAAGCCGGTACGCAGGCCGATGAACCAGTAATTGGCGCAGACCGCGCCATAGACCAGGGTCTGGGCCAGCACGGCATTCAGTTCAAAATCGCGATCCGGCACATCTTCCTGAAAGCCGCTCACCGACGGCAGGCCATGGTCTGGGCGGGCGGCCAGGGTGAAGACGATGATATTGTGGGCGAAATGCACGCCCATGGCGGGTTCCAGCCGCCCAGCGCGGGTGGTCAGCCAGGAGAGCGCCAGACTGATCACCAGGATATGCAGCTTGCGGTCCCAGCCGGTATCCCAGCCGCCCGTATCATGCAGCGCCAGAAAAATCACGGCCACGGGCAATGCCGCCAGCATTGCATGGCCGAACAGCACCTGAAACCCCTGCGCCAGATAGCCCCGGCAGACCATTTCCTCCGCCGTGGCCTGCAACGCCACCAGCACCAGCATCATGGGCAGCAACGCCAGGGCCGCATGCCAATCGCCAAGGCTCAACTGTCCGCTCATCACCGCCATGATGATGACGGGGGTAAAGGCCAGGGCATAGGTGGCGGCCGACCGGGCCATCATGCCCAGGTCCAGGTGCTGTTCCGGTGCCACCACGCTCATCAGCGAACGGCCCTGCATGTTCAGCACGGCGGTCAGCAGCAGGATGATGGCGGCCAGGGCCAGCAGATTGGTGATGCGGCGGATGGCGGGGTCGCCCTCCGCCCAGCCCAGCGACAGGCTGACCGTTTCCGACACGCCGCCAGCAGCCCAAGCCACCGGAAAGACCAGCAGGCCCAGCGCCATCATGCCGACGGCGTAATGCCAGAAGGACAGACCCAGATGCACGCCGACCAGATGGACCGGCACAGGCATCCAGCCCCGACCTTCGCCCCCCTGCCGCATGGTGTCATCCGTCGCTGTTGCAACAGCCGGTGTAACCCCTGTCGGCAGGGGCGCGCAAGGCCGCCCAAACTCAACTCACCGTGAAGCCGTGGTCGGTGAGGGGCAGTGACCGCACCCGCTTGCCCGTCGCCGCGAACAGGGCGTTGACCAGGGCGGGTGGCAGGGGCGGGGTCATCGGCTCCCCCGCCCCGCCCACGGGTGCGTCGGGGCTGTCAATCAGGATCATCTCCATCTCCGGGATGCGATCCATCTGAATCAGGCTGTACTCATCGAAATTGCGGCTGCTGACAGCCCCTTTCTCCAAGGTCACCTTCTCCGCCAGACTGGCCGACAGGGCCATCAGGATGGAGCCCTCGCCCTGGGCCCGCACGCTGTCGGGATTGACGATGGTGCCGCAATCAAAGGCGCACCAGACCTTGTCCACCCGCACGCGGGTGCCGGTGACCGATACCTGCACCACCTGTGCAGCGATGGACTGAAAGCTGTTCCAGATAGCGATGCCTAGGCCCGTTCCCGCCGGCAGGGACCGGCCCCAGCCGGCAGCGTTGGCGGCGGCGTCCAGCACGCGGAGCGCACGCGGATTGCTGGCCAGCAGCCGGCGGCGATAGGCCAGCGGGTCCTGCCTCGCCGCCTGTGCCAGATCATCCACGAAACATTCGAAGAAGAAGGCACCCTGCGTGCTGCCCGGTGCGCGCCAGGGGCCGTTGGGCACGGGCAGGCCGCCTTCCACCATACTGGTCAGGGGGGCGGGCAGGTAATAGCTGGGCTGATGGTCGGGCTGTGCCGGCCCGCCCGTTGCCATGGAAACCCAGACATTACCTGACGCCGGGACCGTATGGGTATGGACGGCGACCGGCATGCCATCGGCCCCCACACCGGCAGTGATACGGCAGGCGGTGGCGGGGCGGTAGCGGCCCTGGGACAGATCCTCCTCCCGCGAATAAATCAGCTTCACCGGGGCGGCCACCCGTTTCGACAGGAAGGCGGCGTAGCCGACATAATCATTCAGGTATCGGCGGCCAAAGCCGCCGCCGGACAGCAGCGTCTCCACCTCCACCTTGTCCTCTGCCATACCGGACAGGCCCGCCAGGATGCGGCGGACGGAGGTGGGGAACTGGCTGCCCGTCCAGGCCCGCGCCTTGCCGGGGCTAAGGTCGATGGTGGCCGACATCGGCTCCATCTGGGCATGGGCCAGAGCAGGCACGACATAATCCCAGGAAAGAACCCTGGTCGCCCCCGCCATCGCGGCACTGTGGGCGGTGCGGATCGCGGCCTCATCCTCCTTCGCCCCCTTGCGGATGGAGCCGGGGTCGGCCAACTTGCCCGTGATCGTGTCGATCATGCCCTTGGTGTCGAGATTATCCTTCCCCTGCGCGTCCCAAACGGGCGACAGGGCCAGCAGGCCCTGTCGGGCCGCCCACCAATGGTCGGCCACCACCGCCACTGCATCGACCAGGGTCATGGGCCGGTCGGAGCCGGGGATGGGGATGGACGCATCCTTCACCACCACCACATGCCGCACGCCGGGAATGGCCAGCGCCGGGGCCGGATCGACGCTGGTCAACTTGCCCCCGAACACCGGACATTGCATCAAGGTGGCGGAGAGCAGGCCCGGCAGCTTCACATCGGTGGCATAGATCGCACTGCCATCCACCTTGGCCGCGATATCCTTGCGCATCACCCCCTGGCCCACCAGGGTCCAGTCGGCGCGCGACAGGGGTACGGGATCGGCCGGCACGGGCAGGCGGGCGGCCATATCGGCCACGGCACCATAGGCGACGCGACGCCCGCTGGGCCGATGTTCGACATGGCCGGCAACAGCCCGGCACTCGACCGCCGGCACGCCCAGCATGCGGGCACCAGCCGTCACCAGCATCTGCCGTGCGGCGGCACCGGCGCGACGCAGCTTGTCCCATTGGCTGCGGATCGACGAACTGCCGCCCGTCCAGTGGCTTTTGCCATCGGCCATGCCCATGGCATCGACCAGAGGTGCCGTCTTTACCGTCACCCGGCCCCATTCCACGCACAGCTCATTGGCCAGCAGCTGCGCCACGCCGCTGAACCCGCCCTGGCCCATTTCCTGGGCGTTGGAATAAAGCGTGACGGCACCGTCCGTACCGACATGCAGCCAGTTATTGATGGTCGCACCCTGTCCGGGAGCGGCGACGGCCACGATGCTGAGTGGCATCAGCCCCAGGGTCAGACCGGCCCCGGCGGCGGAAAACAGCGCGCGGCGCGAAAGCGAAACAGCCATGATCCTCTCCCCCGCTTCAGGCCGGTGCCATGCCGGCGGCGCGGCGGATGGCGCGGCGCACACGGGGCAGGGTGCCGCAACGGCACAGGTTGGTCATGGCGGCGTCGATCTGCGCATCCGTCGGACGCGGGGTTTCGCGCAGCAGGGCATCAGCGGCCATCAGCATACCGGACTGGCAATAGCCGCATTGCGGCACCTGTTCGGCGATCCAGGCCTGTTGCAGCGGATGGGTACGGTCGGGCGACAGGCCTTCGACCGTCGCCACCTTCTGCCCCGCATATTGTTCCATGGGGAACTGGCAGGACCGGACCGCCTGTCCGTCCAGCAGTACGGTACAGGCACCGCAGGCCGCCACACCGCACCCGTATTTGGTGCCCGTCAGGCCCACAAGGTCGCGCAGTACCCATAGCAGTGGCATATCGGCGGGGGCATCCACCCCATGAAGCTGGCCGTTCACATCGATCTCATATCGCATTCCAACCACCCGGTCACATCATCGCCGGCAGGCCCGGCGGGTCGGGGTGGAAGGTGGCGAAAGCCAGGGAAACCGGGAAGTCCGATGGTCCGACGGGGTCCCGATGGAACGCCGATATTGTGCCGATCAGCGCGCACCCATCCGCACATCGACGATATCAACCAGGGTACCCAGATATTTGCCGATGATCAGCCGCCCGTCGGGGTCCAGGGTCAGGGAGGATTTGTAGAGCGCGTCGGGAAGGTCAGCGACGGTGCGCAGTTCCCCGCCATCAGAGGGCAACAGCATGATACGCGCCTGCCCGTTGCCGGGCCGTTCGATCAGATAGACGCCGTCCGGCCCCACCACCCAGCTTTCATTGTCATAGGCGTCGGGAAGATCGGCGACCTTTTCCACCTGCCCGCCATCGGCGGGCTGCCGCCACAGGCCGCTTTCGCCGTCGCGCACCATGTAGAGCCAGCGGCCATCAGCGCTTTCCTTGGCGACGCGCCACCCGGCGTCAGTGATCGGCATGGCCTGTTCATAGGGCGGGCGGGCGATCCAGATCCGCCAGCCATCAAGCCGGTTGGACGCGAAATAAAGCCGTTGACCGTCGCGCGACCAGGCGGGGGCCCGATCCTCCGCCCCCGGTTCGGCGGCCACGCGCCGCAGCCGACCCGACCCGCGATCCAGGATGAACAGGCCGGGCGCGCCATCCACCACCGACACCAGCGCCAGCCGCCGCCCGTCGGGTGCCCAGCGGGGGGACTGGGTAAAGGGTCCGGCGAACTGCGTCACGGGGGATGGGACCTGTCCGGGATCGGCCACCCATATCTCAAACATGCCGGACCGGTCGGACGCGAAGGCCACAGCGCCCTGGCGGCTGACATCGGGGTCCCAGTCCAGGCGGTTGCTGGACGGGACCACGGGTTCGGTGCCGCCATCGGGCAGGAGGCGCAGCAGGGTGGAACGGTTGGTCCGCACCTCTGCCGCCACCCGGTCGCCGCCGGCCCCGATGCGGCCCAGCTGGTTCAGGCCGGGGGCGATGCGCAGGGGCGGGGCCTTGGCCTCGGGATCAACCCGCCAGAGGCCGAAATCGCCGGCCCGGCTGGACGATGTGTAAAGCCAACGCCCATCGCCCGACCATTCCAGCCCATGCAGCTTTCGCCCGTCATCCGTCACCTGCCGCTCTTCGCCGGTGGTCAGATCGCGCACGATGACATCCGACACGCCGACGGCACGGTGGCGCATGAAGGCCAGGCGCTTGCCATCGGGTGAAACGGCTGGATCGCCATCGCCATTGATGCCGGCGGGCGGGCCGGTCAGCGGTACGGGCACCCCTGCATCGGCCCCGGACAGGGCAATGGTCCAGAGGCGGGCAGGTTCGGCAGCACTGGCCTTGTCGGCGAAGATCAGACGATCATTGTCGGCCCAGGCGGGCTTCACCTCCCTGAACGTCGTGCAACCGCCCACCAGCCGTTCCGGCCCCGACGGGACAGGCCGCACGAACAGCTGACACGGCCCCGATGCTGGGACCCGGACAAAGGCGATACGGCCACCATCAGGGGACCAGACAGGCGACAGATCATGGGCGGGATCATCGGTCAGGCGCACGGGCGTGCCGCCCGACAGCGATTGGACCCAGATGTCAAACCCCTGCCCCTGGCCCGCCCGGTCCGAGGCATAGGCGATCTGGCCGCCGCCAGGGCTGATCGCCGGCTGCACCTCCTGCCCTGGATCAGTGGTGACGGGGGTGACCTGTGCCACGGGCAGCACCTCATCCGCGCGGTTCAGCAGCAGGGCGGTACCGGCAAGGGACAGGGTCAACAGCAGGGACAGACCGGCCCAGAGATAGGGTGTGGATCGCCGGGCGGGTGCGGGGGCCGCCGCCACCGCCGCCGGCTCCTCCGCCAACGGTTCCGTCTCCTGCCCCGCCACATTCAGGCGGTAACCGATCTTGGGAATCGTCTCGAACCCGATCACCCCATCAATGGCCAGAACCGCGCGCAGCCGGCCGATACAGCGGCCGATGGCATCGTCCCCGACCTCCAGCCCCCAGGCGGTACGCATCAGTTCGGCCCGCGACACCGTCCGCCCCTCCGCCCGGACCAACACGATCAGGGTTTGCAGGACGCGGGGTTCCAGCTTCACCTCCGCCCCATCGCGGCTTGCCATGCCCAGCGACGGGCGCACCAGCCAGGGTCCAAGGCGGAAATCCGGCTCCACCGCCAGATCGATGCTGCCCATCGCCACGCCCATGCCGCACCCGTTCCCTGTCATCCCGGATCAAGAAGGGCCGCAGAGTGCCGCGAATGGACGGCTTTGGCAAATCGTGGTTCCCCTTCCGACCCTCGGAATGGTGCCGCACCCCTCATCGCTCCCCTGGCGTGAAGATTAACCAAGATGTAGCCTCCTCCCCCGCGACCGCCGGGCGCACGGACGACCGGGCGGCGTCAACAGAGGGGGTTACAACAGTGAAGCTGAAGAAGATCCTGCTGGGCACCGTGGGGGGTGTCGTTGGTCTGGCCGCTGTGGCTGTCGGTTACGGGCTGTGGGGGCCACTGCCCATCCATCCCACCATTGAGCGTCAGACCATCCTTCAGGTTCTGGACAGTCCCGAGACGCTGACCCAGCTGGGCATGATCGACGGCACCTTCCTGGATTTCCATTCCGGCAAGCTGGACGAGGTTAAGCCGGAAGACCTGGAAAAGACCCGCAAGGACATGACCCGCTATATCGCGGAGATCAAGTCCTACACCGGCCTGACCGGACAGCAGGCCATCTCGCAGCAGGTTATGCTGGAATTCTATTCCACCAATCTGGCGCAGCTGGATTTCCCCTGGGTGGTGCCGGGCGGCGGCCTGTATCCCGTCGATCAGCTGTTCTCCGCCCCGGTCAGCCTGCCGCAATTCCTGACCAACGCGCATGTGGTCAGTGATGTGAAATCGGCGGAGCGCTATATCAGCCGCCTGCATGCCGTTTCCACCAAGTTCGGGCAGCTGGCAGAATCGGTACGCAACCAGGCCAAGGCGGGCGTGGTGCCGCCCGATTTCGTGGTCGATAAAAGCCTGGTGGTCATTGACAACTTCACCAAGGACCCGGTGGCCGACAATCCGCTGATCACCACCTTTAAGACACGGCTGGAAAAGGCCGGCGTGGCGGAGGCGGAGCGTACCCGCCTGATCGCCGCCGCCACCGCCGCCGTGGAAAAGGACGTCTATCCGGCCTATCAGGCGCTGGGCAAGCTGCTGCGCGATGAAATCCGGCCCAAGGCAACATCCGACGCCGGCGTCTGGCGCCTGCCCGATGGCGCGCGCTATTACAAGCTGGCGCTGAGGGCCAACACCACGGTCGATACCGAGCCGGAGGCGATCCACGAGATCGGCCTGTCGGAAGTGGCCCGCATCACCGGGGAAATGGACGCGCTGCTGCAAAAGCTTGGCCAGACAGAGGGTACGGTGGGTGAGCGGGTGCGCGCCCTGGAGCAGGACCCGGCCCAGAAATACCCGCCCGGCCGCGAAAGCTATGAGCAGGAACTGGCCGATCTGAAGCGCATGACCGACACGGTCATGGCCAAGGCCCCGCAATGGTTCAACAAGCTGCCCAAGCAGCCCGTCGATATCCAGGCCGTGCCGGAATATGCCGAGGCCACGTCGCCCGGCGGTTATTACAACCCGCCGGCCCTCGACGGTTCCCGCCCCGGTATTTTCTATATCAACTTAGGTGAAAAGGCCCGCGCGCCCAAGTTCAGCCTGCCGACCCTGGTCTATCACGAGGCCGTACCCGGCCATCATTTCCAGCTGGCGCTGGCCCAGACCATTGAGGATGTGCCGACCTTCCGCAAGGTCTATCCCTTCACCGCCTATGCCGAGGGCTGGGCGCTGTATGCGGAGCGACTGGCCGTGGAAATGGGGATGTATGAGAACGACCCCTATGGCGATCTGGGCCGGTTACAGGCCGAGCTGTTCCGGTCTGTCCGTCTGGTCGTGGATACGGGCCTCCATGCCAAACGCTGGACCCGCGAACAGGCCATCACCTATATGCGCGACACCACGGGCATGAGTGAGGAAGCGGTCACCATTGAGATCGACCGCTATATCGTCCTGCCCGGCCAGGCCTGCGCCTATAAGCTGGGCCAGCTGAAAATCCTGGACCTGCGCGAAAAAGCCAAGACGGCCCTTGGCGACAAGTTCGACATCAAGGGCTTCCACGACGTCGTGCTAGGCTCCGGCGGCCTGCCGCTGACGGTGCTGGAGGCGCAGGTGGATGCCTGGGTGAAGCAGGTTAAGGGGTGAGGTGGTAAAACCACCATGAGTTAACAACCACCTCCCCGGCAACTATCCGGGGAGGTGGTCATCAATAGGCCGGCGTGATTCTCAAAAAGACGACAGCGGTGGATCATATGTCAAAGTTCGCATAGTCACTGCGCGGCACATAACCCAAAAGGTCCAGGGGTGCGGTAGGTACCAGCCCTTGCGCCGTGGCACTGTAGGCCAAGCGGCCCTCTGCCCGGCCATAGTCGACGTAATGGCGGACAAGAGCGGCATGGTCCAGTCCGAAGGCATTGTAGACATCGCTGTTGAAGGCAGCATAAGCCTCCGCGCTGAATCCGATAGCACTTCGTCCCTCTGCCCGCCCGAACTGGATATAGTGGCTGATCAAGGCCCATTCATTCAGTCCGAAAACGCGGAACAGGTCGGGATTCAATGCCGCATAGGCTTCTGCGTCGAAGCCGGCAGTGATGCGTCCTTCCATTCGCCCGCTGGCGATGAAATGTTCCACGAGGGCTTGGCGGTTGGTGCCGAAAGCCGCAAACAAATCGGGATTCAATGCCGCATAGGCCATGGCGTCGAACCCCTCGGCGACCCGCCCCTCTGCCCGACCTGTGCTCACGAAATGGTTCAACAGGCCGGACGCGTTCAGGCCAGACGCCCGGTAGATTTCGGGATTGAAGGCTGCGTAAGCCTCTGCATCGAAACCACTGGCGATCTTGCCGGCAGCCCGTCCATTGGTGATGTAGTCCTGCATAGCAGCGGCATCGCTGTCCAGGCCGCTGTTCAAAGCGCGGTATGCCGCCACACTGAAGCCAGCCTGGAAATCATCATTAACGACGGTACCGGTGGCATAGAGATAGCGGCCAGTGCTGCTCGCGAAGAGGGCACCAGTCAGATCGGTCACGGTGGCCAGCACGCTTTGATCCGCCTCCACCAAAACGTCGCCCTTCACCGGCACCAGCACGGTAACGCTGGTGGAACCCGCCGGGATGATAACGGTCTTGCTGACCGCTTCTACGGTGGTGCTCGCCCTTACGGTGAAACTGAAGGTGACATCCGAGGTTCCGGCTGCTGACAGGGTGGCGGTGAAGGCCAAATTGGCCGATGTGCCCGATTGCCCCTCGCGCACGGCGCCGCCTGAAAGTTTCAACGTCGGGACGGTCCCGCCAGACAGATCAATGGTCTGGTCGTTGAACACCAGCTTTTCCACACCGGTGACTAAGGTCTTCTCCCCCCCCGATTTGGTGACCGTGGTGACATTGTTTAAGGTCGTGATCTGATAACTACGTGAGGTATCGCCAAAGACAACACGATCCAGACCCGCCCCGCCGATGATCGTATCGTTGCCCGCAGTGGTCGTCAGGGACCCAGCGATGAAGGTGTCGTCGCCATCCCCGCCGAAGAGCAGTTGCGATACCTGCGATCCTTCCAGCGTGTCGTTGCCGGAACCCCCAAAGAGGTTGATCTCCTCGCTGAGTGCCGTCGTCAGATTGAGGCTGCCCGTCGGGTTGGGAGCGAAAATGAAGTCAGCCGCCGTCAGCTTGGACCGGTCGGTGCGGATATCTACACTGACGCCATCAGCTTGGATGCGCGTAAAAAAGCCTGACATCCCCAGGATGACATTAGATGAGGCAAGCAGCGCTTGGAAACTGTTGATCGAGGTGGCGGACAGGTCGATCTTATCGGTACCGCCGGTGAAGTCGATTATCGAAGCGCGTGTAGTCGAATTGCTGCTGGGCATGATGACGAAAAGATCACTGCCGGAACCACCGGCCAGTATGTCTTCACTCCCGGTCGCTACCAGCGTGTCATCACCAGCACCACCCACCAGCCAGTCTGAATACTTGCCGCCACGGACCATGTCATTGCCAGCGCCGCCGACCAGCGGCACCGGCTTTGACGTGTCGGTGGATATCGTGTTGGACGCCGTCAGCCACTGGGCCCGGCCATCATCGGCCGCATAGACGAAGTCCTGTGCAGTCAGCTTAGCTGCGGGGACACCGACATCCATCGCTGTGGTCAGGAAATTTAACCTGCCATACAACCGATCGTCTGCCACGATCATTGAGAAAGTAGCAAAGTCACGAATGCCCCAGGGCGACAGGTCTATCTGGTCCTCGCCCTGCTTGAAATCGGTAATCTTGACCAGAGAGTAATAGGAACCGCGCAATTCTGTGCGGAAAACATCCTGTCCGCTACCGCCGACCAGCCGGTCGCCACTACCGCCCGTCAGAGTATCGTTACCAGCATCCCCATAAAGCCAGCTGCTACCAGCGCCCCGCAGGACATCATTGCCCAAGCCGCCATAGAGTGTACCGCCAACCGGCGTTTCGATATTGGTGCGGGCCGTCGCACTGTCCTCGAAGATGAAATCTGCCGCCGTCAGACGGGCAGGATCAATGGCCAGGATCAGGTCCGCCTGGCCGCCGCCCGGAAGGTCGATGACGAACTCCACGACCTGCTTGTTGCCCTCGATGATGGTGGAGAAGCCAAGCTGCTTCAACGTGTCCAAGCTGGCGATGCCGGTCGCCCGCAGGTCGATCCGGTCTTCCCCCTGTGTGAAGTCACGGAAATAGGTGCCACGGTAGCCGTAACTATAGCCAGCATCACTGAAGACCAGCACATCCTTGCCGGAACCGCCGACCAGGGTGTCGAAGCCGCTTGAGACGATGATGCGGTCGTCCCCGGCACCAGCCAGGATGAAGTTGCTGCCGCTGCCGCCGGTGATGGTATCGTTGCCGTTCCCGGCCAGGATGTCCGAGGTATATTGGTCAGCGACCAGCCGCATGCTGTAATCAGCGGGGGCGAAGATAAAATCGGCGGCGGTCAGCTTCGACATCTCGGTGCCGACCAGCAGGCGGTCGCTGCCGGAAATGCCGCGGGTGGCGATCACCGTCCCCCCCGCAGGAGCGGCAGTCATGATCTCCCGCAGCACGGTGAAGTCCCGTACCCCAAACTCGCGCAGGTCAATCCGGTCGCTGCCCTGCTCGAAATCCTGGATCGTTACAGCCCCGTCACCCGAATGGACGAAGACATCGTTGCCCGCTCCGCCGATCAGCGTATCGGTGCCGGTGCCGCCAAACAGTGTATCGTTGCCAGCGTCGCCATAAAGGCGCTCATCATTGACGCTACCATTAATGCTGTCATTGCCCAGGGTGCCGTAAAGATCACGCAGACCGGTGGAGAAGATACCGCTTGGATTGCTGGTAGCCCCCGTCACCAGAAAATTGGACGCCGTCAGTTGGTTGGCCGTCAACCCCTCCAGGAACAAGATGATACTGGTACCACCGTCATATTTGACGGTAACGGCGGTGCCTGCCTTGCCCTGGTATGTGGTGGTGCTGATCAGGTCCCTGGCCACGGAGAAGCTGGCAATTCCACGTTCTCCGCTAATGTTGGCGAGGTCTATGCGATCGCTGGCCACATCAAAATCGGTGATGATTGCCATGCCGCCAGAATAGGGGAGATAGCGCGGGAAATGGAAAACATCGCTTCCCGTCCCGCCGGAAGCGGTATCGCTGCGCCCGACATAGAGATGGTCGTTGCCCTCACCACCCTGGACATTGTCGCCGCTACGCCCGTAACCGATCCCGTCATCGCCATAGATGACATCGTCGCCAGCCTCACCCTTGATAGTGGCCCCGCCACCGCTGCCGCCGCTCAGTGTGTCATTGCCGGCACCACCAGCGATCTGATCGCGACCGCCACCGCCGGTGATGATGTCATTCTCGGCCCCACCGGTCAGTGTTTCGGGGGCAGCGGTACCGTTGATGACAGCCATGCTTTCTCCTGTTGCGAAACAGATCCCGACGCGTGGAAGTGACGGCAGCGGCTAGCGGTATCCGCATCTGGTTGGGCGGTTCCGACCGAACTTCGCACTTCGACGAAACTGATAAGACATTTTCTTTCAAGAAGATTTTCATTATAAATAATACAACCAGAAGATACAAACCTTCGGGAGGGGTCATTAGAAATTTTATAAATCCTCCCATCGCAATTCATACTCATGGACACGAACCCATCCGCCGATGGGTTGCACGTTCACGGTAAGCGGCCCCAAAAGCAAAAGGCCGCCGGGTTGCCCCGGCGGCCTTCGCATACTCTCAACCCTGACAGAGGGCTGATCCGTTGCCGGATCAGTCGTTCTGCTGCTTGCGCTTCAGGGCCGCACCCAGGATGTCGCCCAGAGAGGCGCCGCTGTCGGACGAGCCGAACTCGGCCATCGCGGACTTCTCTTCTTCGACTTCCTTGGCCTTGATCGACAGGCCGATCTTGCGGGAACCGCGATCGACCTGGGTGACCTTGGCATCGACCTTTTCGCCAACGGCGAAGCGGTCGGGGCGCTGCTCGGAACGCTCGCGCGACAGGTCGGACTTGCGGATGAAGCCCGTGAAGCCTTCGCCCACTTCGACCTCGATGCCGCCTTCGGTGATCTGCGTCACGGTGCAGGTGACGACATCGCCCTTCTTGACGCCAGCGGCGGCCTGCTCGAACGGATCGGAGGCCAGCTGCTTGATGCCGAGGGAGATGCGTTCCTTCTCAACGTCAACGTCCAGGACCTTGACCTTGACCTGATCGCCCTTCTTGTATTCCTGGATGGCCTGCTCGCCGGGGGTGTTCCAGTCCAGATCGGACAGGTGCACCATACCGTCGATATCGCCCGGCAGACCCACGAACAGACCGAATTCGGTGATGTTCTTGACTTCGCCTTCCAGCTCGGTGCCGCCCGGGAACTTCTCGACGAAGGCTTCCCAGGGGTTCTGCATGGTCTGCTTCAGACCCAGCGAGATACGGCGCTTCACCGGATCGACGTCCAGGACCATCACTTCCACTTCCTGAGAGGTGGAAACGATCTTGCCCGGATGGACGTTCTTCTTGGTCCAGCTCATCTCGGAGACGTGCACCAGACCTTCGATACCGGGCTCCAGCTCCACAAAGGCGCCGTAGTCGGTGATGTTGGTGACGCGGCCCTTGAACTTGGCCTGCGGCGGGTACTTGGCTTCCACGCCTTCCCACGGATCGGCTTCCAGCTGCTTCATGCCGAGGCTGATGCGCTGGGTCTCGGAGTTGAAGCGGATGACCTGGACCGTAACGGTCTGGCCGATCTGCAGGGCTTCCGACGGGTGGTTGATGCGGCGCCAGGCGATGTCGGTGACGTGCAGCAGGCCGTCAACGCCACCCAGATCAACGAACGCACCGTAATCGGTGATGTTCTTGACCACGCCCTGCAGGATCTGACCTTCCTTGAGGGAGGCGACCAGCTCGGAGCGGGCTTCCGCACGGCTTTCTTCCAGCACGGCGCGGCGGGAGACGACGATGTTGCCGCGCGAGCGGTCCATCTTCAGGATCTGGAACGGCTGCGGCGTGCCCATCAGCGGGGCGATGTCGCGCACCGGACGGATATCGACCTGGCTGCCCGGCAGGAACGCCACGGCGCCATTCAGATCGACGGTGAAGCCACCCTTGACGCGACCGAAGATGATGCCGGTGACGCGGGACTGGTCCGTGAAGGACTTTTCCAGCAGGGTCCAGGCTTCCTCGCGCTTGGCCTTTTCACGCGACAGGACGGCTTCGCCGTTCTTGTCTTCCATGCGCTCCAGGTAAACTTCGACGGTGTCGCCAACCTTCAGCTCGATCGGCTGACCGGGAACGGCGAATTCCTTCAGGGCGACGCGGCCCTCGGACTTCAGGCCGACATCGATCAGGACCTGGTCATTGTCGATGCTGAGGATGCGGCCCTTGACGACGGTGCCTTCCAGGCTGTCGGAGGAACCGAAGGACTCTTCAAGCAGAGCGGCGAAGCTTTCCTTCGCGGCGGAAACCTGTGCCATTTGAACTCCAATGGGCAAACTGTTTCGGGTTGCAGGCAACGGCGACGCTGTCCCCCGTGTCCGGCACGCCCGAGCCGGTCGAGAAACTTTGCCACCGCCGCGCCGAACACCATGTCCGGCGGCTTGGTACGCGTGCCCCGAAGAGACCGGCACGCCAGACGGAATGTCTAGTCGGGAACCGGTTGAAGGCCATGGCGGCACCGGTGGCAAGCACCGGCGAGGACGTTTTCTAAGCAAAAACGCGGGCATCGACGCACCCCCGGGTTCCCCCGGCGGTCGTCCGCTCGCGTCACGATCCTTCATGTCCTTCGGGACAGGCGGGTCTTATAGCCGCGATGAGCCATCCCCGCAACCGATAGAGTCGGGTGCGCGCCCGCGTTTCTGCGGCGCACCGCGCATGGGTGATATATTAAGCGCTCCGTCCAAGCGCCGGGCGGCGGCATCCGCCGCCTTGGCTCACGCGCCCACGGGGGCGCGGGCTGGCAGTCGCCAGCCTGGGTTTGTGTTCCTCAGGCAGAAAGCCGGCCTCGCACAACCGCCAGGGCCGCGTCCAGCACCTGTTGCGGGGTCATATCGGAATTATCGATGATCACGGCATCGGACGCCGGCACCAGCGGGGCGACGGCGCGTTTGGTGTCGCGGTCGTCACGGGCCTGCATATCGGCCAGGACATCGGCGAAGTCCGGGTTCTCCCCGCGGCCCTGCAATTCTGCAAACCGACGCTGGGCACGGACCGTCACGCTGGCCGTCACAAACAGCTTCACCGGGGCATCAGGGCAAATGACGGTGCCGATGTCGCGGCCATCCAGAACGGCACCTGGGAGACCGCCCGGTGGGTTGGCGGCAAAATCGCGCTGAAAATCCAGCAAGGCCTGGCGCACGCCGGGCACTGCCGACACGCGGGACGCGCCAGACGCGGTGGTATCCAGGCGCAGGTCGGGATCATGGGTCAACCGGTCGATATCGGCTGCGGTCAGGGCGCGGGCGGTTGCCGTCGCCGCCTCGCCATCACCCAGGTCCAGCCCCGCCCGGATCATGGTCAGCGCAACACCCCGATAAAGCGCACCAGTATCCAACAGCGCGAAGCCCATGGCCTCCGCTACCTTGCGGGCAAGCGTGCCCTTGCCGGAGGCGGCGGGACCATCAATGGCGATGACGGGTACTAGGCGGGCCATGATCAAATATCCGGCTGGGGGCTTGGGGTCGGCGCAGTGCTTGGACCAGCACCGCCCGCCCGTCAAGCCCCCAGCAGGCCAGAATTAAGACGTCACATACTGCACGATGGGTACAGGCGACAGATCGGCGGGGAAGCTAGCAAGCACCACCTGCGACGGGTTGCCCCAGCTGGAATAGGCCAGGGAAATGGCGGGACCGGAAGAACCACTCTCCGCATCCTGAACCCGGTCGGCATGGGCAAAAATACCCGATCCCGGCGGCAGGGCATTTGCCAGCTGACCCGAACAGCTGGGGTCGGGGTTACGGACCCATTCACCATTGGCATTGACCGCAATCTGCTGGAACGCCACCTTTTCACCACCACCCTGCGACGCCCACAGCATATAGCCAACCCGTGCCCCGAACGGCACGAAGGCGCAGCCATAGCCACTGGTATATTGCTCAAAGGTCAGTTTGGCGTCGAAATCGAAATCGACACCGCCGGCAATATCCATGGCCAGATTCAGCCAGCCATTGCTCCCCGTCCAGGCGATGAAGCCGACACCGCCGGCCCGCGCCAGACAGGGCGCACCCTGCGACTGTTGCCCGATGGCGCGGAAGGTCAACAAAGGCTGGGGATTGAAGATTTCCAGCTGGGCCAGCGCCAGGGAATTCAGTGCCATATCCATCCAGATGATGTTCAGCACCAGTTGACCATTCTGCTGACCGATACGCATGGTCGGGCCGGAATCGGCCTGGGACGCGCCGTAAATTCCAATCAGGTTGGTCAGCACCCAGTTGCCGCCGACCACGGCAAGGGAATGGATTTCAATTTGCCGCGCCGCATTGACGAAACCCAGATAGCCACTTTGCTGGTCTGGCATGAGGCTCAGACACGGGGCGCTCAAGCGGTCCTGGATGCCGGCATTGCTGCTGTTGAAATTGGCCAGATTGGTCACCACGGCCTGGAACTTCTCTGTTCCCTGCGATGTGATATTGGCCTGATCCAGCGCGATATGGTTCTGGGCGTCGCCCGTGCAATAGGCGATCAGGACGGCCGTGTCGGTCATCGCGATGGCCGGCGTGCCCACAGCGGTCAGGCCGGTCTGGATGATCTGGGCATCATAGTAACTAGGAAGAATGCTCATCGCCTTTCTCCTTTTCGGTATGGCGGTCCGGCTCAGGCCTGAACGATGGCAATGGGGGAGAAGTCGGGCACGAAGCCTGCCAGCTGGATGACATTGTCTTTGCCGGGCACCGCGACCAGCACAATGGGGCCCGTCCCCTCCACCGTATCGGGCAGCAATTGGCCCGTGGGGGCCGCCGTGGCGGCGATGGCCAGATTGCCGCTGGTGGCAGGATCGCTGTTCACCTGCCAGTTGCCATCCGATCCGATGCCCAGCTGCTGATAATTCACCTGCGTGCCCGCCGCCCAGATCAGATAGGCGGTGGTCGGGTTCAACGGCACTAGACAAGGGCCATAGGTGCTGGTCATGCCGGCCGGCAGGAAGGCGTTGGCAAAATCGAAATCCACGCCACCTCGAACATCGCATACCAGCGCAATCTGCCCGTTGGTACGGGTATAGGTCAGGATGGTGGAGGGGCCGTCACGATCCAGGCAGGGCGTGTCCAGGCAACTTTCCCCCAAGGGTGCGAAACCCAGGGAGTTCTTCACATTGGCCGGATTGATCTGAGCATAGACCATGCAGCCCGGCCCCGCATCCTGCCAGACCAGCGTGACCACGGGGAACCCATTCTGCTGCGTCAGACAGCCTGTGGGACTGCCCGCGGCCTTGCTGCCGGGAATGGTGAACGTGCGGTCCAGCGACCATCTGGGCGGATTGCTTGCGCTGGCCTTGGCAATGCCGATGGTAACCAGTTGCTTGGCATTCACCCAGGCCAGAACCGCTGTGCGCCCATCGGGCAGGACAACCATGGTCGGGCCACAGCCCTTGGTGCCGGTAGCGGAACTGGTGGTGGTGACGGGCGTATAGTCGCCGGCCTTCGCGGCGCCGAACATAAGGGGATAGCCGTCACCATTGGCCATCCAGGCCATGGCGTAATACTGAGTGCCTTCCTGAGTATCATTGGGATTGTCGAGAACGCTGACGGCGACCCGGCCGCTGGCATTCTGCTTGGTGCTGACCGGACTGGTCGGGACGGTGGGAGTGGGCATGGCTTCCTCGATCGTCTTCTGCGTTGCGCAACAGGCCAGGGCTTACCCAACCGGTATCGGCATGGCGGGCGGCACGAACAGACTGACAACGATCTCGTTCGGCTGGCTGTCTGGCTGCTGCTCCGGCCAGGCGGTCACGACCAAGCGCCCCGTCGCCCCGTCCTTGCCTGTAAACAGGCAGGTACCTGCAAAGACCGGGGCCAGGGGCACCGTGGTGGTGACACTGCCGCTGGCACCCTTGGCGTTGTTGCGCGTCCAGACATGGCGGGCATTGGGGCCGAACCCGTCAAAGAAGACCCCACCCGGTCCACCGCGCACCGCAATGGCATAGGAAGGGTTGATGCCAACCACGGCAACACCGCCGGCACAGTTGGCACCACTGATCGACAGCTGCTCGCTATGCGGACCCAGCCCAAGCACATGGTCCGTCGAAGAAATGGCAAAGCTTAGCGTGCCTGAGCCATCGGTGTCGGCGACACTGGACCAGGCCAGACAGGACCGGACACCGATCCGCGCCAGTTCAGGCGCGCCGCCAGCACAGGAAGCACCGGACAACGCCTGGAACTGCAAATTGGGAGTGGGGTTCATATACTCGATCTGGGCCTGAACCAAACTGCCAGCCCCCTTGTCCTGCCAGATGAGATTGACGATAACCCCCTGTGCCGACCCTTCCACACCGAGCACGGGGGGACTGGCGGGGTTAGAGGCGTCAATGATCGTGGGTGTCGTAGACAGGCTCCAGCTGGTTTCAGCTCCCTGCCCGCTACGCGACAATTGACCGACGGCGATCTTGTTGTTCGCATTGACCCAAGCCAGATAAGCTAGATCGACGCCGACAACACAAAAAGCGGGTCCGCACAAAGCTGCTTCCGGGCTGCCGCCCTGACCGGTTGATGCAGACGGGAAGGTAAAACTCCCCTGTGCCGCCGTCGCAATATTTAGACTGTGATTGTCGTCAGTACCGTTCCAGACCATCAAATTGTGGTCATCGAAACAATAAATGCCGACCCTTCCAACAGCCTGCTGAGAAGTCAGGTAGCGTTGCACATCCATGACTTGATCTCCGTTGAAGTCTGGCTGCATTCAGATAAAGCAAGAGCCTCTTCGACATGCGTCTATGGCATAGTCAAAGCAGACAGCATTTCGAAATCGGCAAACCGGTTTCGACTATAGAGGAAACTTGGAGAACACTGACTAGATTGGTGACTATGGTATGATCAATTTTCCCGAAAAACTTTCAAGATATTTATCCATTAACAGATGATTGCAGTTATATGCATCATTCGCACCCACATGGGTTTCCTGAATCGAAGTCAAGAAACAGTGATAAAATATGAATATCGATTCAGATTTCATTCCGCTTGCTTGCCGCCATCGGTTTCCACATGCTGGGTCCCAACAATGCGCAATGGGGAGGGATCGAGATGCGCCTGTTGGGAAAAATCCTATTAGGCTTGCTGCTGCTGATCGTGGCGGCGGTGGGAGGCTTTGCCTGGTGGGCCTGGACGCCAGACCTTTCACGAGCCGAAGCAGAGGCGAAGTTCGCGCGCGGGGCCGGTGACTTTGTCGAGGTCTCGGGCCTGCGTTTCCATGTGCGCCAGGAAGGGCCGGAAGGCGCACCTGTGCTGGTGATGATCCACGGCAACGCCTCCATGCTGCAAAGCTGGGACGGCTGGGCCGCCGACCTGTCCAAAGATTTCCGCGTCATCCGCTATGATCTGGCGGGCCATGGCCTAACGGGGGCGGACCCCACCGGCACCTACAGCCCGGAACGCGATGCGGTGCAGTTGAAGGTGCTGCTGGACACGCTGAAGGTCGAAAAGGCCACCCTGATTGGCAATTCGTTGGGCGGGCAGATCGCCTGGCACTTCGCGGCAGTCAATCCTGACCGGGTGGAAAAACTGGTGCTGGTCGCCCCCGGTGGTTTCCCGCTGCTGGGGATCGGGTTCGGCCAGAAGGTGGAACTGCCCGCCGCCATGAAGGCCCTGCCCTATTCGCTGAAACGCGATGCGGTGCGGACCATGATCGGCGCGCTTTATGGCGATCCGACGCGGTTCAACGAGCAGATGCTCGATACTTATTATTATTCCTGGCTGTCGCCCGGTGTACGCCCGGCCCGGCTGCAACGCGCCGCGGCCTATATGATCCAGGACCCGACGGAAACGCTGCGCACCATTCAGGCACCGACCCTGCTGGTATGGGGGGAGAAGGACTGGCTGGTCGCCTTCGCTACCACGCCCGCCCAGTTTCAGGCGGCCTTGCCGAACAGCACCCTGGTCAGCTTCCCCGGCCTGGGCCATATGCCGCAGGAAGAAGACCCGACCACCACGGTGGTGAAGGTACGGGAATTCCTGATGCAGTAAGTAAAAGCGACCTCGCCGTCAGGCGCTGCGGCGCTTGGCGGCAAGGTCGATCGGCGGGGGCGGCGTGGGCCGGACATCGCCCGTTTCCGTGACCGGCGGGGCCACTGCCGGGAAGCGCGCCAGGAAGCAGGTGCCATTATTGAGCAGGCTGCTTTCCACGATCAGGGTCCCGCCCAGCTTCTGGCTGACTTGGCTGTAGGCCAGATAGAGGCCTAGACCGCTGCCGCCGCGTTCGCGGCCTGTAGTAAAGAAGGGTTCGAAGACGCGGTCCAGCTGTTCGCGCGCCAACCCCTTGCCATCGTCGCGGACCCGAAGCTCAACCCAGCCCTGTTCATCGGCGCGCAGATCCACCTCCACCCGGCCCGTCCGCCCGTCGACAAAGGCGTGGGTGACGGCATTGACCAGCAGATTGGTCACAAGCTGCGCCACGGCGTCGGGATAGGTATCCACGGGCAGACGGGTGGCGCCCGTCAATGCTATGGCATGCGGGGTCTTGCGCGTCTGCGGCCGCAGCGAAATCACCACCTCTTCCAGATAGCCGGCCAGATCGAAACGGCGGCGATCCTGGCGCGTGCGGTCCACGGCCACATGCTTGAAGCTTTCGATCAGGCGGGCCGCGCGCTCCATATTGGATTGAAGGATGCGGGCCGCCAGCGAGGTCGCGTCAATATATTCGTTCATCTGCTCGCGGCGCAGCGTGCCGGCGGCCAGCGCCTGCTCAATCCCGCGCGTGTCATTGGCTAGTCGCGTGGCGGCGGCCAGTGCGGTACCGACGGGGGTATTCACCTCATGCGCGATGCCGGCAACAAGACGACCCAATGAGGCCATCTTTTCCGCCTGCACCAGATTGTCCTGCGTCTGGCACAGGCGCAACAGGGCCTGTTCGGCCTGATTGCGGGCCTCACGTTCGGCCAGCATCACCCGGCGCAGCGTGGCCATCACGGTCGCCAGCGCCAGCCCAGCCACAGCCAGAATCGACAAGGCCGCCAGCAGTGTGGCGAAACTGGCATGGTAATCTGCCGATGCGAACGGCCCCATGCCCTGCGCCGTCAGCAGGGTCAGACCGGCAGCCACCAGCAATGTATAGATTGAGGTCCCCAGCAGGCCCAGCCGCAGCCCCGCCATCAGGATCAGGCAGAACAGCGCAAACCGCCCCGCCTCCCGCAGCCACAGCGTATCGATCAGGGCCATGCCGGTCAGCAGCAGGGCACCCGCAGCCAGCAGGCCAAGTGCGGTCGCCCAGCGGCGACGCAGCAGGGCCGTGGCGCCGGGTGCGGCCATCAGGATCAAGGGCGGGGCCACCAGCAGGACCCCCATGGCGTCGCCCACCCACCAGCTGACCCAAGCGCTGGCCCAGCCTTCGCCCAAATTGCCGCCGCCGGCCAGGATCGACAGCACGCCGGCCGAAGCGCTCAACATCGGGGTGATCAAGACGGCGACGGCCAGGAAGGCAATAAGGCCAGACGGCCCATCGAACAATGGCTGCGGCCCCCGTTCCCTGCGCAACCAAGCCCAAGCAGCCAAGGCCGGCAGGCAATTGCCGACGCCGATGGACAAGGGCACAAGCGGGTTAACGAAACCAAGCGAGGCAAGACCGCAGGCACCCATGAACACGCCGGGCAGCAGGCGCGGGCCGAAACGCCACACGGCAGCAAAGGCGATACCAGTGGGCGGCCAGATCAACGTCACCGCCTCACCCGCGAACGGGACCTGCAAACCAGCCCACCCTGTGGTCGCATAGATCAGCGCCACGAACAGGTTCGCCAACAGGAGCCTGAGGCCTTCCGCCATCCACCATCCCCCAGACCATGGGAAACGCCCACGGCCATTCACTTCGGATTAACGCCAAGTGTAGTTGATTATACGCCGAATGGAAGGATGGCGTGCAATGCAGGGCGTGCCCATTGCGCCGCACCATGTTGCACAAATGTGACGTGGGCGGCAAATGACGGCAGCCAACAGCATTCATGGCTGGCGGGGCACAGGCTTTCGCGTATTGTCCGCCCTGCCGTGCGGCGTTTCGGGAAACCAAGCGCCCACCGGGATGGAACCCTGGACGTGTCTCGCCGATCCGGGGATGATCATCTACAGCCGGCGTGCCAGGCACAGCCGGCTTTTCTTTTGCCCTTTCTTTGTCATGCATGCGCGCGGACGCCGTGATATCCTTCGGCGCATGTATAGCGACGTCCTTGATCTTCGCGAATTCTATCGCTCCAGCACGGGACAGGTGGTGCGCCGCCTGATCCGTCGCCGCATCCGGGAATTATGGCCCGACCTGCGGGGACAGCGCGTGCTGGGCATCGGCTACGCCACCCCCTACCTGACCATGTTTCAGGAGGAGGCGGAGCGGGTGATGGCCGTCATGCCGGCCAGCCAGGGCGTCATTGCCTGGCCGCCGGAAGGACCGGGTCAAGTGACGCTGGCGGATGAGGCGGAACTGCCCTTCCCCGACATGTCCATCGACCGCATCCTGCTGATCCATGGGCTGGAATGTACCGAGGAGCTGCGGCCCCTGATGCGGGAAATCTGGCGGGTGATGGCGGGTGGTGGGCGACTGATTACGGTGGTGCCCAACCGGCGCGGTATCTGGGCCCGGTCCGACAGCACGCCGTTTGGCCAGGGCAGCCCCTTCACGCCGGGACAGCTGCGCAGCACCCTGAAGGCCAATATGTTTGTGCCGGAGCGGGAAGATTGCGCCCTGTTCCTGCCGCCGTCCCGCCTGCGTTTCATGCTGGCCAGCGCGCCGGCAGTGGAGGAGGTGGGCCACCGCTGGTTCCGGGCCTTCGCCGGCGTGCATATGGTTGAGGCGTCCAAGCAGATCTATGCCAGCCCCGCCCGCGCCAAGGTGCGCGAGCGGCAGCGCGTCATGTCGCCACAGGCACAGCCCGTGTTCGGTCGGCTGGCTGCCGAACGCAAGCCGGCGGCGAAGTAGCTAGAGCCTATTCCGCCGCCAGGATGCGCGGCAGCTTGAAAATCACATTCTCCGTGGCGGTCACCACCTCTTCCACGGTCACGGTGAACCGGCTGCGCAACGCGGCCAGCACCTCATCCACCAGCACCTCCGGGGCGGAGGCACCGGCCGTGATGCCCAGGGTGCGGACCTTGGACAGGCGGTCCCAGTCGATCTGGGCCGCACGTTGCACCAGCATGGCACGGGTGCAGCCATGGGCGCGCGCCACCTCCACCAACCGGACGGAGTTCGACGAATTGGGCGCGCCTAGCACCAGCAGGGCATCGGCGCGCGGGGCGATGGCCTTCACCGCACCCTGTCGGTTGGTGGTGGCGTAGCAGATATCCTCCCGCTTCGGGCCGGAGATGGCAGGGAAGCGGTCGCGCAGCGCATCGACGATGGCACCCGTATCATCCACCGACAAGGTGGTTTGGGTGGCGAATGCCAGATTATCGGGATCATCAATGACCAGACCAGCCACATCCTCCACCGTTTCCACCAGCTTCACCGCCCCTTCGGGCAGCTGGCCGATGGTGCCCACCACCTCCGGATGGCCGGCATGGCCGATCAGCAGGACAGTGCGCCCGGCCTCGTGATGATGTTCGGCCTCCCGGTGCACCTTGGAGACGAGCGGGCAGGTGGCATCGACATAGATCATGTTGCGGCGCTGTGCCTCGGCCGGGATGGCCTTGGGCACGCCATGGGCGGAGAAGACGACGGGCCGGTCGTCCGGCACCTCGTCCAGTTCCTTGACGAAAATCGCCCCCTGCGCCTCCAGATTTTCCACCACGAAGCGGTTATGCACAATCTCATGCCGGACATAGACGGGGGCGCCGAATTTTTTCAGCGCGGTTTCCACGATCTGGATGGCCCGGTCCACCCCGGCACAGAAACCACGCGGGGCCGCCAGCAGCACATGCAGGGGCGGAAGCGCGGCGGGGGGGGTGATATTGTCGGCCATGGTGATGGGTGTGTCCCTGTCGATACGTGTCAGTGCCGGGTGCCACGCTTGCGCGGCTGGATGCCCACCTATATTGTCGCAACCCGGCGTGTGGGAAGGTGCCATTCTTATGACATGGTCGCCGCCCATTCATGTCCCGGTGATATGGAAGTGAACGGACGTTTGATGACCAGCCCCATGATGACCACCCGGCCCAACCATAGCCCGGTTCTGCATGCCAGGAAAGCAGCCCGCCGCATGACCCTGGCCGCCCTTGCCGGCATGGGTATGCTGGCGCTGGCCGGTTGTGCCGAGAATGACCATATGGTCGCCGGCTGCCCCAATGTCGGCGTGCTGCGCGATGCCGGCACCCTGCGCACCGATCAGGGTGTGGCTATCCTGTCTGGCATCCTGGCCAATTGCGGCTATGACGACACGTCCGTCACCATCGCCGCCAGCGTCATGATCACGGGCCGTGCCAATGAAGGTGTGGCGGGCGGTTCCATCCCCGTCACCTATTTCGTGGCCGTCACCGACCCGAACCGCAACATCCTGTCCAAGAAGACCTTCACCACCAGCGTCGCCCTGGGCACCGACACGCAGGAGACCCTGACCCAGGTGATCCCCGTGCCGAAGACCATGGATGCCCGCTGGTATGAAGTGCTGGTCGGGTTCCAACTGACGCCGGAGCAAGTGGCCGCCAACCGGAATTCCAACGAAGGCCGGTAAGCACATCGCGTGGGGTCACGCCTGCGCGACTTTGCATTGACAGCGGCGGCGCAAAGCGTAGTTTGTCGCCGATCAGCCGACGACCCCATGCGGGAGAGACTGGTTCCTGGTGACAGGAGCCAGCGCCGAAGGAGCAACCGCCCCCGGAAACTCTCAGGCAAAAGGACCGCGAAGGGTAGGCACATCTGGAAAGCAGGCGGGCTCGGGTTCACCGGGCCGACAGCCCACCGACGGAGTAAGTGGACGCCGAATGGCGACGCGAATCTCTCAGGGGCCAGGACAGAGGGGGGCAACCGCCGCGGGGACGATCCCCGTGACGGGTGAAACCTGTCCTGATGGGAGTGCCCCACCTTGGGTGACACCAGCCTGCTGCGCACGCCGCTTTATGACCTTCATGTGGAATTGGGCGCCAAGATGGTGCCGTTCGCCGGCTACGACATGCCGGTGCAGTATCCGCTGGGCGTGCTGAAGGAACATCTGCATACGCGCGCCCGCGCCGGCCTGTTCGATGTGTCCCATATGGGGCAGGTCCGTCTGCGGGGTGCCAGCATCGACGCCGTCATCCAGGCGCTGGAAGCGCTGGTGCCGGGCGATATCGCCGCCCTGGCGCCGGGCCGCATCCGCTACACCATGTTCACCAATGATGAAGCCGGCATCCTGGATGACCTGATGGTCACCCGGTTCGAGGATCACCTGTATGTGGTGATCAATGCCGGCTGCAAAGCGGACGACTTGGCGCATCTGAAGACCAAGCTGTCGACCGATATCAGCCTGGAATATCTGGGCGATGATGCCGGCCTTCTGGCGCTGCAAGGCCCGGAGGCCGCATCCGTCATGGCCCGCCTGCTGCCGGAAGCGGCCAGCATGAGTTTTATGAGTGCGCGCACTGCCGTGATCGACGACATCGCCGTGCAGATCAGCCGGTCGGGTTACACCGGCGAGGACGGGTACGAAATCAGCGTGGGTGCCACCGATGCTGAAAGGCTGGCCCGCCTGATCCTGGCCCAAGAGGGCGTCGAGGCCATCGGTCTGGGGGCGCGCGATTCGCTGCGTCTGGAGGCTGGCCTCTGCCTTTACGGCCATGACATTGACACGACCACCAGCCCGATTGAAGCCGCCCTGAACTGGACCATTTCCAAGCGCCGCCGCACGGAAGGCGGCTTCCCCGGTGCTGCCGTGGTGCAGGCGCAACTGGCCAGCGGCCCTTCCCGCCGCCGAGTGGGCATCCTGCCGGAAGGCAAGGCCCCCGCCCGCGAACATACCGAAATCCAGGACCTGTCCGGCAACCGCATCGGGGAAATCACCAGCGGCGGCTTCGGCCCCACCGTCGGCGGCCCGGTCGCCATGGGCTATGTCGATGCCGGTTCCGCCGCCGTCGGGACCCCGGTCCAGTTGATCGTGCGCGGCAAGGCGCTGCCGGCCAAGGTGGCCGCACTGCCCTTTGCGCCGCACCGTTATTTCAAGGGCTGAGCCCTCTCCCTCACGTTACCTCCAATCGAAAGACCGACCCATGACCATCCGTTTCACCAAGGACCATGAGTGGATCAAGCTGGACGGCGGCATCGCCACCGTCGGCATCACCGACTATGCCCAGAATGCGCTGGGCGATGTGGTGTTCGTCGAGGTGCCGGATGCCGGCAAGGTGCTGGAGCAGGGCAAGGACGCCGCCGTGGTCGAATCGGTGAAGGCCGCTTCGGAAATCTATGCCCCCGTCGATGGTACGGTTCTGGAGGGCAATGGGGCCCTGGGTGACGATCCCTCGCTGGTCAACACCGCACCGGAGACCGATGGCTGGTTCTTCAAGATGTCCATCAAGGACATGGCGCAGTTCGAGGCGCTGATGGACGAGGCCGCCTACAAGTCCTTCACCGAGGGGCTGTGATGCGTTACCTGCCGCTGACCAATGCCGACCGTTCATCCATGCTGGCCACCATCGGGGTGGACAGTGTGGATGCCCTGTTCCGTGACGTTCCCGACCATGCCAAGCTGCCGGGAAAGATCGCGGGCCTGCCCGACCATATGGGTGAGCTGGCGGTGGAACGCCACCTATCGCGCCTGGCCGCCAAGAATGTCACGGCGTCGTCCGTGCCGTTCTTTGTCGGGGCCGGTGCCTACAAGCACCATGTCCCCGCCTCGGTCGATCAGATGCTGCTGCGCGGTGAGTTCCTGACCAGCTATACGCCGTATCAGCCGGAAGTGACCCAGGGCACTTTGCAGTACCTGTTTGAATTCCAGACGCAGGTGGCGCTGCTGACCGGCATGGATGTGGCCAACGCCTCCATGTATGACGGGGCGACGGGTACGGCCGAAGCCGTCCTGATGGCAGCCCGCGTGAACAAGCGCAACAAGGTCATCCTGTCCGGCGGCCTGCACCCGCATTACCGCGAGGTGGTGGAAACCACCTGTGGCGTCATGGGCATGGATATCCGCGCCCAGGCCCCGGATTGGAAGAATGCTGAGGATCTGGCCGCATTGCTGGACACAGAGACCTCCTGCGTCGTGGTTCAGACCCCGTCGCTGTTCGGCCATCTGCGCGACTTCACCGCGCTCTGCGATGCCGCCCACGCCAAGGGCGTGATGGTCATCGTGGTAGTGACGGAGGTTGTGTCGCTGGGCCTGCTGCCCTCCCCCGGTTCCATGGGGGCCGACATCGTGGTCTGCGAAGGCCAGTCGATCGGCAATGGCCTGAATTTCGGCGGGCCTTATGTGGGCCTGTTCGCCACACGCGACAAGTATGTGCGCCAGATGCCGGGCCGCCTGTGCGGTCAGACGGTGGATGCTGATGGCAAGCGCGGTTTCGTGCTGACCCTGTCGACGCGTGAGCAGCATATCCGCCGCGAAAAGGCGACGTCGAACATCTGCACCAACTCCGGCCTCTGCGCGCTGGCCTTCACCATCCACCTGTCGCTGTTGGGCGAACAGGGGCTGGTGCAGTTGGCCCGCATCAACCACGCCAATGCCGTGACGCTGGCTGACAAGCTGTCCGCCGTGAAGGGCGTCAGCGTCGTCAATGACGGGTTCTTCAACGAGTTCACGGTGAAGCTGCCCAAGAAAGCGGCCAAGGTCGTGTCCAAGCTGGCGGCGAAGGACATCCTGGCCGGCGTACCGGTCAGCCGCCTTTATCCGGATGTGGAAGGGCTGGATGATCTGCTGCTGATCGCCGCGACGGAGATCAACAGCGTGGAAGATATGGACGCGCTGGTGCGCGGCCTGGAGGAGGTTCTCTGATGGCCATGAACAGCCAGGGTCGCGACAGCACCCCCCATTCCGTGTCCGTCACAGGTGACCTTGTCACCTTCACCGGCAACAAGGCGCTGCAGCAGGAAGAAGCGCTGATCTTCGAACTGGACAATCCGGGTGCCGTGGGCGTTGACCTGCCGGAACCGGTGACGACCACAACCCGCCTGGGCGGCCTGTCCCCCCGCGCCGGTGTCGGCCTGCCGCAACTGGCGGAGCCGGACGTGGTGCGCCATTACACGCGTCTGAGCCAAAAGAACTTTGCCATCGACACGACCATGTACCCGCTGGGGTCGTGCACGATGAAGCATAACCCGCGCCTGAACGAGAAGATGGCCCGTCTGCCGGGCTTCGGCGACATCCACCCTATGCAGCCGGTCGAAACCGTGCAGGGTGCGCTGGAACTGATCGATCAGCTAGCGCATTGGCTGAAGACCCTGACCGGCATGCCCGCCGTTGCCATGTCGCCGGGGGCCGGTGCCCATGGCGAACTGTGCGGTCTGATGGCCATCCATGCGGCCCTGGATGCGCGGGGCGAAAGCCATCGCCGCCGCGTGCTGGTGCCCGAGTCTGCCCATGGCACCAATCCGGCCACCGCCGCCTTCTGCGGCTTCACCGTGGACACCATCCCGGCGGAAGAAAATGGCCGCGTCAGCGTGGAGGCCGTGAAGGCCAAGCTGGGCGATGATGTCGCCTGCATCATGCTGACCAACCCCAATACCTGCGGCCTGTTTGAACCGCAGATCCGGGAAATCGCCGATGCCGTGCATGCGGCGGGCGGCTATTTCTACTGCGACGGCGCGAACTACAACGCCATCGTCGGACGCGTGCGCCCCGCCGACCTGGGCGTGGACGCCATGCATATCAATCTGCACAAGACCTTCTCCACCCCCCATGGCGGTGGCGGTCCGGGTTCCGGCCCGGTGGTCTTGTCGGATGCCCTGGCCCCCTTCGCCCCCCTGCCCTTCGTGGTGCATGGTAAGGATGGGTTCGACCTGATCGAACATGCCAAGGATGCCGGCGATGCCAAACCGTTTGGCCGTCTGAAGGGCTTCCATGGCCAGATGGGCATGTTCGTCCGCGCGCTGGCCTACATGCTGTCGCACGGGGCGGACGGGTTGCGTCAGGTGGCATCGGACGCCGTCCTGAACGCCAACTACGTGCTGGCCAGCCTGAAGGATGTGATGTCGGCATCGTTCGAGGGGCCATGCATGCATGAGGCGCTGTTCGATGATCGCTTCCTGAAGGGTACCGGCGTCACGCCGCTGGACTTCGCCAAGGCGATGATCGACGAGGGCTATCACCCGATGACCATGTATTTCCCACTGGTCGTCCATGGTGCCCTGCTGATCGAACCGACGGAGACGGAAAGCAAGCGCACCCTGGATCAGTTCATCGGCACCATGCGGCACCTGGCGGAAAAGGCCAAGGCCGGCGACTTGGCCCATTTCCAGGCCGCCCCCCGCCTGACCCCGCGCAAGCGCCTGGATGAAACCCAGGCCGCCCGCAAGCCGGTGCTGCGCTGGGTGAAGCCCGCGGCACAGGCTGTGGTGGCGCAGGCGGCAGAGTAATCCTGTTGCACGAAATGGCCGCCGGAAACCCCAAAGGGAATCTGGCGGCCGTTTTTGTGTTGCCTTTGTTTCATACCCTTGAAGTCATCGCGTGATTTGTGGCGCGGGCCAGCGTATATTCTGTGCCCATGCGCTTTTCCTTGCCGCGCCTTGCGCGCCCCTTGCCGGTCTTTGCCGCACTCCTGGCCCTGTTGGCCGGGACGGGTGACACGCATGCCCGCGACCTGACACCGGCTGAACGGGAACGGCCCATCATCATCGCATCCGACCCCTGGTGCCCCTATGCCTGTGATCCCGATGCGGACGGGCGCGAGGGGTATATGGTCGATATGACTCGTGAGATTTTTGAAGGACTTGGCTTCAAGGTCGAATACCGGGTCGTCAATTTCGCCATGATGAAACGCATGGCCAAGGATGGCAGCGCCACGGCGCTGCCCGGTGTTGCCTCCACCATGGATGGGGCGGCCCTGCTGCCGGCCATTGCCCAGGGCAATTCCGCCAACGCCGTTGTCATGGCCCGCACCCAAAGCTTCAATTTTGCCAAGCCTGAGGATTTCGAGCGGTTTCGCCTGGGTGTGATCAAGGATTACGACTATGGCGGTACCTTACAGGAGTATGTTGATAAGAATATCCAGAACCCGGACCGGATTGTCGTTTTGAGCGGGTTTGGCTATTCGCATCTGGTGCAGGGGCTGCGCCTGCTGTCGGCCGGGCGCATCGACATGCTGCTGGACGATCATAATGTGCTGCGCTGGCAGGTACGGCGCATGGGCATGCAGCAGCAGATGGTGACCCAATCCCTGAAGGATGATGCCGACCTGTTTGTCGGCTTCTCCCAGAACGATCCCCGCGCCCCCGAACTGGCCCGCATCATGGCGGAGGGGACGCGTCGCCTGCGCGACAATGGCCGCCTAGCCGCCATCATGCGCAATTACGGGCTGGAGGAGCAAGCGGCCCTGCTCAGCAACTGACCGTTCCGCCCCACACAATCGATATCAGGCCTTGGCCTTGGCAGAGTTACAGCGCATATGCGCTATTTGCAGCGTGTCGGCGTGGAATTCCCGCTCGACCAGTTTCCTTACGTCGTTCTTCTGAAGCTGGTCGAGGTCACCGACATCCGCTGATCCGAACGTATCTTCGACCTTCTCCTTGATGCCGCGCAGCCTTTCGATCCAATCCGGGCTGTCATGATCAATGGGCGGCCGGGTTTCATGCCACTTCCCACTCCGGGACTGCCATTCTTCCTTGCCATTGCCGTTGAGGGCGATGACACCGCCGCAAAGGGCGCAAATCAAGTCCGTCCCCCTCATCTGGGTCGCCTTGATCCGTTCATAGGTCCCGGCCTCCCAAGCCGGGCGCGTATAGGGCCAAGGCTCCAGTGTTCCGGGCGGCTGGTAGGCGTAATCCTCCCCCCCAACCTTGACCACCTCCAACGGCCGCGTGTCGCCCAGACTATTCAGGGCGTTACCAATGATCTCGTCATATTTCGTGTCGGAATAATCCTTTTTTGGACCGCCTCGGGTCTTCATCATCTGGATTGCAGCGCTGCCGACAGCGGCGGCGGGCCGATGGGCCACGGCCTGCGGTCTGGAGCCGGGTGGCAGTGGGTTGGCCGCCTTGGCCTGGACAGGATGAACAACCCCGAAACGCGTCGGTGGCGGGGCCAACGGCAGGGCCCCCTTGTCAACCGTCCGTGCTGGCTTCGCCTGAACCGAGGCGGCCGGGCCAAATGTGGTCGGCGGCGGCGGTGGTGCTCCGGGGTGCGGCAGCGGCCCTTGGGTCGGCTTTGGTTGGGCGACGGCCATGAAACGCGTGGGGGGAGGGCGATGGTGCTTTGTCATGTCCACACACCAAATACAACTATTGGACGATCATTATCATGTCTGCCTTCGATGAGGCCAGCGGGCAAGCAGGCCGTCGTCGATTTCCATCGCCATGATGCCTCATCCTTCACTACCCTCTCCCGCAGCGCGGCGATGGAACGGGCGGGCGGGGATGACACAGGAAATGCCTTTGGTGCTACATGTCGGTTGCGGCGTGACGGACCCAGCCAAGCTGCCGGAACAGTTCTTCACGCCCGGACAATGGCGCGAGCTGCGCTATGATATCGATCCCGAGGTGCAACCGGATATCGTCGGCACCATCACGGACATGAGCCGGATCGGCACCGCGTCGGTGGATGCCGTCTGGTCCTCGCACAATGTCGAACATCTTTATCCGCATGAGGTGCCTGTCGCGCTGGCGGAATTCCGGCGCGTGCTGAAGCCGGGAGCCTTCGCCTTGATCACCCTGCCGGACCTCCAGCAGGTGGCTGAACTGGTGGCCCAGGGACAGTTGGAGGAACCAGCCTATCTGTCGCCCGCTGGTCCCATCGCGCCGATCGACATGATCTTCGGCTGGCGCCTGCCCCTGGCCAGTGGCAATCAGCACATGGCGCACCGCACCGGTTTCGTGCAGAACAGCCTGAAGAAAGCCATGGATGATGCGGGCTTTGTCGGTACCCAGGTGATCCGCGACGGACAGTTCGGGCTCTGGGCCAAGGGTTACGCCCCCATCCCCTGACACGGACGTGACGATGAAAGCGGGTAACGGCACCTTTTCCGCCCTGGGCACCACGATATTCGAGGTAATGTCTAGGCTGGCCGATCAGCATAAGGCCATCAATCTGGGGCAGGGCTTCCCCGACGGCAACGGCCCACCCGATATCGTGGCCGCCGCCGCTGGCTACCTGACCGACGGCTGGAACCAGTATCCGCCCATGCCGGGCCTGCCAGCGCTACGCCAGGCGCTGGCCACGCACAATGCCCGCTTCTATGGGCTGGATGTTGACTGGGCAACCGAGACGCTGGTGACCAGCGGGGCGACGGAGGCGCTGGCCGCCTGTCTGTTCGGCCTGTTGGAGCCGGGGGACGAAGTGGTCCTGTTCCAGCCGCTTTATGACAGCTACGCCCCCATCATCCGTCGCGCCGGGGCCATTCCACGATTCGTCACCATGAAGGCACCGGACTGGACCTTCGCCGAGGCTGATCTGGACGCGGTGTTCAGCGATAAGACCAAGCTGGTCCTGATCAACAATCCGCAGAACCCGGCCGGCAAGGTCTGGACCCTGGACGAACTGACCCTGCTGTCCCATTACGTCATCCGCCATGATGCCATGGCCCTGTGTGACGAGGTCTATGAGCATCTGGTGTTTGACGGACGGCGGCATATCCCGCTGATGACCCTGCCCGGCATGCGCGACCGCACCTTGCGCATCGGGTCGGCGGGCAAGACCTTTTCCCTGACCGGGTGGAAGGTCGGTTATGTCACCGGCCCGGCCCCGCTGCTGGCCCCCATCATCAAGGCGCATCAGTTCCTGACCTTCACCACCCCGCCGAACCTTCAGCATGCGGTGGCACTGGGCCTGAACAAGGATGACGCCTATTTCACGGGCCTGGCCGACGACATGGCGCGGCGGCGCGATCTTCTGTCGGCGGGCCTGCGGGCGGCGGGGTTGGTCGTGCTGCCCTGCGCGGGGACCTATTTCCTGACCGTCGATCTGGCCGCCAGCGGCATCGCCATGGATGACCGCGCCTTCTGCCAGCATCTAACCGAGAAGGTCGGCGTGGCCGCCATTCCGATCAGCGCCTTCTTTGAGGTGGACGCCCCCACCCATCTGGCCCGCTTCTGCTTCTGCAAGCGCGACGAGGTGCTGGAGGAGGCGATCCGGCGGCTGGCGGCGGGGATCATCTGACCCCTTACGCCAATTCTTCTACCCCGTCCCGTGACAGGCGGAAAACGCGGTCCTGCGGCACGGGCAGGCGGCAGGCGGTTTCCTGATCCTGACCGGCATAATGGGCGCGCAGGATGCGACCGCTCATCCCATGGGAAATGGCGATGGTGGGGCGGTCAACCTCGGTGACAAAGCCCAGCAGCCGTTCGCGCACGCCCTCATATCGTTCCCCATTGGGGGCATGGAACTGCCAGCCATGGGGGCCATGATCGGCCAGCCAGGGGTTGGCCGCCTCAATCTCCGCCCGCGTCATGCCCTCCCAATCGCCGAACGACACTTCGGCAAGGCGTGCATCCAAGGTGACGGGCAGGTCCAGATGGCGATTGATGATGCGCGTCGTCTCCTGCGTGCGACCCAGGGGGCTTGATACCAGCCGCACCACGTCGCGCCAGTTGGGGATATCCGCCATCAGGCGCTTCAGGATGGTGCCCACCTGATCAGCCTGGGCACGGCCCCGTTCCGTCAGGTCGCTGTCCATCTGCCCCTGGCAGCGGGCGGCCACGTTCCAATGGGTTTGGCCGTGTCGGACCAGCAGGATGGGATGGCCGGCGATGACCCGTTGTTCAAGCATCATGTCCATAGGTTTACGGCCACTTCACTTCCGGCGGCATGGACATCAGAATGGCCTCGATATTGCCGCCGGTTTTCAGCCCGAACAGGGTGCCGCGGTCATGCAGCAGGTTGAATTCGACATAGCGGCCCCGGCGGATCAACTGGTGATCGCGCTGGGCCTCGTTCCATTCCTGGTGCATGCGCCGCGCCACGATGCGGGGATAGACATCCAGGAAGGCCTGACCCACGGCGCGGGTAAAGGCAAAGTCATCCGCCCAGTCGCCACTGTCCAGCTGATCATAGAAAATGCCGCCGACGCCGCGCGGTTCATTACGATGGGGTAGGAAGAAGTAGCGGTCGCACCATTCTTTGTACTTGGCATAGTAATCATCACCATGCGCGTCGCACGCCCCCTTCAGGGCGGCGTGAAAATCGGCCTTATCCTCTTCCGTCTGCACCCCTTCCAGGAACATGGGCGTCAGATCGGCCCCACCGCCGAACCAGTTCTGGCTGGTCACCAGCATGCGGGTATTCATATGCACCGCCGGCACCAGCGGGCTGCGCATATGGGCCACCAGGGAGATGCCGCTGGCCCAGAAATGCCCATCCTCGCCAGCACCCGTGATCGATCCCCGGAATTCAGGGGAGAAGGTGCCATGAACCGTGGAGACATTCACCCCCACCTTCTCAAACACCCGGCCCTTCATTACGCTCATGACGCCGCCACCGCCTTCGCCGCCATCATGGTTGGGACGGTCCCAGGCCTTACGTTCGAATCGCCCGGCGGGCAGGCCGGCATGCGGGCCGCTGGCCAGTTCATCCTCCAACCGCTCAAAGGCGGCGCAGATACGGTCGCGCAGGCTTTCGAACCAGGCTTTCGCCTGGGCTTGACGATCGGCCAGGATATCGGACGGCGGCAGGGGTGTCGGCATGGGCAGGTCCGGGAGACAGAGGCACAGGTCGTAACGGTTTAACCGTTCCCGCCCCCGCTGGAAATGATTGTTTGGGCGTCCGGGGTGTCAACCTGCCTTAACACTTCGCCCAGCACCATCGCCGCCGCGATGGCGATGTTCAACGACCGGGTACCCGGCCTCATCGGGATCAGCACGCGCAGGTCGGCGGCGTCATGCACATCATCGGGCACGCCCGCACTTTCCCGGCCCAGCAGCAGGATATCATCCGGGTGATAGGCAACCTGTGTATAGGGCACGGCGGCGCGCGTGGTCAGCAGGATCAGCCGCCCGCGCCGCTGTGCCTGGAACGCGGCCCAGCTGACATGGCGGGTGACGTCGGCATGGTCGGCATAATCCATGACAGAGCGCTTCATGCGCTTGTCATCCAGGATGAAGCCGCACGGCTCGATAATGTCCAGCCCGACGCCGGTGCAGGCACCCAGACGCATCAGGGTTCCGGCATTCTGGGGAATGTCGGGCTGGTAAAGGGCAAGGCGGGGCAAGATGTGAACTTAGGTCAGCACATCCAGGAACATGCCGCGGCGATACCGGGCCGGCAGGCGCAGCATGCCATCCACGATCAGGGCCGCCAGTTCCTTGGCGTTGGGCCAGCGGTTGCCGGGACGCCCCATGGGGATGGGCCGCCCGCCGGGGCCGGAAATGGGCAGGACGCCACGCCGCCCGCCACCCTCAATAACGCTGCCGCCCAGGCCCGTGGGGCCGGCGGACGTGGGGTTCATGCGTGTATCGACCATGGGATGGCGTCCAAGCTGGAAAAGACCATTTGCATCCTATAAGGAATGGGGGCTGTGCGGAAGGGGGGACCGCCGCTGCCGCATGGCGGAAATGCTGATCTTCGCCCCTGCCCTTGGGCTTGACTCTGTCCCCCCCTCGTTTATCAACGCGGCTTCGTTGGTTGGGGGAAACCCTGACCGGCAAGGTCTTTTTCGTCTTAGGTGCGCCCCGGTTCTGGTTCCGTGGCCGCCAGCAGCAAGAGAATAGGTGCTTCCATGTCCCGCAAGTGCGCCGTGACCGGCAAGGGTGTGCAGACCGGTAACAACGTCTCCCACGCCAACAACAAGTCCCGCCGGCGCTTCCTGCCGAACCTGCAGGAAACCTCGCTGATGTCCGACGCGCTGGGCCGCATGGTCCGTCTGCGCCTGTCGACCAACGGCATCCGCACCATCGAACACAAGGGTGGCCTGGACGCCGCTCTGCTGGATATCGCTGACGCCAAGCTGGACGTGGATGCCCGCAAGGTGAAGAAGCAGATCCAGAAGGTCCTGGCCGCCAAGACCGCCGCCTGATCGGCATCTGTCGGTTCCAGTATCGCTGCTGACGGTATCGTCGGCCCCGCGAGACACCCTGTCGGGTCGTTTCGCGGGGCCGCTGCCGTTTGTGGTTCTGTGCTTTCTTCCGCCCGCCTTTCGGGACCGTGTCCATGTCGCTGTCACCCGCCGATCTGATCGCTTTTCTGAACGCCGTGCCGCCAGAGGCGCTGCTGCTGTGTCAGGCCCTGTTCTGCTTTGGCACGATATTGCTGATGGTACGGCTGTTCGGGGCACCGGGCCTGTATCTCTACATCGCCACCGCCGTGATCGCGGCGAATGTGGAGGTGTTGAAGGCGGTGCAGTTCGGCTTCTATGACCATCCGGTCGCCATGGGTACGGTGCTGTTCGGATCGACATATCTCGCTACCGACATATTGACCGAACATTATGGGCGGGACGCGGCGCGCAAGGCGGTGTTTCTGTCCTTTGCAGCCTATCTTCTGTTCACCCTGTTCATGGTCATCACGCTCGGCTATCGCCCCATGACACCGGAACAGGCGGGTGCCGACATGGCATGGGCCCTGCCCATGCAGGACCATATCGCCGCTATCTTCACCCCCGCCCCAGCCCTGTTCGCAGCCGGCATGACGGCCTATCTGACCAGCCAGTTGTTCGACGTCTGGGTCTATCAGCGCATCCGGGGTGCCACCGGCCACCGGCACCTGTGGCTGCGCAATAATGGCAGCACGATGCTGTCCTCCCTGGTCGACAACGTGATCTTCTCCGTCCTGGCCTGGGTTGTCTTCGCGCCTGAGCCGGTCGGCTGGGACGCGCTGTTCTATACCTATATCCTGGGCACCTATGGCATGCGGGTGGCGCTGTCGATCCTCGACACGCCGTTCATGTACCTGTCCCGGCGCATGGTGCGGCGGGTGGATGGGGTGGCGGTATGAGGTTGATCGCCAGCCGCGAAATGCGGGATTGTCTATTCCGGTCTACGCGTGTTGATAATATCAGCCGACTGATCAAGGGACACGCCTGCACCGATGACAATTCACCACGCTATCTGGGCCGTCGGCCATCCGCCGGTGTCTCTTGCCCGGGCAAGGCTTCCCAGTGAGAAGACGCTGGAGGAGATGATTGTCGCAGCCCCGGAAATCCTGTCGGATTCCTGGATGCTGATCGGGCGGCAGGCAAAAACAAGCCATGGCGGCATCATCGACCTGCTGGCCATCGCACCCGATGGCACGCTGGTCCTGATCGAATTGAAGCGGGATAAGACACCTTGGACGGTGATCGCCCAGGCGCTTGACTATGCGACTTGGGTGGAGAATCTGGAACCGCAGGATATTGCTGCGATCTACAGCCGGTTCTCCGGTGGGCGAAGCCTATCAGACGATTTTCGTGCGCGTTTTGGCGGAACGCTCAATGAAGAGACGTTGAACCGCGCGCATGAGATCGTTGTTGTAACCGCCGAACTGGACGCCAGTTCGGAGCGGATTGTGACCTACTTGGCCGATCGCGGGATCGCGATCAATGTGCTTTGTTTCCAGGTATTCACCTTTGATGGCCAGCAGCTTCTCAGCCGAGTGTGGCTGAAAGATCATGTTGATCCGCCTTTGGAAAAGAAATCGGAGACGGGCGGGGGCCCCGAGCCTTGGAACGGCGAGTTCTACGCCTCCTTCGGCGTTGGCCCCAGTCGATCCTGGGAGGAGGCCGTGCGCTATGGCTTCATCAGTGCCGGCGGGGCCAGTTGGTACAGCAAGACGCTGGGGCTGCTCAAACCCCGCGACCGCATATGGGTAAAATCGCCGGATCATGGCTTTGTTGGCGTCGGCATCGTCACCGGCTCAGCTGAGCCGGCGGCGGATTTCAAGCTAAGGAACGACATAGGCGAGCAGGTGCTTGCCCTGGATATTTTGAAGGGGGGCGACTATCACCGCGCCTTCGCCGATGATCCGGACCGATGCGAATGGTTCGTCTCTGTAGATTGGCTTGCCACCGTTCCGTTGCACCAGGCGGTCCGGGAGATTGGCCTTTTCGGTAATCAGAATACCGTCTGCCGCCCAACCACACCAAAGTGGCGGACGACTGTGGAATATCTGAAAGCCCGATTTGCCATAGTGGACGGCTAGCCGTATTCGGGGGGAAAGAGAACCCCTTCCCCCTCAGGGCAAAAGCCGCCATTCTCCTCTGGATGGCTTGCAGCGAAGGACAAGACCCATGTCAGTGATCGACATGAAACGGCTCTCCGCCCAGCAAAAGCTCGACCTGATCGCCGAGCTGTGTGACAGCCTGGACGCAGCGGATGTTCCGCTTTCACCGGCCTGGAAGGCCGAGTTGGAGCGACGGAATGCCGATTTTGAAGAAATGCGCGGTCAGGCTGAGCCATGGGAGCAGGTGCGAGCAGCACTCCAGGCTGACCGGATCTGATGTTGCGTGTCCTAGTCCTGCCGCCAGCGCGGGCAGAAATGGATGCGGCTCGTCGCTGGTACGATCAGCAGGTGGACGGGCTGGGGGCGCGCTTCTCACTGAGGTTGATCACCTGATCCGCCGTCTTGCCGAAAATCCACGGGCGTTCCCGGTTAGTCATGCGGGATTGCGGCGGGCGCTTCTGCGGCGCTTCCCTTACGCCCAGTTCTTTCGGATCGAACCGGACGCCGTCTATATTCTGGCCTGTGCCCATAACCACCGCGATGCGGCCACGTGGCCCCGCTGATCGCGTTTGCCGCTTCCTGCCTGCTATTCGCGGGCAGCCCCTGTACAAGTGCGACCGACTCCCCCATACCCAGGGGCTTAAACTCCAGCGATACTGTACGGTTGTTCACACCATGGCCATCTCCTACCCCGGTTTTTCCTTCGACATCACGCATCGCGATCCGGCGGGCAGCAAGGCGCGCATTGGCACGCTGTCCACGCCGCATGGGGCCATCCAGACGCCGAATTTCATTTTCTGCGGCACCAAGGCGGCCATCAAAGGGCTGACGACGGAGCAGATGCGGGAGGAGAAGACCGACATCATCCTGGCCAATACCTATCATCTGATGATCCAGCCGGGGGCCGATCTGGTGGCCAAGTTGGGTGGGCTGCATAAGATGATGAACTGGCACGGGCCGATGCTGACCGACAGCGGCGGGTACCAGATCTTTGCCATGGGCCATGGGTCGGTGGCGGATGAGGTGAAGGGGCGGCGCACCACGACGCGTGAGAAGACCCTGTTGAAGATCACCGAGGAGGGGGCGACCTTCCGATCCTATACCAACGGGGAAAAGCTGTTCCTGACGCCGGAAAAGTCCATCGACATTCAGCGCAAGCTGGGCCCCGATTTCGTGGTGCAGTTGGATGAATGCACGCCCTTCCATGTGGACCGCAAATATACCGCGCGGTCGATGAAGATGTCCCACCGCTGGGGCGACCGGTCGTTGACCGCGTTCAAGGAATTTGGCGGCATCTCGGCCAACGGCATGCCGCAGGCCATGTATGGCATTGTCCAGGGCGGGGTCTATCCCGACCTGCGCAAGGAGAGTGCGGAGATCGTCGCGAACCAGGATTTCTTTGCCACCGCTGTCGGCGGCTGCCTGGGGGCCACGCGCGAGCAGATGCATGATGTGGTGGGCATGGCCATGGCGCATGTTCATCCCACCCGGCCTGTCCATCTTCTGGGCATTGGCGGCATTGTCGATATTTTTGAGGGCGTGGCCCTGGGCATCGACACGTTCGACTGTGTCAGCCCGACGCGAATCGCCCGCCATGGCTGGGCCCTGGCACCGGGCGTGAAGGGCGAGCGGCTGAACATGCGCAATGCGCGGTTCAAGGATGATGACAGCCCCATCGATGCCGAATGCGGTTGCTTTGCCTGCCGCACGGCCAGCCGTGGCTATATCCACCATCTGTTGAAGGCGGAGGAGATGCTGGGCATGCAGTTGCTGACGATGCACAATGTCCACACCATGAACCGTCTGATGCGCGATATCCGTGCGGCCATCATCACCGGCACCCTGGCCGAAGCGCGGCGCAAATGGGTGTGGCAGCCGGGGGACAGTGAATGACCACGCCGGTCGGCGGCAGCAACGCATCCGCCATCGTGGCCGGCCTGTCCGGCGTGGTGGATGAGCATCTGCGCTGGCTGACGCAATGGCACAAGGCGGCCCTGTTCACGCGCGACAGCGGCCTGTCGGGACCGGACGCCGCACCGGAACCCAAGGGCTTCGCCGCTTGGGTGACGCGGGTGAAGCATGGCAGCGTGGCGCACCAACCGGCCTTTGACCGGCTGGTGCAGCTACATGATCAGTTGCACCGCATGGGCCGCCTGACCCTGATGCGCGCGGCGGAGGGGGATGTACCGGATTACGCCACCTATCAGGCTGTGCTGGATAAGTTTGAAGAGTTCATCCAGCAATGCCGGCGCATCGAACGCGCCCTGTCGGTGGCGGGCAGCGGCATTGACCCGCTGACGGGCCTGCGCAACCGTACAGGACTGGCCGACGAGGTATCTCGCGAACTGGCGCGTTTTGCCCGCACGGGGCAGCCCTTCTGTGTGGCGCTGTGCGATCTGGATAAGTTCAAATCGGTCAATGACACCTATGGGCATGAGGCGGGCGACCGCGTGCTGGTGGCGGCGTCCGGTTGCCTGACGCGTGGCATCCGGGCGATTGACGAGGCCTTCCGTATGGGGGGCGAGGAAATCCTGATCCTGCTGAAAGAAACCCATCTGGCCGAGGCGCTGGTGGTGCTGGAGAGGCTACGCGCCGATCTGGCCGCCACGCCGGTACAGCTGGCCGATGGGCAGGTGCTGCACGTCACAGCCAGCTTTGGTGCGGCGGAGGTGACGGGGGAGATCAGCGTGGATGCCCTGGTCGACCGCGCCGATCAGGCGCTGTACGCCGCCAAACATGGCGGGCGCAACCGGGTGGAGGCGTGGCGCGAACCGGCCACGCCCTGACGGCCCGTCACTGCAACACGATCACCGGAAACATGTTGGCGCGGATGGACTTGTCCAGTTCGACGTCCAGATCGCCAGCCAGATCACGGACCAGATCAGTCATGGTCTTTTCCCGTTGTGCCAGGGTCACATCCTCGGCCACCGTGGTGGAGCGGGCGACGGCGCCGGAGACACCGCCGGAGAAGCCGCGCGAGGTGCCCTCCACCAATATCTCGACCTGAAGCTTGCCTTCATATTTCTGCGACTGATCCTTGGTGAACCAGCCCTTGATGCCCTTGGTGCGGTCCAGTTCGATCTCCTTGACCGACGCATCCCTGATGATCACCCGTGCCTTGCCCTGCGGCCCCCCGGCCTTCAGGCGGGAGGAAACCCAGAGACGGACGGCATCCGACGGGGTCAGCGGCAATTCATGATCGATATTCGGTGGGGCCATCGGGGCTGCATAGGCGCTTTCGACCTCGATGCTGGCGACATCCAGCACAATCGGCTCGCGGCTTGAGAAATCCACGATGGATTGGGCGGCGGCAGGCAGGGAGGCCAGCAAAGGGGCGGCCAGGGCGAGCGTCAGCAGCGAACGGCGCAGCATGATGGGTTCCTGTTATAGGTGCCAGACGGCGCGGAAGGACAGCATCGCCCAACGCCATGGCGGTTTCATGGCGCGCATCCTGCCTTTCCGGTGGGCAGCGGGCAAGTGTGCAGCGCCGAACGGCGGGGCGGGTCAGGCCAGCGCGTCGATGGCGCTACGCTCCAACTCATCCTGGGCGCGGATGGTAGCCAGATTAGCCTGAAAGGCGCGGAGCGAGGAGATCTGGTCCACCCGTTCGGTCACGGGATCGACATTGGGGGCCGCCACCAGCCCCTGCTCGTTCGCATCCGTGCTGTCGGGTTGATATTCGGGGATATAGGCAGGTGTGGTGGGCCGGGCCACCACGCGCGTCCCCTGCCCCTGACCATTGGGGCCGGTTACCGCCGTCTGGCTGACGCTCTGCGACTGAAAGGCCGGGGTCTGGCCGGGCTGCACGCTGCCATCCGCCGCCGGGATGGCGCCCGTGTTGCGTTGGTTGGCGACGTTGTTGGCGCTGTTGGCCAGACGCTGCGTCTGCGCCAGCGCGCCGGACAGGGCCGTACCGATGCTGCCGATGGACATGGTTGCACCTTTCTCCCCTGCCCCCATCTTCGCCCCGAACGTCCCGATGGGCAAGTGACGGAAAGCATAGGTCCCCCAAAAAGCAACGGCCGGCCCCGGAGAATGGGACCGGCCGCGCTTGGACCACTTTGGCTTGATCAGGCGGGATAAGGCCCGCCTGTTATCAGAACGCGTAGGTCAGGGTCGCAACGAAGCGGCTGTCGCCCAGCGGGCCGGCACCCTTCACGTCGGTGTCGGTGTACTTCAGGTCCAGCACGAACGGCTCGAACTTGACGGCGATACCAGCCTGATAATCCTGGTAGTCGGTGCCGTTATCCAGCTCGTTGAAGCCGATGGCGCCATAGACGGACACGGTGTCGGTGACGGCAACGGAGGTGCCGCCCGCGAAGTACCAGGCATCGCCACCAGCAGCGCCGAAGAATTCCGGCGAGTAGTACAGCTTACCGGTCAGCGTGACCTTGTCGATGGCATAGGCCAGATCTAGGCCTGCCTCGAAATAGTCGAACTCAGCGGAGCCGTCAGCGCCCGGATAGGTGTAGTAATAAGCGCCGACCGTATAAGTCAGGTTATCGACGCTGTTCGTGTAACCGGCGATCAGGTCGACCTCGATATCGGCGTCGGAGCCCAGATCGACGTTCGAGCCCCAGGCGGACACGAAGAAGCCGCTCTCGTGGCTGGCGGTCAGGCCGGCCTGGAAAGCCGGATCGCTGTCGGTCTGGCTGTAGCCGCGGAAGACATAGTCGCTGGTCAGCGCAGCGGTGCCGGAGAAGGTGAACGGGGCGTCTTCAGCCTGCGCGGCAGCAGCGCCGCCCAGCATGGCGAGGGCGATCGCGGTGGAGGCGAGGAACTTCGAGAAACGCATGAACCACTCCATTATGAGGCATTTATGATTGGGTCCCTCCCCCTTTCAGCAAATCTGATGCCAGAACGGGGTGGGCGGTGATTTCACGAGGATTATGGGAGTTTCCAGCCGGATCGCCTAGAACCCGTGCATGCTGCTGTGCAACATTGCTCGCAGGTGTTGCAAAAAAAATACGCAGTGTTTCAAATGATGCACAAAAATCCATCAACTGGCCACAAAAATGCCACAAGCCGCCCTTTTGGGGCGGCTTGCGTCAGGAACCCTACCCGTCCGGGACGGAACAGAGATCAGATGTAGTAGGCCTTCAGCGGCGAGAAGCCGTTGAAATTCACAGCCGAATAGGTGGTGGTGTAAGCACCGGTCGCCATGATCGTCACCTTGTCGCCGATCTTCAGCGAGGTCGGCAGACGATATTCCGCCTTTTCATACAGCACATCGGCGCTGTCGCAGGTGGGGCCGGCCAGGATGACCGCTTCGGCGGGACCGTCGCGCTCAGTCTGGATCGGGTACTGGATGGCCTCGTCCATGGTCTCGGCCAGACCGCCGAACTTGCCGATATCCAGATAGACCCAGCGCTTGTCATCATTGGCCGACTTGCGAGAGATCAGCACCACTTCCGACTGGATGATGCCGGCATTGCCCACCATGCCGCGGCCCGGCTCGATGATGGTTTCCGGCAGACGGTTGCCGAAATGACGGCGCAGGCTGTCATTGATGGCCTCGCCATAGGCCTGGCTTGTGGGCACGTCCTTCAGGTAACGGGTGGGGAAACCGCCGCCCATATTGACCATGGACAACAGAACGCCCTGCTCCTCGCAACCCTTGAAGATGGCGGCGGCGGTGGAGAGTGCAATGTCCCACTGCTTCAGGTCGCGCTGCTGGCTGCCGACATGGAAAGACACGCCATAGGGGCGGACATTCATCTTCGACGCCTGGATCAGCAGGTCGCGGGCCATTTCCGGCTCGCACCCGAACTTGCGCGACAGCGGCCAGTCGGCGCCCTCGCCCGAGGTCAGGATACGGCAGAAGACGCGGGCACCCGGCGCATGCTCGGCGATCTTCTCCAGCTCTTCGATGCTGTCGAAGGCGAAAAGATCGATGCCCAGCCCGTGCGCGATGCGGATATCGCCGGCCTTCTTGATGGTGTTGCCGAACGAAATGCGGTCCGGGGTGGCACCGGCTTCCAGGCAATACTGGATTTCCGGGACGGACGCGGTGTCGAAGCAGGAGCCGTTCTCCACCAGCAGGCGCAGAATCTCCGGTGCCGGATTGGCCTTCACGGCATAGAAAATGCGGCTGTCGGGCATGGCGGTCGCCAGCTTGCCGTAATTCTCGGCAACGACGTCCAGGTCCACGACCAGGCAGGGGGTGGCGGGGGTCTGTTCAGCGAAGAATCGGGCGATCTTCTCGGTCATCGTTGACTCCGAGGCGGCATGAAGCGGGGGATGTATAGGGGTGAAATGGCTTTTGCCGGACCCGATACGGGTCCGGTTCCGCCCAAGCGTGCCGCGAAACGCAGCCGGCCCAGGCGGGTCAGATACTGGTCATGACGCCAGGAAGGATCGACGCGCCGATATCCGACGCCCGAGCAGAAGCAAAAGACAAGGAGAGCGCAACCGGCCCCCCGACAACAACAACATCCATCGTAGCCTCCAATTCGCCGCCTTGTTTAAGGGACGGACGAGGATACGCTTTACGTCGTTGCATAACCCCACCGGGTTGACGGCTCCGTCCAGTCTTGAAAACGACCATTGGACGGGTGTGGGGGCCATAGGCACGTGCGCTGCGATAAGCGGCTATATAGGGCCGAAGCCCCAACGGTGAAAGCGGTTTTTTGTTTCGGGATCGTGAAATTGCGCATAGGTCGGGTGCCCTGCGCACAAATCACATTTTCGCCACTTTCAGGTCCGACTTTGGTCATGCGGGACTTCCATCTTGCACCTGGGATTGCTGAGGCGACTTGAGACACCCCGCCCCGGCAGACAATTCCAGGCCCCCATTTGGAATGTCGGCCCGCACCGCCGATCCTGCCCCGGATCGGCACCATTTCACGGCCACCGCACCAGCCCCCGCGGTGGCCGTTTCTTTATCCGGAATCTCTATGCTTCGACCTGCGCTTTCTGGCATTTTGGCGCCAGCCAGCCAGGAGCCTTATTCCGTGACACAGGGTCAGACCCCATCCACCGACCAGGGCCTTGCCGCCCACCGCCTGACCTGTCTGCGTGGTGAGCGTGTGGTGTTCGCCGATCTCGACTTCACCCTGTCGCCGGGCGGGGCGCTGATTCTGGTGGGACCGAACGGCAGCGGCAAATCCAGCCTTCTGCGCCTGCTGGCCGGCTTGTCGCGGCCTTTTTCCGGTGCTTTGACCTGGAATGGCGGCGATATTGCCCGCGACCCGGACGCCCACCGCGCGCGTCTGCGCTATGCCGGACATCAGGATGCAGTGAAGCCGACCCTGACGGCCCTGGAAAATCTGACAGTCTGGGCCGGGCTGGATGGACTGGCCGACCCGGAGGACCGGGCCGAACGCGCGCTGGCAGCCCTTGCCATGGATCATGTCGCCGACATGCCAGGCCGATACCTGTCCGCCGGACAGAGGAAGCGTGTCAATCTGGCCCGGCTGGCGCTGGCCCCGGCGAGCATCGCACCGCTCTGGCTGCTGGATGAACCGGCAACCGCACTTGACCGCGACTCGATTGACCGGCTGGCCGCCCTGATCGCCGCCCACCGGCGGGCCGGCGGCATGGTGGTGCTGTCCACCCACAGCGACATGGATGTCGCCAATGCCGCCACCCTTAACCTGGCCGATTTCGGTGCCACAGCGGATGATGAGGACGAGAGCGAGGACGAGGCGGCGGGAGTGCCCGCATGAGCGGTTTCCTGCGGCTGCTGCGCCGTGATCTGCGTCTGGCCCTGCGCCAGGGGGCGGACGCGGCCATGGCGGTGCTGTTCTTTGTCCTGTGCGTGATCATGTTCCCGTTCGGCATCGGACCGGAACCGGGTGTGCTGGCGCGGATCGCACCGGGCGTCATCCTTGTGGCGGCCCTGCTGGCCTCGCTCCTGTCGCTGGACCGGTTGTTCCAGGCCGATCATGAGGATGGGTCGCTGGAACTGCTGTCCCTGTCCTCCCTGCCGATGGAGGCGGTGGCCGCGGCCAAGATCCTGGCCCATTGGCTGGTGACCGGCCTGCCGCTGATCCTGGCGGCCCCTTTGTTGGCCCTTTTCCTGAACCTGCCCGGCGATGGTTTCCCGATTCTGCTGGGCACCTTGCTGCTGGTCACCCCCTTGCTCAGCCTGATCGGCGGAATCGGTGCTGCATTGACGCTGGGTGCCCGACGGGGTGGGGTTCTTCTGCCTTTACTTGTGCTTCCGCTGTATATTCCCGCTTTGATCTTTGCAGCCGCCGCTGTCGATTCGGTGCTGACGGGGCAGTCGGCCCGCCCTCATCTGCTGTTACTGTCCGGTCTTCTGGCCGCATCCCTGCCGCTTTCCCCCTGGGGAGCTGCTGCCGCCCTGCGCGCGGCGCTGGAATAGGGGCCGGGAAAGCCAAGGCGCGCATGCTTTTGCGCCTGGATGGTTGCATATCCGTTGGAAGTACATCGTCCGCGATTCCCGGCTTGCCCGAAAGATGTGCATCCCTTAAATTCCTACCACCGGCGTCCAGTGCCGGACCCGCGGGCAATAATGTCCGCCAAGTCAAAGCCGAGTCTGCGCCGGGGCAATCCAGCAGGCGGAAGAAACGGCGGCACGGCACTGTGACGGGGGGACGGGTTGCTCGGCTTCTTCATGCGCAGCGAACAGGTCATCATCGTCGATGATGACAAGATCAGGTCGGTGACCATCGGTCCCGGCCAACGGCTGCGCCCTGCCCTTCTGGCCGCTGCTGCCCTGTGCGGCATGCTGGTGGCCAGTGCCGGCTGGATGGCCACCGCCTTCGCCCTGCGTGACAGCCGCGACAGCATCTTCCAGATGGATCAAGGGGCCGCCAATCTGGCGACCCAACTGGCCGACAGCCGGGAACAGCTGTCGCGCGTGGCCGGCGACTTGGACAAAGTCCGGGTGGCGCTGGATACGGCGCTGTCCGAACAGGCGCAGTCGCGCGCCCGAATCGATGCGGCCATGGCCGTCCTGACAGGTGCAGACAAGGATGGGTCGAAGACTCCGCGTCAGGTGCTGGCCGCCGTGCGCAACGAACTGGCCCCGCTGCGGGTGGAGGCCGGGGATGGCAGCAGTTTGCGCGCGGCGCAGGAATCATTGCAGCTGATCACCGATATCAGCCAGGAAGCAGCCTCCCGCCGCGCCCAATCGGCCATTGCCGCCTTGTCTCTGGTGCTGGAGGAAGCGGAAGCTGTGCCTTCATCGCAGCCGACCCTGGCGCTGGCCAGCGAAGGACTGGGCAAGGCATTGGCGGAGGCGCAGTTGGAGGCCCAGCGCGCCCGGCGGGAGGCGGAAACCGCCTGGACCGAACGGAATGAGATGGCGACGGCGCTCGCCACCAGCGAACAGCAGATGACGGAGATTGCCACCGGTCAGGTCGCCCTGCTGAACCGTCTGGCACAGCATGCCGAACTGCGCATCGGTGCTATCGAGGGGGAGTTGAAGAATACCGGCCTGAACCTGGACAAGGTGCTGCGCGCCATGGGCCAGTCATCGCGCGGCGTTGGCGGGCCCCTGATCGGCCTGACCGAACTGCCCAATGGCAGCCTGCCTGCCACCGCGCAGGCCGCGCTGAACCAGCTCGAGTCGCGGTTGGACCGACAGGCGCGGCTGCGCGCGCTGGCCAATTATCTGCCGCTGACCCCGCCCGTGGATAATTTCTACGTCTCCAGCGGTTTCGGCGGGCGGCGCGATCCCTTTACCAACCAATGGGCAGCACATGAAGGGCTGGATCTGGTGGCCAAGGAAGGCTCCCCCGTCACCCTGCCCGCCGCCGGCCGCGTCGTCGATGTCACCTATGACGAAGGCTACGGCCATATGGTGGAGGTGGATCACGGTCTGGGCATCCGCACCCGCTATGCCCACATGAAGAAAATCATGGTTAAGAAGGGCGAAATGCTGGACCCTGGCCGTCAGGTCGGCACGCTGGGCGACAGTGGCCGCAGTTCCGGCCCGCATCTGCACTATGAGGTGCTGGTCGAAGGCAAGCCGGTGGATCCGCTGCGCTTCATGGAAAGGGGTCGGCATGTTTGCGAAGGTTAAGGAACGTATCGACAGCACCGCCAAGGCCACGGCCCGCCCCAGCGGTACGGGGAATGGTGGCGGGTCCGACCGGCCCATGCCCTCTATCGTCAGCCGCGATATGCGGGTCACGGGCAATCTGAATACGCCGGGGGAGGTGCATGTCGAAGGCACCGTCGATGGCGATATCAGCTGCGCCAAGTTGACCATCGGTGCCACGGGCGCCGTGAACGGCCATATTCTAGCAGGCACCGTCCGCGTGCATGGCCGCGTACAGGGGGAGATCAACGCCGAGGAGGTGTTCATCCTGAACGGGTCCAGCGTCCAGGGCGATGTGATCCAGACTCTGCTGGAAATCGCACCGGGTGCCAGTTTCGAGGGTGCCATCCGTCGCCGCCCCGCGCCCGCCGCCACCGCCATGCTGGCCCCGCCGGCAGCCGACGCAGAGTCAGAGGCCGCCGCAGAAGCAGAGCCGCTGCTGCTGGCCACCGAACCGATAGAACCGGAAGCCGAAGCACCCGTGGCAGAGGCCCTGTCCAGCACCAGCGCCGAAGAACCGCCCCAACCCGCCAATAGCGGCGACGATGTAGAAACGAAAAAGGCCGGGTAACCCCGGCCTTTTTCTTCGGCATCCCCTCAAGCACCGGTCGCCCCCCTTGGCCTGACACCGAACAGGCGGCGCAGCGGTCGTGGTTGCGGGCGCTGTTACCTGCCCTCGTCCGGCGGCGGCGGCGGCGGGGCCGCCATCGGGGCGCGGTCGGGGTCCAGCGGAATGCCACCCGGCGGCGGGGGCATGTCTGGTCCGCCATGCATCCGACCGCCATTATGTATCATGCGCGGCGGGCGCATCTCGGCCAGACGACGACGCCCCTCGGGCGACAACTTGCCCAGAACCTCGATGATCCGGTCAGTCTGCACCTTTTCCATGGTCAGACGGTCGGCGGCAGCGCTTTCCAGTTCGGTGCGCAGGGCCGCAGCATCGAAAGGTTCGGCGCGCATCAGATCACGCAGCCGGTCGATGCGCCCCCGAAACGTCTTTGCCTTCTCCACCAGCTTTTCCATGTCGGAACCGAAATGTTCCTTCATGATCTTGGCGTCGGCTTCGGGCAGATCATCGATCATCCGGTGCATGGCAAACAGAGGACCACCCGGCCCGTCCGGCCCCATCATTACGATCTTGTTGCCGGGCGGCGGTTTTGGTCCCAGCCAGCGCGGCACCATGGTGCCCAAGAGGAAAAGGTTAAGGCCGACCGACGCCAGCAGCGCGGTCTGTATCAAACGGTCGCGGTTCATTGGAACAGGCTTTCCAGGGCGGAGGGGGTAAACAGCGCGCTGGGCAGATCACTGGCAGTGGTCGCGGTGGTGACCGCGCCCTCCCCGGCCATGCTGCCGGCGGCGGTGGAGGCGACGGGAGTGAAGGCCCCAACCAGGATTCCGGCGGCGGTACAGGCAGCCAATCCCGCCGCCCGTGGCCAGACCAGACGCCACCCCCCCAGCATATCCCCGACGCGCTGTGCAAAAGGGACGCGGCGCCGGACCAGCCCTGGCACCGGCAGATCGCCCAGGGCACCAGCCACGACGCGGGCCACGCGTTCGTCGCTGATCACCGGCGTATCCAGCCGGTCCAGCATTGCGTCCAGCATGGCCGCCCGATGCTGCTCCGCCCGCGCCTGAACGGAATGGGCTAGCAGCGTCTGTGCGGAGGCGCGCAGATCATCGGGCCATCGCCTGGGCTCGGCCCCATATTGTTCCAGCAGGGCCTGGAAGGCGGCCATCCCCATGACCTCCGTCCCGCCTGCATGCTTGATCGGTTCCCTCATTCTTCATCCTCCCCAACGCCCGTAATCCCCAGGGCGGTGAGCCGGCCCCGAAGGGCGCGGCGGGCACGGGCCAGCAGCGATTCCACCGCCGGCACCGACAGGTCCAGCATCCGCCCGGCCTCGGCGGCACTCATTTCCTCATAATAGCAAAGGGAGACGGCCACCCTTTGCCGTTCTGGCAGCCCGGCCAGGGCCGCCGCGATGGTTTCCGACATCTGCCGCCGCGCGATCAGCGTACCAGCCGCCGGCGTCGGATCGGGCACTTCCGGGGCATCTTCCAACGCCTCGAACCCCTGCTTGCGGCGACGATCGATGCACAGATTGACGACAACCCGGTGCAGCCAGGTGGAAAACCGAGCGGAGCCGCCCGCTTCCCACTGACCAGCCTTGGTCCAGACCTTGACCCAGGCCTCCTGCACCACCTCGTCCGCTTCCGCCGCATTGTTCAGAACGCGTTGCGCCACGGACAGGGCGCGGGCGGTATGGCGTGTGGCCAGCACCGTGAACGCCCCCCTGTCCCCGCCGGCGATTCGCGCCAGCAGGGTGTCATCATCCACCACGGGTTCCGCAAGAGCCATACCGGTCACGGTCACCTGCGTATCCTTATGTCGATCCCGTCCGGCCATGCCGGACCCCCGGGCATCACGCCCCGGCAGGTCCAGCGGTGACGGAAGCCGCTTCGTCGCCAGCATGCCCCTTCCACGGGGCGAGGCGCAAATCCCTGTCGCGGGGCTGCACGGGACAGGCGCCGCCCTGTCGAAATTTTTTTGAGAGGTGACGACAGGAAGCGTTTGCGTGTTGCGTAAAAGCAATATCGCAGGCCGGTGCCCCATCCCACCCCAAAGCACTGGCACCGCCGACGGCCCCGGACGCCCCATCCACCGTCGGCACCGCGATAGCTGGGAAGCCCGCCCCCGGCCTTCTGGTCCCGCCAGCCCGCCCCTTCAACGGCGGCACCGGGGGCCGGGGCGGCATCCCGAACCGATGTTTAGTTCCTCTCTCCAGAGTGCCTGCCCCCGTCGCCCCTGCCTGGGCGGCGGGGGTTTCTTTTTGTGGATTGAAGCTGGACCTGAAAAGCCCCATTCTTTCTTTATCCACGGTGCAAGCGCGGCCATGAAGAGGCATCAGGTGCAGCAGGCGTTCAACGTCACCATCGAATGGGATGCAGAAGCGTCCGTCTGGTATGTCGATGACAGCGACGTACCAGGGCTGGTGGCCGAAGCCTCAACGATTGAGGCGATGCGGGACAAGCTTTCTGTTCTGGTACCGGAGCTTGTGGCACTGAACCGGCACAAGATCGACTATGTGCCGGGAGATGACCTTCCTGTTCGTATCCAGGCCAAGCGGTTGGAACATTTCCGCAGCGCGGTCGTATGACCGACTTTTCGCCCCTGCTGAAGAAAATGTTGAAGCAGGCGGGATGTCACAAAGTCCGCAGCGGCAGAGGCGATCACGAAATCTGGTATAGCCCACTGTCCGACACGAACTTCCCCGTGGATAGCGATATATGATCAAAGCATACGGCCAACGGCGTCCTTCGGCAGGCCGGCCTGCCGAAGGCTTTCTGATTTCACCCCCGCGCCGGCACGGCTTGGGCGGCCAGGAACAGGGCGGCGGCGGCGGCCACGATGGCGGGGCCGGTCGGCACATCGACTTGAAGTGAGGCACCCAATCCCGCCACGACCGCCCCCACCCCGATCAGGGCCGACAGCACAGCCATCGCCTCCGGCCCCTTGGCAAAGCGGCGGGCGGCGGCGGCGGGGATGATCAGCAGGGCGGTGACCAGCAGGATACCCACGATCTTCATGGCCAGCGCGATGATGATGGCGATCATCAAGGTGAATCCCAAGCGCACGCGCCGCACCGGCACCCCTTCGACCCGCGCCAGATCCTCATCCACCGTCAGGGCCAGCAGGGGCCGCCAGATCCAGGCCAGCAGCGCCAGGACCAGCGCCCCGCCACCCCAGATGGCATAAAGATCGCCATCGCCCACAGCCAATATGTCGCCGAACAGATAGGACAGCAGGTCCACCCGTACCGAGCCCAGCACCGCCAGCGCAATCATGCCCAGGCTGAGCGTGGAATGCGAGATGATGCCCAACAGGGTGTCGCTGCCCAGCCGCCTCTGTTCCTGCAACAGGGTCAGGGCCAGGGCGATGGCCAGACAGACCAGAACGATGCCTGTCTGCGTGCCGATCCCCGTCAGAAAGCCCAGGGCCACGCCCAGCAGGGCCGAATGCGACAGCGTATCCCCGAAATAGGCCATGCGCCGCCAGACAATGACGCAGCCCAGCGGCCCCGTGACCAGCGCCAGCCCGATCCCGGCCAGCAAGCCGCGCAACAGGAAATCATCCATGGCGGTGCCCCCCGTGATCATGGCCGTGATGATGATCATGACCGCAGCCATGATGGTCGCTATGGGCCGTATGCTCCTGCCCTGCCGGCACCACACAGCCATCATCGGCATGGGAATGGTCATGACTGTGATGATAGATGGCCAGTGCATCGGCATGGCGACCGAACAGGGCCACATATTCGGGGTGCCGCGACACATCCTCCGGCTTACCATGGCAGCAGACATGCCGGTTCAGGCAAATCACCGTATCGGTACGCGCCATCACCAGATGCAGGTCGTGGCTGACCAGCAGTACGCCACAACCGCGCCGGTTGCGGATTGAACCGATCAGTTCGAACAGTTCGATCTGCCCATGCACATCCACCGCCTGCACCGGTTCATCCAGGACCAGCAGGTCGGGCTTGCGCAGCAGGGCGCGGGCCAGCAGCACACGCTGCAACTCCCCACCCGACAGGGTTTGGATGGCACGGTCGATGGCGTGTTCGGCCCCCACCTCTGCCAGCACGCCCACCATCTCCGCCCGCGTGGACCGTGACCACAGCGACAGAAAGCGCGCCACCGGCATGGGCAGCGTGACATCGACGGCAAGGCGCTGCGGCATGTAACCGATATTGAGGCCCGGTGCCCGCGTAACCGCCCCCTTGTCCGGCTTCACCAACCCCAGGCATAGTTTCACCAGACTGGTCTTGCCGGCTCCGTTCGGCCCGATCAGGGTGACGATCTCACCAGCACCAACGGACAGGGAGACATTGTCCAGAACCGCGCGGTCGCCGCGCGTCAGGCTGATATTCCGGGCTTCCAGTAACGGGGGGGCTGTCAAAGGGCGGCTCCTTTGGCGCATGGTGGCTGGGCTGCCCTGCGCATCCCGCAGGGTTTACGCCATGGCCGCCGCCTTGACAAACGTTACAATATAACACACTTCCAGGTCAGTCCTTTGGTTCCGGGTCCTTGTTGATGTTCCGCCGCTTGTCCCTCTCCGCCCTGCTGGCCGGCCTCTTCGTCCTGCCGGCCCTGGCCGCCCCGCCGCCACCCGATGTGGTGGTGACGGTGAAGCCGTTGCATTCGCTGGTATCCGGCGTGATGCAGGGGGTGGGGGAGCCCTATCTGCTGGTGCGTGGGGCCGCCAATCCGCACGCCTTCGCCCTGCGCCCGTCGGACGCCAAGGCCCTGGCAGATGCGGAACTTGTGGTCTGGGCCGGATCGCCGGTCGAAACTTTCATGGACAAGCCGCTGTCCACCCTGGCCCGCAATGCCCAGGTCCTGACCCTGGTCAAGGAACCATCCATCCGCCTGCTGCCCGTGCGCAAGGGCGGAGCGTGGGAGGCGCATGACCATGACCACACGCATGAGGACCGGCCCGACGCCGACCTGGGCAGTGATGGTCATGTCTGGCTGGACCCGCTGAACGCCAAGGCCATCACCGATCTGATCGCCGCCCGCCTGTCGGCGCTGGACCCCGCCCGCGCCGCCACCTATCAGGCCAATGCCACGCGTCAGAAGCAGGCCCTGGAGGCGCTGGACGCCGATATGCGGGCGGCCCTGGTGCCGCTGAAGGACCGACCCTTCATCGTCTTCCATGATGCCTATCATTATCTGGAGGACCGGTACGGCCTGAACGCCGCCGGTGCCATCACCGTCTCGCCGGATCAGCCGCCGGGGGCCGCGCGCCTGTCGGCCCTGCGCGAACGCATCAATCAGGCGGGCGCCGTCTGCATCTTCGCCGAACCGCAGTTCGAGCCGGCCCTGGTCCGCACCCTGGCGCAGGGGACCAAGGCGCGCACCGGTGTTCTGGACCCGGAAGGGGCCAACATCCCCGACGGGCCGGCGCTTTATGGGCAATTGATGCGCTTCAACCTGCGCTCACTGGTGGATTGCCTTTCCGGGGGCTGATCATGGACGCCGGGCATGCTATCCGTTCTGCCGATTGGTTTGAGCAGCAGGGGATAGCGATGCGTATCGGGATCGTGGGCGGCAGCGGCCGCATGGGTCAGATGCTGATCCGTGAGGTTCTGGGAAACAAGGCCGCCACCCTGTCGGGTGCCACCGAACGCCCCGGCTCCGCCGCCATCGGTCGTGACCTGGGCACCCTGATCGGGGCCGACCCGGTCGGCGTTGCCATCACCGATGATCCCGCCGCCCTGTTCGCCAGCAGCGACGCTGTCATCGATTTTACGGCCCCCGCCGCCACCGTTTCCCATGCAGCACTCGCCGCACAGCATGGAACCGCCCTGATTGTGGGCACCACCGGCCTGTCGCCCGATGACCATGCCAAGCTGGCAGAGGCCGCAACCAACGCTCCCCTGGTGGTGGCGGCCAATTTCAGCTTAGGCGTTACCCTGCTGGCCGGGCTTGTGCGCAAGGTGGCGGCCACACTGGGCGATGATTGGGATATCGAGATCGTGGAGATGCATCACCGGCACAAGGTGGATGCACCCAGCGGCACCGCCCTGGCACTTGGTCACGCCGCCGCATCCGGGCGCGGGGTCAATCTGGCCGATGTGAAGGACGCCGTCCGCGACGGGCATACGGGTGCCCGTACTGCCGGTGATATCGGTTTCGCCACCCTGCGCGGCGGCGACGTGGTGGGCGACCATACCGTGATCTTCGCCACGGAGGCGGAACGGCTGGAACTGTCGCACAAGGCCGGCAGCCGCGCCATCTTCGCCCGTGGTGCCGTCCGCGCCGCCCTCTGGGCCGCTGGCAAAGCACCGGGGGTTTATTCCATGGACGATGTGCTGGGGCTGTAAAGCGTCACTCCGCTTCGGCGGCCTTAGCGTTCGGGTCCAGCATCTCCTCCATCCGCGCCAGGGCTGCCGCGTTGGCCGTCCTGCTTTCCGCCTCGACCTGCCGGTAGAGCGCCACCAGTTCACGGCCCCAATCGGTCAGCGCGGTGCCCCCGCCGCCGCTGCCGCCCGTCTGACCTGTGACGGCGGGCTGGGTAAAGGCGCGGTTGATCTGATCCATCAGCAGCCAGGCCCGGCGGTAGGACATGCCCAGGGACCGGCCCGCCGCCGCGATGGAGCCTGTATCCGCGATGGCTTCCAGCAGCCGGATCTTGCCGGGGCCGATCTGGCTGCCATTGGCGAAATCCAGGCGCAGGGTCAGGCGGGTCATGGGCGCATCCGGTCGGTGGAAAAGCAAAGGGGCGGCTGTTCCCAGCCGCCCCCAACACTTGTGCCGCAAGGGCGGGTTTCGTCAATGCCCGCCGCTGGCCCCCGCCTTGGCCTTGCGGCGCTTGGCGGCGATCAGGTTCAGGCTTTCCACACCCACCGAGAAGGCAATGGCGAAGTAGAGATAGGCCTTCGGGATATGGAAATGCAGCCCGTCGGCGATCAGCGCCACACCCACCAGGATCAGGAAGGCCAGCGCCAGCATCTTCACCGTCGGGTGGTCCTGCACGAACTTCGAGGTCGGGCCGGCGGCAAACAGCATCACGGCGACGGCGATGATGACGGCGGTGACCATCACCGGCAGGTCATTGGCCATGCCCACGGCCGTGATGACGCTGTCCAGCGAGAAGACGATATCCAGCACCATGATCTGCGCGATGACGCCGCCAAAGGTGGCCGCGACACGGGACGTCCCCTCATCCTCGTGCTGGCCTTCCATGGTATGGTGGATTTCCTGTGTACCTTTCCACAACAGGAACAAGCCGCCACCCAGCAGGATCAGATCGCGGGCCGAAATGGCCAGATCGAAGATCGTGAACAAGGGCTCGGTCAGCGACACGATCCAGGCGATGGAGGCCAGAAGCCCCAGTCGCATGAACAGCGCCAGCGCCAGACCCACCTGCCGTGCCTTGGCGCGCTGCGCCTCCGGCAGCCGGTTGGCCATGATCGAAATGAAGATGATGTTGTCGATGCCCAGCACAATCTCCAGCGCCGTCAGGGTCGCCAGACTGGCCCAGGCATTCGGGTCATAGATCCACTCAAACATTGTTTCCACCTGCCCCCAGGAAATGATTTGTTAAGGATAGCACCATAGTGGGGCCATTTGCCGCCGCGCAAGTTACGCCTTTCCGCAATGGCGGACGTAACGCCCGGCGGGATGGCGGGTCGGCAGGTCCAATCACTGGACCTTGCGACCGGGCGGCATAGGGCATAGCGTGGCGACCAATCCATGCATCTGAGGGAAAACCAAGCCCATGCGCCGTCTGGCCCGTTCGCTCCTGCTCTCCTCCCTGGTCCTGCTGCCCCTGGTCGCCCCGGTCAACGCCCTGGCGGAAACGGTGTTCCGGCGGGGCATCGGGTCTGCCCCTGGCACCATCGATCCGGGCAAGGCCGATCTGCACCCCGAATCCATTGTCATCTATGATCTGTATGAAGGGCTGCTGACCCCAGGGCCGGAGGGCAAGCCCATCGCCGGGGCCGCCGCCAGCTGGGAGGTCAGTCCCGATGGCAAGACCTACACGTTCAATCTGCGCCCCGATGGCCGCTGGTCAGACGGGTCCAAGGTAACGGCCAAGGATTTCGTCTATGCCTGGCGCCGGCTGGCCAGCCCGCAGCAGGCATCGCCCTATGCCTACTATGTCTGGCCCATCGTGAACGGCAAGGAAGTGACAGCCGGAACCAAGCCGCCGACCGAACTGGGCGTGGAGGCGGTGGGTGAGCTGATGTTCCGCGTCAAGCTGGCCGAACCCGCCGCCTATTTCCTGGGGCAGATCGCGCATCAGTCCATGTCGCCCGTGAAGGAGGGCGTGCCCGCCGGGCAAGTGGTGGGCAACGGTGCCTACAAGCTGGCCGAAATGGTGCCGCAGACGCATCTGAAGCTGGTGAAGAACCCCTATTTCCGGGACGCGGCCAACGTGAAGATCGACACCGTCATGCATATCGTGACGGAGAATGTGGATACGGAGCTGAAGCGGTACCGCGCCGGCGAGCTGGACGTGACCTATACCCTGCCTGTGACGGCGGTGGACTGGGCGCGCAAGGAGGCCGCAGCCGATTACATGCCCACCCCCACCTATTCCACCTTCTTCCTGGCCCTGAACCTGACGCATGAGCCGTGGAAGTCGGCGCCCAAGCTGCGTCAGGCCCTGTCCATGGCAGTCGATCGTGAGATCATCGTGGACAAGGTGCTGAATGGCGACCTGCGCCCGGCCTATAGCTTCACGCCGCCAGGCAAGGTGGCGGGGTATGAGCCGCCGCGCCCCATCTGGGCAACCCTGCCGCAGAAGGAACGTGACGAACAGGCGAAGAAGCTGCTGGCCGAGGCGGGATACGGGCCGGGCGGCAAGCCCTTGCCGCCCGTCGAAATCCTGCTGACCCAGAATGAGAACAACAAGCGCGTGATGGTCGCCGTCGCCGCCATGTGGAAGCAGAAGCTGGGCGTGGAAACCGTGATGAATAATCAGGAATTCCGCGTCGTTTCCTCCATCGGCAATCAGAAGACCTACAAGGACGCGCTCTATTACGGCTGGATTGGCGATTTCCCGGACCCGATCAATTTCCTGAAACTGCTGCGCAGCGACGTGGCCCAGCAGAACTACCCCGCCTATATGAACAAAATTTATGACGCGCTGCTGGACAAGGCCAATGCCAGCCTGGACCCAGCGGAGCGCGTCGCCCTGCTGGCGCAGGCGGAAGCGCTGTATCTGGCGGATACGCCCTTGATCCCCATCCTGCACAATACCCGCCGCCGTCTGGTCAACCCACGCGTCATCGGTTGGGCCAAGGCACCGCTGGATCAGAACCCGACCCGGTTCCTGGCCATCAAGGGCTGATCCCTTCGCCTGCCGCCATCATGTCTTCCCTGCTGGACCGTTCTCCATGAAAAGCTTCCGCTTTCTGCCGCTGCTGGCCCTGGCCGCCCTGGCACCCCTGACGCTGTCCCCCGCCGCCCAGGCCGAAATGGTCTATCGCCGGGGCACCGGGGCCACGCCGGACACGCTGGACCCCACCAAGTCGGAGCTGCAGCCCGCCGCCCGCATCATCTATGACCTGTTCGAAGGCCTGTACACGCTGGACGCCAAGGGCCATGGACGCCGAGGCGTCGCGGAAAGCGAAAGCATCAGCGCCGATGGCCGCGTCTATACCTTTACCTTGCGCGCCGATGCCAAATGGTCGGACGGCACGGCGGTGACGGCGGCGGATTTCGTCTATTCCTGGCGGCGACTGGCCAATCCCAAGAATGCCTCCCCCTACGCCTATTTCGTCTGGCCCCTGGTCAATGGTCAGGCCGTGACGCTGGGCAAGATGCCTGCCGACAAGCTGGGCGTTGAGGCGGTCGATGCCCGTACCCTGAAGGTCACGCTGGAACGACCCACCGGTTACTTCCTGGCTTCGCTTCAGCATCTGGCGATGGCACCGGTACAGAAGGCCAATATCGACAGGTTCGGGGAGAATTTCACCAGCCCTGGCAACCTTGTTTCCAACGGTGCTTACAGGCTGGTCGAATATCTGCCGCAGTCGCATATCAAGACGGTGAAGAACCCCTTCTATTACGACGCGGCCAAGGTGAAGATCGACACGGTCTATTCCTACCCGATCGACAATCAGGATACGGAATTCAAGAAATTCCGGGCCGGTGAACTGCTGGCCACCGACACGCTGCCCAACCCGCAGGTCAATTTCGCCAAGGAAAGCATGCCGGACGCGTTCCGGGCAGGGCAGACCTATTCTACCTACTACCTGTCCTTCAATCTGAAGAACGAGCCGTGGAAATCCAATCCGAAGCTGCGCGCCGCCCTGAACCTGGCCGTGGACCGGGAGGTTCTGGCGGAGAAGGTGGTGGGGGGCGGCGAAAAGCCGGCCTATACCTTCACCCCGCCCGGCAATGTTGGCGGGTATGAACCGCAGCGCCCGGACTGGGCCGCCCAGACCCAGGCACAGCGCGACGAGATGGCGAAGAAGCTGTTCGCCGAAGCCGGGTATGGGCCGGGGGGCAAGGAACTGCCCGAGATCGAGATCCTGCATTACACCAACGATAATGCCCGCAAGGTGGTCGTGGCCGTAGCCGCCATGTGGCGGCAGAAGCTGGGCGTGAAGACCCGACTGAACAATCAGGAGTTCCGGGTGGTTGCCAATATCGGCAACCAGAAGAGCTATTCCGACATCCTGTATTATGCCTGGATCGGCGACTATCCCGACGCCAATTCCTTCCTGCAATTGCTGCGCAGCGACGTGGATCAGCAGAACCTGCCGGGATACAAGGACCCGGCCTATGACAAGCTGTTGGACGAAGCCAATGCCAGCACCGATCCGGCCAAGCGCATCGCCCTGTTGAAGCAGGCGGAAACGCTGGCGCTGGCGTCCAACAGCATCGTGACGCTGACCCACAATACCCGCCGCCGGCTGGTCGACCCGCGCATCAAGGGCTGGACCCCCAACCCGCTGGATTTCAACCTGTCGCAATATCTGGAGGTGGCACCGTGAGCGCCTTGCCGCCGCCATCATCATCCCCTATCGTCGGCGCAAATATTCCCCTGGTGGAGATCACATCCGTGAGCGGTTCTGACTTTTCCCGTCGCCAACTCCTGGCCGCCGGTGCCGCCCTGTCCCTGGCCCCCGCCCTGCCCGCACTGGGTCAGGCCGCCCCCGTCATCGATGTGAAGGCCGCGACCGCGGACATCGTCTATGGCAACCCGAACGCCAAGGTGACGGTGGTCGAATATGCCTCGCTCGCCTGCTCGCACTGCGCGCAGTTCGAGAAGGAGATGTTCCCGACCTTCAAGAAGGAATTCATCGACACGGGCGAAGTGAAGCTGATCTTCCGGGACTACCCGCTGAACGGTCCGGGCCTGCGCGCCCATATGCTGATGCGCTGTGCCGGCGGCACCAAGACGCAGGCGCTGAAATCCGCCATTTTCAACAGCCAGGCTACCTGGCTGAACCAGAACTTCCTGGCCAACCTCGCCAATATCAGCAAGCTGGCCGGCGTGTCGCAGGCGCAGTTCGATGCCTGCATGGCGACCAAGCCGCTGGAAGATTTCATCATCAAGAGCCAGTATACGGCCCAGCAGGAACATCAGGTCAATTCCACGCCGACCTTCATCGTGAATGGCGAATATGTGATTACCGGTGCCTATCTGGACCAGCTGACCGATGCTGTGGTGAAGGCTGGTGCCAAGCGTAAGGCGTCCTAAGCCATGTGGGGGCGGCGCTTCCTGATCCTGGCCGGGCTGATATCACTGTCGCTGCCGGCCCTGGGTCAGGGGGCGGCGACTACCCCCACCTTCGCCGACATCACCTATGGCAGTGAGAAGGCCCCCATCATTGTGGTGGAATATGCCTCCCTCTCCTGCCCGCACTGCGCCCATTTCCACAGCACCATCCTGCCAAAGCTGAAGGCACGCTTCATCGATAACGCGCAGGTACGGCTGGTGGTGAAGGACATCCCCAACAATGCTCCCGGCCTGCGCGCGGCACAGCTTGCCCGCTGCCTTGGCGATGACAAGCATGCCAAGCTGGCCGATATCTTGTTCAAGACACAGGCACAGTGGCTGAACAATGACTTCATGAACGGCCTCGCCCGCATGGGTGCCCTGGCCGGCGTCGGCCCGGCGCAGTTCCAGGCCTGTATGGCCAATAAGCAGGTGGAAGACTTCATGATCCGCCGCCAGCAGGAGGCGGGCCAGCGCCATCAGGTGATGGGCACCCCCACCTTCATCATCAATGACGGGGCCGCGCGGGTGGAAGAAGCCAGCGAGGCGAAGCTGTTCGCCGCACTGGAGAAGCTGGGCGCCAAACCCGCACCCTGACGCCAGCCGATGACCGACCCACTGCCCCTGTCCCCCGACGCCATCGCCGCCGATCTTGCCCGGTTGGGAATCGCGGCGGGCGATCTGGTTATGGTGCATACCGCCTGCCGCGCGGTGGGGCCTGTCATGGGTGGGCCGGATGGGATCATCGCGGGCCTGCGCCGCGCGGTGGGGCTGGGCGGCACCGTCATGGCCTACCTGGATTGGGAAGCGCCGTGGGAGGATTTTGTCGATGCGGATGGCCGGGTGCCCGATATCTGGCGTCCGCATGTCGTGCCCTTCGATCCTACCCGCACCCGTGCCGCCCGCGACAATGGCGCACTGCCGGAGTTCCTGCGCACCACGCCCGGCGCCCTCCGCAGCCTGAACCCCGGTGCCTCCGTCGCGGCCCTCGGGCCGCTGGCCGGGGAACTGACCCGCGACCACCCGCTGAATTACGGTTACGGCCCCGGCACGCCACTGTCCCGGCTGGTGGAACGGGGTGGCAGGGTGCTGATGCTGGGCGCACCGTGGGACACGATGACCCTGCTGCACCATGCCGAACATCTGGCCCGCCTTCCGGACAAGCGCACCATCCGGCGGGAGGTACCGTTCGCCCGCCCCGACGGCGGCATCGATTGGCGCTGGATGGAGGAGTTTGACACCTGTGATCCGGTGTGTGAGCGACTGTCGGAGAATTTCATTGAGCAGATCGTGGCCGAATATCTTGCCACCGGTGCCGGGCGGCAGGGTATGGTGGGGGCGGCACTGTCAATCCTGGTCGATGCGGCGGATATTCTGCCCTTTGCCATCAAATGGCTTGAACGCACCGCCGCTTAGGCCTACCCATCGCGCCCTTCCCCGCTACCGACCCACCGGCCACCCGTGCATTTCACGAAACTCCGTCTTTCCGGCTTCAAGTCCTTCGTCGATCAGACAGAGCTGCTGATCGAGCCGGGGATGACGGGTGTTGTCGGTCCCAATGGCTGCGGCAAATCCAACCTGCTGGAGGCTTTGCGCTGGGCCATGGGGGAGACCTCGGCCAAGCGCATGCGCGGCGAGGATATGGATGATGTCATCTTTGGCGGCACGGCCACACGCCCCGCCCGCAATATCTGCGAGGTGACAATGGTGCTGGGCAACAATGCCCGCACCGCGCCCCCGCCCTTCACCGATGCCGGAGAACTGGAGATTACCCGCCGGCTGGAACGCGGGTCCGGGTCGGATTACCGCATCAATGGCAAGCTGGTGCGCGCCCGCGACGTGCAGATTCTATTCGCCGACCATTCATCGGGTGCCAACAGCCCCTCCATGGTCAGCCAGGGCCGCGTCGGTGCCCTGATCAATGCCAAGCCCGGTGACCGGCGGCAATTGCTGGAGGAAGCGGCGGGCATCAGCGGGCTTCACGCAAGGCGGCATGAGGCGGAACTGCGGCTGCGCGCGGCGGAGACCAATCTGACGCGGCTGGAGGATGTGCTGGCCGCCATGGACGGGCAGCTGCAGGGCTTGCGCAAACAGGCCCGACAGGCCCAGCGCTACCGTCAGGTGCAGGACCATATCCGCCGGGCCGAGGCGCAGATGCTGCATCAGCGCTGGAACGAGGCCAACCGCCTGCTGGACCGCGCCCGCGACGGCCATGCCGCTGCGGACACCGCCGTGCGCGATCAGATGCTGGCCGTCAGCAGCACCGCTACCGCCCGCGATCAGGCGGCAGAGGCCCTGCCCCCCCTGCGGCAGGAGGATGCCGCCGCCGGTGCCGCGTTGCAGCGCCTGATCGTGGCGCGGGAGCAGTTGGATGCCGAGGAGGCCCGCGTCAAGGAGGCGCATGGGGCCATGCAGCGCCGTCTGGCGCAGTTGGCCACCGACCTTGCCCGCGAACGGGCGCTTGCCGCCGATGCCGACAGTGCCGCCGCCCGTCTGGCCGACGAACGGGCCAGCCTGCTGGACGCGCAGGGCGAGGAGGCGATGGAGCTGGAGGCCGCCGAGGAGGCGCTGCTGACGGCCCGTGATGCGGTGGAGGCGGCAGAGCGCGACCTGTCCCGCGCCCTGGAGCAATCCGCTGCCGAGGACGCGGCCCGCAACGCCGCCGGCAACCGGCTGCGCGATGCGCAGGCCCGCCTGTCCACCCTGGAGAAGCGCCTGTCCGAACAGGCCGCCCAGCTGGCCGCCTTGGACGAAAAGATCGGCGATGATGCTGCCCTGGAAGCAGCAGCCGAGGCGCTGGCCCTGGCCGAGGAACGGCTGGATCTGGCGCGCGAGGCCGCCGAGCAGGCGGAAATCGCCAAGCAGGAGGCCGACAGCGCCCTGGAACAGGCGCGCAGCGACGGGCAGGCCATCATCGCCGACGCCCGCACCGCCCTGTCGCAGGCCGAAGCGCGCGATACCCAGCTGCGTGCCGAACGCGATGGGTTGCGCGCCCTGCTGAACCTGGAAGAGGAAGACCTGTTCCCGCCGCTGATCGACGCGGTGACGGTGGCCGCCGGCTATGAGCAGGCGCTGGCCGCCGCCCTTGGTGATGATCTGACGGCACCGCTGGACGAGGCGGCGGCCCAGCATTGGCGTACCCTGCCGCCCCTGGATATCACCGCCCCCCTGCCGACGGGGGTGGAACCGCTATCGGCGCAGGTCAAGGCTCCGGTGGAAATGGCGCGCTGCCTGTCGCATATCGGACTGGTCGCCGATGCCGCGACCGCCCGGCGGCTGGCCCCCACCCTGGCACCGGGGCAGATTCTGGTCAGCCGGGATGGCGGGGCCTGGCGCTGGGACGGGTTGACCACGACACCGGGTGCGCCCACGGCCGCCGCCATCCGCCTGACCCAGCGCAACCGACTGGCGGAGATTGAGCTGGCGCTGGACCGCGCCGATGCCGACCTGTCCGCCGCCCGCCATGCCCATGCCAACGCCAGTGCCGCCGCTGACGCCGCCATCCTGACGGCACGGCGCGCGCAAGAAGCGGCCCAGGCCGGTGACCGGCAGGCGCGTGACGCGGTGCGCCACGCCTTCACCGCCGTCGATCAGGCCCGCAGCGCGCAGTCGCGGCTGATCAGCGAAGCCGCCGCCGCCCGGTCGAAGCGCGAGGCCATGGCCCAGACGCTGGAGGTCCTGACCGGTGACAAGGCGGAGGCTGCGCGTCTGGTGGCAGAGGCGCAGACCGCCCTGGACGACCTTCCCGACCCGACCCTGTCGCGCATGGCGGTGGCCGATGCGCGCGGCCTTCTGGCCGAACAGCGCGGGCATCTGTCGGGCGCACAAGGGGCCGTAGACCGGGTGAAACGTGATGCCGAACAGCGTCGCCGCCGCCTGTCCAGCCTGGAAGCCGAGGAACTGTCTTGGAAGGCCCGTGTGGAGGGTGCGGCCAGCCGCCTGTCCGAACTGACCGAACGGGCGGAGGAAGACCGGGCAGCACTGGAGGCCCTGGCCGAACGGCCTCTGGAGATCGCGGCGGAGCGGGAGACGCTACGCGGCCATATCGTCACTGCCGAACGCCGCCGCCGTCAGACGGGGGATGCCCTGGCCGCAGCGGAAACCGCCCAGACCCAGGCCGAGCAAGCCGTGCGCAAGGCAGAAAGCGCCCTGGCCGACGCGCGCGAAGCCCGCGCCCATGCCGAAGCAGCGGTGGCGCAATCCCTGAACGCCCTGGCCGGTCTGGTGGAGCGTATCCGTGAGAAGCTGGATTGCGAGCCAGGGGAGGTTCTGGCCGCCGCCGGCATCGACCCTGATGATGAGATGCCGCCGCCGTCGCAGTTGGAACAGCGCCTGTCGCGCCTGCTGGAGGATCGGGAGCGTATCGGCCCCGTCAATCTGCGCGCAGAGGTCGAACTGGCCGAGATGGAGGCGGAGACCGCCAAGCTGACCAGTGAACGTGACGACCTGACCGCCGCCATCGCCCGCCTGCGCCAGGGGATCGGGGCCATCAACCGCGAGGCGCGGGAAAAGCTGCTGGCCAGTTTTGAGCTGGTGGACGGACATTTCCAGCGCTTGTTCACCAAGCTGTTTGGCGGCGGTACGGCCCATCTGAAACTGACCGAATCGGATGATCCGCTGGATGCGGGGCTGGAGATCTATGCCAGCCCGCCGGGCAAGAAATTGCAAGTCCTGTCGCTGCTGTCGGGGGGGGAACAGGCGCTGACGGCCCTGTCGCTGCTGTTCGCGGTGTTCCTGTGCAATCCCGCCCCGATCTGCGTGCTGGACGAGGTGGATGCGCCCCTGGACGAAGCCAATGTGGGGCGTTTCTGCGACATGGTGGAGGAGATGGCGGCCAGCGGGGCCACCCGTTTCCTGATCGTCACCCACCACCGCCTGACCATGGCCCGCATGCACCGCCTGTTCGGTGTCACCATGATGGAGCGCGGGGTCAGCCAGCTGGTCAGCGTCGACCTGGAACGCGCGGCGGAGCTGGTGGACGCCTGAAAGAACGGCATCTCCGTCTTCAGAAGCGCTAACCAGCCCCTTCCATTATGCCCCGTCATCCGTGCTATGGTTTGCCCAGCAATCCAACGCTCCCCAAAAATGGGGAGGCACAGCCGGACATCTCCATGGAAGCCTGGTCCGAATATTCCCGGTTCCTGATCGCGCTTTTCGCCATCCTGACCCCCTTCGCCGCTATTCCCATCTTTCTGGGCATGACGGAAGGGCGCGGTGCCAAGGAACGCAACTCCATCGCCCTTTCCGCCGTTACGACGGTGGCGACCGTGCTGGTCAGTTCGGTGTTTCTGGGCGATGCGGTGCTGACGGTGCTGGGCACCAGTCTGGCCAGCTTCCGGGTCGGCGGCGGCATCGTGCTGCTGCTGATCGCCCTGTCGCTGCTGAACGCCACCGTGTCGGGCGTGAAACAGACGCCGCAGGAAGCGGACGAGGCTGGCACGCGTCAGGCCATCGGCGTGGTGCCGCTGGGCCTGCCGCTGCTGGCCGGTCCCGGTTCTATCTCCGCCGTCATCATCGAGGCGCAGCGGGGCGCCGGTTGGGAGCATTATGCGGTGCTGGTTGGCTGCATCCTGGCGGTGTGCGCCTTTCTACTGCTGACCCTGCGGCTGGCCGTGCCCATTGGTGCCAAGCTGGGCCAGACGGGTCTGAATGTCATGAACCGGTTGACCGGCCTGTTGCTGGCCGCCGTCGCGGTGGAGATCATCGCCGCCGGTCTGCGTGCCCTGTTCCCGGGTTGGATGACCTGATCTGCCACACGGCTTGCTGGACGCGGCGGCTTTGCGACGCTGAATACCGGTAGGAAGGAAGCGGCGATGGCGTACAGCGCGACTGTGGGGCGAACCACCTACAGGTTCGATGACCTGAAAACCCTGCTGGCCCGTGCCACCCCGGCCCGGTCGGGCGATCAGCTAGCGGGCATCGCGGCGCGCAGCGATGCCGAACGGGTGGCCGCCCGCATCGCCCTTTCCGATCTACCGCTGAAAACCCTGCTGACCGAGCCGTTGATCCCCTACGAGGCGGACGAGGTGACGCGGCTGATCCTGGACAGCCATGACGCCGCCGCGTTCGCCCCGGTCGCATCCTTCACCGTTGGACAATTGCGGGACTGGCTGCTGTCGGACGCTGCGACGTCAGAGGCGCTGACAGCGTTGGCCCCCGGCCTGACCCCTGAGATGGTAGCGGCGGCATCCAAGCTGATGCGCAATCAGGACCTGATCGCGGTGGGGCGCAAGGCGCGCGTGGTGACGGCCTTCCGAACCACGATTGGATTGCCGGGCCGCCTGTCGGTGCGGTTGCAGCCCAACCACCCGACCGACGATCCCAAGGCCATCGCGGCCAGCATTCTGGATGGGCTGATGTACGGGTGCGGCGACGCAACCATCGGCATCAATCCCGCCACCGACAGCGTAGGCCGCTGCCTGGACCTTCTGTCCATGGTCGACGATCTGCGCCGCCGGTTCGACGCGCCGGTGCAATCCTGCGTGCTGGCCCATGTCACCACCCTGATCCAGGTGATGGAACGCGGCGGCCCCGTCGATCTGGTGTTCCAGTCGATCGCCGGATCAGAGGCGGCGAACCGGTCCTTCGGCATCGACCTGTCGATCCTGAAAGAAGCGCATGAGGCGGCGCAGGGCCTGAAACGCGGCACCGTCGGCCAGAATGTCATGTATTTCGAAACCGGCCAGGGCAGCGCTTTGTCAGCGGACGCCCATCACGGCATCGACCAGCAGACGATGGAGGTGCGGGCCTATGCCGTGGCCCGCGCCTTCAACCCGCTGCTGGTCAATACGGTCGTCGGCTTCATCGGCCCGGAATATCTTTATGACGGCAAGCAGATCATCCGCGCGGGCCTGGAAGATCATTGCTGTGGCAAGCTGCTGGGCCTGCCGATGGGGGTGGATGTCTGCTACACCAACCATGCCGAGGCCGATCAGGATGACATGGACAACCTGCTGACCCTGCTGGGCGTGGCGGGCTGTTCCTACATCATGGGGGTACCGGGGGCGGATGATGTGATGCTGTCCTATCAAAGCACCTCCTTCCACGACGCCAATTATCTGCGCGCCGCCCTGGGCCTGCGTCCGGCACCGGAGTTCGAGGAGTGGTTGATTCGCATGGGGGTGATGGATGCGGGCGGGCGGGTGCGTCCTGCCCTGTCGGCGGGCAGCGGTGCAGTGAAGCTGATCGAAGGGGTGGCGGTATGAGCGATCCCTGGGATCATCTGCGCCGCTTCACGCCTGCCCGTATCGCGCTGGGCCGCACCGGCGACGCCCTACCGGTGGCCCGGCTGCTGGAATTCCAGGCGGCCCATGCCCTGGCCCGCGATGCCGTGCATCAGCCTTTCGATGCCGATGGGCTGGCCGAGGCGCTGGCCGATCACCCGACGCTGATCGTGCGCAGTCAGGCCCCAGACCGCGCCACCTATCTGCAACGCCCCGATCTGGGCCGCCGCCTGCATGAAGCGGATGCCACCCTGCTGTCGGGCATGCGCTGCCACGGGCAGGGGCCGAAGAAGGCCTATGATGCCGTGATCGTGCTGGCCGATGGCCTGTCGGCCCGCGCCCTGCACGACCATGGCAAGGCGCTGCTGGACGCTCTGCTGCCGCGACTGGCGGGGTGGGATCTGGCACCTGTCATCCTGGCGGGACAGGCGCGGGTGGCGCTGGGCGATTATGTGGCGGCGACCGTGAATGCCGCCATGGTCCTGATGCTGATCGGGGAACGGCCCGGCCTGACGGCGGCGGATAGTATCGGGGCCTATCTGACCTTTGCGCCGAAGCCGGGAATCACCCGCGACGCCGACCGCAACTGCGTGTCCAACATCCGGCCCGATGGCTACGCGCTGGACGCTGCCGCCGATCTGATCGCCTGGCTGATGGCGGAGGCGCGGCGGTTGTCCCTGACCGGTATCGGCCTGAAACAGGACCGGCCCCTGGAGCTGACCGGCGGGTGATACGGTTTAGGCCGCGTCACCCGCCCAGCAGTCATTACGCGCTGGTATTCACATGGCCGCCGACATCGCCCTTGGCGACGCCGACAATGGCTTCGCGCAACAGGCGGCCATGGATCGTGTAACCGGCCTGCAGCACCTGCACCACGGTCCCGGCGGGCTTGCCGGTATTTTCGATCTCCATCATGATCTGATGGAAATTCGGATCGGCGGGGGCGCCCATGGCCTCCACCTTGGCAATGCCTGCGCGGTCGAAGGCGGCCAGCAGCTGGCGCTCGGTGGCTTCCACACCGGTCAGCAGGTTGCCGACCGCCTGATTCTCGGTGCGCACATCCTCGCCCACGGCCTCCACCGCGCGGCGCAGATTGTCGGCAACGGCCAGAAGTTCCTTGGCGAACTTGGCGACGGCGTATTTGGCGGTGTCCTCGCGCTCACGCTCGGCCCGGCGGCGGACATTCTCCGTCTCGGCCAGGGTGCGCAGCATCTGGTCCTTCAGGGACGCGACCTCTGCTTCCAGCTGGGCGACGCGGGCCGCCGCCTCGGCACCGGCCTCGGTCGTGCCTGCCTGGGCGGCGGGCTCTGCACTGGGGTCGTTGTCGTGGGTGTTGATCGTGTCGGTCATCGCGGTACTTACCCTTGGGAATTCACGGGTGGGAAATGGCCCTCTGGTTTAGGCGGGATTGCGCCGCCTGTCGAGATGCCGCGACCCAGAAATAGGGTGTCACCCCCCATGACCACAAGGGAAGGTCACCCCATCAATCTGCCGATCAGCTTTGCCGTATAGTCGACCATCGGGATGATACGGGCATAATTGATGCGCGTGGGGCCGATGACGCCAATGGCCCCCACAATCTGTTCCTTGGTGTTGGCATAGGGGCTGACGATCATCGAACAACCGGCATGGGAGAAGAGATCATTCTCCGCCCCGATGAAGATCTGCACGCCTTCGGCCTTGCCCGTCGCGTCCAGCATGCGCAGCATCTGCTCACGCGTTTCCAGCGCCTCGAACAGGGTACGAATGCGCTCCAGGTCGGAAATGGCGGTGACATCCTCCAGCAGCTTGGCCTGTCCCCGCACGATCAGATAGCCCTGGCTGCCCCGCGCGCCCGACCATGTGGCCAATCCCGTCTGCACCACCTTCTGCGTCAGACTGTCCAGCTGCGACTTCTGCTCCTCCAGCTCCTTCTGGATGAAGGCACGGGCCTCGGCCAGGGTGCGGCCCACGACGCGGGCGTTCAGATAGTTGCTGGCCATCTGCAGCGCCGATGGCGGCAGGCCGGTCGGCACCTCCACCACCCGGTTTTCCACCAACCCATCCTCGGTCACCAGCACCACCAGCGCCCGGCCCGGCGACAGGCTGACAAACTCGATATGTTTCAGGGGGCGGTCGGTCTTGGGTGCCAACACCAGACCGGCGCAGGATGACAAGCCCGACAACAGGTTCGTCGCCTCTTCCAGCACCTCCGGCACCGACCGGCCGCGCGCCGAACAGGTGGCTTCGATATCCTCCCGCTCCCGCTCCGTCAGGTCGCCGACCTCCAGCAGCCCGTTCACGAACATGCGCAGGCCGGCATCGGTAGGGATGCGCCCGGCGGATGTATGCGGGGATACCAGCAGCCCCAGTTCCTCCAGGTCCGCCATGGTGTTGCGGATGGTGGCGGGCGACAGGGTGGCCGTCAGGCGTCGCGACAGGGTACGCGACCCGACCGGCTCCCCCGTCTGGACATAGGCTTCCACGATATGGCGGAAAATTTCCCGCGACCGCTGGTTCAGCTCACTGATCATGCCTTCGCACAGGTCCCTTGCCGTTGGCATCCCTATAGAGATTAGTGGCGGATCGGGGCCAAATCAACAAACCGCCATGCGACGCCATGGCTGGACGCAGGCGCGCCGGCATTGCTATGACGGGGGCAGGACATCCCAAGATCACGGAAGACATCATGACCCGCCCCTCCGGCCGTCTGGCCGATCAGCTCCGCCCTGTCAGCCTGGAGACCAATTTCTCCCGCCATGCAGAGGGGTCGTGCCTGATAAAGTTCGGCGACACCCATGTTCTGTGCACCGCCAGCGTGGACGAAAAGGTGCCGCCTTTCCTGCGCGGCAAGGGTCAGGGCTGGGTGACAGCGGAATATGGCATGCTGCCGCGTTCCACCCATACCCGCACCGACCGTGAGGCCGCCAAGGGCAAGCAGTCGGGCCGCACCCAGGAAATCCAGCGTTTGATCGGTCGTAGCTTGCGCGCCGTCACCGACCTCAAGGCCATGGGCGAGGTGCAGATCAAGGTCGATTGCGACGTGATCCAGGCCGATGGCGGCACCCGCACCGCCAGCATCACCGGGGCCTATGTCGCCCTGCATCTGGCATTCCAGCATCTTGTGCGCGCCGGCACCCTGTCCACCATCCCCCTGATCGATCAGGTCGCGGCCATTTCCTGCGGCATCTATAATGGCGTGCCCGTCCTGGACCTGGATTACCCCGAAGACAGCAATGCCGGTGCCGACGCCAATTTCGTGCTGACCGGTCGCGGCGGCATCGTGGAAATCCAGGGCACGGCCGAGGATAAGCCGTTCGACGAGAGTGAATTCATGGCCCTGATGGCCCTGGCCCGCAAAGGCATCGGCGAACTGACGACGCTGCAGCGTCAGGCGCTGGGGCTGTAAGGAGCCCCCATGACCCATAACCGCCTCTTCACCGGCGACACGCTGGTAATCGCCACGCACAATAAGGGCAAGGTGCCGGAGATTGCGGCGCTGCTGAAAGATTACGTCTCGACCTTCCCCAGTGCCGGCGAGTTGGGGCTGGGGGAGCCGGAGGAGACGGAGACGACCTATATCGGCAATGCCATGCTGAAGGCGCGGGCGGCGGCCATCGCATCGGGCCTGCCGGCGCTGGCCGATGATAGTGGCCTGTCGGTCGACGGGCTGGGCGGCGATCCCGGTGTCTATTCCGCACGCTGGGCCGGCCCGACCAAGGATTTCAGCCTCGCAATGGAGAAGGTGCGTATGGCGCTGGAAGCCTCGATCGACCGCAAGGGCGATCGCGCCGCCTTCATCTGCGCGCTGGCCCTGGCCTGGCCCGATGGGCATGTTGAGGCGGTGGAGGGCAGGTTCGAAGGCCGCCTGACCTTTCCGGCACGCGGTACACGGGGCTTCGGCTATGATCCGATCTTCATCCCCAACGGCTATGACATCACCTGCGGGGAGATGGACCCGGCCCTGAAACATGCCATCAGCCACCGCGCCGACGCGTTTGCCAAACTGAAGGCGCGATGCTTCCAAGCGGGCTGAAAAAGAGTCGGATTCATGAAAATGTTCTGGTATTGTTCCCGTCACCTTGCCAGACACGGCGGGGAATAATCTGGGGGAAACGATGATCGGATATGTGACGCTGGGCACGAATGACCTGGCACGGGCCGCCACCTTCTACGACGCCATTGCCAAGGAACTGGGGACGGGCCGGATGATGGAATGGCCGACCTTCATCGCCTGGGGAGCGCCCGGCGGTGGGGCCGGTATCGGGGTGGGAAAGCCGTTCGACGGCAATCCGGCGACCGTCGGCAACGGCGTGATGGTGGCGCTGGAGGCAAAGGATAAGGAACAGGTCCACCGGCTGCACGAACTGGCCCTGTCGCTGGGCGGCACCTGCGAAGGTCCGCCGGGTCCGCGCGGCGACAATTTTTATGCCGCCTATTTCCGTGACCTGGATGGCAACAAGCTGAACGCCTTCCTGATGACAGGGCCGGTCTGATCGGATAATGCCGCCGGCCCTTGCGGGGGCCGGCGGCAGTTATCATTGGGGCGGAGGCTCCGGTACGGACGGTGCTGCGCGTTCGGCGCAGGCATCGCCAATGGCCTGATAGGCACCACCGGCCCCGGCCAGACTGAACGTATCGGTGGTCCGGCTGCCGCGCAGGCTGGTGCCCCGCACCACCATGGTCGATCCCTGGCGCAGGGCCTGTGCGATGGCGTGGTCGGTATTCTCGTCCCGTGCCCAGGCCTGTTCATCCTTGCTGAACAGCTTGAAGCTCTGCTTGCCGACCTGCACCTGCACTTCGGCATGTTCGGCGAACGGGTAGCCGGCGATGAAGTTCACCACATCGAAGCTGCGCTCCGCCGGACGGTGGGTGATCAGCAGGAAGACGTCCCCGCGCTTGGTGAAATCGCCTTCCATCTTCTTGGGCCGCGACACCATCCAACAGACGGGGCCCGACGCCTCCTCCAGCACGAACGCGTTCCAGTCGCGGAAAATCCCGATCAACCTCGGCTCAATCGCCTGCGCAGGCTGGGCCAGCAGGGCCAGCAGCAGGGGAAGGGTTTTCAGGAACTGCCGGACCGGTCGGTGCATGGGCCTGTTGGATGGTTGAGGGGCCGGACTTCCCCTTTACCGGAAATGGCGGTCCAAACGAAGGGCGAAATGTTTCACACCAACAGCTTGGCCCCCAGAACCGCCATGGTCACGGCAATTACCCCGTCCAGAACGCGCCACGCCCCCGGTCGCGCGAACACGGGCCGCAGCAACCGCGCGCCAAAACCCAGCGCGAAGAAAAAGCTGAAGGACGCGGCCACCGCCCCCAGCCCGAACCAGGGCTTCATCTCCCCGAACCGGCTGGCCACCGACCCGATCAGCACGACCGTGTCCAGATAGACATGCGGGTTCAGCCAGGTCAGCGCCAGGCAGGTGGCCAGTGCTGCCGCCAGCCCGGCCCCATCCCCTCCCGCCGGGTCCAGCCCCGCGTTCGCCGTCCAGGCCGACCAGAGGGACCGCAGCGCATAGGCGAACAGGAAAGCCGCCCCGGCATAGCGCAAAACGGGCAGCAATGCCGGCCAGCGCTCCCCCAGCCAGCCCAGACCCGCCACCCCGGCAGCGATCAGCAGCGCGTCGGACAGGGCACAGGTCAGCACGACCGGCAGCACATGCCGACCGCGCAACCCCTGGCGCAGGACAAAGGCATTCTGCGCCCCGATGGCGACAATCAGGCTGAGGCCCAGCAGATATCCCGACAGGATGGCGTTGATCATGGGTGGTGGCTCCGGTTTTGGACAAGCCGGACCTAGCATTTCAGCGATATTAAGCGTAGATAACATCTCTAATCCTGATTAAGCACTTCTAATCCCATGCTGGACTACGCCCTTCTCGCCGCTTTGGTCGCCGTGGTGCGAACCGGCAGCTTTGAGCGTGCCGCACAGCAGCTGCATGTGACCGCGTCGGCCATATCGCAGCGGGTGAAGCTGCTGGAAGAACGGATGGGCGTGGTGCTGGTGGCGCGGGGGTCGCCCTGTACCGCCACGCCGGCGGGCCTGCGCCTGTGCCAGCATGCCGAGCAGGTGACTTTGCTGGAAAGCGAGCTGCCGGCGGCCCTGCCCGCCCTGGCCCAGGATGGGTCCCGCCCCGTCCTGCGCGTCGCCGTCAATGCCGACAGTCTGGCCACCTGGTTCCTGGCGGCCATGGCGGAATTGCCCGACTGTCTGTTCGATCTGGTGCTGGATGATCAGGATCACAGCGCCGACTGGCTGCGCTGGGGGGAGGTGCTGGCCGCTGTCACCGCCGGCGGCGGGGCCGTGGCGGGCTGTGACCAGATCGCACTTGGCGCCCTGCCGTATGTCGCCACGGCCAGCCCGGCCTTCATGCGGCGTTATTTCCCGGACGGGGTGACGCCGGGCGCGCTGGCCAATGCCCCCTGCCTGACCTTCAACGCCAAGGACCGGCTGCAGGCGCAATGGCTGCGGCAGGCGGGGATGGAGCGGGCGGTACCCACCCATTGGCTGCCCTCCTCCCATGCCTTCATCGATGCCGCATTGGCGGGGATCGGCTGGGGCATGAACCCGGTGGCGCTGGCGGCCCCGCATCTGGCGGCGGGCAGGCTGGTGGAACTGCTGCCGGGCCGGGGGCTGGATGTGCAGCTCTACTGGCAGCGCAGCCGCCTGCCCAGCGCCACCCTGGCCCGCCTGACCCAGGCCGTGCGCCGCGCGGCGACGGGGGTGTTGCAGGTTTAGGGATGACCGTTCCCCCGTACCCGTGGTAATGCTTCCGCTCGGTCGGCAGTTCACCCAGGCGTCGCCAGCCCTTTCGGGCCGCTAAACCTGCCTTCACATTGATTATCGACCGTCACACCCCCCAGGCGTGCCGCGTCGGCAAGATGGCGACCACCGACGGTTCCAAACGATCAAGGCGTGCCGTGAAACGGGATGTTGGCCCATGTCGAAGCAGGAATTGCCCTTTCAGGTCGCCGATATCGGCGCCCTGGCCAAATCGCTGAAATCACAGCTGGAAGCGCATGAAGGCCGCGCCGGCCATGTGCAGCTTCTGAACATGCTGGCGCGCGGCGCCGGCTTTCGGAACTTCCAGCATTACCGCGCCCAGGCCACCGCCCTGGACCGGCTGGAAAACCCCGCGCCCGCCCCGGCGGCCCCCACGGCAGAGGTTGACCTGGGCCGCGTGCGCCGCCTGATGCGGCATTTCGATCCGGCGGGGCAGCTGATCCGCTGGCCCAACAAGTTCAACGAACAGGCCACCTGCCTGTGGGTGATCTGGTCGCAACTGCCGCCGCGCCAGAGCATGACGGAGCAGGAGATTAGCCGGACGCTGAACGGCATGCACAGCTTCCGCGACTTCGCCCTGCTGCGCCGGGAACTGGTGGAACAGGGAATGGTCAGCCGCACCGCCGATTGCCGCGATTACCGCCGTATCGAACAGGTGCCGCCGCCCGACGCCCTGACCCTGATCCGCTATCTGGGTCAGCGCAAATTGGGGCGATTAGCGGCGAAGGGTGTGGATTGACCGCAGCAGCAGGGCGATGACCACCAGGGCACCGCCCTGGTGGGCGGACCCAAGCGCCACGGGCACGGCGTGCAGCAAGGTGGTGATGCCCAGCACCACCTGCCCGCCAATGCCCAGCGACAGCCAGAGGGCCGACCGTTTCGCCACATCCGGCAGGTCGGCCCGCTGTCCCACGCGCCAGGCATAGGACAGGACCGTCAGGGCCGTGGCGATGGCCAGCCAGCGATGGGTGAACTGTACCGTCGCCGTGTTTTCCAGGAAGTTCAGCCAGCCGGGCGACAGATTCCACATTTCCGGCGGCGCGAAATCGCCATTCATCAACGGCCAGGTATTATAAGCAAAGCCGGCATCCAGCCCGGCGACAAAAGCCCCCCAGACCACCGTGACGGACACCAGGACCATGGCGACCCAGCCATGGCGGCGCAGACCCGCCCGGTCCGGGTGATGGACCGCCCCCGGATGGCGCAGACCCAGACCCGCCTGGATCAGCAGGGCATAGAGGATCAGGGCCATGGAAAGATGCATGGCCAGCCGGTAATGGCTGACATCGGTGCGCACCGACAGGCCCGACTGCACCATGAACCAGCCGATAAAGCCCTGAAGCCCACCCAGCAGGAACAGGCCCACCAGCCTGGGCAGCATGGCGCGCGTCACCATGCCCTTAACCGCGAACCAGATCAGCGGCACCGCGAAGACCAAGCCGATCAGCCGGCCCCACAGACGGTGGAACCATTCCCAGAAGAATATCTGCTTGAACTCATCCAGGCTCATCCCCTGGTTCAGGACCTGATATTCGGGGATCTGCTTGTACTTCTCAAACTCCGCCAGCCATTGCGCCTCATTCAGGGGCGGCAGGGCGCCGGTGATGGGCTTCCATTCGGTGATGGACAGGCCGCTTTCCGTCAGGCGGGTGATGGCCCCGATGATGGCCATGACAAAGACCATGCCGGCACAGGCCAGCAGCCAGTTGGCGACGGCGCGGTGGCCGGAGACGGTGGGGGCGACGGGCATGGCGGGCCGTTCGGTGGCTGAAAGAAGACGATGCGGTGATATGGGGTCGGGCAGGCCCCCCGGTCAAATGTCCACCTTGCGGCCCGGCGTCGCAGCCAAGACCGACAGCAGCCCCCCCACCGCCCCCGGATCGCGCATGACGCCGCCCATGACCGCCAACCCGGCGGCCCCGGCGGAAAGACATTGCGCCGCATTCCCCACCCCCACCCCGCCCAGCGCCAGCGTGGGCAGGGGCAGATCGGACAGAACCGCCGGCCCCAGGGCCGGTCCATAGCCCGGCTTGGAGGGCGTCAGGAAAATCGGGCTGAGCGTGGCGTAGTTCGCCCCGTCCCGCGCCGCCACAGCCACCCCGCCCTGATCATGGCAGGACGCGCCGATCAGGGCCGCCGGCCCCAGGTCGCGCCGCGCCGCCGCGATGTCGGCCCCGTCGGGCAGATGCACCCCATGGCAGAGCGGAGCCAGTTCCGGACCCCCATGCACCGTCAGCGTACCCCCGGCATCACAAAGGATGGGCAGCAAGGTGCGCAGCAGGTCAGCCTGCACCGCCAGGGGCAGATCCTTTTCCCGCAGGCTGACCCAGCGGCACCCGGCCCGAACCGCCGCCGCCACAGCCGACAGCAAGCCACCCGCCGCCTGTGAACGGTCGGTGATCAGCAGCAGGGGTGGCGATGGCAGGGGCATGGGGCCAGGGGCATAGAGGTGGGGTCCGACCGGCGTCGTGCAACATGATGCAACACAAAAACGGGGGGTGTTTCACCGATCACGATCCGGCAAACCCATCCGAAGACGACGGCGACACCATCACGACAAAGTTCGGGCGGTGATGGTCACAGCCTACCAGAACCGCCCCCGGAAAGCAGCAATCCCCATCAAGAAACAGCAAGGGCCGCCCCGGTTTCCCGGCGGCGGCCCTTGCCCGAACTTGCAGGCGCGAAGCCTTACTGGTTCATGCTGTCGAAGAAGTCGTTGTTGGTCTTGGACTGTTTCAGCTTGTCGACCAGGAATTCGACCGCGTCCTGCGGACCCATCGGGTTCAGGATGCGGCGCAGAATCCACATCTTGGCCATGGCGCCCTTGTCGACCAGCAGGTCTTCCTTGCGCGTACCCGACTTCTGGATGTCGAGCGCCGGGAAGATGCGCTTGTCGGACAGCTTGCGGTCCAGGACGATTTCGCTGTTACCAGTGCCCTTGAACTCTTCAAAGATCACTTCGTCCATGCGGCTGCCGGTATCGATCAGGGCAGTGGCGATGATGGTGAGCGAGCCGCCTTCTTCGATATTGCGGGCGGCACCGAAGAAGCGCTTGGGCCGCTGCAAGGCGTTGGCATCCACACCACCGGTCAGCACCTTGCCCGACGAGGGAACGACGGTGTTATAGGCACGGCCCAGGCGGGTGATGCTGTCCAGCAGGATGACCACGTCGCGCTTGTGCTCCACCAGACGCTTGGCCTTTTCCAGGACCATCTCCGTCACCTGCACATGGCGGGTGGCGGGTTCGTCGAAGGTGGAGGACACGACCTCGCCCCGCACGGAACGGGCCATGTCGGTCACTTCTTCCGGACGCTCATCGATCAGCAGGACGATCAGATAGACTTCCGGGTGATTGGTGGCGATGGAGTGGGCGATGTTCTGCAGCATCACCGTCTTACCGGTGCGCGGCGGCGCCACGATCAGGGCGCGCTGGCCCTTGCCCAGGGGGGCGACAAGGTCGATGACACGGGTGGTCATGTCCTTGCGGCCCTTGCCGGAATTATCGACCTCCACCTCCAGCTTCAGCCGTTCATCCGGATAAAGCGGGGTCAGATTGTCGAAATTGATGCGGTGACGCACCTTGTCCGGATGGTCGAAATTGATCGTGTTGACCTTCAGCAGCGCAAAGTAGCGCTCCCCATCCTTGGGCGCCCGGATCTGGCCTTCCACCGTGTCGCCGGTGCGCAGGCCGAAGCGCTTCACCTGGGACGGGGAGATGTAGATATCGTCGGGACCGGGCAGATAGTTGGCTTCGGGTGAGCGCAGGAAGCCGAACCCGTCGGGCAGCACCTCCAGCACGCCTTCGCCATAGATCGGCACGTCATTGTCGGCCAGCTGCTTCAGGATGGCGAACATCATGTCCTGCTTGCGCAGGGTGCCGGCATTCTCGATCTGCAGCTCTTCGGCAAAGGCGAGCAGCTCGGCGGGGGTTTTGGCCTTGAGTTCCTGGAGATTCATCGGATCTGGCTGTCGGTCGGCCGGGGTGGCCGGTTGCGGGAACGGGGGCGGCACCCCCATGGATGCGCCCCGATTGGGGCGGGATCACGGCCAAGGTTCACCGGTGGAATCGGAACCGGGCCGGAAGTACGGGACGTCGTTTAGGACGAATGACCTGAAATGGAGGGGGCGGGGCGGCGACAGGAAGGAAGGTCGGAAGACCAACCCGGTGATGCACCCTTGTCGAAGGCGACCCTGATGGGCCTGCTTCCGGCGATTCGCACCGGCCCACCTTGCGGCAGTCCGGAAATGACGGGGATATGTCGAGACACCCCGGCGAACGGCATCACCTTTCACCGATACGAAGCGTTATCCCAGCCGACAGCCCAAGTCAAAGCAAAACAGCATTCCCTCCTTTCGAGGCGTCATTCCGCCGAAGGTCGTAGGCTGAGGGCACCTATTCCGTTGGTCGGCGTAACAGAGGGCTATGCGCAATCGCGCGTTGCTGTAATATTGACCTGTTAATGTGAACTCCCTGGGCAGAAAAACATGCGCCTGCTGATCGCCGACGACCATGACCTTCTGCGCGACGCCTTGCGCTCGCATTTCGAGCGTGAGGCACCCGGTACTTTCGTCCAAGGCGTGGGCACCGTCAGCGAGGCCCTGAAGGTCCTGGATGATGGCGCGCCGTTCGACATGCTGCTGCTGGACCTGCGTATGCCGGGCATGAACGGCTTGAACGGGCTTGTCCGCCTGCGCGAACGCTATCCGTCGCTGAAGATCGCCCTGATGTCGGGCGAGGCCAAGAACGAGGATATCCGGCTGGCCATGGCCCATGGGGCCGTAGGCTTTCTGCCCAAGACGCTGCCAGGGTCGATCCTGTTGCAAGCCGTGCAGCGCATGGCGGCGGGTGAAACCTTCATGCCCGACAATCTGGCCGAAAGCGCCATGGCGTCGGATGGCAATGCGCTGAACAGCACCTTCACCCGGCGCGAACGTGAGGTGTTGGACTTCCTGCTGAAGGGCCAGTCCAACAAGGAGATTGCCCGCGCGCTGGAACTGGAAGAGGTGACGGTGAAGCTGCATATCCGGGGCCTGTGTCGGAAGCTGGGCGCCAAGAACCGTACCCAGGCCGCCATGCGCGCCGTGGAGTTGGGTCTTGCCCGCTGATCCGGCGGACGGGACGGGCGGCGTGGATGGCAACGGCCTTCCACGTGGCCTTCGCCATGATCTGGTCAATGCCCTGAACGCGCTGCTGGGCTTTGCCTCTTTTCTGGAGGCGGACCTGCCCGACGGTCCGCAGCGCGATTTCGCCCGACAGATTCAGAAGGCGGGCCGTCAGGCCATGGATTTGGCCGAACGCATCCCTTCCTCCCGCCCCGCCGCCGCCGTCCGGGTGCTGATGGTATCCGCCCTGGAAGATGCCGATGCCTTGATCCTGGAACTGGACGGGTACGGGTGCGAGGTGACGCTGGTCCCCACGCAGGCCCGCGCGGTACAGGTGCTGCGCAAGGCGGGGGATGCCTGGGACGTCATTCTGGCCGACCAGCCCGGTGCGGCGGACCATGCCGGTCTGGCCGCCGCCGCGGAGGGGATGACCATCATCCCCCGTCCCGTCGGCAGCACCGCCGCCACCCTGGCCATCGCACTGCGTTCCGCCGGAAAGCGCTGAATTTCCCCAACAATGCCGACCGGGCAAGCAATCCAACTGAACGGTAATGAGTTCACGCGGCTCTCCGCACGAATATCGACGTTGGGACTATATCCTTTTGATGTGAAATAGGCCCTGTCCTGTCGGAATTTTTCATGCGACTCTTGCCCGGATGTGCAGCCATCACGGCTGCCTGTCGCCGTTCCCACAGCGACCCTTTGGCGGGTGTCCGCATGTCTTTCAAGTCTTGTTTCCTGACCCTTTCCGCGCTGTTGCTGGCCGGTCCTGCCCTTGCGGGTCCCTGCGCCCTGCCCCGCATCGATGGGGGCATCCAAAGCGGACATGCCGACCGGATCGACAGCGACCGGACCGCCCTGCTGAGCTATGAGGCCTGTCTGGCGGAGCAGGAGGAATTGGAGATGGCCTTCAACAACCCCGCCGCCGGTCGCACGGCCTTGCAGCGCGAAGCCGCCGCCAATCTGCGTCGCACGCTCGACGCCTGGCAGCGTACCCGCCGCGCCGCCGACACCCCGCCGCTGGAGAAGAAGGGGTCGTAAAAGGTTTTTCAGATAAGGGCATTGAAGCATCGCCCCTCGTCATCCTGGCTTCCGCCGGGATGACGAGGGGAGTGGCACAAGAGGTACAGCCCCCTTACCCCAACAGCTTTTCCATCGCCTTCTTGACCGCCGGGTCCAGCGGCGGCGGCGTCACGTCCACGCCCGCCGCCAGGGCATCGACCACATGCCGCAGTACCTCTACGCGGGCATGCCATTTAGCATCGGCGGGTACGGCGACCCAGGGGGCCTGATCGGTGCTGGTACGGGCAAACATATCGTCGACGGCCTGCTCATAATCGCCGCGCCGGTCGCGGTTGCGCAGGTCTTCCGCCGTCAGTTTCCAGCGCTTATAGGGGTTGTTCAGCCGCTCCTTGAACCGTTGCAGCTGTTCGTCCGGTGACAGGTGCAGGAACAGCTTCACGATGCGCACACCATCATCGGTCAAAAGCCGTTCGAACTCGTTGATCTCATCATAGGCGCGGTGCCATTCGTTGGGCTTGGCGAAACCTTCGACCCGTTCCACCAGCACGCGGCCATACCAGGACCGGTCAAAGATGGCGAAGGTGCCGGGTTCGGGCAGGCGTTGCCAGAAACGCCACAGGTAATGCCGACCCTGTTCAGCCGGCGTGGGCGCCGCGATGGGCCAGACATGGGCACCACGTGGGTCCAGATTCTCCGTCAGGCGGCGGATGGCCCCGCCCTTGCCAGCGGCGTCCCAGCCCTCAAACACGATCACGGCCCGGCGCTTGCCATGCCAGTAGGCCTGCTGCACATGCAGGATCTTCTCCTGCAATTTTTCCAACTCCTTCTGGTACGCCCCCTTGTCGGCATAGCGGTGGGCCTTCATGTCAAGGTCGGCCAGACGGGGAACGGGTTTATGGGCGGCAGTCATGGCGGGTCCGGTGATGGTGGCGGAGAAGCAGTGTAAACGCGCCTCCAATACCGCAGCCAGCCCTTGGTATGACATGATCCGCGACAATTTCGGCGAAGATGATGGTTCATTGTAACGGAAATGTTTCGCCTCTTGTCAGGTGCGGCGCGATGCATGACCCATGGCGGTTCGGACAATCCCTCAATAAGAAATAAGGGGACAGGCAGTGAAAGCGGTGTTGAAGAACGGGGCTTCTGCCCTGATCCTGGCCATGGTGGGCGCGTGCATGCCGATGGCTGTACAGGCGGCGGAAGCGCCCATGCAGGTGGCGCAGGCGGAGACCAAGGTGACCAGCGACAATCCCTTCTTCCATCCCTGGAACACGCGGTTCGGCGTTCCGCCCTATGACGCCATCAAGCCGGAACATTTCAAGCCGGCCTATGAAAAGGCGATGGCCGACCATCTGGCGGAGATCAAGGCGATCACCGACAACAAGGACGCCCCGACCTTCGCCAACACCATCGACGCCCTGGAAAAGAGCGGCGAGATGCTGGGCAATGTCTCCCGCGTGTTCAGCAGCCTGACCGCGTCCAACACCAATGATCAGCTGCAGAAGATCCAGCGCGAAATGGCGCCGGTCATGGCAGCGCATGGCAATGCCATCAACCTGAACGCCGACCTGTTCGCGCGCATCGACGCGCTTTATGCCAAGCGCGAGAGCCTGAAACTGTCCAAGGAGCAGGCCCGCGTCCTGGAGCGCTATTACACGAATTTCGTGCGCGCCGGCGCCAAGCTTCAGGGCAAGGACCGTGACCGGATGGCCGCTGTCCTGCAGCGTCTGGCCGTACTGTCCACGCAGTTCAGCCAGAATGTCCTGGCCGATGAGAAGGAATACAAGCTGGTCCTGACCAACGAGGACGAACTGGCTGGCCTGCCGGAATTCGTGCGCGCCGCCGCCGCCCAGGCCGCCAAGGAGCGGGGGGATGAGGGCAAGTATGTCATCACCCTGTCGCGTTCCTCCATCGAACCGTTCCTGACCTTCTCCGCCAACCGCGCCTTGCGCGAAAAGGCCTGGAAGGCCTGGACCGCGCGCGGTGACAATGGCGACGCCCAGGACAATAACGCCGCCATCAAGGAAATCGTGCAGCTGCGGATCGAGCGCGCGAACCTGCTGGGCTACAAGACCTTTGCCGAATACAAGCTGGCCGACACGATGGCCAAGACGCCGCAGGCCGTCAGCGATCTGCTGCTCCAGGTCTGGGAACCGGCCAAGGTCCGCGCCGCAGAGGAAAAGGACGATCTGGCCAAGATGGCGGCCAGCGAGGGCCAGAATATCCAGATCGAACCCTGGGACTGGTTCTATTATGCCGAGAAGGTGCGCAAGGCGAAGTACGACCTGAACGAGGAGGAGATCAAGCCGTACTTCCAGCTTGATAAGATGATGGAAGCGGTGTTCTTCACGGCTAATCAGCTTTTCGGCGTAACCTTCCATGAGCTGAAGGACGTGCCCCGCTATCACCCCGACGTGAAGGTGTATGAGGTCAAGGACAAGAAGGGTAACCACGTCGCCGTCTTCTACAGCGACAATTTCGCCCGTCCTTCCAAGCGGTCCGGCGCCTGGATGTCGTCCCTGCGCGAACAGGAGAAGCTGTCGGGCAAGGTGACGCCCATCGTCATGAACAACAACAATTTCGCGAAGGGGGCCGAGGGCCAGCCGACGCTGCTGTCGTTCGACGATGCCAGCACCCTGTTCCATGAATTCGGCCATGGCCTGCATGGCATGCTGTCGGATGTGACCTATCCGCAGCTGTCGGGCACCTCGGTGCTGCGCGACTTTGTGGAGTTCCCCAGTCAGATTCTGGAACATTGGATCGAGCAGCCGGAGATTCTGCAGCGCTTCGCCGTGCATTACAAGACGGGTGAGCCGATCCCCAAGGCGCTGCTGGACAAGATCCTGGCCGCCCAGACCTTCAACCAGGGATTTGCCACTGTTTCCTTCACCTCGTCGGCCCTGGTCGATATGGCCTATCACAGCCTGACCGACGCCAAGGACCTGGACCCGGACAAGTTTGAGCGCGATGAGCTGGCCAAGCTGGGCATGCCGAAAGAAATCGTCATGCGCCACCGAAGCCCGCACTTCACGCACGTCTTCTCCGGCGACGGCTACTCCGCTGGCTATTACAGCTATATGTGGGCGGAAGTGCTGGATGCCGACGGGTTCGACGCCTTCAAGGAAGCCGGCAACATCTTCGATCCGAAGCTGGCCCAGAAGCTGTATCAGGAAGTGTACAGCGCCGGCGGCTCCAAGGACCCGATGGAGGCCTATGTCGCCTTCCGGGGTCGCGCGCCCAAGGTTGACGCCCTGCTGCGCAACCGTGGCCTGCTGGGTGCCGGTTCCCGCGTGAACTGAGGTCCGTGATGTGAAAGCCCCCGCCGGATCACACCGGCGGGGGCTTTTTCATGCGCTCTCGGCAGATTGGGCTTACTTCTTCAGGCCGATCTCGCGCAGGCGCTGATCCAAATACTGACCGGCCGTCAGCTCGTCCGATAAGGGAGCGTCGGGACGGGGGTGCAGGAACAGCGGCATGGAATAGCGGGAGACATTATGTTCGGGCGGCGGGTTCACCACGCGGTGGGTCGTCGCCGGGAAATAGCCGCCCGACGCCAGCTTCAGCATGTCGCCGGCATTGACGGCGATCATCCCGGCATCACACGGCACGTCGTGCCAGTTGCCGGCGGTGTCCTGCGCCTGCAATCCCGGCTCGCTGCCCGTCACCAGCAGGGTGATCAGGTTGATATCCTCGTGTGCGGCGGCGCGCACGGCCCCCGGCTCATACCCCTCCCCGATGGGCGGATAATGCAGCACGCGGAACAGGGTGCTGGTGGACCCGTCCATCATGGCGGGCAGCGGCTGCTTGAAGCTGTTGCGCAAATCTTCGGGCACAGTGTCCTGGATCCAGTTCAGCAGGGTCAGGCCCATGGCCGACAGATCGGCATACATCCGGTCGGTGGCCTCCTTCACCTGCGGCGGCAGGCGGCGACCCGGATAGACATGGTAGAATTCCTTCAGGTCCTTGACGGCGCTGTCCTTGGCGTTTTCCGACTTGAACGGGAAATAGCCATCCTGGATTTCCGGGTCGAACTTGTATTCGTGCTTGCCGTCCCAGGCGAAGAAGCCGGACCAGACCTTGTACAGGTCCTGGATCAGGGCGGTATCGATGCTGTGATTGCGCAAGACGGCGAAGCCGGTCTCCCGCAGCGAGGTGACGAACTGCTGTGCCGCGTCGGGGGCCTGGTAATCCACGGTGGCGATGTTGAACATGGGTCTTGCGCCTTAGGGCTGATGTTTTCGTGTATGGCTTGGTTCCTATCATCACGTTGCAGGGCGCGCCGTCAATAGGCGGGGCCTTGCCCGAATGTCGCGCACTGAATATGTTGCGGCGCGATAGACCCTTAACCATGCGGCGGCTCCACCGATGCGTCCCACGCCCCTGCGTTTCCTGGCCGGTCCGGAGGCCATGGCCCGCATCCGCCGGGACGGGCTACATGAAGACCTGTTCGATGTGGTGGCCGGGGCCAGCGGCGGGGCGAAATGGCTGGCCCTGACAAGGCTGGACCAGGCCCTGTTCGGCAGCTGGTTCCAGAAGCGCGAACGCCCCCTGCACATGGTGGGCAGTTCCATCGGCACCTGGCGCTTTGCCTGTCTGGCACAGCCCGACCCGGTGGCGGCCTGCAAGCGGTTTGAGGCCTGTTACCTGGATTATGCCGTCGATGGACCGGTCAGTGCGACCGAACTGACGGCCCATTGCCGCGATTTCCTGGATGTCATTTTCGGGGCCGACGGAATCGGTCATGTCCTGTCGCATCCCTTCATGCGGCAATCGATCCTGGCCGTGCGGGGCCGGGGACCGATACGGCCCGGGGCGGGCAAGGTGGGGTTGGGCCTGGGCTTAGGTGCCGCCGGTCTTGCCAATCTGGTCAGCCGCCGCACCCTGCCGGCCTTTTTCGAACGCACCGTCCTGCATGATGGCCGCGACGTGCCGCCCTTCGATCTGACGACGGAATTCCCGACCCAGGCCGTGGCCCTGACACCGGATAATCTGGTGCCGGCATTGCTGGCCTCTTCCGCCGTGCCCTTCGTGTTCGACGGGGTGGCGGATATGGCAGGCGCGCGGCCCGGCCTTTATCTGGATGGCGGGATCATGGATTACCATCTGGATATGGGCTTCACGCCGCCGGGCCTTGTCCTCTACCCCCACTTTTCCCACCGCATCGTACCGGGCTGGTTCGACAAGACACTGCCCTGGCGGCGACCGCGTGCCGCCAACCTGTCGCGCATGCTGGTCCTGTGCCCGTCGGTGGAATTCGCCCGCGCCCTGCCGTTTGGCAAAATCCCCGACCGTGGCGATTTCCGGCGCATGGACACGGCCACGCGGAAGAAATACTGGCGCACGGCGGTGGCGGAAACAGACCGGCTGGCCGATTGCTGGCGCGAGGCGGTGGAGAAGGACCGGGTGCCGGACCTGCTGGAACCGCTTCTGCCCTGACCGGCCTGAGCAGTGTCATCGAACCGGCACTTGACCGCCGGCCCCTGCATCGGCTTCATGCGCGAACCTTACCCCCTCCAGCCGGAGCCCGCACCCATGGCCGTCTCGCCGCTCGCCCCCGCTTCCTTCCCGTCGCTGCCGCCCATCGCCGGCGTGCGTCTGGCCGGGCACCGCGCCGGCATCCGGTATAAGACGCCGCGCAATGACGTGATGGTGGCGGTGCTGGATGAAGGCTCCAGCGTGGCCGCCGTGCTGACGCGGTCGCTGACGGCATCGGCCCCCATCCATCGCTGCCGCGCTCATCTGGCCGGCGGTTCCGTGCGCGCCCTGGTCGTCAATGCCGGCAATTCCAACGCCTTCACCGGCAAGGCGGGTGAGGCGTTTGTGGACGCCACCATTGATGCCACCGTCGCCCTGCTGGGCTGCAAACCGACGGAAGTGTTCCCCGCCTCCACCGGCGTTATCGGGCAGCCGATGCCCGCCGACCTGATCGCGAAGTCGCTGCCCGAGGCCTTTACCAAGCTGGTACCCGCGGAGGGTGAGGCGTGGGAGGTGGCGGCGCGCGCCATCATGACCACCGACACCTTCCCCAAGGGTGCATCGGCCACCGTCACCATTGACGGCATGACGGTGACGGTCGCCGGCTTTGCCAAGGGCAGCGGCATGATCGCGCCCGACATGGCGACGATGCTGGCCTATGTCTTCACCGACGCCAATATCGCGCCCGCCCCGTTGCAGGCCGTCCTGTCATCGGCCACCGACCGCAGCTTCAATTCCATCACGGTCGATGGCGATACCTCGACCTCCGACACGCTGGTCCTGTGTGCCACGCGCAAGGCCGGGCATGCCGCGATTGAGGCGACCGACGATCCGCGTCTGGCCGCCTTTGCCAAGGCCGTGGATGAAGTCTGCCTGGATCTGGCCCAGCAGATCGTGCGCGATGGCGAGGGGGCGACCAAGTTCGTGGAAATCCGCGTGACGGGGGCCGACAGCGATGCCGCCGCCAAGCGCATCGCCCTGACGGTCGCCAATTCGCCCCTGGTGAAGACCGCCGTGGCCGGTGAGGACGCCAACTGGGGCCGCATCGTGGCCGCCGTGGGACGGTCGGGCGAACGTGCTGACCGTGACCTTCTGGTCATCTCCGTCGGCGGCGTGCAGATCTGCGCCAACGGGATGGAGGTCCCAGGCTATGACGAGGCACCGGTGGCCGCCCATATGAAGGGCCAGGAAATCCTGATGGAGGTGGATATCGGCCTGGGGTCGGGCAGCGCCACGGTGTGGACCTGCGATCTGACCCACGGCTATATCGACATTAATGGCAGCTACCGGTCGTGAGCGGCGGCGACACCCCCTGCTGGCAGGAACCGGCCCGCACAGGGCCGGTCCGCACCGTCCTGGTGGCCGCCGTGGCCCTGGTCGATGCCGATGGCCGCGTGCTGCTGGCCCAGCGCCCGCCGGGCAAGTCCATGGCGGGCCTGTGGGAATTTCCCGGCGGCAAGGTCGATGAAGGCGAGACGCCGGAGGCGGCCCTGGTGCGGGAGCTGAAGGAGGAATTAGGGATCGACACGGCGGAAAGCTGCCTCGCCCCCATCGCCTTTGCCAGCCATACCTATGAGACGTTCCACCTGCTGATGCCGCTCTATGTGGCGCGGGTGTGGAAGGGAACGCCAACCCCGATGGAGGGGCAGCAACTGGCCTGGGTCAAGCCGGTGCGCATGGCCGAATACCCGATGCCACCGGCGGATATCCCTTTGATCCCGATTTTGCGGGATTTGCTGTAACCGTAGGTCAGGTCGCGCCAAAGGCGCGCCCTGACAGGCAAGGATTGAAAGCCTTCTCTGTCAGGGCGAGGCTCACGCCTCGACCTGACCTACGAGTGCCTCTGCGGGGGCGATACAAAAGGGCAGCCTCAACCCAGGGTACGCACGTCGGTCAGGTGGCCCTTGATGGCGGCGGCGGCGGCCATGGCGGGGCTGACCAGATGGGTGCGGCCACCGGGGCCCTGGCGGCTTTCGAAATTGCGGTTGGACGTGCTGGCGCAACGCTCACCGGGCTTCAGCTTGTCATCATTCATGGCCAAGCACATGGAGCAGCCGGGTTCCCGCCAGTCAAAGCCGGCCTCGGTGAAGATCGTGTGCAGACCTTCTTCCTCGGCCTGCTTCTTCACCAGACCCGAACCGGGGACGACCATGGCATAGACGCCATCGGCCACCTTGCGGCCCTTGGCCACGTCGGCGGCGGCGCGCAGGTCTTCGATCCGGCTGTTGGTGCAGGAACCGATGAACACCTTCTGCACCGGCACCTCAGACAGGGGCGTGCCCGGCGTCAGGCCCATATAGGCCAGCGAGCGCTCCACCGCCTTGGCCTTGTGCGGATCCTTGAAATCGGCCGGGCTGGGCACGTTGGCGGTGATGGGGGCCACGTCCTCCGGGCTGGTGCCCCAGGTGACCAGCGGCACGATATCGGCGGCGTTCAGTTCCACGACCTTGTCGTAAACCGCCCCTTCGTCCGTGGGCAGGGTCTTCCAATATTCGACGGCCCGGTCGAAATCAGCACCCTGCGGCGCGCGGGGACGGCCGCGCAGATACTCAAACGTCTTCTCATCCGGGGCGATCAGGCCGGCGCGGGCACCCGCCTCGATAGCCATGTTACAGACCGTCATGCGGCCTTCGACCGACAGGTCGCGGAAGGCCTTGCCGGCATATTCAATGACATAGCCGGTGCCGCCGGCGGTGCCGATGGCCCCGATCACGGCCAGCGTCAAATCCTTGGCGGTGACACCCGGCGGCAGGTCGCCATCGACCTTCACCAGCATGTTTTTCGACTTCTTGATCAGCAGGGTCTGCGTGGCCAGCACATGTTCCACGTCCGACGTGCCGATACCAAAGGCCAGCGCACCGAAGGCACCATGGGTGGCCGTATGGCTGTCACCGCAGACGATGGTCATGCCCGGCTGGGTCACGCCCTGCTCCGGTCCGACCACATGCACAATGCCCTGGCGGATATCGGCCATATCGAAATATTCGATGCCGAATTCCTTGGCGTTCACGCCCAACTGTGCGACCTGGATGCGGCCTTCCTCATTCTTGATGCCCTGAAGCCGGTCCTTGCTGGTGGGCACATTATGATCGGCCACGGCCAGCGTCTTCTTGGGCTGGCGGACCGGACGCCCGGCGATACGCAGACCTTCAAAGGCCTGCGGGCTCGTCACCTCATGCACCAGATGCAGATCAATATACAGCACGGCGGTGCCGTCCTCCTGACGGTGGACGGTGTGGCTGTCGAAGATCTTGTCATAGAGGGTGCGGGCCATGTCACTCACCTGGGGGTCAAGGATCGAACCGCAAAGACGGGGGTTGCTTTACGGTCACATTGTTACGTGGTGGCGGAGCATAGCGGCAGGACCCGACCACGGCAAGCGGGTGCCGCCCCTTGGCCGGGTGCCCGGATGCAACGCAGCGTTCAAGGGGGCGCATGATTGGTAGGATTTGTACCAGTCTGACAGACACAGAGCGCTTGCCGCTGTCAAAGGGTGATGGCATGATACGCCATCATGAAAGCCACCCTGCTGATCCGTGACGCGTGGTCTATCCTGATGGCAGTCTGGTCGAGATGGTGGTGTGGCAGGTACCGGCCCCGGTTCCACCGTCGCGGCATCCCTACAAATACAGCCTTGTCTATGTCGTCAGCGGGGCGCGTGTTCTTGGGTATGACAATGAGCGGGGCAAGGGCGACCATCGGCATCTCGGAACCACCGAAGAGCCAGTAAACTTCACCACATTGGCGGCCCTGCTGGACCGGTTTGTGGATGAGGTTGAGACGATCAGGAGGCAGGGATGAAGAAGCGGCTTTTCGTCGGTGGCGAGCTTCGTGACGCCGCTGCCCGCATCAAGGACTTGGTGCAGCAGGCCGATGCTGGCCTGGAGGTGCAGCCGCAGGACAATGTCACCTTCCTGTCCTGGTCGGCCCTGGCCGCCACCATGACGGACAAACGCCACGAATTGCTGCGTCACCTGCACCGGCAACCCGCCGCCAGCATCCGCGCCCTGGCCCGCGATCTGGGGCGGGACTTCAAGCGCGTCCATGCCGATGTCACGGCGCTGGAGGCCGTGGGGCTGGTCGAGCGCGACGAACAGGGACGGCTGCGCGCCGATTACGGGCGGATCGAGGCCACAATTCTGCTGGACGGACGGGCCGCCTGACCGTTACCCCCGCGGCAGCCGCGCCTCTGGCGTCGGCGGGTCCAGGTCTTCGTAGAGCGCCTGTGCCTCCGGGGCCGGTCCCCGCCGTGCGGCCAAGGCCTTGATCTTGATGACCCGGACATAGGCACCCAGCGGGAAGGTCAGGATATCGCCCACCTTCACCACCTGACTGGCCTTGGCGACCAGTGCGCCGCCGATGCGCAGGCTGCCCGATGTGGCCAGCTTGGCCGCCTGGCTGCGGGTTTTCAGGAAGCGCGCATACCACAGCCATTTATCCAGTCGCAGACGGCCCTTGGCCATTTCTGCGGCATCGGCGGGATCAAGGGCGGTGATGTCCTGTTCGGCCATAAGCACCTCAGCCGTTCAGGGCGCGGACCAGAAAGGGCAGGCTTTCATCCATCCGGTAATCGACCGAGGAATGATCGTCGGGGAATTCCTCATACCGGTGTTTGATGCCCAGCGCCTCCAATCGGCGGTGCAGGCGGCGGGCACCATGGACCAGATTATACTGGTCGCGGTCGCCGCAATCGATGAACAGGCCCTTCAGCCCGCGCAGAGCATCACCATGCCTTTCCACCATGCGCGCCGGGTCCCAATCCAGCCAGTTGGCCCAGCGCTCCTCGATCACCTCACAGGTGTCCGGCGTAACGGGCAGGCGGATGCCCAGATACTGGCTGGGGTCGGGGTCATAGGTGGCGGCCATGCACAGGATCATCAGGATATGGGTGTCCTTGCCATCCACCTTGCGCGCTGTCTCAAACGCATTCATGAACCGCTCAATGGAGCCGCCATGGCGGGCAAGAGAGCGCAGCACGCCCGGCATGTCGGGCAGGTAGCATAGCTCAAACCCCATATCGCCCGAATGGCAGGCCGCCGCCGCCCAGATATCAGGCCGCAGATAGGCATGGGCCAGCGCGCCATAGCCGCCGCTGCTTTTCCCGAAGATGGCCCGCCGGCCCGTGCCGCCACAGGCAAAGCGTCCCTCGACAAAGGGCACGACCTCATCACACAGGAAATCCATCCAGCGGCCCAGGGCGCCGGAATTGATATATTGGTTGCCGCCCAGGCGCGTGAAACAGTCCGGGAAGGCCACCACCGCCGGGGCCATGGCCCCGCTATCGATCAGCCGGTCCAGCCGTTCGGGCAGGTTCTCCCCGAAATTCTTCCAGTTGGTATGGGCAGGCCCACCCGCCGTATAGCCGACAATATCGACCAGCAGCGGCAGGTCGTGCCCATCATGACCCGCCGGCACATAGACATGCACCTCCCGCACCGGGCTGTCGCCCATCAGGTTGCCGCGCAGGACCTGACTGTCCAGTGTCAGGCGGTGGATTGTGCCCTGGGCGGCGGTCTGGGAGCGGCGCATGTTTTCTGTCCGGCTGTTGGTCGCTTCTGCTGCGACTGTGCCCGGACGAAACGCGGCTTACAAGCCCTCGACGGGCGGGGGTGGGTTGGTGCCGGGGGCGAAACCCGTCTGTCCCGCCCTGTCCCGCCATTCATGCAGGGCCCAGACGACGCTGGGAAAGGCCAGTTCGTCCCAGGGAATATCCTTCCAGGAGAACATCCCCACCTCCAGGCTCTCCGGCCCCGCCGCGATGGCCGGATCGGACAGACGGGCGCGGTAGATCATCTGTACCTGCGACAGGCGGGGGATATTGTAGACCGCCAGCAGCGCATTGATGCCGATGGTTGCCCCCGCCTCCTCCATCGCCTCCCGTGCCGCCCCCTGCTCCGTCGTCTCGTTCAACTCCATATAGCCGGCGGGCAGGGTCCAGAAGCCCTTGCGCGGGTGGATGGCACGGCGACAGAGCAGGAACCGGTCCTCGTCATCGGTCACCACGGCACCGACCACGATTTTCGGATTCTCATAGGCGATGTAGGAACAGTCGGGACAGACCAGCCGTTCGCGGTCCTCCCCCGGCGGCACCATGCGCACGCGCGGGCCGCTGTTGGGCGGCGGCGGGGACAGGCGGGCGGGGTCGGCGGGGGGCGTGCTCATGATGGTCACCATGACGCCAACGCCCCGCCGGGGCAAGCGCGCCCAACTTAATTCTTGGCGTCCTGCGCGGTATTCTCAATGGCCTTGCCGCCCGACTTCACATCCTTGCCGACACCTTCGACCGTGTTGCAGGCCGACAGGGCAAAGGCGGAAAGCAGCAGCGGGATCGCCAGGGTCAGGGTACGTTTCTTCATGATGTCCTCTCGCATCGAAACCGGCATTCGGCCGGCGGTGCGGGGGTAACAACCACAGGCGGCGTTTGTTCCATCAGCTGCGTTCGACCAGCCAGGGCCAGCGGGCGCGATAGCTGTCGACCTTGATCCGGTACTGTGCCGGATTGTCGGTGCGGGGATTGGGGGACAGGATGCCGGCGGCCAACTCGTCCAACCCATAGGGTGCCACCACCGCCCCCGCCGCCGACAGACCGACACAGGTGCAGCGGACCAGGAAGCCGGCGATGCCATCCTGGCTGCTTTCCAGCGGGACGATCACCTTACCGAATCGCTGCGGATACCAGAGATGGACGCGCGCCTGATTGCGCAGCTCCACCTCCACGCCCAGATCGGCAAAGAGATCAGCGGCCCGGCGGATAACCGCATCCTCAGCTTCCCAGCTTGTGTCCGGGTCGTAGTAAAACAGGTCGTAATCCTTGACGCCCCAGCCGGGGGCGCGGCCATCGCGGGCATTCCACACGGCCTGATAAAGACACCCCGCCACCAGATAGGCCTGATCCAGGCCCAGGGCCGGCAACCGGTCAAGGATGGCGGCGTTGATGGGGTTGGATAGCGCCAGGGCACGGAAGGTGTCAGGGGTCATGAAGGCGATGGTCCGGAAACGACTTCGCCCCGACCGATTGGCCGGGGCGACAGCGATCCTAACAGGAAATGCTTACTCCAGCCCCTCGAACAGGGCTGTGGACAGGTAGCGTTCGGCGAAGCTGGGCAGGACGACGACGATCAGCTTGCCCTTATTCTCCGCCCGTGCGCCCACCTCGAACGCGGCGGCGAGTGCCGCACCCGAGGAGATGCCGACGGCGATGCCTTCGGTCTTGGCGGCCTCACGCGACAGTTCGAAGGCGCGGACGTTGGAGATGCGAAGCACCTCGTCGATCAGGTCCTTGTCCAGGATGTCGGGCACGAAGCCGGCGCCGATGCCCTGGATCTTGTGCGGGCCGGGCAGGCCGCCGGACAGGACGGGGCTGTCTTCCGGTTCCACCGCCACAACCTTGAAGCCGGGCTTGCGCTGCTTCAACACCTGGGCCACGCCCGTCAGGGTGCCGCCGGTGCCCACACCGGAAATCAGGATGTCGGCCTTGCCCGCCGTGTCATTCCAAATCTCCTCCGCCGTGGTGGCGCGGTGGATGGCCGGGTTGGCCGGGTTCTTGAACTGCTGCAGGACATAGGCACCGGGCGTGCTGGCCAGCAGCTCCTCGGCCTTGGCGATGGCGCCCTTCATGCCCTGCGGGGCGGGGGTGAGGACCAGTTCGGCGCCCAGCAGCTTTAGCATCTTGCGCCGTTCGATCGACATGCTTTCCGGCATGGTCAGGATCAGGCGGTAACCCTTGGCAGCGGCGACGAAGGCCAGGGCGATGCCAGTATTGCCCGAGGTCGGTTCGATCAGGACGGTGCGGTCGGGGGAGATTTTGCCCTCGGCCTCCGCCGCCTCGATCAGGGCCTTGCCGATACGGTCCTTCACACTGGACAGCGGGTTGAAGAATTCCAGCTTGGCAACGACATCGGCCACGACGCCATGCTTGGCCGCCAGCCGGTTCAGCCGCACCAGCGGCGTGGCGCCGATCGTGTCCAGGATGCTGTCATAGATTTTGCCACGGAATTCAGGGCTGGCGGACATTTCACATCTCCATTGTGGTATTTATCGAAAATACCGGGTCAATGTTGTGTATATAGGGAGGCGGTGACGCTGTCAAAGAGGCGATACCAACGCGCAATATGTTATTGCGCGTTGGTTGGCGCGTTGAGCGCCCGCGACCCCATGGTCGCGCAAGCCAAGGCGGCGGATGCCGCCGCCCGGCACCTGAGAGACGACTAAATACTGAAATCGAGCTTTGATGCCGCCTCGCTGGCCACGCCGGCCTGATGGGCGCGCACACAGAGGTCTTCGATGCTGGTCTGTTCCAGCCGCGCCATCACCTCGTCCTGCAGCTCCGCCCAAAGGGGGCGGACGACCTGCCGGCCCAGTTCAGCCCCCACCTCTTCCTCAATGGGATCGGTGGCCTGTTCCAGGGCGCGGACGACGCGCACAATCTCCGCCACGGTGATGCGGCGACGTTCCTTGGCCAGGCGGTAACCGCCCTTGGGGCCGCGCACACCGGCCAGGACGCCGGCCCGAACCAGGGCCTGAAGCACCTGTTCAAGGTAGCGTTTGGGGATGCCCTGGCGCTGCGTGATCTCCGCCGACTGCACCGGGGCGGAACCTGCATTATAGGCGATGTCCAACACCGTCTCGATGGCGAACATCAGTTTCTTGGATATGCGCAGCATCCCCGTTCCCCTCAGCCCTTGGTGCCGGTTGATCCGAAACCGCCCGACCCGCGCGCGGTTTCGTCCAGATTGTCCACTTCCGTCCACGCCGCCCGCTCGTGCCGCGCGATCACCATCTGCGCAATGCGGGTGCCGCGTTCCAAGGTAAAGGGCTGGTCACCATGATTGATGACGATCACCCCGATCTCGCCGCGATAGTCGGCATCGATGGTGCCGGGGCTGTTGACCAGGCTGATACCGTTCTTCAGGGCCAGACCGGAACGCGGGCGGATCTGCGCCTCAAAACCGGCGGGCAGGGCGATGGCGATCCCGGTCGGGATCAACCGGCGCTGCCCCGGCTCCAGGGTCACCGACTCCGCCACAGCGGCCAGCAGATCCATGCCGGCGGACAGAGCCGTGGCATAGACAGGCAGGGCCAGATCGGCACCATGCGGCAGGCGGCGGATGGAAATGCTGATATCCGACATTCTTATTTCTTTCCGGTTTCGAAATGATTGCTGATGGCGGTGGCCAGACGGCCTGCCACCTCGGTCTTGGCCAGGTTTTCCCAGGCTTCCTCTGTCCCGTCGGCGCGGATCACATGCACCGAGTTACGGTCCCCGCCAAAGGTGCCGGTGGCGGGCGACACATCATTAGCGACGATCCAGTCACACCCCTTGCGCAGCCGCTTGGCGCGGGCATAGGCCACGACATCATTCGTTTCGGCAGCGAAACCAACCACCAGTTCCGGGCGATCAGGCCCGGCCACCGACAGGGTTGCCAGGATGTCGGGGTTTTCGGTCAGGAACAGGGAGGGCGGCCCGCCGCCTTCCGTCTTTTTCAGTTTCTGGCCCGCCGCGCCATCCACCCGCCAATCGGCCACCGCAGCAGCAGCGACAAAGATGTCAGCCGGAAGGGCGGCACGGCAGGCGGCCAACATCTCCGCCGCCGTCTCCACCGCCACCACCTTCACCCCCGCCGGGTCGGGCAGGCGCACAGGCCCGCTGACCAGTGTGACGCGGGCACCCAGAGCGGCCAGCGCAGCCGCGACGGCATGGCCCTGCTTGCCGCTGGACCGGTTGGCGATATAGCGGACGGGATCGATGGGCTCATGCGTCGGGCCGCTGGTCACCAGGGCGTGACGCCCGGCCAGCGGCTTTGGCGCTGCCTGTGCGGCGAACCAGCCGGCCAGATGGTCGGCAAGGGCCAGCGGTTCCACCATGCGGCCCGGCCCATATTCGCCGCAGGCCATGGCCCCGTCATCCGGGCCGATGATGCCCACGCCACGCGACGCCAACAGGGCAAGGTTGGCCTGGGTCGCCGGATGTTCATACATCCGCACATTCATGGCCGGGGCCACCAGCACCGGTTTATCGGTGGCCAGCAGCACGGTGGTGGCCAGATCATCGGCCAGACCATGGGCCATCCGGGCCAGAATATTGGCCGTGGCCGGGGCCACCAGCACCACATCCGCCGACCGTGACAACTGAATATGGCCCATGGCCGATTCGTCGGTCAGCGACCAGAGGTCCTGATAGACCGTATCTTCCGACACCGCCTGCAACGTCAGCGGCGTCACGAACTTCGCCCCGCCATCAGTCAGAACAACGCGCACCGACGCCCCGCGTTCACGCAGGCGGCGCACCAGATCGGGTGTCTTGAAGGCGGCAATCCCCCCCGCCACGATCAGCAGGACGCGGCGGCCGGCGAGCGATTGCACAAGCGGTTGCGCGGTGGACAAGGGCAATATCCCTTCGGCACCTGCCCGGCCACGGGGCCGGACGGATTGTTTACCGGTAAATGGGCACAATCGACGGGCAGAATGAACGCCGGTTGCGCTGTGAAATCAGGGATATTCCCAAACCGGGACGGATGCAAGCGCGCCGCCATGCGCAGGCGCGGGGGGATCGATGCCCCAGACGCCGGACAGCGCGACAGATTGTCCAGAAGCGCGCGCTTCCCAACCGTTGGCGGGCCATGTATATCGAACATCCGCGACCGGAGATGCCTCTGGCCGCTCCGTTCGTGCTGGCCTTTCCCGCTCCATCGCACTGCACGCGTCGCACCGCATCCCCCGATGCGCACCGTGACGCAGTAAGTGGGGGTGGAAAGACCGGCGGACAAGCCCAATTCAGCCCGGATTCCCGGGTCCATATCGTTGTTTCAGTAAAAGGCGTCGGCCCGACGGGGGCCGCGTCCATTCGCCGAGGAGATGAGAGGTATGGCGGACACCATGCATGCGGGCGACGGCCAGACCCGCCGCGACTTCATCTATCTGGCTGGCGCCGCCATGGGCGGTGTTGGTGCCGCTGCTGCTTTGTGGCCCTTCATCCACAGCCTGAACCCGGCCGCTGACACGCTGGCGCTGGCGACCATCGAGGTCGATCTGGCCCCGATTCAGCCCGGTCAGGCCATCAAGGCCATGTGGCGCGGCAAGCCGGTTTTCATCCGTAACCGCACCCAGGAAGAGATCGATGCCGCCCGCGCCGTCCCCACGGCCGAGCTGATCGATCCGCAGCCGGACCAGGCCCGTGTCAAGGAAGGCAAGGATAACTGGCTGGTGCTGGTCGGCGTCTGCACCCATCTGGGCTGCATTCCGCTGGGCACCTCCTCGGGCGAAACGAAGGGTGAATTTGGCGGGTGGTTCTGCCCCTGCCACGGGTCGCACTACGACACGTCGGGCCGCATCCGCAAGGGCCCCGCGCCCTTGAACCTGCACGTTCCGGAATATGCGTTCCTGACCGACACCCGCGTCAAGATCGGCTAAAAGACAGATCCAGTCAGGGAGTGCCAGATGGCTCACGCCCCACAGTCCAATTTCGAGAACCCGGTGGTGAACTGGATCGACCAGCGCCTGCCGATCTTCACGATGATGAACAAGGAGTACGGGTCCTTCCCGACTCCGCGTAACTTCAACTATTTCTGGAACTTCGGCGCTATCGCCATGGTCGTGCTGGTGACGATGATCGTCTCCGGCATCGTGCTGGCAATGCACTACACGAACAACACGGCTCTGGCCTTCGACAGCGTCGAGCGCATCATGCGCGACGTGAACTGGGGCTGGATGATCCGTTACATCCACGCCAATGGCGCGTCGATGTTCTTCATCGCCGTCTATATCCACATCTTCCGCGGCATCTATTACGGTTCCTACAAGGCACCGCGTGAACTGCTGTGGATCTTCGGCGTCATCATCCTGCTGCTGATGATGGGCACCGCCTTCATGGGCTATGTGCTGCCCTGGGGCCAGATGTCCTTCTGGGGTGCCACGGTGATCACGAACCTGTTCTCGGCCATCCCGGTGGTGGGTGAGAGCATCGTGACCCTGTTGTGGGGTGGCTTCTCGGTCGATAACCCGACCCTGAACCGCTTCTTCGCGCTGCACTACCTGCTGCCGTTCGTGCTGCTGGGCGTGGTCGTCCTGCACGTCGCGGCCCTGCACATCACCGGGTCCAACAACCCGCTGGGTGTGGAGCCGAAGGGTCCGCAGGATACGCTGCCGTTCCACCCCTACTACACCACGAAGGATTTCTTCGGCGTCACGGTCTTCCTGATCATCTTCGCTGGCTTCGTGTTCTTTGCCCCGAACTTCCTGGGTCATCCGGACAATTACATCCCGGCCGACCCGCTGGTGACGCCGGCGCATATCGTGCCTGAATGGTACTTCCTGCCCTTCTACGCGATCCTGCGTTCCATCACTTTCGCCATCAGCCTGCCCTTCACCGATGTGGTGCTGATCCCCGCGAAGCTGGGTGGCGTTCTGGCCATGTTCGGTTCCATCGCGATCCTGTTCGTCCTGCCCTGGCTGGACAGCTCGCCGGTCCGTTCGGCCCGTTTCCGCCCGATCTTCCGCTGGTGGGTGCTGCTCTGCCTGGTGCCGGCCTTCTTCATGCTGGGTTATGCCGGCGGCAAGCCCGCCGAACAGCCTTACGTGCTGATCGGTCAGCTGGGCACGGTGATGTATTTCGCCTTCTTCCTGGCCCTGCCGATCATCGGCCGGATCGAGAAGCCGCTGCCGCTGCCGGCCAGCATCGCCAACCCGGTTCTCGGCGGCAACGCCGCCACCGCCAAGTGATGGGAGAAGGCCTGATGCGTCGTCTTCGTACCCTTATCGCCGCAGGTGCCATGACCATTGCTGGCCTGACCAGCACGGCCCTGGCCGCCGGCGACGCGCCCCTGCCCCCGGCCCAGACCTGGGCCCATGGCGGCGTGAACAGCTTCCTGTCCTTCTTCAAGGGCTATGATTACGCTTCCGTGCAGCGCGGCTTCCAGATCTACAAGGAAGTCTGTTCTGCCTGCCATTCGCTGCATCTGGTGTCGTACCGCAATCTGCACGACATCGGCTTCAACGAGGCGGAAGTGAAGGCCATTGCGGCTTCGGTGGAAATCACCGACGGCCCCAATGACCAGGGCGAAATGTTCACCCGGCCGGGCCTGCCGTCCGACCGGTTCAAGAACCCGTTCCCGAACAAGCAGGCCGCGGCCGCCGCCAATGGTGGCAAGGCTCCGCCGGACCTGTCGCTGATCGTGAAGGCCCGCGCCCATCACGAAGATTACATCTACGCGCTGCTGACCGGTTACACCGACGCTCCCGCGGGCGTCGAACTGTCGCCGGGCAGCAACTACAACAAGTACTTCCCCGGCCACGCCATCGCCATGGCGCAGCCGCTTTACGCTGACGGCGTGACCTACACCGACGGCACCAAGGCGACGATTGAGCAGCAGGCTCATGACGTGACGACCTTCCTGGCCTGGGCCGCTGAGCCCAAGCTGGAAGAGCGCCGCCGCGTCGGCCTGATGGTCATGCTGTTCCTGGTGTTCTTCGCCGGCATCATGTACGCCGCGAAGCGCCGCCTGTGGTCGGAAGTCCACTGAGCGGACCACCGGTTCCAGTAGAATGAAGGGGCCGCACCGGCAACGGTGCGGCCCTTTTCATATGAAGATAAGATTGCCGATGCCATGAACGAAGCCGACCTGCTTTCCCGCCTCCTTTACCGTGACGGCCTGATGCTGGTGCTGGACAAGCCGGCAGGCATCGCCGTGCATGCGGGGCCGGACACGGCCAAGGGCAAGGGCGACAATCTGGAACGGCATTTCGATGCGTTGCGCTTCGGCTTCCCGAAGCCGCCGTCCCTGGCCCATCGGCTGGACCGTGACACCTCGGGCTGTTTGATTTTGGGCCGGCATCCCAAGGCGCTGCGCCGGCTGGGCATCCTGTTTCAGGAAGGCAAGGTCGCCAAGACCTACTGGGCCATCGTCCTGGGTCATCCCGCCGACAATAGCGGCAAGATCGATGCCGGCCTGACCAAGGTCAGCGATGCGCGGCGCGGCTGGCGCATGGTCATCGACAAGGAAAACGGACAGGCCAGCGTCACGATCTGGCGCGTGCGCGGGCGAGGCGAGTTGCCGGGCATCGGCCCTGTCGCCTTCATGGAATTGAACCCCAAGACGGGGCGCACCCATCAGATTCGGGTGCATATGCAGCATCTGGGGCACCCGCTGCTGGGCGACCCGATCTACCTGCCTGCCGGTGCGCCGGGCAAGGTTGGGGACATGCTGCACCTGCATTCCCGCGCCATCACGGTGCCCATCCAGGCGACCAAGCCGCCCGTCACCGTCACGGCCCCCGTACCGCCCCATATGCGGGCTGCCCTGACAGCCTGCGGCTGGGCCGGAGAGGATGCAGGCGCGCTCAATCCTCCGGCCACGGCTCCGTCACCAGACCGACCCTGACCACGGCGTCGCCCTGTTCGGCGCGCCATGCGCTCCAGCGCTGAAAATGCGGGGAGGCATGGTGGCTGCGCATCGCCGCCTCATCCACGAATTCCTCCCAGACATGGAAGATGGCGGGGCCGCCCTCCTTCTCCTCGGAAGGGGAGCGGGCAGCCCGGAACTGGATACAGCCCGGCTCCTGCCGGCTATGGCGCAGGTTGTGGCCAAAATATTCCATGAACCCGTCCAGATGGGTCAGCGCAACCTCCACCCGGATCAAACGGCCTGCACACGCCATATCGGCTTTCCTCCTTGATTATTCGGCCTCTGGCAGGGATTGGCCATCGACCTGGATGTCCTCCAGCGCGATGCCGCCCTGCCCGTCGAATCGCACCGCGACATCGACCCGCACCGTGGCATCGCGCAGCAGCGCCTCCAGCCGGACCGCCCGTTCCTGCGACTGGTAAATCCGCAATTCCCGCCCCGGATCGGCCAGGGGGTAGGCGCAAGTCCGCAAGGCATCCGGGGTACAGGACGGTAGGGTCGTGAAACCGGGACGTCCATCGGCACCGCCCGGCGTCAGGCATATGCAGTCAGCTTCGCCCATGCGCCCCGGCGGCAACCCGGCAATATCCAGCCGGGCCAGCAGATAATGGCCGCGCAGCAGGTCACGTGGATCAAACCCAGCCAGCCGGACCCGCATCACCGGATCATCGGCGCGCAGCAGCGGCAGCGACAGGGCCCAACCCGCCAGGATCAGGGTCGGCAGGGCCAGCAGGGCCGCGCGCAGCAGGGCTTCCTTGCGCATCACGCCCCTTCCTCCGTCCGCCTTGCCTCACCCCATTCCATGACCCGCCGCGCCGCGAATGCCAGTCCCAGCAGCACGCCCCCCGCCAGCACCAGACCAAAGCCTGTGGCCAGCAGCCCGCCCGTGGCATCCAGATAGGCGACGAAGACCCGCACCGCGATCAGCGCCACGGCCAGCCGGAACCAGCCCGGCCGTTCCGTCAGCAAGGCCAGCCGCGCCAGCGCGATCCAGTAGAGGCAGAACAACACCCCCGTCAGGATGGCGGCCACAGTGCCGTCCAGCAGGAAGGGCAAAACCGACAAGGGCGGGGCGAGCGCCAGCAGCACGCCGAATCCCAGCCGCACGCCCGCCCGGTCAGGCGGCGACAGGGCATGGGCGGCGGCGATAGCGACCATGCCCACGGCCCCACCAATGCCCGCGTCCCACATCACATCCGGTTCCGGGACCCCATCGATCAGGGGGCGCAGCACCAGCAGCAGGATGGTCAGCCCGCCGATCAGCGTGCCCACCGCCGCCTGCCTCAGATGCCGGGCCCAGACCGCAGGCACGGGCCGGGGGGCCAGCCGCGCCAGATAGAGCAGCGCCAGGAACAGAATCAGGATGCTGGCCGACAGGCGCCTTTCATGCAGCCCATCCCAATGATCGGCCAGCAGGGCACCGGCCCAGGTGAACAGGCCCAGGACCCAGACCCAGCGGTTCAGCCCGCCCCGTGCCAGCAGCAGGGTGAAGGGTGTGGACAGCAGCAGCCAGCCACCCATCAGGCCGCTGGCGCTGCCCTGCAACTGAAAGCTCTGTCCGATATGGGCGATCAGGGCCAGGGTGGAGAGCGAGAGCAGCAGCACGCCGCCTTCCACCCGCGCGGACGATGTCGCCCGCCCGGCCGCCTGCCAGATGAAGGCCCCCAGACCCAGATTGATCAGGACATGCAGGCCCAAACGCGGGCCAATGGGGATGGCATCCCAATTGGCGGCGATGATGGCAATGATACCGACGCCGATGGTGAAGGCGCCCAGCGCCGCCAGGGCCAGGGCCAGCTTCGGTCGTCCCCGCGTCGCCTCAAACGCGGCGATGCGCGCGGCCTGATCATCACTGATCAGGCCTTCGTGCCGCCAATCGGCCAGCTTCGCATCCAGACCGTAACCCCAGCCCATGCCACCTTTCCCGCAATCACGGCCCCAAGGGTCGCGGAAAGCACCGTGCCTTACAAGTAGATCAATCGGCCAAACGCGGCAGCAGGATCAACGCCGCCAGTCCCATCGCCTGCACCAACGCCACCGCCAGGGTCAGCGCCGGCAGGCCCAGAATGATGAAGGGGGCCAGCAGCGCCGTCCCGACCGAGGAGATGCCCGTTATGAACAGGATGACCAGGGCGGCGGCGCGGTCATCATCGCCGCGTCCCGCCATGATGGCGCGCAGGAAGCCCGGCGGCCCGCGCAGGCCCAGCCCGATATTCATGGGCGCGAACAGCACCGACAGCATCCAGACCGGCCCGCCCCCCGTCCAGCCGAAGATCAGCAGCAGGATGCCCGACAGAAAGGCCATGGCCGTGCCGATACTGATCATGCGTTCGATCCCGAAGCGCCGGGCCAGCCCACCCGCCAGATTGGCGGTAACGGCAAACAGCGTGACGCCGATGGCCTGCATCACCACGAAATCACCCATGCTGCCGCCCATGCCCGCAGTGATGGTGACGGGTGCGCCGAACACGAAGATCAGCAGCCCGCCCAGCACCCCGCCATGCGACAGGCCATAGCGCAGGAAGACGGGATCGCGCAGCAGCTTTCCATAGGAGCCGTCCTGCCGCTTTTTCACCCGCCCGCCGGGCAGGATGCCCAGACCGGCCATCAGGCAGGCCAGCACCAGCAAGGCCGCCAGCGCGATGGCCACAAACGGTGCCTGCCACCCGGCCCAGGCAATCAGCGCCGCCCCGGCCAAGGGGGCCGCCCCAGGTGCAATGGCCTCAATCGAACCGAGCAGCGCCAGGGCGCGCATGGCCCCGACCTCATCAAACAGACGGCGGATGATACCGGGGGCAAAGACCGCGGGGGCGGACCCGGCCAACCCCTGTCCGGCGCGCAGCGCGATCAGCAGATCCAGATCGGTGACCAGCACCGACAGACCCGACAGGACCCCGAATGCCGCCATGGCCCCCAGCAGCAGAAAGCGCCGATCGAACCGCGCCGCCAGCGTACCGAACAGCAGCATGCCCGCCATGGCACCCGCCACATAGGCGGCGATCACCAACTGTGCCCGCGCCGCATCCCCTCCCGGCCATGACGCCAGCAGCGGCAGCGACGGCAGTACCAGATCAATCCCTGCAAGCCCCAGAAGGGTGCCCATGACCAGCAAGGCGCAGATCAATATCCGCGTCATAACCCAATTCCCTCTCTCTCAAAGCCCCTGCCCCAATAAATCCGAAATCGGATCAGTTCCGATAGGACACAATCTGAACCGCAGGCATGCGTGGCGTTCAACCGAGCGGCACGATAGAGATTGATTGCAAATTGTGCGCTCTCAGGTCAGAAAACAGGCATCTATTGCACAGGATTTACCCATGCCGCGTCACCTGCTGGTTCGTCATGAAGCCCGCCATCCGCATCTGGCCGCCCATGTGAAGGCCGGGCTGGGGGCGGCGGTGACCATCGCGGCGGCGGGCTGGCTGGCCGGGGTGACGCATCTGCCACTGCTGCTGGCCCCGTTCGGGGCCAGCGCCGTCCTGTTGTTTGCACAAGCGGCAAGCCCGCTGGCCCAGCCGGTAAATGTCATTGGCGGTTATCTGCTGGCGGGTCTGGTCACCTTGCTGGCCCATATGGCCCTGCCCGCCGATTGGTGGGTGGTGGGGCTGACCGTGGGGGCTGCCATCACCATGATGTCGCTGGCCCGCCTGACCCATCCGCCGGCAGGTGCAATGCCGGTCGTGGTGGCGGGATCGACCACGATGCCAGCTCTGGAACTGCTGTCCATCGCGGTGGCCGGGGCCGTGGTCATGACCATCTATGCCGCCCTGCATCATCGTCTGCCGCCGCGTTTCGACTATCCCAAGCGCCCCGCCCCCGTGGTTGGTTGAACCAGTTCGCCGGGTCACACCCTGTCCATCAGACAGTGGGGCGATCCATGCAGCAAACCCCTGTTATGTCCGATGTCTTATGCTATGGTAGCGCCCCTTCCGGCCCTTGGCCGGGGGATTGGAAGAACATTGTCGTCCCCCTTCGGGGGACCTAGCCGACCGGAACCAGGATGAAGATCATCATCGAACGTGCCGCCCTGCTTCGCTCCCTCGGGCATGTGCAGAGCATCGTCGAACGGCGCAATACCATTCCGGTCCTGTCCAATGTCCTGTTGAATGCGGCCAATGGCGAACTGTCGCTGACCGCCACCGACATGGACCTGGAGATTGTGGAAAGCGTGCCGGCGGAAATCGCCATGCCCGGTTCGGCAACCGCCCCGGCCCACACCCTGTATGACATCGCCCGCAAGCTGCCCGATGGCAGCCAGGTGGAGCTGGATGCGACGGGCGATGTGCTGACCCTGCGGTCGGGCCGGTCCCATTTCAAGCTGGGCACCCTGCCTGTCGATGATTTCCCGCAGATGGCGCAGGGCGATCTGGCCCACAGCTTCACCCTGACGGTCAGCGAGCTGAAGGCCCTGATCGACCGTACCAAGTTCGCCATCAGCACCGAGGAAACCCGGTACTATCTGAACGGCATTTATGTGCATGCGACCAAGCCGAAGGGTGGCGACGCCCCGGCCCTGCGCGCCGTCGCCACCGACGGTCACCGTCTGGCCCGCGTGGAAGTGCCGTTGCCCGATGGCGCATCCGCCATTCCCGGCGTGATCGTGCCGCGCAAGACCGTGCTGGAAGTGCGCAAGCTGCTGGACGAGGTGGCGGGCAGCATTGATGTGCAGCTGTCGGAAACCAAGGTCCGCTTCGCCTTCGACAATGTCGTGCTGACCAGCAAGCTGATCGACGGCACCTTCCCGGATTATGAGCGCGTGATCCCCGCCGGCAATGACAAGGTGCTGGAGGTCAACTCCAAGTCCTTCGCCGCCGCCGTCGACCGCGTCGCCACCATCTCGACCGAGAAGTCGCGCGCCGTGAAGCTGTCGCTGGGCCGTGACCTGCTGACCCTGTCCGCCAGCTCCGCCGATGCCGGTTCGGCCACGGAAGAGCTGGAAATTGCCTATGACAACACGCCCCTGGAAATCGGCTTCAACAGCCGCTACCTGCTGGACATCACCGGCCAGATCGAAAGCGGCACCGCCCGTTTCCAGATGGCCGATGGCGGTTCCCCCACCATCGTCCGCGACGCCCAGGACGCCACGGCGCTCTATGTGCTGATGCCGATGCGCGTGTGAGGATAAGGACGGTTTGAGTCTGTGAAACGCCCTGGCCGGGAGACCGGTCGGGGCGTTTCTGTTTTGCAGCCACTTGTCATGTTCCCGTCAGAGGCGCATCCTATGTCCATGCCATGGACATAGGAGATGACGATGGCGGCGACGGCGCGGCTGGTGGTGCAGATGACACCGGCGGAAAAGACAAGGTTGGATGCGCAGGCCCGCCGCCTGGGCATTACGACGTCTGAGTTCGTGCGCCGCCGCGTGGCCGATGATGACCTGATCGAGAACCGGGAAGAGATAGAGGCGTTGCTATCCGCGCTGAATGATGCAGCCCCACGCATCCTGGGTCACTTGGACCGCTCCATTGAAGCAGCGGAGGCGGCCCTTGCCGACCTGAGCAAGGACCGTCCGGCATGAGCTTTGGCGACAAAATCCTCAGTGGTCTGAAGACCATCGTTCTCATTGAGGAAAAGGTACAGCGGCTGGATGCAACGGTTGGGGAGTTGCGCCGGGAGACCGTCAAAACTATCGCAGACCATGAACGTCGCCTGACACGGCTGGAAACCATAGTGGAAATCGCCCGGCCCGACGGTGCCACCCTGCGCATCGCCCGCCACGAAGATCGTGGCGAATGACCTACCGGTGTCGGAGTTGCTGAATTGATCCCCCCCACCCTGGCCGTCACCCGCCTGACGGTGACCCGGTTCCGTTCCTATGCCAGCGCGCGGCTTGAATGCGATGCGCGGCCTGTCGTGCTGACGGGGGAAAACGGGGCCGGCAAGACCAATATCCTTGAAGCGGTCAGTTTCCTGGCCCCCGGTCGCGGCATGCGCCGGGCCAAATTGTCGGAGATTGAGCGGATCGGCGACAGCACGGCGGCGGAATGGACGGGCGGGCCGGGTTGGGCCATCGCGGCAACCGTCGCCACGCCCCTGGGTCCGGTGGAAATCGGCACGGGCCGTGACCCGGCGGGCGGGGAAAGCGAACGCCGTCTGGTCCATATCGATGGACGCCCCGCCAAGGGCCAGATCGCGCTGGCCGAACATGTCTCCGTCGTCTGGCTGACGCCACAGATGGACCGGCTGTTCCTGGAAGGGGCGGTGGGGCGGCGGCGGTTCCTGGACCGGCTGGTCTTCGGGTTTGACAGCGGTCATGCCGGACGCCTGACCAAATACGAAAATGCCCTGCGCGAACGCGCCCGCATCCTGCGCGACGGCCCGGTCGATCCCGCCTGGCTGTCCAGCCTGGAAAGCCAGATGGCGGAAACCGGTATTGCCGTGGCCGCCGCCCGCGCCGATATGGCAGCCCGGCTGGAAGCAGCGGCGGCGCAGGGGGTAGGGCCGTTTCCCGCCCCCGGCATTGCCATTATCGGGGCCGTCGATGCGCTGCTGGCCGGACGCCCAGCGCTGGACGCCGAAGAGGCCTTTCGCAAGGCGCTGGCGGAGGGACGGCGGGCCGATGCGGCGGCGGGCGGGGCCACCATCGGGCCGCACCGGTCCGACCTTGCCGTCACCTACCGCGCCAAGGATATGCCCGCTGAACTGGGCAGTACCGGCGAACAGAAGGCACTGCTGATCGCCATCGTGCTGGCCAATGCCCGCCTGATGCGGGCAGAGACGGGGACCGCACCATTGCTGCTGCTGGATGAAGTGGCCGCACACTTGGATGAAGGCCGGCGGCAGGCGCTTTTCGATGAGATTCTGGCCACCGGCAGCCAGGCCTGGATGACCGGCACGGATGCCGACATCTTCCGCCCGCTGGGGGCGTCCGCCACCCATGTCACGGTTGCGCAATCGCGGCTTAGCCCTCAATCCGACAATGTCGAATTGTCGGATTGAGGGACGGCGGCGACTGCTGGCGCGCGCCACGTGGCGCGTTAGCCAAGCTGACGGATGTGGGTGCCGGCGCCTGAGGTCATTGACCGGGCACGGTCAATGAAAACGGGTAAGCCCCATGCGGAAATTTGACAGTGTTCTGACGGTTTTACCCCTGTTTTTCGGCACTTTCTGATACACTCCCGGCACCATGACGAATACCGAACATACCCAAGCCGCCGCCCCCTCCGTCGCCGCCGCCGCAGAGGAATATGGGGCCAGTTCCATCAAGGTGCTGAAGGGCCTGGACGCCGTCCGCAAGCGTCCCGGCATGTATATCGGCGATACCGATGACGGGTCCGGCCTGCACCACATGGTGTATGAGGTCGTGGACAACGCCATCGACGAAGCGCTGGCCGGCCATGCCGACCGCGTGGATGTGCGCCTGAATGCCGACGGCTCCGTGACGGTGCGCGACAATGGCCGCGGCATCCCTGTGGATATCCACAAGGAAGAGGGCGTGTCGGCAGCAGAGGTCATCATGACCCAGTTGCATGCCGGCGGTAAGTTCGACCAGAACAGCTACAAGGTGTCGGGCGGCCTGCACGGCGTGGGCGTGTCGGTGGTGAATGCCCTGTCAGAGGTGCTGGACCTGCGCATCTGGCGTCAGGGCCGCATCTGGGAAATGCGTTTCGCCCATGGCGACGCCGTGGCCCCGCTGGCCGATGTCGGCCCCGCCCCCGTGGTGACAGAGGGCAAGCGTGCCGGGGAGGCCCTGACCGGCACGGAAGTGACTTTCCTGCCGTCCAAGGCCACGTTCACCAAGACGGAATTCGATTTCCAGACCCTGGAACATCGCCTGCGCGAGCTGGCCTTCCTCAATTCCGGCGTGCTGATCATCTTCACCGATGCGCGCGGGGTGGAGCCGAAGTCAGTCGAGCTGTTCTATGAGGGCGGGCTGGAGGCGTTTGTCGCCTATCTTGACCGGTCCAAGACCCCGCTGCACAAGCCCGGCATCTATGCCAAGGGTGAGCGCGCGACAGAGGCGGGCGTGCCCGTCGGTGTGGAAGTGTCGTTGCAGTGGAACGACAGCTATCACGAGACGACGCTGTGCTTCACCAACAACATCCCGCAGCGGGATGGCGGCACCCATCTGGCCGGCTTCCGCGCCGCCCTGACCCGTACCGTCAACAAATACGCGGAAGAAAGCGGCATCCTGAAGAAGGAGAAGGTGGCGCTGTCGGGTGACGACATGCGCGAGGGTCTGACCTGCATCATCTCCGTCAAGGTGCCGGACCCGAAATTCTCCAGCCAGACCAAGGACAAGCTGGTTTCCTCCGAAGTAGGCCCGGTCGTGCAGGCCATCTGCGCCGACGCCTTGTCCACCTGGTTCGAAGAACATCCCAATGACGCCAAGCGCGTTGTCGGCAAGGTGGTGGAAGCCGCCGCCGCGCGCGAAGCCGCTCGCAAGGCCCGTGAGCTGACGCGCCGCAAAGGTGCCTTGGACATGGCCAGCCTGCCCGGCAAGCTGGCCGATTGTCAGGAACGCGACCCGGCGCTCTCCGAACTGTTCATCGTGGAGGGCGACAGCGCCGGCGGTTCGGCCAAACAGGGCCGTTCCCGCCAGAATCAGGCCATCCTGCCCCTGCGCGGCAAGATCTTGAATGTGGAGCGGGCGCGGTTTGACAAGATGCTGTCATCCGCCGAAATCGGTACCCTGATCGCGGCGCTTGGCACCGGCATCGGCCGGGACGAGATGAACCCCGAACTGGGCTTCAATATCGAAAAGGCGCGATATCACAAGATCATCATCATGACGGACGCCGACGTTGACGGCGCCCATATCCGCACCCTGCTGCTGACCTTCTTCTATCGCCAGATGCCGGCCTTGATTGAGAAGGGGTATCTTTATATCGCGCAGCCGCCGCTGTACCGCGTGAAGCGCGGCACGGCCAAGGAACGGTATCTGAAGGATGACCGCGCGCTGGAAGATTACCTGATCAATCAGGGCACGGATGATGTGTTCCTGGTGGCCGCCGATGGTTCCGCCAAGGGTGGTGACGATCTGCGCGGTCTGGTCGAACAGGCCCGCGCCGCCAAATCCGCCATCCAGGCCCTGGCCCGCAAGGCCGGCAACCGCGATGTTGTGGAGCAGGCTGCCATCATCGGCGCGCTGTCATCCAGGTTGCTGGACGATGTACCGCGCGCCACCGAACTGGCCGGTATCGTCGCCGACCGCCTGAATGTGCTGGCCCGTGACCGCGCCTTGGCCGCCGGCGACGCCATGGCCGTGGATGCCACCCCCGCCGCCATCGGCGGCTGGCAGGGCACGGCCGACCAGGATGGCCTGATCCTGTCCCGCACCCGCCGGGGCGTGACCCATCGCCATGTCCTGGATGCCGACCTGCTGAAAAGCGTGGAGGCGCGTCGCCTGGACGCCATGTTTGATCACTTGTCCGCCACCTACACCGTGGCCGGTACGTTACGTCACCGGGTCAAGGACCTGCGCCATGTCACCGGCCCGTCCTCGCTGTTCGAGGGCGTGATCGACCAGGGCCGCCACGGCCTGACCATTCAGCGCTATAAGGGTCTGGGCGAAATGAACCCGGAACAGCTGTGGGAAACCACGCTGGACCCCAACGTCCGCACCCTGTTGCAGGTGAAGGTCAACCACGCCGACGACGCCGAGGATGTGTTCAGCACCCTGATGGGCGACGTGGTCGAACCGCGCCGCGCCTTCATTCAGGAAAACGCCCTGAAGGTCGCGAACCTGGACGTGTGATGAAGGGGGCGGGGGTGGCGACATCCCCGCCCTTCTGGTTTTCCTGCCCGTTTCCGTCTCCAGCCTCCTGGCGGTTGACCGACCATGCTGTCCCTGCTCTATCGCTGGTTCCGCTCCCCAAGGTCACGCCTGCATGACGTGACCTTGGGCCGGCGTCTGGGCACGCTGGCGCTGTGGGTGATGGCCGTCTGTGCCGCCCATGTCGGCTCCATGATGGTCCTGGAAGGGATGGCGCTGCGCGATGCGCTGTGGCTGACCGCCACCACCATCGTCACCGTCGGCTATGGCGACCTGTTCGCCAAGACCGATGCCGGGCGGTTGGCCACGGTCGGCTTCATGTATATCGGCGGGATTTTCGTGGTGGCCAGTCTGGTGTCGGCGCTGGTCGACTGGCGCACCGATCAACAGGAACGCAAGGCCAACGGGACCTGGGGGTGGAAATTGTCGAACCATCTGCTGTTGATCGGGGAACCCAGCGGCGACGGGGTGCAGCATCTCTGCCGTTTGGTCGATCAGGTCCGCGCGCATGAGGATTGGCGCGACACGCCCGTCCTGCTGCTGACCCGCGCATTCGAAACCACGCGCCTGCCGGCAGCCCTGGCCGACCGGGGGGTGGTGCATGTCACGGGCGTTGCCGCAGACGCCACTGCCCTTGCCCATGCCGCACCCGATAGGTCGCGGACCACCCTGGTCTTCTCCAGCTCCGAAACCGACCGGGAGGCGACGGCCCGCGTGCTGGACACCGTCCTGCGCCTGCGCGAAGCGGGGCAGAAAACCCCGATCATCGCCGAATGCGTGGATCTGGGTGACCGCGACCGGCTGGCCCGCCTGGGTGGCGCGCAGCCCATCCGCGTCATGCACGGCTATCCCGAGGTGGCGGCCCGCGCCATTGTCAGCCCTGGGTCAGAGGCGCTGATCGAACAGCTTTTCACGGCAGAAGGCGATGAATGCCGCCGCGTCGACCTGCCCCGTGTCTGGGAAGGGAGCTGGCTGGACCTGCTGACCCGCATCGCCGGGGCCAGCATTGGCACGCCCATCGGCTATCTCTGCGCCGATACGGGTGCCGTGCTGGCCAACCCTGTGGGCCGGTCCATCCGCGCCAAGGCCCTGTTCCTGATCGTGGGCGATGACCGGCAGGTCAATGCCGCGCGGGATACGGTGCGTACCCTGTTCGCTTAGGCCAGGATCGGCTGAGGCAGGCCACCACCAGGGCCGTTGAAGCTGAACCGCTGCGCCAGTTCCACGATCCACGCGAACAGGTCCTTCACACCGGGCGCGTCCAGATCAAGCCCCGCGATCTTAGCACGTTCCAGCAGCAGGGCGTGGAATCGGGGGCCGCCCTGCGCCAGGGCCGCCCCCATGTCGGTGATAATCGCGACCTCATGCGTCTGCTCCATCTCCGTACTGGTAAAGCCCAGCCAGATGGCCAGACCAATGGCCAGCGCCCTCTCGTCGCGCTGTTCATCCGTCAGCGCCATGGCGTTCACCTGTGTCTTCAACAATTGATAGACATTGAGGAAGCGCTTCATCCGGCGCGGTACGCCACCCAGCAGCGGGGCAATCGCCGCAATCTCCGCCCGGTCAATGGCCGACAGGGGCGACAGGACCACGGTTTGCGGCGCGGGCACCGGCCGCACGGGTGCCGGTTGCAGGTCTAGCTCCGGGCTGACAGGCTCGTCTTCAGGGGGGGCCGTTTCCAGCGCATCCTCATCCCCGGACGGCCCCGGCACATCCTCATCCGTTTCCCATGCCTCCGGCGCTTTCTGCGCTGCTTCGCGGGCGGGCACTGAACCCTCCGACAAGGCTGGGGCGGGTGAAGTTGATGCCGGTTGGGTGGCCGGGCGCGGGGACACCTGTTCACCCTCGGCGATCCGGTCCATAAGGCCCGTCAGGAAGCGGCTACAGGCCTCGCCATCCATCGGTTCCACCCAGAACGGTATCTGGAAAATCTTCTCCAGATAATCGCGCGGGCTTGCCATATCCCCGCCTTGCGTCGCCTTCTTCACCTTCAGCATCCCGGCATAGGTGCGTTCCAGCGACTGTTCCACCCAGCGCACATCCACCGCCACGACTACGACGAACAGGTCGAAGGCCAGCAGCAGATGCACCGCCTGCAACACTTCCACCACCTTTTCCGGGGGGCAGCGGTCCAGATCGTCGATATAGAGGACGATACGGTCAAAGAGCGCCCGATCCCGCTGTGCTTGCGGATCGGGCGCCTGTTCAGGCATTGCCCGCTTAATGGCCTCGATAACGGTAGGTGGCAACCGCTCCTGGTGCCGATCAAGAAGATCCTGGAGTTTCCGACGAAAGACAATGCCGGCTTCCTGCAGTTCCGCCGCTCCCGCCTCACTACCATGTTGCACAGGCCCAGGCGTCGGGGTGCTTCGCCCAGCCTCACGTATTAAATCAGACAAGGACTGAAAGTCCTTACGGATGGTGGCGACCAGCGTCAAATGCTTAGAGTATTCGCCACCGCCAGCCCGATCCCGAATGAAATGCGTTAGCCGAGCGGCAGTGCTTTGGGCGGCAAACTCATGCTCCGCAGTGACCAATTGCTCACGTGTCCGCTTGAATCGGGCCTCGCATTCTTGAAGCGCCGTCTTTGATTGTTGGAGTCTTATCTGCTGCCTTTGCTCTTCTGCCTCAGCGATCTTGTTCAGGGCATCCCGCGCCGCCTTAAGCTTGCTGAGATACGGATGAATCAGGCGAACCCATGCCCAGCCAGTAGAAACGATCGGAGTCGCATAAACTAGAATCGGCTGAATGAGGCGTAGCCACACCCAGTCGGTTCCATCTGGCAAGAACATTGAGAGATTAGAGGATAAAATAGTCAATGTTGTACAGCACAAAAACAGAATCCAAAGACACCAATCCCGGAAAAGCCTACGCGGTGACTTTACCCATACACCCAGCTTTCCCCAGAAAGTTTTTCCGCTTTCCCACAACGAGATAAGCTTTTCTGTCTTATCTCTCATATTCTTAAGCGTAGTACCCTGTTCCTTTGCATACTGCTCCAACTTCTCGCAAACTTCACCCTTGGCTGCGTCAATTTCGGTCGCGAAAACATGACCGAGAACATTGGCTAATCCCTTCATTGACTGAAGCGTCTGCGTTTGCACCGCCTCATGGGCACGTTCTGTATCCTTCTCTGCCGTATAAGCACGCAATCCAAGGGCAACAAGTTCCTCCAACGCCTCAAACGTCAGGTGGCGAGCGGTGGCCAGCTTGGCAAATAGCTGGTCCGGCTTAGAGACGCCGTCCGATTTCTCGCGAATCCAGCCATCCAACTCCTGGAACAGATGATGGACCAGACTGGCCCAGAGATTCTGTTCGACATAGTGCCAGGCGTTGAAATGGATGGGCACGACCGTGCCGCAGAACGGGCTGTTCTCTGTGTGGCGGGCCTCTGCGGTGATCGTCTGGATGTTCTGCTTGATGCGGCCCATGAAAAAGCTTTTGCCGCTGCCCCAATGGCCGAACAGCCCGATGGACAGCGGCGGTTTCGCCGCGCGCAAACAGATCAGATCGGCAAAGGCCTTGGCATCCCGGCCGACACCCAGAAGGTCCGGCCCGTCCGTGTCGTCGCTGTTGAAGCTGGTGATGCGGAGAGCGGTGACAGGCTGAGGTGGCTCAGGTGTGTTGCTGGACTGGACAATCTCCTCCCGCGCGGTCAGGGCATCAGGGTTGAGGGTGACTTCCTCGCCTTTGACCTTGACGAGGGTGAGGTCGAACATCTGGCTCTCAGCCTCCCACGCACGCGCCACGTCACGGCGGAGGGTTTCGAGATCAACGCCCTTCACCTCAATCGCTGGGTCCATGGTCAGAATGAGATCAACAACGGTGATTCGTTTGCGTCCCGCATGCTCCTTTGCCGCTTTCATCCAAGGCTGAAGAGCGGCAAAGCTTAATTCTCCGCTTTCGATGAAGGGTTTACGGAGATAGTCATCAAGGGTTTGGGCGATCCACTTCCGCGCATGCTGGGACAGGATGTTTTTATAGGGCTGCTTCCAGTATGAAGAATATGCACCAGCGCTTGACACATAAATGAGCGCCGTAAGCAGATCACTTGGCGAAATACGGAGATATTCTCCCAGTGTTGTACGGTAAATTATTCTTTCCGCTATACGTACAGCACAACGCACAATTTTGTCGCATTCCGACCATGGGCTGTACATGATCGGTACGTTTTCAAAATCTACCGATGACGCAGTTAATTTTGATAAATCTATCTGCTCCTTAGAGGTTAAAATAAGTTCTGCTAGTCTAGCCTTATGCAGAATGGATCGCATGCGGAATGTGTTCGCGATACATTGCTGCACTTCAGAGAAAAGTGATCGCCCTATGTCACCAGTACCGGGCACTGGCATCAGCACCAACGGCGTTGCAAGAGGTAATTCTACATCAAATAAGTAAATAATACTAGATAATACATGCGCAATGGAAACACGCTCGTTTGGAGAAAAAGATACTGTTGCCAGAACATAGTAACGATGCTGATCATGAAGGCGTGCTAATTGCGGTGCGCGAAAGAATATCGGGGCGTCTGGGCCATAGAGCGGCGACCTTTCCGCCGTCACCCGCGCTGCATCCTTGAATGCCCGCCAACCATCGCGTCCCAATCTGTTGGCGAGGCTGCGCGCGAAGCTGCCATCCAAGTCGTCAAGTCTGGGGCCCGTTGGTACCACCAGGACGTTAAAGTTCTGCTGCCAGGGGTCGGTATCGTCCCAGGCGATGGTGAGGCGACCAATTTCCGCCAGTGTGACCCTGCCCGTCTGTCCGTCCGATGATGCCACGCTCGCCAACGCTTCGCCCCCGCCCCACGACCCAGCCAGGTGCTTCATGCCCGGCTGTCCATCTGAATGACAATATCAGACCATAGGCACTTCGCCGATGAACGACTTTACTTCACCCCGCATTTTCAACCCTTGTGATGAGGGCAAGGACCGGCAATCAGGCATTCCGGACCCTTATCTGGATATAGTCCAGCGATGCCGGTGAGAAGCTGCCGCCATCGAGACGATAGATCAGGGAGCCTATGGCGACCTCATGCGCCGCCTCCGTATCCTCCCGCTCCACCATCGGCGTGGCCCCCGGAATGGCGCGGAAATTGATATTGGCGTTGAACATGTCGCGCCGGAACACACTGTCCCAGAAGCCTGTCTTCTCACCCCAGAAGGACAGGCCCGTGCCGGCCCGGCGTGTCCCTTCCAGCAAGGTTTCATCCCCCGCCTCCAACGCCGCATCCAGCGCGTCGCCATCCAGGGGTGCCGGGCCAATGACGGAACCGGTGAAGTGCTTGCCGTCACGGTTGCTGAGCCAACCCTTGTTCAGCAGCCGGCCATCCACGGGAATGGACCCCATTTCGATATGCAGCGCGCCACCCGGCGGCACGGCCCCCACCCGCAGGTTGGTGACGGGTGCCGTCAGGTCCGTCTGGCCCGTGGCCCCGGCGGTGCGCAGCCGTTTATAGGCACCGGTCGTCACGTGAAAGGCCAGCTTGAAAACCATGGCGGCAAAGCTGGTGGAAAGGGCCGCCGCCCCACCCCGGATCACCGAGGGCATATGGCTGTCCCGCGCCTTCTGATAGGTGGAGAGCAGCGAGGTCTGGTGACCATAGTCCCGCAACGGGTCGCCATGGGCATCGACCACGCCGCGCAGGTCGTACAGCAGCGGGACCCGGCTGTCATTGACCAGGGCTATACAGACAGGCGCATAACCGTCACCCGCCCGGTAATCAGGCTTGAAGGTCGCCATACCCATATCTCCCGTTCTGGTTGCCGCGCAAAACTATAGGTAATATCCGCCCTTTGAAACAGGGCCTGCGCGCGCGTGCCGCCAAACCGCACACAAGCAGGCATCCACCGGCGATACGCCAGGGGTGGCCGGCATAGTGCCAGAAATGATGCGCATTCCGCGCATTCCGCCACTTCAATCCGGCGGCCATTCCCGCCACAATCGCCCCAACCATTGATCAAGGGACCGCCACCATGACCGTGCCTGCCGCCGCCACCACCGCCACCGCCCGCACCGGCGCCCGCCTTCTGGTCGCGGCGTTGGAGGCGCAGGGGGTGGGGATGGTGTTCGGGGTGCCGGGGGAGAGCTACCTGCCGGTGCTGGATGCCTTGCACGACAGCGGCATCCGCTTCATCACCTGTCGGCAGGAAGGCGGGGCCGCCATCATGGCGGAGGCGCAGGGCAAGCTGACGGGGCGGCCCGGCATCTGCTTTGTCACGCGCGGCCCCGGTGCCACCAACGCCTCTGCCGGCATTCACATTGCGCAGCAGGACGCGACACCCATGATCCTGTTCGTGGGTCAGGTGGCGCGTGACATGCGTCAGCGCGGGGCGTTTCAGGAGGTGGATTACAGCGCCGTTTTCGGCAGCATGAGCAAATGGGCCTTGGAGATCGACAATCCGGCCCGCATCCCCGAACTGGTCGCCCGCGCCTTCCGTGTCGCGTGCCAGGGCCGGCCCGGCCCCGTGGTCATCTCCCTGCCGGAGGATATGCTGACCGAACTGGCGGATGTGGCCGACGCGGCCATCGCCCCCGCCGTTGACGCCTTCCCCGACCCTGATGCCCTGGGCGATCTGGCCCGCCGTCTGGCCGCCGCCGAACGCCCGCTGGCCATCCTGGGCGGCAGCGGTTGGACGGCAGAGACGGCAGGTGCCTTCACCGCCTTTGCCGAGGCACACGACATCCCGCTGGCCGTGGAATTTCGCCGCCAGATGCTGGTCAGCGCCATGAGCGAGGCGTATGCCGGCGACCTGGGCTTTGGCGCCAACCCGGCCCTTCTGGCCCGGGTGAAACAATCCGATCTGGTGCTGCTGCTGGGCGGGACGATGGGCGAGGTGCCGTCACAGGGCTATGAGCTACTGGGCATCCCCAATCCCGGTGTACCGCTGGTGCATGTGCATCCCGGTGCCGAAGAACTGGGCCGGGTCTATCAGGCGGCCCTGTCGATCCAGGCCAGCCCCCGCGCCTTTGTCACCGCCGCCCTGCCCGCCCTGGCCCACACGGTTCCGACAGCCCGTGCCGTGTGGCGCGAAGCGGCCCGCGCCGCCTATCGCGCCTGGACCGACACGGTGCCGGCCAATCCCGGCCCGGTGCAGATGGCGGAGGTGGTGGCCGCCCTGCGCGCCCTGCCGCCGGATTCGGTGATGTGCAACGGGGCCGGCAATTACGCCATCTGGCTGCACCGGTTCCATCGTTATCAGGCCTTTGGCACACAGCTGGCACCGACCAGCGGTTCCATGGGCTATGGCCTGCCCGCCGCTGTGGGGGCCAAGCTGCACCAGCCCGACCGCACCGTCGTGGCGCTGGCCGGTGATGGCTGTTTCCTGATGCATGGGCAGGAATTTGCCACCGCCGTGCAGCATGGGGCCGCCATCGTCGCCGTGGTCATCGATAATGGCATGTACGGCACCATCCGCATGCATCAGGAGCGGGAGTTTCCGGGCCGCGTGCTGGGCACTCAGCTTTACAGCCCCGATTTCGCCGCCCTGGCCCGCGCCTATGGCGGCGTCGGCTTTACCGTGGAAAAGGAAGGCGAGTTCCAGGCCGCGTTTGATACGGCCGTCGCCAGCGGCAAACCGGCCCTGGTGCATGTGCGCCTGGACCCCGAAGCCATCACCCCCACCAGCACCCTGTCCGGCATCCGCGCCAAGGCCCTGGCGGGGAGTTAGAGCGGTTGTCCTTTGACAGGAAAACCGCTCCGGCGGCGACCGCCGCGCCGCTCGTGCGGCGAAAGCCAAGCTGCGGATGCAGCGCCGGCGACTGAGGACTACGAACTGCTAGAGCGTTTTTCCGGTCAACGGAAATATGCTCTAAGAATCAATACATCCGCCCGCCATTGGGCACCGGCTGGTCGGGGGAGAGCAGAACCACCTCCCCCGTCTCGCTGGGCAGGCCCAGGACCAGCACTTCCGACATGAATTTGCCGATCTGGCGCGGCGGGAAATTCACCACCCCCACCACCTGTCGGCCAACCAGCGTTTCAGGCTGGTAATAAGCCGTGATCTGGGCCGATGATTTGCGGATGCCAATCGGCTCCCCAAAATCCACCCACAGCTTGATGGCCGGTCGCCGCGCCTCGGGAAAGGCTTCGGCCTTCACAATGGTGCCGGCCCGGATATCCACCTTCTGGAAATCATCATAGGTGATGGGGCCGCTGCTGCCCGTCTCGGTTTCCGCCATGTCCTTCGCCTCCATGCGCACGCCTCCCCCGCAGTATGTTGCGCTGCGACAAGACGGGGAAGTGGAAATGCATGTTAAACATATTTGACATTTAAGCGCCAATCACGCACATGATGTTAAAAATATCAAACATCATGGATGGAGGCTTTAACATGTCATTCCGGGAGAAACTGGCCTGGATGCAATTGCTGGCGCTGTTGGGCTTTGGCGGGGCTTATTTCATTCCGGTGTTCGGTGCCTATCTGGGCTGGGCTGCCGTGCCGGGCGGTGGACAGTTCATGTGGCTGCTGGTCTGCATCGTGGGGATGATCGTGGGTCAGATCGTCATCGCGATCATCCTGGCCGTGATGCTGGCCTTGCGCAACGAGGGCAAGGTCCGCAGCGCCGCCGATGAACGCGACCGGCAGGTGGCGCTGCTGGGCACGCGCACCGGCTTTTACACGCTGGTGACCGGGACCATCTGCGCCATGCTCAGCCTTCACCATGGCGCCGACAAGCTGATGCTGGTCAATTTCATGTTCTTCGCCCTGCTGCTGGCTGAACTGTCGCGGCTGGGCACGCAGGTCTTCATGTATCGCCGGGGCTGGTGAGCCATGCTGCCCTTCACCAACCAGATCCGCCGCCTGCGTTTTGATGCCAATGAGATGACGCAGCAGGAACTGGCCGACCGGATCGGCGTGACACGCCAGACGGTGGCGGCCATTGAACAGGGCAAATATTCGCCCAGCCTGGAAGCCGCCTTCCGTATCGCGCAGGTCTTTCAGGTGCCGCTGGAAAGCGTGTTCCAGTGGCAGGGCGATGGCCGTAAGCCGGAATGATAAAGGGGGCGGCCCGACAGAGCCGCCCCCTTTTCATGTCACGTCATCGGGCGCGGGGTCAGCCCTCGCCACCACTGGCGGGATTGCCAATCATGGCCAGGAACTCACGGCGCGTCTTCTCATCCTCGCGGAAGGCGCCCAGCATGCGGCTGGTCACCATGGTGACGCCGGGTTTGTGGATGCCGCGCGTCGTCATGCATTGATGCGTCGCCTCGATCACGACCGCCACGCCCAGGGGTTCCAGCACCTCGTCGATGGTATTGGCGATCTGGGCCGTCATCTTTTCCTGGATCTGCAGGCGCTTGGAATAAACCTCGGCCACACGCGCCAGCTTGGAGATGCCGACCACGCGGTTGCGCGGCAGATAGGCGATATGAACCTTGCCGATGATCGGCACCATATGATGCTCGCAATAGCTTTCCAGCCTTATATTGCGCAGCACGACCATCTCGTCATAGCCGTCGGTCTCCTCGAATGTCCGGGCCAGAAGGTCGACGGGATCGACCTCGTAACCGGCGAAGAACTCTTCATAGGACCGGACCACGCGGTCGGGCGTGCCCACCAGACCCTCGCGGTCGGGATCATCGCCGGCCCAGCGGATCAGGGTGCGGACGGCGGCTTCCGCCTCGGCCTTGCTGGGGCGGACCAGATTGGGGTTGGTGGCGGCGGGTCCGGCGCGGCGGCCATGGACGGGACCCGGCACGACCTTGTCGTCATTCTTCTTGGGCACGGTCACGGGGATGCACTCCTCAATGTGTGTGTTCGGCTTGCATGTGCCCCGCCTGGCCGGCGGGCCACCGGCCAGTTCCCCCGATCCGGCCGGCCGGGCTACCTCGAAGGGTCAAGGACAGGCCCGGCAGGAGAAGCAGATGGCTTGTTCGCCCCATGTTTCAAGCGCCGATTTCAGATATCGCCCCGACGCTGGGATTTTTCGGCGCTGTCCCCTCAATTCAGGCGGCGTTCCTGATGCGGGCTGTCCAGCGAGAAGGCGGGGATGGCAATGTCAAAGCTCTCCCCCGCGTCGCTTTCCATCCCGTAGCTGCCGACCATGATGCCGGACGGCGTGGAAAGCGGCGTGCCGCTTGTATAGGTGAAATGCTCACCGGGCCGCAGCAGGGGCTGTTCCCCCACCACGCCCGGCCCCCGCACCTCCATCAGCCGGCCCATCGCGTCGGTGATCTTCCAGTGCCGGGTGCGCAGGCGCACCGTCTCCTGCCCCAGATTCTCGATCCGCACATGATAGGCCCAGACATAATGGCCCTCGGCGGGCTGTGATTGGTCGGGCAGATAGCGTGGCTCCACCGTCACCCGGATCGCGCGTGTCGTGTCGCTGTACATGATGCCCCTCCCGTCCCATTTCCGATCCGATGATCTGATCTCGGATTTCATCATGGCCCGCAGGCGAAACATGCCCGCAGATCAGCATTATAGGCCGGTTCGGTCGCCGCACAATCCCGGCTGGTCGGGCGCGCATCCGGTCAGGGGGGCCTCAAGGGGACATTCGTCATGAAAACGCCGCTTGCGTCGGGGGGCGGATGGCCTCATATAGCAAATCACGGTCAACTGCTTATGAGCCGCGCGATGTTGCGCTTCACGCCCCTGCGACGACGAAAGATCTCGGTCCCCTTCCATGGGTGGCCGGTTCTTGTGCACGGGACCTGACGCCATTCGCGTGGGGGTCCCGGCCAGACGCTTCTTCAGTGTCTCCCCCACATTTCATTTTGCCGGGAAACCCCAATCGTATGAACATCACGCTTGAGCAGCCGGTTCACGCCGCCGCCATCGAAAAACTCCTCGACAGCTCTTTCGGTCCCAAGCGCCACACCAAGACCGTTTATCGCCTGCGCAAGAATGTCGCCCCCGTGGCCGACCTGTGCTTTGTCGCGACCGATACGGATGAGGCGGGGAACGAGGTGCTGCTGGGCACCATCCGCTATTGGCCCGTGATGCTGGGCAACAGCGTTCAGGCCCTGATGCTGGGTCCCATCGCCATTGACGCCGACCATCGCAGCGAAGGGTTGGGCGGTAAGCTGATCCGCCACAGCCTGGAGGCTGCCAAGGCCCTGGGTCACCGGATCGTCATCCTGGTCGGCGATGCGCCCTATTATGTGCGCTTCGGGTTCCAGCGCGATCTGGTCGCGGCCCTGTCCCTGCCCGGCCCCGTCGATCCCACGCGGTTCCAGGGCCTGGAACTGGTCGAAGGTGCTCTGTCCGGGGTGACCGGCATGGTGGGCCGCGCCAAGCCGGCCAAGCTGCGGACCACCGTCGCCATGGCCGCTGCCACGGCTGCGTCCCCTGCTGCTGCGACGCCATCCGCCCCCCGCGCCGCCGCCAAGGTCACCAACCTGCCGCTGTTCGCCACCCTGACCCAGGGGGCCGACCTGGACACCCCGGTGTCCCGACGTCGTCTGCGGCGCGCGGCGCGCTGAACCGTGCGGGTCGGCCAAGGGGCGATCGGCAGACGATTAGCCCCTTGATCCAACAACCGGAACCCCCTATAAGGACGGTCCCGGCGCGGGTGTAGCTCAATGGTAGAGCAGAAGCTTCCCAAGCTTACGACGAGGGTTCGATTCCCTTCACCCGCTCCAACGACTTCCCAGTAAAATCAAGCACTTAAGGTCCGGCGCGAGATGCCGGAAGGTGCCTTGTTGTGCCCGAATCTGCTCGATGCTAGCTTACATACGGACTTACATGGCCGGCTCGTAAGCAGAATCGCGGACACGGTACGAATCACCCCCGCCCCTGCTTACAAAGCCCTCAGCCCTGTAAGCCGATAGAGAGCGCGTTGGGGGTGACCCATGTCCAGGGTACGGCTGACCAAGACCCTTGTTGATGAAATGCCGCCGCCTGAGAAGGGGCAGAGCTTTATCTGGGACACGGATGTCCCAGGACTGGCCGTGCGCCTGACACCCACCGGGGCCAAGGCGTGGGTAGTGCAGATGCGGGTGCGTGGCGGCAAGGAACGCCGCATGACCATCGGCTATTGCAACAAGGTGCCGCTGGACATGGCCCGGAAAGAGGCGCGGAAGGTCATCGCCACCGCCGACCTTGGCCGCGACCCCGCCCAGGAGCGCAAGGAAGCGCGCGAGGTGAAGCCGGACACCAATCCGCTGTTTGGGGAGTTTGCCGAACGGTGGCTAACCGAGGTGGCGGGACGACGGAACCGACCCGGCACCTTGAAGAACCGCCGCCTGCTGTTGAAGAACCACATCCTGCCAATCCTGGCACAGAAGCGGCTCACCGATATCCAGCGCCGGGATATCGAAGACCTGCACCATCGGGTGTCGCAGAAATTCCCCGTGGCGGCCAACCGCGCCGTCTCCCTCTGTTCCGCCATATTCTCCGCCGCCGAGCGCTGGGGGATGCTATCGGAGAACCCGGCCACCAAGATCGAACGGAACAGTGAGGAGGGGCGGGAACGGTACCTGACCCCGGAGGAGATCGGGCGACTGCAACAGGCACTCGACCAGAGTCAGGCCCAGGATTCCGCCGACGTCGTTCGCCTGTTGCTGCTGACAGGCGCTCGGGTGGGGGAGGTGCTGGCGATGCAATGGGAGCATCTGAACCTTGATGCCGGTGTCTGGGTGAAGCCCGCCGCCACGACCAAGCAGAACAAGCTTCACCGGGTTCCGCTGTCAGCGGAAGCGGTGGCTGTGCTGGACAAGCGACGGCAGCAGCAGGCCCATGCCCGCCGGCGCGCCACAGCGCCCGCAGGATGGGTTTTCCCCGGCGATGGGGCCAACGGCCACATGACAACGATCCGCACCTTCTGGGCCGCTGTATGCCGCCGCGCGGGCATTGAGGGCGTCAGGGTCCACGATGTCCGCCATACCTTCGCCAGCCTACTGGTGTCGTCTGGCGAAAGCCTGCCCGTCGTGGGGGCGCTGTTGGGCCACACCCAGGCTAAGACCACCAGCCGATACGCGCATCTTCTCGACAGTGCGTTGCGAGGAGCCGCCGACCGGGTGGCGATTTTGACCAAGCCGAAGAATGAACAGGTTTGAGAGGGCGGTAGGTTATGTCGAAGGACGTCGAATGTATTAAGAGCGATCCGGTTTATATCGACCGTGTTGTGAATAATCTCAAGGAATCAGCCAGAAAGATAGCTTCGAGATCACAAGATTTTCCTGAAATATCTATGGCGCATTCAGAATATATCCATGAAATATACCTTGATCAAAGAATAATTATCGAAAATTCCTTCCCGTCATACATTGATGCATTCTATCCAGAAAATACAAATCCATACTTTATCTGGAAAGATTCGAATGCACGACTGGCATGGGAATATTTAAGAAAATTCTACGAATATCAAACTCAATGGGAGTGGCTGGGACGAGACCTGTCTGGTTGGGAGAATTTTCTAAGCACTGAGCCAATAAATCCAGTTCCAGACGACATCATTGATGTCTTTCGCTTTGGATCAACTTTTGAACGCTATCAGGCGCTTAATTATCTGAGGAAGATCGCATGGCATGAGAAGCTAGTGGGGGTAAGTAAGCGAAACAATGTCCATCCCTATGAAGCCTCTGTTCGAGATACAGAGCAGAAAATACGCAAAATGTTTGGGATTTCGGATGAGATTATACCACATTTTTCCGAGAGGCGGCACCCGGTCTTTTGCGGAAGCGCCAAATCTCCTGATATAATATTCAAAAAGAAGCACCTAGAGGTTCCAGATATTTTATTAGACGAATTCGATATGCGGGCCTTAGAAGACGGAATTGCTGTATTCATTAGAAAAGATGAGATTCTATCCACGCAAATAAAATTACTGATTAAAAAGCTGCCGGGATACTTTCAAAATATTTCAGACAAAAGAAATGGAAACTACCGATTCAGAGATGACCTCCACGCAACATACATAATGATACTCAACAACTTACCGGCAAGCCATGAGCTAAACAGAGACATGGCGCGGATGATTTATCCAAACATTGACCCAACCTCGGCCTTCAAACGGCTAGAAAAGGCCGCTAGAGCGGCAGTGGACATTATGGAGGTATATTACGTGGACCTAGCCTACCAGCAGTTCCGGCCATCGACACTCCGAAGATATCGACAGTAGATGTTTTCGGGCGACAACGCAGCAAATATGCCAATGATGGGAAGCCTGTAGCAACACACAGGCATTCCATCATGTCCTATCGGAAGAAACCGACACGTCAGCCGATTGGCGACGAAAGGCTGTACACATCCCTGGAAGCGGCGGAGTTGCTGGGAATATCCCCGCAGACATTGGCCCATTGGCGGGTACGGGGTACCAGCCCCCGATATCTTGTTCTGAATGCCCGCTGCATCCGCTACCGCGCGTCAGACATTACGGCCTGGCTGACCCAGCGTAGCCAGGCGTCCACGGCGGAGAACGCGGACGGGGGCCGGCTATGAGCCAAGCTGTCGCCCTGCCACCCGCCACGGGCTGGTTCCAAGTCCTCTATCAGATCGTGGACAGCGGCGCGTTGGCGCGGATGCACATCTCCGCCGCTGCGCTCTACATCGCCATCAAACGCTATGTGGACTATCAGACCGGCTTTGCCGAGGTCAGCAATGAGCGGCTGTGCAAGGCCATCGGCATCAGCAAACCCACCTTCTACAAGGCACGGCAAAGCCTGCTGGAAAATGGCCTGATCTCGATTGTCGGCACCCATTACCCGTCGCGCTATCTGGTGCATGAGCAGATTTGCCATTACGCCGCAGACCGGACCCCGGTGGCCGTGACGACCTTCCCCTACATCCCCTCGCAGCAGAGCAAAATCCTGGAGACGCTGCGTAGCCGTGCCCTCACACACGACCAGATCGGCACGACCGTAACCATCGGCACCGTCAACATTCAGGTGGTCAATATCACCCAGCAAGCCCCTGTGGATAAGGGGGAACGCCCTTTACCCGACGGGCAGTATCTTTGACCAGGGGGGCAGCGGAATTGACCAAAATGGCAGCGGCTTTGCCCCCTATAAAGAAAGATAGGTTGAGGCGCACCCGATCCCGCGCAGTTCCCCATTTGCGCGGAGCGGGATCGGGTGCGGCTCCCCTATCCCTTACCCTTACCCCTCACCTGTGGACAAACCGCGCGGCAGGCGGAGCGGCAGCATCGCCAGCAAGGCGTGAAAGAAAGTGCGTTTTCGTGGCACGAAACCGGCTCGGCAACGCCCCCATCTGCACTTTCTTGCAAGGAAGTGAACAAAGCCGCCCTTGTTCATTTGTTTGCAGCATGTTGCGGAAAATCTCATTCCCTCGCAGGGCCTAGCAGAACTTTGCAGCGATTCGGTGGGCAGGATAGGAGGTGTGGCGCCACACCTCGACACGGCCTTACTCGCAGTGCTGCTCAACGGCCCGATCCCGACATTAACCCCAGCCCCCAATGGGCTGCCCTGTCGCCCGTGACGGGGCGATCATCATGGAGCCAGAAAGATGGACTTCAACGGCGAAACCCTGATCCAATCGCTGATCCGCAAGGGCCTGACCGACCCGGAAGCCACCCGCCGGGAACGGAATACGGCCATCCTCTACACCCTGCGCCCGCAGATCGAGGAAGCCCTGGCCAATGGCTGGACCATCAAGGCCATCTGGGAGCGCCTGACGAGGGAAAGCCGCGTCCGCATGCCGTACTCGACGTTCCGGCGGTATGTGCATCGGAAGGTGTTGACAGCGATCTAAAACAATTTTTCAATCTAACATTGAATATTTTATCCATGCTGGACCGCTAATATCGCGGTCGTCGGGGCCATCCACCGCGATTTGCTCTTTGCCTTTGAGCGCTAGACAGCACTTTTTGCTTCTCTGAATTAAATGACTGCAATGATTTGTGTGTAAACATATCCTCTTCCTTCATACCAAGGGAAAATCTTTCTTTTTCCTCGCTTTCCTGATCATATAGATAATTTATAAAGTGCTCCACCCTATCAAGTCGAATCTTAATTCTGTCGACACGATCGTCGCGCTGAAATGCCGTATACTCTTTGCATGCGGCTGCTACAAGGAAATTGCTAACCTCTTGCTTAAATACACCGCAGTCAATACATATAAGATCAAAATATGTGAAATAATAAGCCAACTCATTATACATATACATTCCATAACTTGTAATTTTAATACTATCAACACTCTCATCGTAACAGTCAATTCTATTGTTTGACTCAATAAATCCACTCTTCAGCAAAACGTCCATATTCTGCTTGAAATCATCAAGCATATTGAATGTATCTGAAAAGTAAGCCTTTAGGGCTGCCACAGGAACATAGCCAGGCGTTGCTCCATCAATGTTCTTCGCCAGTTTACGAAGTATCCTAAGTCCCGTGAAGTGAGACGAATGCCTATTGTTCCTTAACTGGTATATATTCGGTATGTCGCTTAGCTTTTCGTCATAAAAATACCGATTAGGAATCATCACAGGCTTAATTACCTGATGAATTTGGAAATTCCAGCCGCCCGCAGAAAGCATTTCCTCGACATTTGTATAGCCAGAAAGCAAAAAGCTTCTAAATAGATCCAATGATAGTCGGGTGTCTCCATGGGCACATGCAGTTAAAAAACTATTCAACGGTGAGCTTTCGGAAGTAAATTCTTTACTAATAATAGTCAAGTACGTAGCGCATTCTTGTATGGTCTTTTCATTGAGGAACTCTGCTATTCTCGTTCTCTTCTGCACATCCTGCAGAACGTTAATCGCATAGTCCAATCGCTTCCGGAAAACTTCGGCAGGTTTTGGAGAACTGATGTGAAAGCCAGCGTTCTGAAATGCATCCAGCACGCCATGTATCTTCGAGTTGTAGAATCTTTCCTCTCGCATAGAGATTAAGGTTATACAAGAAAGATCATTCGCGATTTCCTGAGCAGACGTAAAGCAGAAATCTTGATTCGGTCCACTATATTGGTCTGTGTTATCAATAACAATAATTACTCCCTTTTCTTTTGACTTCCAATACTCTACCAATCGCTTTGCACAATAAGACTTATCTGCCTTCCATTCAGAAACCAAGCTATTCAGCTTGATATTGAATGCTTCTGAATTCTCGGCTAATCCAGATAATTCCTGATGAAGAGCGACTTGATGTCGATCAAAGAATAATTTTTTTAACAATTCATTTCTGGGGGACCTGAGAAGATATTCAGTATCCAAGGCCGTAACAAGCGCATCCCATATTGTGGACCTGATAACATTTCTGTCTTCTGGTATTTTCAATAGATCTATAATTGCCACGACCGCATGCTCTCGTAACCAGCGAGGCGGGTTATGGTGCAGTAGCCTTTTGATAAAGGTGGATTTTCCTGCCCCCTTACCACCAAACAAAACAAGAACTTCTCCCTCGCGCTTGTTCTTCAAGTTTTTTGTAATTCTTCCACCGAGTCGTCCACCATGGCCAGTGTCTTCGAGTTGCTGCACACCAAATGACTCAAAATATGGAGTCAATGAATCTTGGATTAGAACCCGCATGCCATCAAAGGTATGTTGGTAATCTCTCTGAGATACATAGCATCTGTCCATGAATTCAGATTCATTGTCGCCGATCACACCAAAATAATGATTTACAATTGGCCGGAGGTGCGACGCCAACCGATTGGCCGTTATCGGATGGGAATATGAAGGAATCTTGTCTTTCGATATGAAGATATCTCTATCGCGCGGGGGGGAGCTTGAAAGAAGATCGATAAGAGATGAGTTCTCAGAGATGGCAGTATATGATAGACTATTAATTGCTTTCGTGTGTTCTTTTTCGAAGAATTGAAGATTTCTGATCACGAAAGCTTGCAGATTCTCCCACTTCTTTCCTTTCTCAAAAATCTTAAAAAACACCCACTCATGTCCGTTTGTGATTGCCGCAAATTCACACCCAGTATCGATGCAATAAGACCTAACTTGTGTCATTGCCGTTTTTATTTTCGAATCTGAAAGTAATTTTTGTATAGATATATAAAAATATAACTCGTTCGGGTTATGCGGTACTGGCAGCGAAAAAAATACACCAGACCTTTTTGCTTCCAAAAATAAATAGTGATCGTCGTTCTGTTTCAGCAAAACATAATCAGCGTATCCAGGGTTGATATATTCCTCAACCCTAACCATATTACGAGGCCATGCCAGAATATCATGTAGAACCGTATCAATTATTTTGTGCCGCGTTTCAGCTTCATTCTCAAGGCGCTCACTCAAGCCTTTAGCAAGAGCGGAACGCTTAGAAATGGCGTCCATAGCAGCAGTCGACATAAACTTAACACCCTCATGAAGAAGCGTGGGGCGACAGATTATCACCTTACGCTGCTCGATCAACATCAACATTACGCCCCGGCGGTACGTCGTATACAGCGAGTAGGGCGAAGGGAGATGATTCGTCAAATCTCACGCAGCACATAAGGAGCGCCCAAGGCTTACAAAATCACTTACATGTAGAGACATCGGAAACTCAAATAATTATAATTAATGGATAATTGCTCTTTATACGGAAGCTTCCCAAGCTTACGACGAGGGTTCGATTCCCTTCACCCGCTCCAACTCATAACATGCGTCAAGTCCAAGACTTACGCTCCGGCGCTCTGATACCTTTCCCTGAAAAATTCCAGCTTGGACGATGTCTGCCTTTGACGGCGCAGACGTCCACGGTGCGCTTTATCAGATAGCGGCGCCCTTGGCTTCGGCTTGTTCGATCAGGGTCAGAACGTCGGCGATCAGGTGGCGCATGGCGGTGCGGGCACCGTCGGCATCGCCGGCGGCGATGGCATCGCGGACAGCGGTGTGATCGGCGACGCTGGCCGTGCGTCCCTTAATACGGTTGGTGAAGCGGATGGAGGTGCGCAGCGCTGTCGCCACCACCTCCCGGAACTGCGCATAGAACGGATTGCCCGACGCGCGCAGCACGGCGACATGAAAGGCGATATCCGCCTCCAGCGTGTCATCCTCCCCCTGCTCCGCCGCTTTCATCCGCTCCAGCCCTTCATTAATTTGACGCAGGCTCTGCACGCTGGCGAAACGTGCGGCCAGCGAGGCCGCTTCCGGTTCAATCGCGACGCGCAGCTGATTGAACTGCTTCAGAAGCTCAATGGAAAATTGCCGCTCCAGCAGCCAGCGCAGCACATCCGTGTCGAACAGGTTCCAGGAAGAGGTTGGCTGCACCACCGTCCCCTGGCGCGGACGGGCGCTCAGCAATCCCTTGGCGGTCAGCATCTTCACGGCTTCGCGCGTCACGGAACGGCTGACGCCATGCTGCTTGGCAAGCTCAGCCTCTGTCGGGAATGCCTCATGATGATAGCGGCCGGTCACGATCGCACGGCCCAGGGTGTCCAGCAGGCCATAGGTCAGGTTCCGCCCCAGTTCGGGCTTATCCATACCCACCTGGGTCGTCAGTTCGCTCGCCAACTCAGACCTTCCCCTTGCAATCGCGTTGATAGTTAATCTCTGCCTGCTTTTGGAATCCACTTAATTCCATCACAGTTGCTGGACAAGGTCAATTAATCAGATATATATGAAAAAATAATCCGATAAAGCCGGACGCAAAAGGGAGAACCCACCATGACCAGTCTTTCACAGATTGACCTGATCGTGGTGGTGATCTACGCCATCGGCATATTCGGACTGGCGCAATGGGTCAGCCGGGAGAAGGCGGGCCATGCCAAGGACACGTCGGATTATTTCCTGGCGTCGAAGTCGCTGCCCTGGTGGGCCATCGGTGCCTCGCTGATCGCCGCTAATATCTCCGCCGAACAGATTGTCGGCATGTCGGGATCAGGCTATGCGCTGGGTCTGGCCATCGCCTCCTATGAATGGATGGCGGCGCTGACCCTGCTGATCGTCGGCAAGTACTTTCTGCCGATCTTCCTGAAGAATGAGATTTACACCATGCCGCAGTTCCTGGAGCAGCGGTATGGGCGGGTGCTGCCGGTGCTGATGGCAATCTTCTGGCTGGCGCTCTATATTTTCGTCAACCTCACCTCCATCATCTGGCTGGGCTCCATCGCGGTCAACAAGGTGGCCGGCGTCGATCAGAATGTCGCGTTGGTGGCCCTGGGCGCCTTCGCCCTGCTGTACCAGCTCTATGGCGGGCTGAAGGCCGTGGCCCTGACCGATATCGTGCAGGTCACCCTGCTGGTCCTGGGCGGGCTGGTCATCTCCTACCTCACCTTGCAGGAGATCGGCGGCGGACAGGGCGTGCTGGCCGGCTTCCAGGTTCTGACAGAGCGGGTCCCCGGCCATTTCGACATGATCCTGGCGCCCGACCATCCTTTCTTTAAGGATCTGCCCGGCATCGCCGTCCTGGTCGGCGGCATGTGGATTGCCAATCTCAGCTATTGGGGCTTCAACCAGTACATCATCCAGCGCGCGCTGGCCGCCAAAAGCCTGGGCGAGGCGCAGAAGGGCGTGGTCTTCGCCGCCTATCTGAAGCTGCTGATGCCCGTCATCATCGTGCTGCCCGGCATCGCCGCCGTCGTCCTGGCCCCCGATCTGGCCAAGCCGGACGAGGCCTATCCCACCATGATGCGGTTGCTGCCGCCCGGCCTGCTGGGTCTGGTCTTCGCCGCCCTGATCGCCGCCATCATCGCGTCCACCGCATCGAAGATCAATTCCATCGCCACCATCTTCACCCTCGACCTCTATGCCAAGGCGCGTGGCGGGAATGCCGGAACCCAAAAGCATCTGGTGCTGGTGGGCCGCTTGGTGGCGGCCATCGCCGTCATCATCGCGCTGCTGACCGCCCGCCCGCTTCTGGGCAATTCCGATCAGGCCTTCCAGTTCATCCAGGAATTCTCAGGCTTCTTCACGCCGGGCATCACCGTCATCTTCATGCTGGGCCTCTTCTGGAAAAAGGCGACGGAGGCCGGGGCCATCGCCGCCGCCATCGCCTCTGTCGTCCTGTCCTATGGCTTGAAGATCGGGGCGGCCGACATCCCCTTCATGAATCGGATGAGCATTGTGTTCATCGCCAGCCTACTGCTGGCCGTCATCATCAGCTTGGTCGTGAAAAGCCGGGGCGACGCCAACCGCATCACGATGCAGGGCGTATCCTTCGCCACCCCGTCCATCTTCAATGCCGCGGGCGTGGGCGTCATCCTGATCCTCGTCGCCCTGTATGCGACCTGGTGGTGAGGGCACCCGACACGCCCCGATCAACAGATATGCCGCATTTCCAGCCGGCATCATTGCCATCGAAAGACAGTCAAGATGAGCCACATTTCCGCCTTCGACGCGGCCTTCGCCCGCTGCCCCCTGGTCGCCATCCTGCGCGGCCTGACCCCGGATGAGGCCGTACCCGTGGCAGAGGCCCTGATCGGCGCCGGCTTCACCCTGATTGAGGTGCCGCTGAATTCTCCCGACCCGTTGGAAAGCATCGCCCGTATGGCCCGCGCTGCCCAGGGACGGGCCGTCATCGGCGCGGGAACGGTCCTGACGGAAAAGGATGTGGAGGCCGTGGCGGCCGCCGGCGGCACCATGATCATCTCCCCCAATGCCAATGGCAATGTGATTGCCGCCGCCGCCGGGCGCGGCCTTGTCTCCCTGCCCGGCATCATGACCCCGACAGAGGCCTTCGCGGCCCTGGATGCCGGTGCCACCGCCCTGAAACTGTTCCCGGCGGAAGGCTCCTCGCCCGTTGTTCTGAAGGCCATGCGGGCCGTGCTGCCGCGCAGCCTGCGTGTCCTGCCCGTCGGCGGCATCAGCCCCGACAATATGACCGCCTGGCGCAGCGCCGGGGCGGACGGGTTCGGCATCGGCTCTACCCTCTATCGCCCCGGCTTCACACCAGTAGAGGTCGCCACCCGCGCCGCCGGCTTTATCGCTGCGCTGAAGGATTGAAGCCTGGCGGGCAGGGGCAGTCCGGTTCGGTCGGAACGTGCTGCCCCCATCGTCATTCTGCGTGGCTTTTGGCATTTACCGGCCTGGCGTTGACTGGCGCCGGGGCGTTGATTTCCGTTTTTTGCGCACGGCCCCCTGAGTCATCAGATGATGACGCCGGACGCATATTTTTCTGTTAGGTTTCGAGCAATAAAAAAAGCCCCGTCGGATTTTTCCGTCGGGGCTTAATTGGATGCGGGGGCAGGATTTGAACCTGCGGCCTTCAGGTTATGAGTTTGAAAAGTATTCATACGACGACGTACTCCTGAATACGTCCAAATCATCTAAATACCTGATAATACTTTTGATATTTTGACTTCTGTGTACGACCATATACCATCATCAGCGTTCCGATTTTATCCCATCTGGTAGCTATATGGTAGCTGATACCAAGCGCCAGGATGACGCTTCCGGTGATTCTGGAGATGGATGATGGCAAAGCTCTCCAAGCGGTCGGTGGATGCTGCGACTGCCGGTCCGACCCTGAAGGTGATTTGGGATGACGAGTTGCGTGGGTTCGGCGTCCGCATCCATCCCACGGGTCGCAAGGTCTACATCGTGAAGTGCCGGATCAACGGGCAACAGCGGTTCATCACGATTGGTCAGCATGGCCCCGTGACTGCCGAGCATGCGCGGGCGCGGGCCTATGAAATCCTGTCCGAAGCAAAAAACGGGCGTGATCCGGTACAGGAGCTTGATCAGGCGCGGAAGTCACCGACTATGAAGGGACTGGGGGAACGGTTTCTGGATGAGCATGTCGCCGTTCGCTGCAAGCCTTCGACGCAATATGAGTATCGGCGGTCGGTGGAGCTGTTCATCAATCCCAAGATCGGGACTCGCCGGGTCACGGGCATCCAACGCCGGGATATTGCAGAACTTCACCATTCGCTGCGGCATATCCCCTATCAAGCCAACAGAACCCTTGGCGTGTTATCCAAGATGTTCAATTTGGCCGAAGTCTGGGGCCTTCGACCTGACGGCAGCAATCCCTGTCTGCATGTGAAGAAGTTCCCTGAGGAGAAGCGGGAGCGCTTCCTCAGCGCGGACGAATATGCAGCGCTGGGGCGGACACTGGTCGAGTTGGAAACAACGGGATCGGAACCCGTGTCTGTTATCGCGGCTATACGCCTGCTGATGCTGACGGGATGTCGGCTTGGCGAAATCATGACCTTGAAGTGGGCCTATGTTGACTGGCAGGCCAAGGCGTTCAGGCTTTCCGACTCCAAAACGGGTGCCAAAGTCGTTCTGTTCGGCGACGCTGTCGCTGCCGTCCTGCGTGCAATCCCGAAGCTGCCGGATAATCCGTGGGTCATAACAGGCACAAAGGTGGGAGCCAGACTGACAGACTTGCAACCACCATGGCGGCGCATTCGGCGACGGGCGGGGCTGGACGATGTTCGAATTCATGATTTGCGGCATTCGTTTGCCAGTGGCGCGCTTTTCCTGGGCGAAGGGTTGCCAATGATCGGAAAGTTGCTGGGCCATACGCAGGTGCAGACCACCGCTAGGTATGCCCACCTTGCGCTTGATCCGGTCAGGAACGCTGCAGAGAAGGTGTCCGGCTTCATCGCAAAGCAGGCCGCAGGCTCATCGCGTTTCAGGGACACACGGCGCAATCGGTTCAGTATCAATCGCCAGAACGCAACTGCCAGATGCTCTGGACCATAACGATGCGGATAAATTGACCATTGATTGAGGGGGGCGGCGGACTTCTGGTAAGAGCCCCCTTGTGGTCGTTCACTGGTGGCCTGACGGAACTTGGAAGCCGACGTTGCCTAATGGGTACGAGCAGCCAGCGACTTCTGCCCGCGAAGCCTGCAATCTGCGCAAAGAGCCTTGAACTGTGCTGGTCATGGGTATTGCGGAAACTTCACGTAACGGGCACGGACAACATGGAACACCCGTTCTGTCTGATATCCTAGCAACAAGGCCTTCAGGCGAGGGCCTCGACGATGTGCAGAGCAAATCCGGCGGCCGCACAAACCCCAAGAAGCTTGGCCATGCCAACTTTGAACCTGAAGGCCGCAACGATGGCACCGACAGACAAGACCAGCGCCGCCACGTCCAGAGTTTCCCAGATGGGCCAATCGACCTGAATTGGACCAAGGGACAATGGACGCAGTTCCTGAAACACGGTGTGCAGCGCGAACCAGATCGCCAGATTGAGGATCACACCGACGACGGCAGCCGTCACTGCGGCCAGAGCGCTGGTCACCGCACGATTGCCGCGCAGGGCCTCGATCCAGGGTGCCCCCAGGAATATCCAGAGGAAGCAGGGCATGAAGGTAACCCAAGTGGTGAGCATGGCCGCCAGGGTGCCAGCAACATAAGGGTTTAGGGAGCCAGGGCTGCGGAATGCACCCATGAAGCCCACGAACTCCACTACCATGATCAATGGTCCTGGGGTCGTCTCCGCCATTCCCAGCCCGTCCAACATCTCTCCTGGCCTCAGCCAGCCGAAAGTGTCGACGGCCTGTTGTGCGACATAGGCCAGGACGGCATAGGCCCCGCCGAACGTTACGACGGCCATCTGACTGAAGAAGGTGGCGATGCGGCTGAAAGTGTTGTCCGGGCCAAGGACCAGCAAAAGGGCGGCAACAGGGGCCAGCCACAGGATCAGGAAAATGGCCGCCATGCGCAGCGACCAGGATATCGATGATTTCGCATGGTCGGGGATCGTCTCACCCAGCACCGTGTCCTTGTCTGCAACGGCAGGGCCGTGACCGCCACCATGGCCGCTGCCTTGAAACCCCGACAGCCCGCGCCGTCCAGCCACCCAACCGACGAAAGCTGCCGACAGGATGATGAGCGGAAACGGGATTCCAAACGCGAATATGGCCAGGAAAGCCGTTGCTGCGATCACCAGCATGCTATTCCCGCGCAATGCTCGCTTGCCCACGCGCACCACCGCCTGTAGCACGATAGCCAGCACCGCCGCCTTCAATCCGAAGAACAAGGCAGACACCCATCCGACCTGACCATAGGCCGCGTAGAACAGGCTCAAGGCCAGGATGCACAGGAAGCCCGGCAGCACGAACAAGGTGCCGGCCACCAGACCGCCCGCGGTTCGATGTAGAAGCCATCCGATATAGACGGCCAGTTGCTGTGCCTCAGGCCCCGGCAGCATCATGCAGTAGTTCAGGGCATGCAGGAACCGGTTCTCGCCGATCCAGCGCTTTTCCTCAACAAGGATGCGGTGCATTACCGCGATCTGTCCCGCCGGCCCCCCGAAGCTCAGTGCGGCAACACGAACCCAGGCCCATGTTGCTTCGGCAAAGGTTGGATAGGCGGGACGCTCGGGGGCCGGCATTTCGCCGGCCCCGATCACATGTTCGTTTATCATCAGGTCCCCCGTGGTCCCGGTCCCGGCCAGTTGTGGGTTTCATCGCTGGCGTCCCGGCACCAGCGGTACAGCGCGTCGTAGACCAGCATCGCGGCCTCCACCTGTTCCAGGTCATCCCGGTACATGCGGGACAGGCCCAGGGCAATCGCCAGGAACCCAGCCGCCTGTGGTGCGATATCCAGCCTCGCCGTGTCAGCGCCACGGATGATGGTCGCCAAACGTGAGAGGGCGGGCCCGGTCAAACCGAACTGCTCCACCATCACGTCGAACGTGCATTTCTCGCCCCTGTGGCTCCACTCTACCCCCTCCACATCGAAGGGTGTCGCCGCGAAACGCTGCGCGACGCCTTCAACTTCCTGGGCAGAGACAAACAGGAAAACCGCATCCGGGTCGATGAAGCGCCGGATAAGCCAGGGGCAGGCGGTGCGATCGACCTTGGGCCTCGATCGTGTGACCCATCGGGTCCCTTCCTGACCATTTGACGGTGGGATGGCACTCAGGGGAACCAATGGCCCCGCGTTATCGCGCCAAGCCTCAAATCCGCCTTCAAGGCTTTCCGCTTGAATTCCGCGATGGCGCAAATAGGCGGCCGTTCCCTGGGCGAGCTTGCCCCCCGCCTGACAGACAACAACCACGTTGCGGTTGGTAACGTCATTGGCCCAGGACGCCACCTGGTCATGACGCTTGCGCCGGGATGCGGGCAGGATGCGGGGGTCCACCGCGACATCCTCGTCCGTGCGGACATCAATCAGCAAGGGCCCGTCGGGCAGGCCGATTAAACGTGACAATTGTGACGTGGAGATTTCAGTGTGTGCGGGCATGCCATACCATCCCTGGGTATTGGGGTGTCACGGTATTGGGCATGCCGCCTCACGGGGCTACCGCACGGCCCCTGTACCGCACTTGGTGCCCGAGCAAACTGGCGCTGTCAACCCCACGGCAACTTGCTTGCGGCTTTTCAATGTAGGAGGTTGACATGGACGATTTCGGAAGAATGGTGTTGTAAGGCCTGTGGGATGCGGGAAGGTCACCGGCGGTAAAATCAGGCAATGCCCGTCTCTGCGTTTCACTGTAAAGGAGCGGCAGCTCTGAGGTCGTTTCTCGTGTTGACATATCCCCCCCTGGGGGATATGTCACGGTTATGAGCCATGCTAACAATCCTGAGATTCTGAACCGGCTTAAGAGAGCCCAAGGGCACCTGTCCAAGATCGTCGAGATGGTCGAGGAAGGGCGCGACGCCCTAACCATTGCCCAGCAATTACAGGCGGTGCTGAAGGCCGTGGATAAGGCAAAGACGGTGCTGGTGCTGCACCATATCGAGCATCACCTGGAGGAGGCGACCGGAGCCCTGCCCAAGGAGGTGCGGGAACGGTTGTCCGGGATCGCGGAAATCACCAAGTACCTCTGACCCGACCCATGGCCACTCTGGAACAGCTTGGTTCCGCCGCTATATTCGGCTACGGTTTCTTCGTCCATTCCCCAATCACAAGGCACGATGCGCTCCCTTCTCGCCTTCCTTATGACCGTGATGCTGTGCTTCACCGTGTTCCACACGGGCGAAACCATGGCACATGGGCTGGTGGAGAAGCTGGAGCACCATGTCGGTGGGTCCATGGATGGGGACCATGCCATCCATGAAAAGCATGTGGAAACCGCCGATAGCGATCAGCATATCGACAGGTTCCACCATGCCCATGACACGGTGACCCATTTGCTGGTGGTCGTGCCGACGCAGGTTCAGGTGACAAGCCCGCCCTTGCCGCGCGGCCATGTCCCGTTGCCGGTTTCCTTCACCCGCCAGCACAGCAACATCCGTATCGACCGTCCGCCGCGCCGGGCCTGAATCCATCTGATTCAATCCTGATCGCGATTTGACAGGCCCCCGCTTCCGGCGGGCCGAGGACGATACCCATGCCCAGAGCCATTCCGCTCCGGTCCGGCATGGCCGTGACGATGTTGCTGCTTGCAACCGTCACTGGCCCCTGTCTGGCCCAGGAGGCGCCAGCCTCCATTTCCGGCGAGGCACCTGCCTCCAGCCCCTATGCTGCCGATCCGGCCACCAGTCCCGTCGGCATCCTGACCCTGCGCCAGGCCCTGACGCTTGCTGCCACAACCCGTCCGCGCCTTGCCGGCCACCGCTTCGCCCTGGATGCAGCCACGGCCCGCCAGGATCAGGCGTCACTGCGCAATCCGCTCCAACTCGGCATTGATGTTGAGAATGTCGGTGGCACCGGCGGCACCCGCTTCATCGGTGACACGGAAGTCACCCTCAGCCTGGGCACCGTTCTGGACCTGGAGGACAAGCGCGGTCGCCGCATGGACGTGGCCCGCCACGAACGCGCCCAGATCCTGTCCGAACAGGATGCCGAAAAGATCGACATCCTGGCGGAGGTGACGCGCCGCTTCATCGATGTCGTGGTCAACCAGGAACTGCTGGCGCTGGCCCGCCGGCAGGAAGCCATGGCCGCCCGCGCCCTGGATGCGGCCAACACCCGCTACAGGGCTGCCAAGGCCCTGCCGGGCGAGGTGGCACGCGCCGCGGTCTCCGTCACCCAGGCCAAGCTGGTCCGGCTGCGCAGCGAGCAGGAGTTGCACTCCGCCCGCCTGCTGCTGGCCGAGGCTTGGGCGGACCGCGACCCGCGGTTCGAACTGGCGGCGGCCAAGCTGCTGGACATGCCGGCCCCGCTACCCGTCTCCACCATCCAGGCGCGGATGGAGCGCAATCCTGACCTGCTGCGCTTCGCGTCCGAACGCCGGACCCTAGAGGCCCGCACCCTGCTGGCGGAGAGCGCACGTACGCCCGACCTGACGGTCAGCGCCGGCATAAGGCGGCTGGAGGGCCAGAACGGTCAGGCCTTCGTCATGTCGCTGACCATGCCGCTGGGCACCGCCGCCCGGGCCGAGCCCGGTATCCGCGAGGCAAGGGCCGCCACCGGCCTGGCCCTGGCGCGCGAGCAGGCGGCACGGACCAGCCTCTACAATACACTCGCCAGCCTGCATGCCGGGATGGAACGCGCGCGTCAGGCGCTGAAGCTGTTGCAGGAGGAGGCAGCCCCCAAGGCCCGCGCCGCCATCGCCGCCATCGAGGATGGCTACAAGGCCGGCCGCCTGTCGCTGCTGGAACTGACCGAGGCCAACCGGCAACTGGTGGAGCTGGAACAGGCCATGATCACTGAGGCCGCCGACTATCACCGGCTCGCCATCGAAGCCGAGCGCCTGACCGGCCAGACCCTCGCCCCGCAGGACTGACACAATGACCAAGACCAACATGATCAAGCAGACGCTGCTTGTCGCCACCATCCTGGCCGTCGGCGGCGCCGGCGCCCTATGGCTGATCAACCGGCCGACCGCGACCCATGCCGAGGGCGGCCACGCCGCTGCCCCGGCGGCGGGCGAGTATGAACGTGGCCCCCATCGCGGCCGCATGCTGCGCGACGGGCCGCTGGCCCTGGAACTGACCGTGTTCGAGGACGGCGTTCCCCCGCATTACCGCGTCTATGCCTATGTCGACGACAAGCCCGTGGCCCCGCAAACCGTGGGCCTGGCCGTCGCCGTGACGCGCCTGGGCGGCAAGGTCGACAAGTTCGGCTTCAAGCCAGAGCAGGACTATCTGGCCGGCAATGGCGTGCTGGTGGAGCCGCATTCCTTCGATGTGCATGTGGTCGCCAACCGGGGCGGCAAGCGCAGCGAATGGAAATTCGCCTCTTATGAAGGGCGCACCCGGATCGAACCGGCATCCGCCGAAGCATCGGGCATCCGCACGGAACCGGCTGGCCCCGCCACCATCAACGAGACGGTGGAGGTCACGGGCCGTATCGGTCTCAACATGGACCGGGCCGCGCGTATCGATGCCCGCTTCCCTGGTCTGGTGCGCGAGGTGCGCAAGCTGCCGGGTGACAGGGTGGAGGCTGGCGAAGTCATTGCCACCATCGAAAGCAATGAGAGTCTGCAAACCTATGCCGTGAAGGCCCCGGTCAGTGGCACGGTGCTGTCGCGCGACATCAATGTCGGGGCCGTCACCGGCAATGGCCCGCTGTTCGAGATCGGTGACCTGTCCACGCTCTGGGCCGACCTGCGCCTGTTCCCCGCCGACGCGGCGCGGGTCAGGCCGGGCCAGCCGGTGCGGCTGAAGACCGGTGACGGGACGGAGATCACGGGCAGCGTCCAGCGCATCCTGCCGCTGGCCGATGCGGGCAGCCAGACGGTGATCGCCCGCGTCCTGCTGGACAACACCGATCAGAAGCTGCGACCGGGGCAGATGGTGAATGCCAGCATCATTGTCGCCTCGCGTGAGGTGCCACTGGCGGTGAAAGTGTCCGGCCTGCAGGCCTTCCGTGACTTCACGGTGGTGTTCGCGCTGGTGGGCGACACCTACGAGGTCCGCATGCTGGAGCTTGGCCAGCAGGATGGCGACAAGGTGGAGGTGCTGGGCGGCATCGAGCCCGGTGAACGCTATGTCACCGAGAACAGCTTCCTCATCAAGGCCGACATCGACAAGTCCGGCGCCAGCCACGATCATTGAGGAGCCGGACCATGCTCGATACCCTTATCAAGGCGGCCATCCGGCATCGCTGGCTGGTGCTGGCCCTGACCTTTGGCCTTGCTGCCCTGGGCGTCTATAACTTCACCCGCCTGTCCATCGACGCGGTGCCCGACATCACCAATGTCCAGGTGCAGGTGAATACCGAGGCGCCGGGCTATTCGCCGCTGGAGGCCGAACAGCGCGTCACCTACCCGATCGAGGCCGCCCTGGGTGGCCTGCCGCACCTGTCCTACACCCGTTCCATCTCCCGCTATGGCCTGTCGCAGGTGACGGTGGTGTTCAATGAAGGGACGGATATCTACTTCGCCCGCCAACTCGTCAATGAACGGCTGCAACAGACCTTGGCGCAGTTGCCCGCCGGTATTGAGCCGACCATGGGCCCCATCGCCACGGGCCTGGGCGAGATCTTCATGTACACGATCAGCGCGCGGGACGGCACGACACGGCCGGACGGTAAGCCCTGGACGCCCGCCGACCTGCGGGAGGTTCAGGATTGGGTGGTCCGCCCGCAATTGCGCAACATCTCCGGCGTCACGGAAATCAACACGGTGGGCGGCTTCAACCGCCAGTATCAGGTGTCGCCCGACCCGCAGCGCATGCAGGCCCATGGCGTCACAATGGCCGACATCGTCCAGGCGCTGGAGCGCAATAATGCCAATGTCGGTGCCGGCTATATCGAACGCCACGGCCAGCAATATCTGATCCGCGTGCCGGGACAGGCCACGGGCACGGAAGACCTCGCTTCCATCCTGCTGGACCGGCCCAGCGGGGTACCGCTGCGCATCGGTGATGTGGCGGAGGTCGGTTTCGGGGCGGAGCTGCGCACCGGGGCCGCCACCCAGAACGGCAAGGAAACCGTGCTGGGCACCGTCTTCATGCTGGTGGGAGAGAACAGCCGCGACGTTTCCCGTCTGGTTGCCGCCAAGCTGGAAGAGGTGAAGGCGAGCCTGCCTGCCGGTATCGTGGTGGAGGCGGTTTACGACCGTACCACCCTGGTCGACCGGACCATCGCGACGGTGGAGAAGAACCTGGCCGAGGGCGCGTTGCTGGTCATTGTGGTGCTGTTCCTGCTGCTGGGCAATATCCGCGCCGCTCTGATCACGGCGGCGGTGATCCCGCTGTCCATGCTGCTGACCATCACCGGCATGGTGCAGACCAGGGTGTCGGGCAACCTGATGAGCTTGGGCGCGCTTGATTTCGGCCTGATCGTCGATGGTGCCGTCATCATCATCGAGAATTGCCTGCGCCGCTTTGGCGAGGCGCAGCACCGGCTGGGCCGGTTGCTGACACGCGAGGAGCGGTTCGACCTGGCCGCATCCGCCACGTCGGAGGTGATCAAGCCCAGCTTGTTCGGCGTCTTCATCATCACCATCGTCTATCTGCCCATCTTCACCCTGACCGGGGTGGAGGGGAAGATGTTCCACCCCATGGCCGCCACGGTGGTCATGGCGTTGTCTGCGGCTTTGGTTCTGTCGCTGACCTTCGTGCCCGCCGCTGTCGCCCTGTTCGTCACTGATCGGGTGGCGGAGCATGAGAATGCCGTCATGCAGGCCACGGGCCGCTTCTATGACCGCGCCCTGCGCGTGGCCATCGGCATCCGCGTGCCCATCGTGGTGGCCGCCGCCATGATGGTGGTGCTGTCCGGCATCGCCGCCTCGCGCATGGGGACGGAATTCATCCCCAACCTGGATGAGGGCGACGTGGCCCTGCACGCGCTGCGCATTCCCGGCACCAGCCTGACCCAGGCCATCGGCATGCAGACGGTGCTGGAAGCGCGGCTGAAGCAGTTCCCGGAAATCGACCGCGTCTTCGCCAAGATCGGCACAGCGGAGGTGGCGACCGACCCGATGCCACCCAGCGTGGCGGACACTTTCATCATCATGAAGCCGCGTGACCAATGGCCCGATCCGCGCAAGACCAAGGCACAGCTGGTCGCGGAAATGGCCGCTGCCGTGGCCACCGTGCCCGGCAACAATTACGAGTTCCTGCAACCCATCCAGATGCGCTTCAACGAGTTGATCGCTGGTGTGCGCAGTGAGGTGGCGGTGAAGGTCTATGGTGATGACCTGGAGAAGCTGACAGAGATCGGTGCCCAGATCGAAGCCATCATCAATGCCGTGCCCGGTGCGGCGGATGCCAAGCTGGAGCAGGCCACCGGCCTGCCGATGTTGAGCATCCTGCCCGACCGCGCGGCGCTGGACCGCTATGGCGTCAGCATCGCCGACTTGCAGCAGGTGGTGCAGACGGCACTGGCCGGACAGGTCGCCGGCCAGATCTTCGAGGGTGATCGGCGGTTCGACATTGTCGTCAGGCTGCCGGAGGATATCCGCAGCGACCTGGACCGGTTGCGGCTACTGCCCGTCCCCATGCCGGCGGTCGAGGGTGGTTCGGCCGTGGCCTATCTTCCCCTGGGTGAACTGGCCAAGGTGGAGATCGGCCTGGGTCCCAACCAGATCAGCAGGGAGAACGCCAAGCGCCGCATCGTCGTCACTTCCAATGTGCGCGGTCGCGACCTGGGGTCTTTCGTGCAGGAGATCCAGCGTACCGTGGGCGAGAACGTGACGGTGCCCGAAGGCTATTGGGTGGAATATGGCGGCACGTTCCAGCAGCTCACCTCGGCCACCGAACGGCTGCGGATCGTTGTGCCGTTGACCCTGCTGGCCATTTTCGGCCTGCTGGTCATGGCGTTCGGGTCGATGCGCGATGCCGGCGTCGTGTTCAGTGGCGTGCCATTGGCCCTGACGGGCGGCGTGGCGGCACTGGCGCTGCGCGACATCCCGCTGTCGATCTCCGCCGGGGTCGGTTTCATCGCACTGTCCGGCATCGCGGTGCTGAACGGCGTGGTCATGGTGACCTTCATCCGCAAACTGCTGGATGACGGCATGGCACTGGAGGCTGCGATCACCCAAGGGGCACTGGCCCGCCTGCGACCCGTGCTGATGACGGCGCTGGTGGCAGGGTTGGGCTTCATCCCTATGGCCTTCAATGTCGGCACGGGCAGCGAGGTGCAGCGACCGCTGGCCACCGTGGTCATCGGCGGCATCCTTTCCTCCACCCTGCTGACCCTGCTGGTCCTGCCCGCCTTGTACCGGCTGTGCCACCGCGACACCCGGCAGGTGTCACCGGCGCTGCATCCTTGACCGTGAAAGGAGAAAATCCATGAAGACAAGGATCGCAGTTCTGGTCTTTGCGCTGGCACTGTCGGGATGTTCCACCCCGGCGGACGGGCCAGGACGAACGGTGGCCGACACCACCTGTGAAAGTGGCCAGCGGGCGCAGGAATTCGCCCCGCGCCTTCCCGGCATCAAGCGGTACGGTCCCCGTTGGCGTGATGGGGAGTGCGTTGCCGCAATCCGGTCGCCGGCAACCGAGGTCAAATGAGGAAAGCCCCTCCGTCCCCGCGTTAAGCGGGGCGGAGGGGCGATCCGATTTTGCAGATCAAACCGAACGGGGGGCGTCGTCACCGGCCCAAAGCCGTCCGGCGATGAGCGTGGTGACGAACGCCAGCACGCCCAAGGTGGCAAAAGCGATTGTCAGGCCGCCGGTCGAGCCCAGCCAGCCCGCCAGCGGATATGTCACCAGCCAGCACGCATGGGAAAGCGCGAACTGCGCCGCGAAGATGGCCGGCCGGTCTCCCGCCTCAGCGGAACGGCGCAACAGCCGACCGGACGGTGTCAGCACCGCAGAATTTGCCGCTCCCAATATGAACCAGGCGGGCATGAGGATCGGAAAGGAACCATCGACATTCCCCACAACCAGACCCGTTGCCAGGAGGACCGCCAGGGTCAACAGCCCCCCGGTCAGTACCCAGGCCCCAGCCATCATCACGCTGCGGTCCCCTGTCCGCTCCAACAGCTTGGGCAGCAGGAACGCCATGACCATGGACCCGGCACCATAGGCCGCCAGCAGCAGGGCAACATCCGTTTCCGAGCCGCCGAGCAGACCACGCACCAACACGACGGTGTTGACGATCACCATGGCACCTGTTGCGGCGACGGTCCCGTTGAAGGCCAGCAGGCCACGCAGGCGCGGTGTCCGCAGATAGAGGCGCATTCCCCTTGTGGTCCGGTCATAGATGCCACCCTTGTACTCCACCGGTGTCGGCCTTGTGAGGCGGGTCGATACCACCAGCAGGGCGGACAGGACGAAGCCGACCACGGTGCCAGCGAACAGGTCATGGTAGGTCATGATGGTCAGCAGGGCCGCCGCCAGTGCCGGACTGACCAAGCTCTCCAGATCATAGGCCAGCCGGGCCAGCGACAGGGCCTTGGTATAGTCGGCCTCTTCCGGCAGCACGTCCGGGATGGTCGCCTGGAATGTCGGCGTAAAGGCGGCGGATGCCGATTGCAGCAGAAAGTTCAGCACATAGATTTGCCAGACCTGTGTGACGAAGGGCAGCGACAGCGCGATCAAGGCGCGCACCAGATCCATGGCGACCAGGAAGGTGCGCCGGGGCAACCGGTCGGCAAAGGCACCGGCGACGGGTGCCACCACCACATAGGCCACCATTTTGATCGCCAGCGCCGTACCCAGCACCGCGCCGGCGTCCGCACCCGCCAGATCATAGGCCAGCAGGCCCAGCGCCACAGTCAGCAGCCCGGTTCCCACCAGGGCCACAACCTGTGCTGCGAAGAGGTGGCGGTAGGTGCGGTTCAGCAAGGGAGAGAACAAGGGGATTTCTTTCAAGCTGGTTGGGTAGCGCCTTTCAGCCGGCTTGGACAGAGCCGACTGCCTCAATATGCTATCCCCCTGGTGGGGATATGGCAAGGTTGCTTCAGAGCGTGCGAATGAGTCGCAAATGGGCCATTGACCCGACTTTGGCATTCCGCTATCCCTGGACATATCAGTGGAATAGAGCGGGCATGGGCTTCACGGAGACGTGGTTACCTATGCGTATCGATGGCGACCAGATGGTGAAACTGATCCTGTTGAAAGGCGTTCGCTTCATCATCGTGGCGATGATGCTTTCCGGCGTTTTGTCTTTCGCTCACCACAGCCTGGCCGCCCATATTCCCGATATCGCCATCGCCGATGGTCATGATCATGGACATGACCATGACGGGGAGGATGATCGATCCGCCGGGCCGACCCATAGCCATAACAAGGGCGACCATTCCCACACCGTTCTGATCGCCATAACGTTCCCTCCTGGCGCGCCGAATGTATGGCGCACTGGCTGGCACGATGACATACCGGCGGCCCTGTCCAGCGCACCGCTTTACGCCCTGGAGCGGCCACCACGGGCCGGGTTCCACGCATAGCCACAAGCAGCACCCTGACGGGGGCTGCTTCCCCTATTGCTGAAACTCGGGAAAACCCAAGCCATGAAAAGGCCTCCACCCAGGGTCGGGCAGGCGCGCGCCGCCGTGCCGCCCCGGACCTTGCTTCTGGCCCTGATGGGCATGATCAGCGCCCTTCTGATGGGAAGCGCCGATGCGCTGGCCCATGCCGTGACGCAGGGCGACAAGGGCTATATCCAGGAGATCACGGGCGTGCATCTCCTGCCCTTCATCTATCTCGGCGCCAAGCACATGGTGACCGGCTATGATCACATCCTGTTCCTGTTCGGTGTGATCTTCTTTCTCTATCGGCTGAACCATATCGCGCTGTATGTCAGCCTGTTCGCCCTCGGCCATTCCACCACGATGCTGCTGGGCGTGCTGTTCGACACGAACGTCAATGGGTACCTGATCGACGCCATCATCGGCCTGTCGGTGGTCTATAAGGCGCTGGACAATCTGGGTGCCTATCAGCGCTGGCTGGGTTTCCAGCCCAACACCAAGGTGGCGACACTGGTCTTCGGCCTGTTCCACGGGTTGGGGCTGGCCACCAAGATCCGCGAATATGACGTGGCAGCGGATGGGCTGATCCCCAATCTGCTGGCCTTCAATGTCGGCGTGGAGATTGGTCAGATGCTGGCCTTGTTCGCCATCCTGATCGTGATGGGGTACTGGCGCCGGACTGCCAGCTTCTGGCGCCACGCCTATACCGCCAATGTCGTCATGATGACCGCCGGGTTCATGCTGATCGGATATCAGTTGACCGGCTGGGCCGTCGCTTCCTGAAAGGGATTTGCCCCATGTATAACAGCAACATTCCCACCCAGGCTGAACTGCCGACCTCGGCGCAGCTTCTTCGGTCGACAATCATCGCCATCGTGACCGCTGCCCTGCTGCTGGTCACCGTTGTCCTGCCGTCGGAATATGCCATCGACCCCACCGGTATCGGCAAACTGCTGGGCCTGACGGAGATGGGGGAGATCAAGGCACAATTGGCAGAAGAGGCGGAAGCCGATGCCAAGGCCGACCGGGAGACGGCAACGACATCCCAGCCTGCTACCTCTCCGTAAAACATCTGAAATGCACCGCCGGCTCCTGCCGGCGGTCGACCCAACCTGACACGGGTGGTGCCTGAGGCCGAACCCGTTCGAAGACGATAAGGAAACAATGATGTTGAAGTCGCTGCTGATCGCCGCTGGCCTGTGCCTGCTGCCCGTTACCGCCCTGGCCCATGCCGACCATGCCCATGGCGAGGCGGAAACGGTGGATGAAATGTCGGTGACGCTGGCTCCCGGTCAGGGGGCTGAGGTCAAGGTCGAGGCCAAGCAGGGGGCCAAGATCAATTATTCATGGACGGTCGAGGGCGGTGTGGTGAATTTTGACGCGCATGGCGAGGCTTTCGCCGCACCCGACAAGACCCACAGCTACAAGAAGGGGCGCGGTGCCGCCAGTGATGAAGGCGAAATTACCGCCGCCTTTGATGGAAAGCATGGATGGTTCTGGCGCAATCGCGGTGACAAGGATGTGACCGTAAAAGTACGCGCAACCGGTGACTACACGAACTTCAAGCGCGTGATGTGATCGGTCCTGTTACATCAGGTCAGTGATAGAAAGCTGTTTGCGGGCCCGAATCGCCCGCAAACAGCCCTTCTCAATTTTATGCGCAGGTCCTGCAAACCATGCCCTTGGGGGGCCTGGACGCAGGTCCATTCTTCATTGTACCGGCGGCAGGTACAGGTCCTTGTAGAAGCCCGTGGTTTCCACAACGACCGTCACCGGCGTGTCGCCGCGATTGCGGAAATACCAGCCATGGGTGCCGGTGAAGGGGGCCGTGAAGGCGCCCTGGGCGCTGTCCAGGTCTTTGGCCTTCCAGTAGCTGGAGAATTCGCCCTCCTTGGCGTTGGGCGGTTCACCATGCATGTCGAAGCGCACCTGCCCGCCCGTCGCCTGCCAGCGGAAAATGAAATGATCGCCCTGTGCCATATGAGCCTTCACCTCCGCCCCCGAATGAGGCGGCAGGATCAGTTCCTGGCGATCGCTGCGCAGGACGGTGGATTTGGCGATCTCCGCCGGGGTGGGTGTGCCGGGGGCCACCGGTGTGGCAACGGGTGCGGTGGGCGCCGGTTCCGCCGCCTCACCGCCGCCGCCAGCCAGTTTCGTCAGGCCCAGGGCACCACCGGCCCCCGTCGGGTCGATCCCATATTCAGCCGGCAGCACGAACAGGGTCAGCACCAGGGACGACGCCGCCACGGCACCCAGCCCGGCCCGGAGCAGGGCGCGCGGAGAGGCCTGATAAGGGGTCATGCTCATGTCGGTCATCTGTTTTCCCCTTACGCGGATTGGGTGAGGTAGCCGGCCAGTTGATAGCCCACCAGCGTCAGGCCGGCGGCCATCAGGGCGCCATTGGCCAGCAGCACCGACCGGTTGAAACTGCGCGTTGTGCGCCAGGCATTCATGGCGATCAGGATCAGGCACAGGGCCATGAACTGCCCGATCTCCACCCCGACATTGAAGCTGACCAGATTGGCCAGCAGACCGTCGGGCGAGAGCGACAGTTCCTGCAGCTTGGTCGCCAGACCGAAGCCGTGGAAGAAGCCGAAGATCAGGACGGCGGCCTTGGTATTGGGCTGAAAACCCATCCAGGTCTTGAAGGCCCCCAGATTGTCCAGCGCCTTGTAGACCACCGACAGGCCGATAATGGCGTCGATGATATAGGCATCGGCCCTTATATCGGCCAGCACGCCCAGTAGCAGCGTGGTGGAGTGGCCGACGGCGAACAGGGTGACGTAGGAAGCGACGTCACGCAGCCGGTAAAGGAAGAAGATCACGCCCACCAGGAACAGCAGATGGTCGTAGCCAGTGACCATGTGCTTGGCGCCCAGATAGATATAGGGGATGACATGCACACCCTGCGCATCCTCGATGAAGGATCGATCATCCTCCGACACGCCATGCGCCATGGCATGGGGTGCCCAGATCAGCAGGGCCAGGATCACCAGCCAGGGCAGGGCGGCGACAAGAAGGGGGACGGCGCGACCGCCCCCGTTGGTCCATGACAAAGGGGGCAGCCGCATCGTCTCGCCCCCGTCACTTGACGGTGAAGGACAGGATGGAGCGGGCCTGGCTGGCCTTGTTGACCACCATCACCGCCACCTTGGCCCCACTGGTCAGCTTCACGCCCGGCGCGTCAAAACGGTTGCCGGCAGCGGGCGTCAGATTGACCTGACGCTTCCCGCCCGCATCCATGATGGTCATGGTGGCCGTCAGGTCGCTGCTGGCGACGGGTTCATCCTCTTCGCTGACATAGATGCTGGCGGCATCGGCGCCGGCTACCAGCTCGATCAGCGTTTCGCCCGTCATCTGGACGATGCCGCCATGCTTGGGCGTGGTGTCGCCATGGGCCAGGACCGTCAGCGGCGACAGGGTCAGGGTGGCGGCCAGCGCCAGCCGGATCATCGGGTGCTTCATGTGCAAAATCCTCATTCCGGGGCGTGCGGCAGCACGAAGGACAGGGTCGCCAGATATTCGATATGGTCGATCTGCTTGGGATTGTCCGACGGGCCGACATAGGTGGCGGCCAGCACGTTCAGGCCCTGGTTGCGCACCTTGATGGTGGCGATACCGTCCTTGTCGGTCTTCACCGGCACCTGATCGGGATCGTTCACGAAATCATGCTTCAGGGCCGCATCCTTGACGGGCTTGCCCTTGTAGAGCACGCGCACCTTCAGCGGCTTGCCCATCTCCACCGGCAGGGTCTTGTCCACCGGTACGATCTGCAACACCTGCTCCGGCAGGGCGGGAATGGGGCTGTTGGGGGTGCCGGTCAGGTGGACGGCATATTTCATGGTGCGTTCGGCAACGACAGCATCGGGCACGGTATCGCGCCCGCCCTTGACCCATTTGCCATCCGGCGTGCGGGACCAGAGGCCATTATCCATGATGGCGGCAAAGGCGACGGTCGGCGCCTCGCTGTCCACCACCACGATGGGGCCGGCGACGCGCAGGGTCGCACCCACGGGTGCCCAGTCAGCGTCATAGCCATAGGTGCCGGTCACCAGACCCAGCCGCTTCACCACGTCCAGGTCGTCGGCACCGACACCATAGATCAGGGCCGTCTGCTTGGCCCGCTGCGCGAACCAGATGCCATGGGCCTGGGCGGAAATGGCACCGGCGATACTGGTGAGGCCGACCATCAACGCGGCGGCAAGATAGATGATTTTCATGACCCGTTCCTGTTCGTCTGAAGGTTTTTTGCGGCTTTGATTTTTATCGGTTCAGCGTATGTCTGCTGTTCGCCGCTGCGTGATGTTTTCCACCCAGATCACAGAATCATCGCTTGTATGCAGCTTTGAATCGGCAAGATACGCTGTCGGCGCGGGCGGTAATGTCCAGAACCGCATTGTGCACACGGAAACCCACCCGTCCGCTTCCGGCCCCATCACGACCCGAGAACCTACCTAAACGCGCGCACGCCTCCATATCAGCTTTGCTGAGTCATCAGCACCGGACCAAAACAGGGCAGCATTGATCGACCCTAGCAAAGCTGGGTCATCAAAACGTACCCGCAGGTACGGCTGCGGGTTGTTATCATTAGTTTGTGCTTCCCAGGCATCTCCGATGTGATGGTGGCCGAGTAACAGCCGGTAGGCCGGTGCGGAAGGATTGTCGCGGCTATCGTTCGGAACCAGACGCACCTTGGCATTGATGGTCAGGGTACGGATGACTCCGGTCCAACCACCATCTTTGGACTGCGTGAACTTGCCAATGGTGGTCATGGCTCAGTCCTCCGGCTCGCGGGGCTGAGACCTGATGCCATGGCCACATGTTGGCGTTTCCGACCGCCAACAGGGTCCTGCCCAGACGGACGCTCCTCCTTCTGCGCCCTGGCATAGGCCCGGTCGCTATCCAGGAAGGCATCCAGCATGTAGGGGATGAGATCGGCCACCGGCTCCGGGGTGCCATAGGTTTCCCGGTAAAGAGCAGCGTAGGATTGCAGCCGCTGGTGCAGTTCCGGATTGAGGGTAACGGTTAGCTTTACCGGGGTGCGGTCGGGGAGTTTGGGGAGCTTCAGCATGGGTCAGCCTCCACGGTAGGGGGACAGGATCAGGTCGCGGCGCACAATTACTCGCAGCGGCCAGCCGGGGCGGACGGCCAGGGTCGGTTGGATGTCGAGATTGCGTTCAACCAGTTGCTGGCCAGCGCGGTCGGCATTTTGCTGGACGGACTCCCTGACGGCTCGGACCAAATCGCTTTCCTGCTGCCCGAACGTCAGTTCGGTACTGACACCCAGCAGTGTGGCCATGGCAATGCCCTTCAGGAGGCGGCCAGTATGGAAGTCGACTTCGTCGGTGAGCCCTGAGTTGCCCTGGGTGTCGCTGGCGGGCAGGTTGTCAAGTTGCAGGGACGTGCCATTGGGGCGGATCAGGCGCTGCCAGACCAGCAGCGCACGCTCCTGTCCAAAGCTGACGCGATTATCATATGTGCCGATGAGACGGGAACCTTGGGGGATCAGCAGTATCTGGCCGGTGACGGTGTCATAGACATTCTCGGTCACCTGGGCTGTCACGGTGCCCGGCAGGTCAGAATTGAGACCTGTCACCAGGGCCGCCGCGATGACGCTACCCGCCATGATCTGATGAGGGGATGTAGGGTGCTGCTCAGCGTAGGGATTGTAGATCCCACCCGTGTCAGGGCGAGCCAAGAAGTCCATCTTGCGCTGCGGCTCATCGGGTGTGGCGCTTTCCGTGGCAGAGTCCGGGGCACTTGGATTTGCCACATTCTGACTTTCTGGAATGGCCGGTCTTGTTTTCGGTTCCGTGCGGATGAACAGGCCGGATTGGCGCGCTTGGTTGATCTGGACCTGCTCCGGGCTTGGCTGATTTACCGGCGCAGTGGGTGACCATGGCGTGCTGCTCGCCTGTCGACGCTGCTGCTCCAAGATGGGACGACCGAGGTCACCGGGCAGTGGTGGCCCCAGCGGCGGTGTATCAGGCTTGACCTGACTGTAGTCGGTGGGCAGTCCGGCCAGTGCTTCCGGTGCCGGTGGTTTGGCTGGTTGTGCCAGTTCCTGAGGCCCGGCGTCGCGTTTACCCGGCTGACTTTGGAGAGACAGCATGGTTAGGGTCAGGATGGTGCCAGCAGTAATGCCGCTGCCGCCAATGATCACCCAACGCCGCAGGCGCAATGCCCGGCGCGGAGCAGCCCGCAGTTCCAGCTTTTCGGGCGGCTGCTTGGTGTCGGGAGGGGCCGTGGTCATGACGGCCTCCCATCGGTGCGTTCGATCCGCACTACTTGCTGCGGATCAGTGCCCAGACGCAATTCTGCCGCGGCGAACAGCCTGTCCACGATGTAATGCCGTCCGCGCACACGGTAGTTCACCAATTGCGCCTCACCCTGCGGGCCGATGACAAAGAGCGGCGGGGCTTCGCCCTGGTCGAGGCGGCCGGGGAACTCGATATAGACCTTGGCCCCATCGTCAAAGACCCGTTGCGGCCGCCAGGGGGGATTGTCGCCGGTGATGGCGTAACGGAAGTGCAGGTTTTCCAAGGACAGGCCAGTGGCAACCGGCTGCACCGTCGCTGCCTGACTGTTACGGCGTTGCAGCGCCAGCAACTGATCCTGCGGATAGGTCCAAGACAGTGAGGCCATGGCGGTCTGCGGCGTGCTTTCCATCAGCAGGTGGTAAGCGCGCCGGTCGGTGGTGATGACCAGGTTGGTGGTGAGGCTGGCAGCAACCGGTTTCACCAGCACATGCACCTGGCTCGCCTCCCCTGCCCCGCTGCTGGTGTCGCCGATGATCCAGCGCACCGTGTCACCAGCGGACACGGCCACCAAACTCTCACCGGGCTGGAGGGCTATGTCGGTCACCCGTTCAGGTGCAGCATAGAGCCGATACAAAGCCCCCGCGGTATAGGGATAGACCTGCATGGCGTTGAGATAGCCGCTGCGGGTGGGCTCCAGCGTGGCTGCCTTGTTCGCGTCCGTAACACGCTGGGTCGGGGGGCGATTGTCGGGCATCACCACGGTCGGCGCGGATGGCAATGGCTGCAACTGACCAGGCAGCGGCAAGGGGACGGCCTTCTCAACGATTTGGACCGGGAAGGCTGGTTCGGGCTCAACCTTCGCAGCCTGGAAATCGCTGCTGTCATACGCGATGACGGGTGGCTTCTTGGGGTGACCAGCGCAGGCGGAGAGTATACCGGCCATCAGGACCGGCAGGATCAGCTTGGTCATGGCGTGTTCCTCAGGGATGGTTGGGCATCGAACTCCCGCGACCAGTCGATGGAAGTGATGGTGACGCCCAAGGGGTTGCGGGCCAAGGCCTCCGACGTGCTGGGGGGCCGCAGGCTGACCGCCAGGATCGAGGTCCAGCGATCGGTGCGGACTAGACTGCCGCGCTCGAAATGCTGTTCGGTCCATTTGACCTGGAAGGACAGGTCGGAGGCGCGGACGATGCTGGTGACCTGCACCGTGACGCTGTTGGTGCCGATCCGACTGAAGGGATCGTTGATCTTGGCCTGCTCGTTGAGGAACAGGGCGGCACGGTCGACCACGAAATCATAGGCGGCCAGCCAGTTCTGCCGCACCAACACGGGATCGGTGGAAAGTGACCGGACGTTGCTGATGAAGCGCCCCAGGTAATAGGCGACCTGGGCATCGGTGGGCTGATAGTCACTGGCCGCTGGTGCCACGGCACGGGCCTCGCCCAGCCGATCAATCTCCACCACATAGGGGATAATGCGGCTTTGGCCCGACTGCCAGGCCACGATGCCACAAAGACCCATGGCGAGCGCCAGACAGCCAAAAGCCATCAGCCGCCAGTTCCGGGCCTGAATACGGGCGCTGCCAATCCGTTCATCCCAGAGCTGGGCCGCCTTCTGATAGGGCGTCACGGGGTCGGGCGTAGTGCCATAGCGTTGCAGGGAGCGTTTGAACATGGTCAGTCATCCTTCTGATCAAGGGACGGAGCAGCACTGCCGCCAGACCGGTCCCCATCCTTAATGGCCTGTTCGGTGCTGTGGCGGCGGGCGCGGGCCGCCTGTTCCGCCCGCAGCTTGCGAGCCCAGTCGGGGGCGTTGTCAGTGGTAGCCGACGATGCAGTGTCAGCCCCCTCCCCGCCTGTCTCAGGCGAAGGATCGGGATAGGTGGACTGGCGACCGGACTGATAGGCCTCGCGCAACGGCTCGGTGATGCGGTGGCCGACATCCTTGGTCTTGCGCAGGGTGGCCTCTCCGGCGGCACGGGCGATACCGCCCACCCCTGACTGTCCAGCGGCCTGGGCGGATTGGTAGGCACCGGTGGCCGCACCGCCCAGATTGGCACCAGCGCGCACGGCGGACAGACCGGCCCCACCGGCCAGTCTGGCACCGGCCACAGCGGCTCCGCCCGCCAGCAAAACCGTTCCGGCGGCGGCTCCGGCCGTACCCAGTGCAGCACCAGCCCCGAGTTGCGGCGAACCAGACACCAGCCCAGCGGCAATACCGGGACCAAAGATGCCCAGCCCCAGCAGGGCCAGGGACGCCAGCACCATCGTCATCGCTTCATTGATGCCCGGCACCTTGCCATTCAGCGCCTCGGTAAATTCCCGAAAGAAGCTGGAGCCAATGCCGACAATGACGGCCAGGACCATGATCTTGATGCCGGAGGAAATCACATGGCCCAGCACGCGCTCGGCCAGAAAGGCCGTCTTGCTCCACAGGGCAAAGGGAACCAGGACAAACCCGGCCAGCGAGGTCAGCTTGAATTCGATAAGGGTGATGAAGAGCTGCACCGCCAGGATGAAGAAGGCGATCACGACAAAGAACCAGGCCAGGACCATGATGGTCAGGTTCAGGGCATTGCCGAAGATGTCAGGAAAGCCCAGCATGGTGCGGGCTTGATCCAGCAGCGGATGCGCTGCTTGGAACCCCACCGCCGCCAATTGTCCCGGATGCAGCAAGTCGCTGGCCGACAGACCGGAATTCCCCGCCCGCAGCCCAAGCTGCGCAAAAGAGCTGTAAACAGCCTCGGACAGCGCCTGAAAATTACCCAGCACCAGCGCGAAGAACCCGACATAGAGTACCTTGCGGATCAGGCGTGGCATCACGTCGTGATGGGCATCCATGGCCCAGAACAATCCGGCCAGCACCATATCGATGGTGATAAGGGTCGCTGTCAGATAGGCGACATCCCCCGACAGCAGCCCAAAGCCGCTGTCGATGTACCGGATGAAGGTTTCCGTGAACCGGTCAATGATGCCGAGGTCGCCCATGATGGTTTTCCTCAGCGGCTGTAAGCACGACCGTCACCCAGGAACTGCCGGGTGCGTTCCCGCGCCATGGCATTGGCCTCGGCAATGGTGGCCTGGGTTTCGGCATCGGCGCGGTATTGGGCCGCCATCAGGTTTTGCAGTTGCATCTGCTGCTTGATGGACAGGGCCAGGAGCTGGTTACCGGCCTGCTGTGCCTGCAAGCTGCCATCTGCCCCCTGACTGCGATTGACCAGATCGGCCAGCAGGGGTGCATCGGCCTGGATCGCCGTGACGATGCCCGACTGCACCCGCATGGTCTGCTGGTACGCAGCCCTGGCGCTGCGCCATTGGATGTCGGCCTGCTGATCCAGGCTGGCGGCATCGGCATCGCGGTAAGTACCGGGATAGGTGTGTTGCCAAGTGGCATCGCTGCCGGCAAGGTCAAAGCCGATGCTGTCGGCCTGGATCAGCAGCCCTTCGATGCGGTTCAAGGCGCTGGTGATCTGCCCTAGCGACGAGTAATCCAGCCGCTGGAGCTGCCGGGCCATATTCTGCAACATGGTGGCCTGATTTTGCAGGGTGCGGATCTGGTTGTTGATCTGCTCCAGCGCACGGGCAGCCTGGAGCACATTCTGGGCATGGTTGGCCGGGTCATAGACGGTGAAGGCGTCCACCTTACCGATGATCAGGACAACGGCTACCAGGGCCGCGAACAGCTTGGCGCTCATGGTTGGGTCTCCTCAGGGATTTGGTGGAGAAGGTCGGCCGCCCAATCCAGGCCTCTGGCGCGCAGCCAAGGACCGGCAAAGTCCCCCTGCCCCGCCTCAGCCAGAACCTTGTCGATCAGCACCTGCGAAGCCGGGTCCGAGGCCGCGCAGAAGGCCTTGGCCACGGGACCAAGCCCCAGTTGAAACAGCCGGTTACCGCGCCTGGATTGCAGGTAGTAATCCTGCTTGGGCGTGGCCTGGGCGATCAGGGTGATCTGGCGGTCATTGAGCCCGAAGGCGGCATAGACGGCCCTGGCCTGCGGTTCGATGGCGCGGTCATTGGGCAAGAAGATTCGCTGCGGGCAGCTTTCGATCAGGGCCGGGGCAATGTTGCTCCCAGCGATATCGGCCAGCGACTGGGTGGCGAACAGCACTGCGACGTTGCGCTTGCGCAGAACCTTCAGCCATTCCCGGATACGGGCAGCGAAAGCGGGATTGTCGAGATAGACCCAGGCCTCATCCAGGATCAGCAGGGTAGGCGCACCGGTGAAGCGCTCCTCCAGCCGATGGAAAAGGTAGGTCAGGACCGGCAGCACGGCTCCTGTTCGGTGCAGCAGCGCCTCCATCTCGAAGCACTGGACGGCGGCCAAGTCCAAGCCATCGGATGCTGCATCCAGCAAGGCCCCGTGCGGCCCCTCCAGCGTGTAGGGATGGAGGGCGGCTTTCAGCGGGTTGGATTGCAGCAACAGCGACAGGCCGGTCAGCGTGCGCTGTTCCGGGGGTGCCCCGGCCAGGCTGTTCAGCGCCGACCAGACGAGGTCTTTGATCTCCGGCGACACCGCGACCTGTTCATGGTCCAACAGGCCGATAATCCAATCCGCGGCCCAGGCCCGCTGTTCGGGATCGTCGATGTGGCGCAACGGCTGAAAGGAAAGGTCACCCGTCTGGCCCAGCGCATGGTGGCGACCACCCATAGCCAGGGTGGCCGCACGGGCGGAGTTGCCCTTATCGAAGATATAGACCTGCGCACCGGGATAGCGGCGGAATTGCATGGCCATCAGGGCCAACAATACGGACTTTCCCGCCCCCGTTGGCCCCACTACCAGCATATGCCCGACATCGCCGACATGGATGGAAAAGCGGAACGGTGTCGCCCCGCTGGTCTCGGCCTGGAACAGCGGCGGGCCATCCAGATGCCCATTGCGGGCAGGCCCTGCCCAGGTGGCCGACAGCGGCATGAGATGGACAAGGTTCAGGCTGTGAACCAGCGGTTGGCGGACATTGGCATAGACATGGCCGGGCAGACTGCCCAACCAGGCCTCTACGGCATTGATCCGCTCGGGAATGACAGTAAAGCCAAGCCCCGTCAGCACCCGCTCGGCAGCGGCCAGCTTATCGTCTGCCCCCTGCGGGTCTGTATCCCAGACCGTGACACTGGTGGTCAGGTGGCCATAGGCGACATGGTCGGCGCCAAGCGATTGCAGCGCTTCATCGACATCCATCGCCTTGTTGTCAGCATCACTGTCCAGCAGGGTTGAGGGCTCATTGGTCATTACCTCGCGCAGCAGCGCGCCGATGGATTTGCGCTTGGCGAACCAGTGGCGACGCAACCGGTTCAGGGCGCGGGTGGCCTGCTCTTTATCCAGTGGAATCCAGCGCGTGACCCAGCGATAGGGGAAATCCAGATGGTTCAGCCCATCCAGCAGGCCAGGGTTTGTCTGGTTGGGGAAACCCAGCACTGACAGGACCCGCAGATGCCGGTCACCCAGCATCGGCTCCAGCCCACCGAGCAGGGGCGTATCCACCAGCGCCCCGTCGAGATAGAGCGGCACGTCCGGTACGGCGACAGGATGCCGCCGGGTGGAGATGCAGCCGTGCAGATAGGTCAGCGTCTCGGCATCATCCAGATCATGCTGCTCGGGCAGGATGGTTTGCAGCAAACCCGCCAGCCGGAAGAATTCCTGCTGGAACTGCTCCAGCTCCCGTCGCCAGTCACGGCGACCACCCGTTACCTGCCCCCCATCCAGTAAGGCATTACTGGCGCGAGCCTGCGTGTCGGGGGGCGGCAGATAGAGGATTGTCAGGTGGTAGACGCTCTCATAATGGCTACCCGCCCGTTCAAAACCGGCCCGGCGTTCCTGATCGACCAGCCAGGACGCAGCGTCGGGAAAGGCGCTGTCGGGATAGCCCGATGCCGACACCCGTTCCGCCTCAAAGAATAAGGCCCAGCCCGATCCCAACCGCCGCAGGGCATTGTTGGTGCGCGCGGCCAGCGCCACCAACTCGGCCTCCGTGGCGGAATCCAGGTCCGGCCCGCGATAGCGCAGGGTGCGCTGGAAACTGCCATCTTTGTTCAACACGGTGCCGGGGGCGACTATGGCAGCCCAGGGCAGATGATCGGCCAGCCGGTCGGGCCGGGGGCGGTATTCGCGCAGGTTCAGCATGACCAGCCTCCCGCTTGGCGCAGATGGCGGGCCAGGATGGCGGCAATGTGCGCATCGCGGCGGCTGACCAGCACGGCCAGGCTGTGCCCGCCCAACGCCAGCAGCAGGCCCGCCAGCCATTGCTGTAGCCCCAGGCCAATGGCGGCGGCGATGGTGCCGTTGAGAATGGCCAGCGCGCGCGGGGCACCGCCCAGCCGGATCGGCTCGGTCAGTGCGCGGTGCAGCGGTACGGCGAAGCCTTCGGGCAGATCCTTCATGGCAGCAGCGCCCCGCCGCCGAAGGAGAAGAAGGACAGGAAGAAGCTGGAGGCGGCAAAGGCCACCGACAGCCCAAAGACGATCTGGATCATCCGCCGGAAGCCGCCCGAGGTTTCCCCGAAGGCCAGGGTCAGACCCGTGGTGATGATGATGATCACCGCCACGATCTTGGCGACGGGGCCTTGGACGGAATCCAGGATGCGCTGGAGCGGGTCCTCCCAGGGCATGCCGGAGCCTGCGGCGTGGGCGGGTGCTGCCAGCAACATGGCCATGCCGGCAAAGGCCAGGGAACGCAGACGGGACACGCGGAACGGTCGCATGCGGAGCGGTCGCATATTGATCTCCTGTCAAAGCTGTTGAAGGTCGGCCGGACCCATGGTGACGATCCGGTAATCGCCATGGGCGTCGAGCCCGTCGGTGCGGGCGATGGCATCCACCCGACGCTGACCGCCACGGGATTGGATATGGACGATCAGGTCTACCGCCTCGGCGATCAGGCGGCGGGGCACGGTGACGACCGCCTCCTGCGCCAACTGTTCCAGCCGATAGAGGGCGGCCTGGGCGGAGTTCGCATGCAGGGTGGCGATGCCGCCGGGATGGCCGGTGTTCCAGGCCTTGAGCAGGTCCAGCGCCTCCCCGCCCCGGACCTCCCCGACAATGATCCGATCGGGCCGCAGCCGCAGGGTGGAGCGCACCAGATCGCGCAAGCTGACCACGCCCGGTCGGGTGCGCAGCGCTACACAGTCAGGTGCAGCACATTGCAGCTCGCGCGTATCCTCGATCAGCACCAGCCGTTCAGTGGTCTCGGCCAGTTCTGCCAGCAGGGCGTTGGTCAGCGTGGTCTTGCCAGACGCGGTGCCGCCCGCCACCAGGATGTTGCGGCGCGCCCGCACAGCCCGGCGCAGGGCATCGGCCTGCAAGAGCGAGAGGATGCCGTCGGCAACATAGTCGGCCAGGGTTAGGATGCGCGCCGCCGGTTTGCGGATGACAAAGCAGGGGGCGGTTACCACGGGGGGCAGCAACCCCTCGAACCGCTCACCTGTTGGCAGTTCCGCCGATAGGATAGGCCGGTCGGCATGGGTTTCGGCACCGACATGCGAGGCTACCAGCCGGATCAACCTTTCCACCTCCTCCGGCGGAACCTGCATGCCAGTAGCAGCAATCCCCTGCCCAGCCCGTTCCAGGCGTAGCATGCCATCGGGATTGACCATCACCTCTGTGACGGCAGGATCATCTAGGGCAGTGGCGATGTCCGGCCCCAGGGCGGTGCGCAGCATGGAATGGCGGCGTTCGTCCGCCTCGCGCTTGGGGCTCATGCTGTGCCCTCCCGGCTGGCGGACAGGGTGCGGGTGGGGGCAGCCATCTGGCGGCCCACCTGGTCGATGAATTTCTGGAACCGCTCCTTGCCCACGGCATGGGCGGCCCGGTCAGGTTCCGGTACCGGGGCCGTAACGGTCAGTTGGTAGCGGACATAAAGCGCCAGGCTTTCCAGCAGCACCTGCACATCACGTTCAATCCGCTCCAATTGCCGCCCCTGCCGATCCAGGCGGATGCGCAAGGCCTCCTCGATGCCATTGGCCCCTCGCCGGGTCAGGTACTGGCGCAGCGCATCGGCAACGATGGCGGACTTGGTCGTGCCCGGCTTGGCGGCCAGGGCCTCAAGCTGGGTCGACAGCTCATCATCGAGATAGAGGTGATGGCGAGGTTTCATGGCCCGGCTCCAACAACGAAAATGTTGGTGCCGAGCGTGGGACAGAGCGGCGGAATCTCTTATGGCCGTTACCTACGCCCTTGCGCGATCTGCCCCTGTCCATCCTGGTAACTGGTCAGACGCCGATCATTCAGGGTAAAGGCTTGGAAATCGGGCACTCTGTTGGTGCCGGCAATGCAGAACGGGACGAGAGATGACGGAAAAAATCAGCAAGGACGACCTGGCCGCCATCGTGGCTGAGGTCACAGGCAGCACCAAGGTCAGCAGCAAGGAAGCCGTGGAGCGTATCCTGGGGGCCATTGCCACCGGCCTGAAGGATGGCAAGGAGATCAATCTGGCGGGCTTTGGCAAGTTCACGGCCCAGCAGGTGCCGGAACGTCAGGGCCGCAACCCGCAGACGGGGGCACCGACCACCATCGCCGCCCAGACCAAGGCCAAGTTCGCGCCGGCCAAGGCGCTGAAGGATGTGCTGAACGGCTGATCCTGATGGCGATGCCCCAGACAGCGGGCATCGCCCATCCCACCACGGTCAGAAGTTGGGCAGCAGGTCGTCCCGCGATCCTCCGTTGATCGCATGGGCACGAGCGACATTCGACAAACGGTCCATGGCGCGTTTATCAGCCGCCACATCCGTCTCGTCATCAGCAGACCCAAACAGGTCAGCACCGTCAGGGTCGACCGGTCTGGCCACCCCCTCCTCGGGCAGCCCCGGATGACGCTGCTGCTGTAGGCCACCCTCGGTCAGTTCTTCCAGGGCGGTATCCTCGCCATCCTCCGCAAGCCGCTGATCCATGCCGCGCACCTGTCCGCCCCAATCGTCGGATCGGGCCGGGGGACAATCTGCATAGGGACCGTCCGACAGGGTTGGAGCCGGCAACACCCGCTCCGTGAAGTTCCGGTCCTCGTAATAGCGCAGCTTGCGGGCGCGGATTGGGGACAAGCCAGACACCAGCACCAGCTGATCCGTCGGCGGCAACTGCATCACCTCGCCCGGTGTCAGCAGGGGCCGCGCCGTCTCCTGCCGACTGACCATGACATGGGACAGCCAGGGGGCCAGCCGGTGGCCGGCATAGTTGCGCTGCGCCCGCTGTTCCGTCGCCGTGCCCAGCGCATCCGAGATGCGTTTGGCCGTGCGCTCATCATTGCTGCTGAAGGCGATGCGGACATGGCAATTGTCGAGGATGGCATTGTTCTCGCCATAGGCCTTGGAGATCTGGTTCAGGCTCTGGGCGATCAGATAGGCGCGGATACCGTAGCCCGCCATGAAGGCCAGTGCCGTCTCGAAGAAATCCAGCCGCCCCAAGGCTGGGAACTCATCCAGCATCATCAGCAACTGGTGCCGCCGCCGCTTGGCCGGGTCACCCTCCAGCCGCTCGGTCAACCGCCGCCCGATCTGGTTCAGAACCAATCGGACCAGCGGCTTGGTGCGGGAAATGTCCGATGGCGGGATCACGAGATAGAGTGACACTGGTTGCGGCGCATCCACCAGATCGGCAATCCGCCAGTCACAGGCCGATGTCGTGGCCGCCACTGTGGGATCGCGGTAGAGGCCCAGGAATGACATGGCGGTGGACAGCACGCCCGACCGCTCATTCTCCGACTTGTTCAGCACCTCCCGCGCCGCAGACGCGACGACGGGATGGACGATGGGCTTGTCGGGCGTGCCCAGATGGTTGGTCGCCATCATCCGCCGCAAGGTATGGGCAAAGCTGCGCCTGGGATCGGACAGGAAGGTGGCCACGCGGGCCAAAGTCTTGTCCTCCTCGGCATAGAGCACATGCAGGATGGCACCAACCAACAGGCTGTGGGAGGTTTTCTCCCAATGGTTCCGACGCTCAAGCGCTCCCTCTGGATCGACCAGGATGTCGGCAATGTTCTGGACATCACGGACCTCATCCGGCCCCTTGCGCACCTCCAGCAGCGGATTGTATCGCGCCGAGCGCGGGTCGGTGGGGTTGAACAGCAGGCTGTGCGAGAAGCGCGCCCGCCACCCCGCCGTCAGCTGCCAGTTCTCGCCCTTAATGTCATGGATCACTGCCGATCCTGTCCAGGACAGCAGCGTCGGCACCACCAGCCCCACGCCCTTGCCCGACCGGGTGGGCGCAAAGGCCATGACATGTTCCGGCCCATCATGTCGCAGATACCGGCCCCCCAACCGCCCCAGAAAGACCCCCGCCGGCCGAAACAGCCCCGCCCCCTCCACCTCCCGGCGGGTCGCCCAGCGTGAGGAACCATAGGTCGTGACCATCCGGGTCTGCCGGGCGCGCCACAGCGATCCGATGATGGCAGCAGCACAGCCCATGAAGCCACTGGCCCCGGCCAGCATGCCGGCCTTGTCGAACACCTGCGGCGCATAGGCCTCGTACCAATACCACCACTCGAACAACTGCCAGGGTCGATAGAGGGGCCAACCGGCGATGACGGTCCAGGCGGGCCCGAGCTGCGCCTGATAGCCCAGCATTGCAGCTGCCCATTGCGTCGCCGCCCAGACGCCCAGGATCACGATGGCGAACACGACCAGGACCTGGCCGATCAACAGTTTGGTGGGGGTCATGGGGGCCTCCGAGAGCAGAACCCCTCGGATGATGAATGCGACGCGTGGAATGAAAAATCCCGCTCACATACGCCCTGCTACTACGCCACTCGCAAAAAACACGGCCTGCACGCCCAGCAGGCCGGCATTCACCGATCCACGCTGTTGCTTCCAGCAAAACCGGTCGCCGTTGGGGCAGAAACCGCCCACCCCAGCAGTTTCCCAGACCATTAACCAACTGTCGGCCCGGGTCGCTGCCGCCCAAAGTTCCAGGTCACACCATCGCCGCTGACGATCCCCGACACAGGCTGCCCGATATGCCGGTCCAGCACGGGTCGCCAGGGCACCAGGGTGAAGTCACGACTGCGTTCGATCAGGGCCAGCTTTTCGCTGGCAAGGGTCACCGTCCGGCGGTAGGTGCCCTCGACGGGTTGGCCACGGGAGAGGTTGGCATAGGGGAGGCCCAGTTCGTCGGACAGTTGGCCAGCCAAGCGCAGCAGTTCCCGCCGACGCAGGGTGGCCAGCAGGTCGGCACGATAGAAGGTTCGGCCCTGTTGCTCACGGGCCAGATCCTCGACCATCAGCCATTGCCGACGGCGGTCCTGGGCCTCGCGGACTTCACGACCGAAACCAGCATCGCGCAGGGGCGCTGGTTTTGGGGCGACCAACTCGCGATCCAGCCAGGTGGCACCGTCGGTGGTTATCTGCTGATCCAGTGGCAAGGTGGACAGCACCCGGACGGTGACCGGGTTGAAGCGGGCCTGGGTGCGTTCATAGTCGGCGACGCGGTCCAGGTGGTCGGGTTGGATGATCCAAGTGCCGTCCGGCTCGCGGCTGACGGCGTTGGTCAGACGGCGCATCGCCTCCAGCCGTCGGACATGGGTGTCGGCAAAGGTTTCGCTGGCCGTGGGATCGTGGCGCAGGTGGATATCGATGCTGTATCGGCCATTGTTGGCCTTGGCGATCTCCATGATGCGCCGATCCAGGGGGCGCGGGGCCGTGGCATGCGGTTCCACGTGCAGGATGCTCCCCACTGGCGTTGGCTCCGTGGCGTCACCCTTGCCGATATCGACATAGCGGGTGTGACCATCGGTGGCGTCGATGATCAGATAGTGGCGGTCATTCACCTCGTCCGACAGGCCACGGGCGATGACACGGCCTGTGATGGGCGGAGCGTTGGCAGCATCGGGATCATGGATGATCAGGTCGCTTGGCGCACAGGTCAGGTTCTGCGCGGCCAGTTCCCGATGCAGAGTCATGATGATATCGCCGCGCTCACCCATGCGGCGCAGGGTGGTTTCCAGGTCAGGGTCGAGCCGCCATTGGCCCGCGCCTAAGTCCTCGGCCAGACCCAACCGCTCCAGCTTGCGCAGACGGCCTGTACGCAGGGCCTGCTGAAACGGGTCCTGGTCGCTGCCTGACACGAGTTGATCCGGCCCCCGGTCCCGCAGCAGACGCCGGTCCAGGCTGGTGAACCGCTCCTGTTCCACCTCCCGGCGCAGCTTTTCCTGGACCTCCAGGTCGGTGCGGGGACCTAGGTCCAGGCTGACGATCTCGGCGGCCCGCTCGCGCATGCCCTGGGCCAGATATTCCCGCGCGATGATCAGGTCCTTGCCGCGATCGTCTTTGCCCCTGACGATGATGTGGCTGTGCGGATGACCTGTATTATGGTGGTCGACCGCCACCCAATCGAGCCGAGTATCCAGGTCCTGTTCCATCTGCGCCATCAGGCGGCGAACCAGGGGCTTCAGGTCATCATATTGGTCGCCATCCTCCGCCGAGACGATGAAGCGGAACTGGTGGCGGTCGCCGCCAGCACGGTCAAGGAACGCCCGTCCGTCCAGTTTGTCCTGGTCGGCACCATAGAGCTGACCCGCCTGTCCTTCACGGGTCACGCCATCGCGCTGGATATAGCGCAGATGGGCACGGGCACCGGCCATGCCCTTGCCCGCCAGTTTGACGATCCGGGATTTGATGATCACGCGGCGCTGCCGCAATGCTGAAAACTGGTCGCGCGAGGCCAGCACCCGGCCCGCACCGGCACCGCGCCCGATGCGGCTGCCATCGAAGCGGCCGGACCGGCGGGTGAAACTCAGCGGCCCGCCCCTGGCCAGGACAGTCGCCGCCAGCACCCGGTTGAGGAAGCGTTTACCTCGTCGCCCGGAGGCGCTGCGCATACGGCCCAAGCGGGGGCGGAAATCATGATCATCGCCGAACATCGCGGTCTCCCCCGTTCCGAAGCTGGCAAAGCGGTCGTGGGCGGGGTTGGTGCCAGAATGGTGCCGGTCCCGTCGCCTTGGCGCCACCGCAAGGCCCCAAAAAGGATGTGCAGACAGAGGGTTACGGGGGCGCTGGTGCCACCGTTTTATCTTGCCCTACAGCGCCCCTGGTCAGCACCCGCGCTTATCCACGCCCTCCTACGCTCTCATGCTGAAAAAAGGGAGCGACGGCCTGAACCGCCGCTCCCGGATCAGCGCCGACTATCGACCGATGGCGCTCTGGAAGGCCTTCTCAGCGGCGTCGCGCGTGGCATAGGCACGCTGACGGGTCATGGAATGCAGACGTTCATCGCCATCCACAACACAGCTGGCGACGATGAATTCACCGCGGAAATGGCTTAGGATCAGGATGCAGTAAAGGCCTTCTGTACCGTCATCGTCGCCCATCCATTCGCCCAGATAATGCTCCTGGAAGCGGCCATCCCAGATGAATTCGGGACGTTCGGCAGTAATGAAGCGCTCGACATTGGCCATCAATCCGTCGCTGCCGAACTCGGTCCGGACGTCATCGACAAGGGCGTCGAAACGGTCGATCGCGGCCTGGGGATGCGCTGCAATGAACGACATGGGAACCTCCTTGGCTGGCGTCCTCCTGATCGAGGACGAGGTTCCCGTCCAGCCGGAGAGGGGCCGGTCAAGGACGCCGAAGGCGCCGCGAAGCGGGGCGCGGGGGAGCCAAAATGCGCGGCATTTTGGGGGGACCGCGCATCCTTGACGGGTCCCGCTGCCCGGCTGGTACGATGGGCGGACCGAGATGAGAAACCCCTCCCCCGCCCATGCAGGGGCCAGATCAGGGATGCCGGAGGCCTCCAGAAAAGGGAGCGGCATCCGATGGACACCGCTCCCGTCATGCTATGCCGTCAGCAGCATCAGCCGCTTCCGGGCGGCCAAGGTCTCCAGGACCAGAGGGTTCTGAGAGGCCCGATCCTGGAGCTGACACACCCTGTCCCATGGCGCGGTATTCTCCACCGGATCATCGGCTGATCCGACATAGATCGGTGCCTGATTGCGGATGCGGATGGCCTGCTCCAGACTTTCAATAAGGGCAAAGGCCATTCGGCGTTGACGCCAGTAGGCATCGGTTCCACGGATCGTTGCGGTCGTCTCGGTCACCATGATCTGCTCCATCGCTATCGTCCTCCTCATCGAGGACAGCGCCTGGCATCAGCCGAAGCGGGGCCGGTCAAGGACGCCGCAGGCGCCGCAAGGCGGGGCGCGGGGGAACCAAAATGCACAGCATTTTGGGGGGACCGCGCATCCTTGATGGGGTCCGCTCCCCGGCTGGTACGATGGGCGGACTGAGATGAAGTACCCTGCTCAACCCGCTATCGCCCCGTGCTCCCAGCCTTGGACAAGGGCGCAAACAATCGGCTGTCAGAGCTGTTCAGCAGCACGAACAGCCCGCCGGGGCCGCCTGTGTTCAATCCCAACCCGGCGTCCATTTTCGCCAGATAGGTGCGGGTTTCGGCTGGTAGCGGCACACCATCCAGTAGATGCGCTTCATAACGCGCTGGCCCGGCATTATAGGCTGCGAAAAGGCCGGGATAGCCGAAGCGGTCGCGCATTTCGGCAAGGTACGCGGTGCCCGCCATGATGTTGGCGACAGGGTCCAGGACACCGCCCCGGATGCCATATCGGTCGCGCAATTCGGCCCAGGTGTCCGGCATCAACTGCATCAGGCCCAGCGCGCCCTTGACCGATACGGCATTGGCATCGCCGCCGCTTTCCGCTTCGATGACGGCCTTGATCCAGTCCTGTGGCAAGTCGAAACGACGGGCGGCGGCGGTGATTTCGGCATCGTATGCCGGGGCATCCGTCGCCTCAACTGTCGGCATAATGATCAGCACCAATGCCAGCACAACTACCCTCAGCGCAACCATAGTGGCACCAGCCGACCGATGACATGCACCGACGACAGCGGCCCGAAATAGCGGCCATCCAGGGACTGCGCTGCTGGCATCAGGAACAGGATTTCTCCCGGCGACAGCACCCGACAGCCCTGCCACCAGGGCAACGGACGGCCTGCGCTGTCCGCCTTCTGACGCACGGCGACCGCATCGCCATTGACGGTGATGACATCGCCTTGGGCACAAACATGATCCCCGCCCATGGCCGCCACCTGCTTGATCAGTGGCACTTCGCGCGGCAGATAACCCCTGCGGGCCGCCATGTCGGCAATGCTCGCCGGCGGTGTTACCAGGGCCAAATCGCCAGGACGAAGGCGGATCTCCGGCAGCACCAGATAAAGCCCAAGGGGCGCTGACGCGCTGTTGTTCCAGACCAGGAGCGGCGCTGGCCGTACCAATACCGAAAGGCCCAGCGCCGTCAGGGCTACGCCTACCAGCAGCAATGCCCGGCGACGTGACGCCCGTGATAAGCGGCGGCGAATGGTACGGCCCGACGATTTCCGTGACGAAGGGGGAGCGCAATTCATGACGCATCCCCCTTGTCCGACGTGCTGTCACGCCGTTCCCCCAATGACCAGGCATCCAGGTCATCAATGTGGTAGCGGACATAGCGCCCGTGCTTGCGAAAGCGCGGGCCACCGCCCGTCAGGCGGATCTTTTCCAGCGTCCGATGCGACAGGCCGATATAGAAGGCAGCCTGCGCCGTGTTGAGAAACGGGCTGCCTTTGCGGGCTTTTGCGGCCCGATTGACCTCATCCTCCATTTCACCGCTCCTCGGGTGACAGCGGCGGGGATCGCCGCAGATGGGGCGAGCATGGCGAACGGGGGCGTGGTTGCGGACGCTCGGAAACCGGGCCCCTACGATTTCGATCCCCCACGCCTGAACAGGCGAAAAGCCCCGTCCCGGCGGTGCCGGAACGGGGCGGAGAAGGCGGGGATCAGCGGTCGCGGGGCTCCCAAAGGGCGATGTGGGTGGTGCCGTCATCGGCCGGATGTTCCAGCTTGACGAGGCGGGCACGCACCCAGTGGGGACCGAACTCCGGAGCTGCCACCTTGAGATTCAGGTAGGTTTCGCCGCTGGACTTGGCGACCTGGGACCAGCCGGCACCGACCTCGTAGCGCTGGCCGTTGCCAGCAAAGACGCGGTGGTCAGGGGCATTGTCGGACAGCTTGGTCACCGGAACGATGGTGAGCGAAGCGGTGACGTTCAGGGTCTTGAGGATGCCCGAGAAGCTGCCGTCGTCGAGCTTGGTGAAGGTGCCGAGGGTGATGGCCATGATCTGTCTCCTACGCTGCGGTCGCGGGACTATCCCCGCGATGTCCCCGGCGTCAGAGACCGCAAAGGTGACCAGCGCCACCCGAGCAAAGCGAAGGGCCGGAACAAGGTGGAGGACCCTGGGGTGGAGAAAATTTGTTCCGCGCGGAATGCCGAAACCGGGGTCCCGCCCCATAGGCGGGGTGGTTTCGGCAGGGGAAATTTTCTCCCATCCCCAGGGTTGGCGCGGGCACCGCGGGCTCTACGCCAACAGGAGGACAGCGGGGATGGGGCTGTGATTGCACGGCGAAACGGAGAAGCGTGGCCGTCTGCAAAGGCGTAATCCACCGAACCCAGCCGGCTCTGGGGCTTTCTGCGACCAACAGCCCAGCACCACCGCAACGACCGAGCGCAAAGCCGTCCATTGACCGCGTCACCGGCTCTTTGGCGACTGGCAATCGGGAAGTGCAACGTGCCGAACAGAGTGCAAGCTTCAAGGCGCCACCCACTTGCCCCAAGCTGCACACAACCGGCACCGAAGCAAGCGGCGCAGGTAGGGTTCAATCGGCTCCCGGCAACGGGGGAAGGCCGAGTTCTCTCAAGAAAGCATTGTGCTTGGACGTCGCTTCCCGAATCTGCTTTTCGATATCGACCAACTCCTGCTGCGTGGCCGCCAGGTCAATTTCTTCCTCGCCCACAGCCGTGCTGATGTATCGCGAGATGTTGAGGTTGTAGCCCTCCGCAGCGATCTGCTCCATGCTCACGCGCTTGGAATAGCGGTCTTCCTCTTTCCGGAACTGGTAGGTTTCGATGATCTTACCGATATGGTCGTCCGTGAGCTGGTTCTGGCGTTTACCCTTCGTGAAATGCTCCGCCGCGTTGATGAAAAGCACATCATCGGGCTTCTTGCACTTCTTCAGCACAAGGATACAGACCGGGATGCCGGTCGAATAAAACAGGTTCGCGGGCAAGCCGATGACGGTGTCAATGTGCCCATCCTTGAGCAGCTTGGTGCGGATGCGCTCCTCCGCCCCCCCTCTGAACAGCACGCCATGGGGCAAGATGATGGCCATCACGCCGTCATCCTTCAGATAGTGGAATCCGTGCAGCAGGAAGGCGAAGTCTGCGGCAGACTTCGGAGCGAGCCCGTAATTCTTGAACCGCACATCGTCGGCCATCGCGTCGGTCGGTTCCCACCGCAAGCTGAAGGGCGGGTTGGCCACGATGGCGTCAAAGGCAGGCTTTTTGGCGGGGTTCAATTCCCGCAGCATGTCCCAGTCATTGGCCAGCGTGTCGCCGTGGAAAATCTCGAACTCTGTGTCCTTCACTCCATGCAGCAGCATGTTCATGCGGGCAAGGTTGTAGGTCGTGATGTTGCTTTCCTGGCCAAAAATCTTGCCAATGCCGTGTGGCCCCATGCGCTTGCGAACATTGAGCAGAAGCGAGCCGGAGCCGCAGGCGAAGTCCAGAACGCTGGCAAGGCGATCCTTTTTCCCCGTAGAGGGTTCCTGGCTGTCCAGCGTCACGATCGCCGACAGGATATCGGAAATCTGCTGCGGTGTGTAGAACTCACCCGCCTTCTTGCCGGACCCGGCAGCGAATTGGCCGATCAGATATTCATAGGCATCGCCCAGTTGATCCACTTCGGACGAGAACTCAGCCAGTCCCTTGGCAATCTCGGCAATGACGGAACAGAGCTTCTTGTTCTTCTCCGTCTGCGTCTTGCCCAGCTTTTCCGAGTAAAGATTGACCTCCGAGAACAAGCCGCCGAAGGTGCTGCTGAAGGACTCATTTTCAATGTGTTTGAAGCCGTCGTGGAGCGTCAGCAGCAATTCATCGCTTTGCGTACGCGCCAGATGGGCGATGTTGTTCCACAGATAGGGTGGCTTGATCACATAATGCACCTTACGGCGCATCTGCTTTTCGAACTCGGCCACGTCATCTGGATTATCCTGGTACCACGCTTGCAGTGGCGTGCTCGGCCCTGAGCGTTCCTGCCCGTCGTCCGGCAGAACGGGGTAGTCCGACCCCAATTCCCGCTTCGCCGCTGCCTCGTAGTTGTACGAGAGGTAGCGCAAAAACAGGAAGGACAGCATGTAATCGCGGAAATCGTCCGCGTTCATCGCCCCGCGCAGCTGATCGGCGATGTTCCAGAGCGTCTTGCCCAGTTGCTTTTGGATTTGATCGTTCATTATGTTTCCTGTGCATCCTCTGGGAACAATGCGGGGCTGAACGGATGCAGTGTTATGAACTGCTTCAGCAACCTGCTGAAGTGTTCCTTGTTCTCTTGCATCATCTCTCGTGGTTCATACAATGAATAGTCGCCATGGCTCATCAGATCGATGACTCGTTTGTAAACTGTCTCGTTCGGATCGTCGGCTTCAGGCTTGATGCATTCATGCCATTTGGAATAGCCGAAGAAGGCGGCGGTCTGCTCCATCACTCGGCGCAACATGTTGAAGTGATGCGTATAGAGCGCCCCGGACTTCTGCGCCTGATGCATCTCAACCAATGACGCCAGATGGTACAGGAATGGCGTGCTGTCGGTCTCTTGGACCCTGAAAGTCTGCCTGCCCGCCTGCCTTTGCCGGGTCAGGAAGTACATTCGCGGCTTCTTCATCTCGTTGCAGAGAACGTTGAAGAACAGGACGTGATGCGACGACACAATCACACGGATTCGGCTCGGCGCGTCCTTCAACATCTGGGCAAGGTGATGGGCGACCATCACAGCGTTTGATTCATCAAGTGAAGAGATCGGGTCATCAATGTAGATGTATCGGACCCACTTATATGCCTCTGCCTCATCAAGGACGAGTTGAACGATGGCCAAGAAAAAACACCAGATGAAGATATTCTCTTCACCGCGGGAAACTTTGATGTCGTCAACCGTGGCAGTGGTGCCCGCCGTTTCCACGACGCGCGAAAATCTGACCGCCCATTCTGTTGTGTCGATCTTGAAGTCGAAATCTGCATAGCGGTTCAGCAGGGGGCGGATACGGTTGTCCATCTCCAGTTCACCAAGGCCTGCAAAAAAGCGCGAGTTGCTGTTGATCTTCAACAATCGTGCCCGATCATTCTCCAGATCGTTGTCCCAGAGGAACAGGTCTTCGGTGAACGCGTTGAAGTAGAGCGTGTCCTGCGCCGTGGTTTCTCCATCAGCATTTACCACCTTTCCGAGGTTCTTGAATGCGGTCGACAACCTGGTCTTACCGGTGCCGTTGTAGGCATAGATCAGAACAGACTTCTTCGCCTCAAGCTCGTCCCGCAGGTGCTGTGCCAATGCAGGTAAATCATCGAAGGTGGCATCGGGCATGGGTTAATCTTCCCCAAGCTGGGGGAAAAGCTGCTGCATTAGCCCCTTCTTGTGGGTCTTTAGCATGTCGAGCTTCCGGATTTCCGCGGCGATGAGGTCATCGAGGGAGGTGAGGCAGTCGGCGATTCGTTGTTGTTCGGGAATGGGAGGAATCAAGAGAGCAATCTTTTGAATGCCGGTCAAATTCATTCCTGCCTTTGTTCCATTGTCAGTCGACGCTCGAAAGAGCCGTTGGGCTCCGTCTGAAGCGAGAAAGTATGCGACAAACTTGCTGCACAATTGGTCTTCTTCGAAACGAACTAAAGCTATATGCTGATTAATAAACGCCGGTGACGGTATACTTTCGTCCACGTAGCCAATAATTCCGATATCGGCCGTAATTGAAATCAACACGTCATCTTTCTTTAGCTGGGTACGAGTCCCTTCACCTGCATCAGTTGGTCGCTGAACGAATTTTGCGTCACTCAAATCCAAATAGATAGAGTCGCGCCAAAGATTTGTAATCCGAACGAACAAGTCGCCCTTGTTTGCGTAAAACGCAGCCCAGCCCCTGGAACCACTCGTAATAAATGGTTTGAATTCACCGATTGTCGATCTAATCCACTTCCCCGCCTCCACAAACTCGGGAAACCGGAGGCGGGGTTGGGTTTCGCCTTCCTGGGGGAAAAGCTGCTGCATCAGGCCCTTCTTGTGGGCCTTGAGCGCCTCTACCTTACGCCCCTGCACCTCAATCAGCGCATCCGCAGAATGCAGACAGTCGGCAATCTTTTGTTGCTCCGCCAGGCTCGGTGCTGGGATTTCGATGCCGAAGAAGGTCTCCTTGCTGATATTCAGCAGTCCGTTGCTGCGCGCACCGCTGGTAATGTGCTTCTTAAGCCGCATCCCATGCTGGTTCTGCTCAAAGCAATTCTGAAAAAACCCGTTCGAATAACCTCCCTTCAGCCGGAAGGCGATGAACACGTTCGGGGCTGCGACCTCACCCCAGTCTTCCAGAAGATAGATGCATCCCTGCGGAAACTTGAGAGAATTGCCTTTGTTGAAGACAAAGTCGCCATCTCGAACCAGCGTGTAGCGCTGATACTGATTACCCGAGATATCGCGCCCGAACTTCTCCGCTTGAGGCACAAATCCGATACCGGCCGAAATACTAACCGAAGTGAGCTTCCTTTCGCCGACACGCCCTTCAACCGGAACGGATGCTTTTCGTAGGCTTACCGGTGCCCATGCCGGTGCATCCCGGAACTCCGAAAAGCGCAGCTTCGGCACCAACGCAGCCCCACCGCCCGTTGCGGCAGATGATTTCCCCTTACTGCTCATAAGCGCTTAACCCCGAAATCTCGCGCCCGCCCGCGCGCTTCAGCAGCAGCGGCAACAGATCACCCATTAGCTCCAGTTCTTTGACTCGCCGCGCCTTCCAGTTCAGGCCAAGGGGCTCCATCAAGTCTGTCAGCGCCTCACCGTCAAAAATCATGCGTTGCAGGATGGTATCGACGAAGCCTTGCAGCGCCCGCGTGGCCAGCCCATGCTTGCCCGCGATTCCTGCCAGTTCCGCCGCGTTCTTTTCCGCCTTGAATTGGCTATAACCGTCGCGGATGACCCGCTCACTCAACCCCTCACCGGCCTTCAACGTGGCGATATAGGCCGCGATATCCTCACGCTCGTCCATGAACTTGGCATCGGACTGGATCAGGCCGATCAGCTCTTCACGGCTCATCTTCTGCGTGCTGGGTGTCGCCTCGGAATAGCGGGTGATCAGGCCCATGATGTAGTCATAGTCAATGACGGACGAGGCGAAGAGGACGAATTCAAAATCTAACTGGTCGGCTTCGGGCGTCGGCATTTCCGTCCCTTTGCCCTGCTGGGCACGCAGACGCTGTGCGGTTTCCAGATAGGCCCCGCGAAAGCCGAGCAGATTGTCACGCGGCAGGATCTGTTCGATCGTGGCGGCGTTTTCGGGGGTCAAGTCGGTATATTGGTCAAGCTGGGTCTTGAGCCGCTGGACCTCCTTGAAATGCTCGATGAAGGCTGCACGGGCGGCATCGCCCTTAAGATTGGGGACCTCGTCGGGCGCACAGTCGAGGCCCTGCGAGGTCATAAATGTTTCAAGCTTCTGGACGGCGGTTTCCAGCTTCTGGATGACCACGGGGGCCTTGTCGACCAGCCAGATTTCGCGGGCCTTTTCGGCGGCGGCCTCGCCGGAGAATAGGGCGATGGCGGCATCGACGGCGCCCTGCTGCTGACGGAAATCAAGAATGTTGCCATAGGGCTTGGTGGCGTTCAGTACCCGGTTGGTGCGGGAGAATGCCTGGATCAGGCCGTGGTGCTTCAGGTTCTTGTCAACATAGAGGGTGTTCAGGAACTTGGAGTCAAAGCCGGTTAGCAGCATGTCGACGACAATCGTGATATCGATCTTGTGGTGCAACTGATTTGGATAAGCCTTCCGTAGGTCGGCCTCAGGCCATTGCTGATCCTTGATCCGCTTCTGCACGTCCTGGTAATACAGGTCGAACTCACTGATTTTGTGGTTTGTGCCGTAGCTGGCGTTGTAGTCCGCGAGGATGGCCTTCAGGGCCTCCTTCTTTTGCTCTGGTTCGACAGTGTTGTCTTCCTTCTCCGTCGGTAGGTCTTCCTGAATCTGCTTCACATCTGGGTCGCCCTCAGCAGGCGGAGAGAAAACGCAGGCGATACTCAGCGGACGGAAGCTGGGATCGGCAGCTTGCTTCTCTGCCTGAACGGTCTTGAACAGTGCATGATACTCGATGGCATCGTTGATCGACGAGGTGGCAAGCAAGGCATTGAACCGGCGCTGCCCGGTGGCCGCGTCGTGCTTTGACAGGATCGCCTCGATGACCGCCCGCTTGGCCAGCGGCTCGCCCGGCTTTGGCACGGTTTTGCCTTGCGGCTTGAAGTAATCGACATGGAACCGCAGGACGTTTCCATCCTCAATGGCGTTCGTGATCGTGTAGGTGTGAAGCCGCTTCTGGAAGAGGTCTTCCGTCGTCTTCATACTGGCCTGGGTGTCCTCGATTTTCTGCTGCGCAGCGTTCTCATCGAAGATCGGCGTCCCGGTGAAGCCGAAGAGCTGAGCGCGTGGAAAGAATTCCTTGATAGCCTTGTGATTCTCGCCAAACTGCGAGCGGTGGCACTCGTCAAAGATGAAAGCGATGCGCTTGTTGCGCAGGGGCTCCAACTGTTCCTTGAAGCTCTTCCGGCCATCCTTCTTCTGCTGCTTGTTGCGCTTGCTGTTTTCATCCAGCGCAAGGCCCAGCTTCTGGATAGTGCAGACGATTACCTTGTCGGCATAGTCATCGGAGAGAAGGCGCCGGACGAGGGAAGCGGTGTTGGTGTTTTCCTCGACGCAACCTTCCTGGAACTTGTTGAACTCCTCGCGCGTCTGCCGGTCGAGGTCCTTGCGGTCAACGACGAAGAGGCATTTTTCAATATCGGGATTGTCCTTCAGTAGCGTAGATGCCTTAAAGGACGTCAGCGTCTTGCCGCTGCCTGTTGTGTGCCAAATGTAGCCGTTGCCGCAGTCCTGGGCGATGGAGTCGACAATCGCCTTCACCGCGTAGACCTGATAGGGCCGCATCATCAGGAGCTTCTGCTCACTGGCCACCAGCACCATGTAGCGGCTGATCGTCTGGCCGAGGGTGCACTTGACAAGGAACGTCTCAGCGAAGCTGTCGAGATGGACGATCTTCTTGTTGTCTACATCGGCAAATTCGTAGACCGGCAGAAAGCGCTCCTCGGCATTGAAGGCGAAATGGCGTGCATTGTTATTCGCAAAATAAAACGTCTGATCGCGGTTGCTGACGATGAAGAGCTGAAGAAAGCACAAGATCGTCTTGGTGTACCCGTTCCCTGGATCGTTCTTGTATTCGACGATTTGCTCCATGGCGCGACGCGGGCTTATGCCAAGGGTCTTCAGTTCAATCTGAACGACCGGCACGCCGTTGATCAGGAGAATGACGTCATAGCGATGGTGGCTGTTGTCCGTATTGATGCGGAGCTGGTTGACCACCTCGAAGGAGTTTTTGCACCAGTCCCTGATATTTACCAGGGTATAATTCAGCGGCGTCCCATCGTCGCGAGTAAAGTTATTGCGCTCGCGCAAGATACGCGACGCCGCGAAAACGTCTGGTGTAACGATCTCATCCAGAAGACGCTGAAATTCACCGTCAGTGAGCGTGACGCGATTCAGTTGCTCGAACTTCTTCCTGAAGTTCTCTTCCAGCTTGTCACGATCTCGAATGTCAGGACGATATTCATACTTAAGGTCACGCAGCTTGGCGACCAACTCCTCTTCAAGGTTACGTTCAGCTTTATTCGTTACCATTGGAAAATTCACTGCCTATGCATTTCGGATTGGAACGGGACCATGGGCAAATTACGCGATCGCTGATACTATTCGATATATCCACCAGCGTTGGACTGCAACCGACGGATAAATCCTAGACACATCAACCTATAACTTTCGCCAACCATTCTCTATAAGCCTTGCTGGCAGCCCGGACTTTACAACACCGTACATGCCGATTTCCATAGCCGCAACGAATGAGCCGGGCGTTAGCTCCAGCGGCTATCCAAGGCGATTGATCGCAGGAAACGTTCATATGTGAGCCTCACCCCCCCTCCCCGAACCGCCAGACGGGCACGCCCATGTTGCGGGCCTTGTCGGTGAGGTTCTGGGTGATGCCGGAACCTGGAAAGGCGATGAGGCCGATGGGTAAGGTTTCCAGGATCTGGTCGTTGCGACGGAAGGGGGCGGCCTTCTTGTGGCGGGCCCAATCGGGCTTGTAGACGATCTGGGGAACGCGACGGTTCTCGGCCCAGCAGGCGGCGATGCGTTCGGCGCCCTTCGGGCTGCCGCCATGCAGCAGGACCATGTCGGGGTGCTTGGCATGGACCTTGTCCAGCGCTGCCCAGATGCGGTCGACATCGTTGCACTCCACCCCGCCGGTGAAAGCCACCTTGGGGCCGGGGGGCAGCAGCAGGTTGGTGTCGGCATGGCGGCGGGCGGCGATATGGTCGCGGCTGTCGATGATCGCAGCCGTCAGGGCGCGATGGTTCAGCTGGGAGCCCTGGCGCGGGCGCCAGGTGGAGCCGATCAGGGCCTCGTACATCTCGGCGGCGGCGTCGCGGAAGAACTCGAAGGCGTTGCGGCGTTCGATCAGGCCCAACCCTTCGGCGGTGAGGCGTTCCAACTCGACGGAACGGATTTCCGAGCCGTCCTGTTCGGTCTGGCTGCGCTGCTGGGCCTGTTCGTTGGCATCAAGGTCGCGCTCCAGGCTGCCGATGCGGCGGTGGAAGACATTGACGCAGGCCCAGAGCAGGTCGTCCAGGTCATCCTCCAACCGGGTGCCGGTCAGCAGCCCGGCCAGGGTCTCCAAGCAAGCACCGATCTCGGCCCTGGCCTGATCGGCCTCGGGCAAAGGGCGCGGGTCGGGCTCGTCCTGGAAGGGGCGATAGCCGTAGAGCTGCAATTCTTCCAGCAGATGGGCGGACGGGGCGGCATCGACGAGGCCGTCGGTGGCGTTGTATGGGGATGTCGTGCGGCGGTTCAGCATGGCGGTCACCGGACTTGTGGGCCGCGCCGGTCGCGGCCTTCCTGGGGAGCGCCCACCAGGGTTAAGCCCGGCCCCGCACCCCTTGCGGGCCGCAGCGCCAGCGGAGGACGGCCTCTGGCCGTTGCGGGGCCGGGCGACCCTGGCAGATCCCCAACCTGGAAGGCCGCCTCCCCGCGGCCCGCTCCTGCCGGTGGCGTAATCATGCTGTGCGACAATCAGGCACCATTCCCGCCCCAACGCGGCGGTTGCCAGTGGTCTAACTGCCGGGCAGGAAGGAGGCTGCATCGCCCTCGGCCAGTTGCGGGACGAGCCATTCCCGCAGCGCCGGCAGCCCGTAGGCCATCAGGTCGCTGTTGAGGTCATCCCGCCTGGGCCGGAGGGGTAGGACTGTCAACGGGGTTGCATGGCCGCGCGACAACAGACGGGCAAAAGCCCATTCCCCCGCCGGATCGGCATCGCAGACGACATAGAGCCGGCGCAGCAGCGCTGGAAAAGTCCAGGCGGCGAGATGTGCTGCGGACAAGGCTGCAACGGCTGGCAACAAGGGCAGGGACTGACGCAGCGACAGCATCGTTTCCAGCCCCTCCCCCGCCGCCATGACGGGGCCAACGGGGCCAAAGCACACGCCATTTCCCAGCAGATGACCCATCGCTCGGCGGGGATCATCCAGTGCGGCCTTATCCCCGTTGGGATTTAACCAAGTCCGGTGCAAGCCCGTAAGGTGGCCGCCATCGTCGGTGACGGCGGCGATCAAGGCGGGCAGGCTGATGGTGCCGGACGGCTCCCAACGATGGCAGCGCGGATGAAAGCGCAGCGCCGGTTCAGGGTAAGTCAGGACAATACCGCGCCTGGCCAGATAGCGTTCTGCCACGGTGCCCGGCAAAGGCTTGCTGGCGGCAAACAGACGGCGGCAAGCCTCGGGCGAGCCGGCGGGTGCCATCGCAGTGGCGACGGTTACGCTGATCGGCAGCGGCAGACGCAGAACCGCCCGTGCCTCCGCCATGGCATCTCGCAGGGACAGGCCAAGATTTAGGGCGATCAGGTCCAGCAGGTCACCATGCTCCCCCGTGGCGGCATCAGTCCAGGACCCGGCACGGGGACCGGTCAGACGGACATAAAGGCTGCGCCCGCGATGGCCCCGGACATCACCAACCAGCCAATAGCGCCCCTGCCGCCGACCGTTCGGCAAAAACTGGCGGCAGATGACTTCGGCCTCGCTTGCCAAACGACGGGACAAATCGCCAGCACTTTCCATGGGACACCTCCCCATAGGAAAGGCCCGGCACTGTGGCCGGGCCAAGGGTGGATGGTGTCGGGTTATTCCGCCGCGACGGGCAGGTCGGCATGGGTCTCTGCTGCGGTGTTGTCCGCCGGGCTGGGGATTTCTCCCTTCGGGTGCGCCGGCTTGCGCAGCAGTTCCGGCAGCCATCCCGTGCCCGCCAGCAGTTCCTGCGCGTGGGCCGCCATGACAGGCTTCTTCAAATGTTCGACGCGCTGGGCCGCGTCTGTCCCCTTCGCTTCCCGGACGGCTTCCAGGATGCGGGCCTTGGTGACACGGCCCAGGAAATTGTCCACGGTCGGCACCCAACCGGCGGCGGCCATATCCAGGTCCAGCACCCCGGCCAGCGTATCGGCATGGTTCAGGCGGCCATTGTGGCGGTTCCAGTTCTCATGCACGGCATTCACCGTGCCCGCCACGCAATGGGCAAACAGGGCAGACCGGCTGTCGGCATCGAACCCCACCAGCACATCCCACAGCTCGGTGGCCCGCGCCGGCATCTGCTGCCGCCAGTTCTCATGCCGGTCCACGATGGCGGTGGCGGCGGCACAGTCGCGCAGGCTGGGTTCCTGGAGCACCGGTACCGTGCCGCGGGCGCTGATTTCCAGGCAACTGGCATAGGCGCCGGGATAGAAGGTCTCCAGACACAACACATGCAGCACGGCCAAGAACGCCGTGTCGGGATCCCGCGCCAGCGCATCCCGCAGGGCCAGGGTGCGATGGGTGGTGAGTTCCATCACCAGCCGGTCGGACAGGGGCTTCATGCCCTCATCCTCGGGTTCCGGCTCCTGGCTGACACTGGTGCCGGTATAGGCAGCATGGGCAGCAGCAGGTTGGGAGACATCGCATTCCGGCGTGCTACCCTCCGGGATCACCTCCTCCACCGGCGGTTCATCTTCGCGGCGAACGAAGCCGCGCTCCACCCGCAATTCGCCTTCGGCGTTCACACGGACATAGCAGCCGGCCCGTGCCATCTCCTCCGGGTCAAAACGCTCAGGCCGCTCCTCCAACTGGGCGATTTCAGCCGACAGGGCCGACAGCCGTTGGTCGACCTCTTCAGGGATGTCCTCGCCCGTATCATGCTCTTCGGCCAGCCGTTCATATTCGGCGGAAAGCTCGGCGTACCGCGCCTCCTCCTCATCCGTCCGGGGGATGATCTCTGCCTTCAGGCGGCGCTGACCGACGGTATGGCCATAGAGGAAATCGACATTCACCTCGACCCATTTCCAGCCCTCCGCCATCACCGCCTCGGCGGCCTTGGCGAGCTTTTCCGTGACCAGCCGTTCCAGCAGCGGCACATCACCCAGCCAGCCACCGTCATCCGGCGTGAACAGGTCGCGCATGATCGGGCCACCGGCGGCGATATAGGCATCCAGCCCGACAAAGCGCGCACGCTTGTCATAGGCTGGAATGCTGCTGGCCGTCAGGGCGCGGCGGATGTGGTAGGGCTCCTTCTGCCAGGGCTGGGTCAGCGATGCCCAGACCTGTTCCTGCCGCTCATGGCTGTCGCTGACGCTGAAGGCCATCAGCATGTCGAGATTCATGCCATCGTCGGCATAGATCTCCAGCAGCTTGGGCGAGACAGACGCCAAGCGCAGACGCTGTTTCACCACCGCCGGGGTGACAAAGAAGCGCGCGGCGATGTCTTCTTCGCTGAGGCCTTTGTCCATCAGGGTCTGGAAGGCGCGGAACTGATCCAGCGGGTGCAGCGCCACCCGTTGCAGGTTCTCCGCCAGGCTGTCCTCCTCACCCAGCCCTTCGGTGCGGATGACACAGGGGATGGGGGCGTTGCGGGCCAGACGCTTCTGCTTGACCAGCAGTTCCAGCGCCCGGTAGCGACGCCCACCGGTCGGCACCTCATACAGCCCGGTCTCCTTGCCCTCCCCGTCAACCTGCGCCCGCACCGATAGGCTTTGCAGCAAAGTCCGGCGGGCAATGTCCTCGGCCAGATCGGCGATGGACACGCCCGCCTTGACGCGGCGGACATTGGCCTGGGACAGGACCAGCTTGTTGAAGGGAATATCCTGGGACCGGCTCAGGATGATCTTGTCAGCAGCTTTGGTGGCCATGGGTTTTCTCCATGACGGGCCGTTGGAAGCCTCTCTCCCACCCTGGCACCCGTCACAAAGCCCCCAGCTTCCTCTGCCTCTGTGCCCGCCGCCGGTCAGGCAGCCCGGTCCAGCAGCTTCTTGGCCCTGGCCTCCATATCCAGCCGCGCGTCCTGGTGCGGCTTGTCGCGGGCCACCGCCGTGATGCCCTGCACAAAGTCAAAAATGCTCTCCGGTTTGCGCCCCTGTTCCGCCAACACGGTTTCAATGATCTTGCCCGTCTCGGCCTTGGAAAAGCCGCGCTTGCGCAGGAACTCCTCGCGGTCATCATCGCTGCGGGCAACGATCTGTTCACGCGATGCCTTGATGCCGTTGATGAAAGGCATGGGGGAGGAATTGGCAAAGCGCGTCAGGGCGGGGGCCGCCTCATGGGCAAAGCGGGAGGCGGCATATTTGGAATGGCGGATGGTGATTTCCTGGAAATCCTCGACACCCCAGAGGTTCCGGTTCTGACACACGGCCCGCAGATAGAAACTGGCCATGCCCAGGGTCTTGGCGCCCACCTCGCTGTTCCAGCAATAGAAGCCCCGAAAGTAAAGGTCCGGCGAACCATCGGGCAGTCGCCCGGCCTCGATGGGGTTCATGTCATCGACCAGGAACAGGAACACATCGCGGTCGCTGGCATAGAGCGTGGTCGTATCGCGGGTAATGTCCACGCGCGGATGATAGATTCCGGTCGACCAGTCCAATACACCCGGCACTTTCCAGCGCGTATCCCCGGTGCCATTGCCGGCAATGCGCTGCACGGCCTCGACCAGCTCATGATCAAAAATGCGGCCATAATCGGGGCCGGTGACGGCACGCAGCTCGACGCGGCCGACTTCGATCTCCAGGGTCTTGACCTGTTCCGCCCGATGCGATGTCAGCCCATATTGCAGATTGATCCCGGCCAGCGCCGCCGGTAGCTGCCGCAGATAGGCGGCGGGTGCGCCCACCAGCCCGGCCAACTGCCCGAAGCTCCAATGGGTGGGGGCCACAGGGCGCTCACCGCCCGGCAACAACAGCGACAGCCGTTCCGGCGCATCGCTGCGCGCCTCCACCCGTATATCAGCGCTGGCCAGGGTACGCGTGCGGCTGCGCTCCGTGCGCGTCTTGACCGACGCATACAGGTCGGACAGGGACAGGAACCGTTCATCATCGGGCCGCGAGAACCATTCCGACGATACCCGGCCGTTACGCTGGCCACGGTTCACATCCACCCTGTAGCCGCGCGCGGCATCACGGGGGTTGTCGAGGATTTCCACCTGGGTCATGGCAATTCTCCATGACGGGTGCCGAAGGCCACTCCTCCAGCCCAACCCGTCACGAAGGCCCAGCCTGCCTCTGACTCTGCCCGCTCACCGGGGACATTGGTCCAACGGTGTCGGGGGCTCAAACCCGCCCCGCCACAGGCCAGCCACCATAAAACGGGGGGAGCTTTCCGAGGCGCTGAAATCGGCAGTGCCATAGCGGCAGGCCAGGGCCCAACCGGCCCAGACCATACGCTCCGACAGATGTTTGCCACCGACATAGCAATCGGAGAGGTCGGTCTTGCCCGGCCGTGGGCGACAAAGGACCGGCGTGCCGGTGACCAGCTTGCCCAACCCTTCCACCGCCTGCTGGCCACAAGGCCAAGGCTGGCCCTTTCGGTCCAAACATTGCTGGTCGGCCAACGGCACCACGATCCCGGCCAGCCGGTAGCGAACACCGGCAATCTCGATCAGATCGGCCGCGATGACCGTAGCCGGTCCCTCCTGTTCCACCCGCCCCTGGGGCCAGTAGATGAAAGCGCCCGTGCCAACGCCCACCAGTACCAGCACGGACAGCACGATCTTGAACAGCTTCATGGCAAAGCCCTCCGTCACATCATGGTTGCAGTCATAGGGCGGGACCTTCTCCCGCCCAGACCCTGACACCCACGCCCGCCGCCCTTTGACTCTGGCCCGTCAGGCCAGCAGACCCCGGTAGCCACCCCGCACCATCCGCCGTCCCTCGCGGATGAGTCGCTGGACCCGCAGCCGCAGGCAATCGGATCCGTGCGACCATTCGGCGGCAACACGCCGTTGCCCAAAGAGCGCGGCGGCGATGTCACGCTGGCACGCGCCCGCGTTGGCGGCATCCACCGCCCGTAGTTTGTCGATCCAGCGCCCAGCCTGGGGCTCTGGCGCGTACAGGCTGCGGGGCATTCGGCGCAACCGGCAGCACAGGCACAAACGGCGCAGGGACAGCACTTTGCGGTCAATCTCCTGCAACCCGGTCAACGTGCAGCGGAGGCGGACCGGGCCGTCGAGAAGCGTCCCCCCTATCACCCGGAGCTGCAGATGCCGAACGTCATCCGACAGCATCAGATGCTCGCCCCCATCAGGTTCCTTGACGACGGTTGCGAGGGTCCGAACCGCTTCCAGGTCGAACAGGTCGTCTGTCGCCGTCACAGCTTTCGCTGGCTCTGCGGCGACCGCAAGAACTGACGGGCATGCTGCGGGTTGCCAGTAGGCTTTGACATCGCTGGTAATGTCGGCGAAACATCAACCCCCAGGTTGGAGTATGTGCCTCGGCGTCCAGCCTAACCACCATGCGATCGATGCTGGTCAGGCAGGTGCTGGATTTCAGCGCTTCTTTGAAACCACCATTCCGCCTCAGCCATTGCCAAGCCCAGCCGGGCCGGTCCATGTGCTGTAATGATTGATAGGCCGCAGCATCCTGCCAGTCCGGCACAGATAATGCGGCGTCAACCGGGTTCCTGTTCTGCATGGGCTGCCACCTCCCAACAGGCTGTGCCGCGATAAAGCACAGCGGTGGAACAAAACCGCCAACTGCCACGCTGGCTGCATCGATGATTATCGATACGATTTCCCCGGCAAACTTTCACGAAACCGGCATCACTGTCAAAATTCCGCTGAATTAGTGAGCGTCAAATCAATGAATTTACAAGCAATTTGTGCATAGTATTGAACAATACAAACAAGCGGTAACTCACCAGAATATATGCATTCAGTCTATATAGAATTTACCTGTATCAGCCTCAATTTCGCCTTTAGCGCCGGCGACCATCAATCAAAACAAGAAGGGAGATTATCGTATAGCTATATAAGGAGACTCTGATGGATATACACAGCTTCATAGACTTCCAATCGGACAGTTTGCCCCGTGGCATTCAATCGGTGCGTCGTGTCCGGCACGACGGCTACGTCATCGGGCGTTATGTTCTGGATGAATGCACGGATGCAAAACTTGGGTCCCTACAGCTGACGCTGATCCAGCATGACGGGCAACCCTTTATTTTGCGGTGGCATCCGGTCGATCAGGTTTCTGCAATGCAGCATAATGTTCAACCGGGACAAATCCATCTGACACCACCCGAACGGATCATTCAGGTCTCGTGGTCCGGTCGGCAATCGGTGTTCATCGTGGCCCTGGAGGTCGGATTCATCACCAGTTCCGCCTGCGGGGGCACTGTCGATATTCTCGACAGCATGCCGGCGCAGCTCGATATCCAGGATACGAAGATTGGGCATATCCTCGAAATTCTCAAGGACGGGTTGGAACGACCGACGCACACCGCTTTTATGACAATGGCCTGCGTGCTGCTGGCGGGGAGATTGCTGGAGATTTTCGGCAGCAAGCCCATGCCACCGGCCATCAATGGCGTCTTGGGCGTTTCGCGCCAGCGCCGGATACTTTCCTATATCGACGCCCATCTCCAGGACGATCTGACCCTGGAACGAATGGCAGCGGAGGTTGATCTCAGCCCTGACCATTTTGGCCGGGCCTTCCGTGCTAGCCTGGGGATACCCCCTTTGCGGTATGTTGCCCAGCGACGGCTACATCGCGCCAAAGCGCTGCTGCTTGATCCCGGCCTGTCCATCACGGATATCGCCATGGCGCTCGGCTTTGCCACGCCCAGCCATTTCACCAACAACTTCCACAAGGCCACAGGGACAACACCATCGCAATGGCGGCGGGATCGGCGGTAGCAGAAAGCTGGCGCTCCATAGATGGTTTCTGCCATATGGGGAGGAACATCCAGCCGGAGAATGATGATGGCGCCGCGTTCCCCCTTGACCCTGGCCGGGCTGGCAGCCCTGGGCGCGGACAAGCTGGCGCAACTGATTATGGACGAGGCTGCGGAAAGTCCCGCCTTCGCGCGGCGCGTCAAGGCAGCGTTGGCCGGTGGCCAAGGACCAACCGCCGTTGCCAAGCTCATCGACCGGCGGCTTTCCGCCCTGGATCGCGCCAAGGCCATGGTGCCGTGGGAGAAGGAACGCGCGCTGGCCGCCGATCTGGATGCCTTGGTCGACAGTATCGAACGCGAGCTTGCCCCCTTGTCACCCCTGATGGCGGCGCAACGCCTGATCCGTTTCATCAGCGGCCACGGTTCCCTGTTCAATCGGATTGATGATAGTTCCGGGCGTATCCAGGCCGTCTATTGGCGGGGCGGTGAAATCCTGCCGCGCATTGTGGAGCAGATGGCAGGCCCTGACCGCGCCAGTCTGCCAGGCCTGCTGGACGAGGCCCTGACCCGCGACAGCCATGGACTGATCCCGGCACTGGCCATCGCAACGGCACCGCTGCTGCCACCGGTAATCCTGGCCGACTGGGAGAAGGGTCTGTCCAAGGCCACGCCCGACGAATATGGTCAGATCATCCAGATCCGGCAGGCCATTGCCGAGGCCATGGGCAACCTCGACCATTACATCGCCCTGGAATCCAGC